>CAZHED010000017.1:17860-100365 GCA_964531095.1 uncultured Polyangiaceae bacterium | reverse complement strand
GGTGGCTCGCCCTTCGGTCTCGCGGGTTGCCGGTCTTGGGGGACTTGTTTCTACGCTCGGGCGGCTCGCCCTTCGGTCTCGCCTCCGGGTGCTCGCATCGCGGTCGGGTCCCGTCGCTCGTCTTTTTCTACCCGCCCGTCGCGCAGCGTGACCACGCGCGGCATGCTCGCGGCGAGCGCGGGGTTGTGCGTGACGACGACGATCGTCGTGCCCCGCTGCTTGTTGATCCCGAAGAAGAGGTCGTGAATCTGCGCGCTGGTCGTCGAGTCGAGGTTCCCCGTCGGCTCGTCGGCCAGGAGCAATTTCGGTTCGAGCACGAGCGCGCGCGCGAGCGCCACCCGCTGCTGTTCGCCCCCGGACAGCTCGCCTGGCCGATGGAGCAGGCGCTCGACGAGCCCGACCTCCTCGAGCAGGGCCCGGGCACGCGGCTCGAGCTCACGCTTGGGCCGCCCCTGAACGAGGCCGGGCATCATGACGTTCTCGACCGCGTTGAACTCGGGCAGCAGGTGGTGAAACTGGAAGACGAAGCCGATGGTGCGGTTGCGCAGCTCGGCGAGCCGCCATCCGGGCAGAGCCGTCACTTCTTCGCCGGCGATGCGAATGGACCCTTTGGTCGGTACGTCGAGCGTGCCGATGCAATGAAGGAGCGTCGACTTGCCGGCCCCCGACGCGCCGACGATCCCGAGCATCTCGCCGTCGCGGATCTCCAGGTCCACTCCGCGAAGGACTTCGAGCGTGCGGCCCATGTGGCGGAAGGACTTCTGCACGTTGGCAGCGACGACGAGGGCATTCGGCACGGTGGCGTCTGACTAGCACGAAGGCGCCCGACGCGTCGGAGGCAAGGCTCCCGCATTGGTCCGTCCAGAGGCCGGCTCAGGCGATCGTCTACTGAGGCGGCGGCGGGGGCGGCGGAGGTGGCGGAGGCGGCGGAGGCGGAGGCGCTCCATTCGGCGGCGGCGGCACGGAGGGAGGCGGCGGTGGGGGCATCGGCGTGCCCGTATCGGGCTGCACGCAGGCCGAGAGGTCGAAGAACATGAACTCCAGCGCTGCCGCCTGGGGAGTCAGACCGTTGGCCTTGCACTCGGTGGGGAAAGGCTTGGATGGGTCGGAGTTGTCGCCCCCCGCACCGTTCACCGCGACGTTCATGTGAAGGTCGGTGAACACGGCACGCCCGCACTGGGCGTCCTGCGCGGCGCCCACCGGTGTGTTGAAGCTCATGTACTGGATCGACGGCCGCATCTTGCCGTCGTTGGGATTCGTCGGCACGGTGATCCACGCCTGGGTCGGCGCGTTGACTGCCGTGACGGAGTGCTGTCCCTGATAGATGGTGAGCTGCGTCCGGGTCGGCGTCGCGCCGACGTTCACGAGCCAGTCGGCGAGTGCGTTGCCCTTGGGAAAGCCCGTGTTGACGGTACCCGTGATCGGCATGGGCAGCTTGCTGCCCACGCCGATGTAGCTCGCCGTCCCCTGCAGCGCGGCCGACCCGTGCAGCAACCAGTAGAAGTGCAAGTGGTCGAAGAAAACCCGTCCGCCCGCGTTCAGGTAGGCCTCGGGGTTCGGAAGGTAGGGCTGTTTGGCGCTCGCATACTGGCCCCCCTCGCACGAGAGCATCATGATGTCGTAGCCGCTCATCTTCGCCACGTTCGACCAGAGCGTTGCCGCGGACGCGAACGTGCCCCCGGCGCTGAAACTGTTCGTGCCCGCGCCGCCGCCGGTCGGCCCCGTGAGGTCTCCGCCGTAGTACAGGTGCACCCGACCCGCACCGGTGTCCGCCGTGAACTCGGAGTCGGCGATTCCGATGCGGCGCAGAAGGCATTCGAGCGAGTCCGATCCCCCCGTCGTCAGCGCGATCCGCGGGATGTTGCCCTCGGCTTGGGTGCGCGGCAGCCGCGTCAGATTGGGATCCGCGATGGCATTGTCCGCGCAGCTGGTGACGGTCGGAACCGTCACCTCGCGGCGCCACTTGCCCACTTGGACGACGAGGGGGATGTTGGTCCCGGTGGGCACGTTCTGGAGACGGAAGTGCCCCGCGGCGTCCGTGAGCGCGTCGGTGATCGGGCTGCCCGAAGCCGTGGCGCCGCAGACGTCGCAAGAGGCGCCGGTCGGGATCGGAGCGAGAGGCGCGTTCGGTATGTAGACGAGCGCGTTGTAGATGGGATTGACGCCGGCGGGATCGAGCACCGTCCCGCTCAACGTGGTGGTGGCGCCGCCAGGACACGTGGCGACGTTGCACGCGATGCCCGTGCAACCGCCGCCGGTCCCGGTTCCAGGGCACAGGTTGGGCACGCCGCCGCCCCCGCACGCCATCGCGTTGGGACAAGCCATGCCGCAGTCGATGGCGCCGCCGCAGCCGTCGCCGATCGTGCCGCAGTACTGGGCGCCGCCGGGCCCCGTGCACGCTCCCTTCGTGCAATTGACGGGGGCGCAGACATGGTCGATGCCGCCGCCGCCGCAAGCGCCTCCGTTCGGACAGGCTCCGCAAGGCAGGCTTCCCCCGCAACCGTCGCCGATGGTTCCGCAGAAGTCGGTTCCGCCGCTCCCGCAGGCGAGCCGCGCGCACCCCGACTTCACGCAGACGCCGCTCGTGCACGAGGCCCCCGTCGGGCAACTTCCACAATCGAGCGTATGGCCGCAGGTGTCGCCGACCATTCCGCAGAATTGCGAGCCCCCGGACTGGCAGGCAATGGGCATGCAGCTCGCGCCGCCGACACAGATGCCCTTGTCGCAGGTCGAGTCTCCCGGGCAAGCCGGGCAGGTCATCTTCCCTCCGCACCCGTCGCCGATTGTGCCGCAGTACTGCCCACCGATCGGCGTGCATGTTCCGTGGCCACACGCGCTTCCCACGCCGTCCGGTCCGGTGCCGGCGTCGAAGTCGAACACGCCCCCGGAGCCGGACCCGTTGCCGGGAAGCAGAGACACGTCGCTTCCGGTGCCTGCGCCGGCGTCATCGCCCCCCGGCGCAGCGGCCGAGCCGTCCCATCCGTCGAACCCGACCGGCCTGCGAGTGGCGCAGCTCGCAGCGGTCAGTCCAACCAAGGCGAGCAAGACGCAGGCGGGCAGCCTCCTTACAGGGCGTTTGGAATTTGACACCGGGCCACTCCCTTTGAGCCAACGAGCGGGGGACGTTGCCCTAAATGCTTCTCGGCGACGAAATGGACCGCCCCCCGCGAAAAAAAGACGAAGGTTTTCCCCGTGGGGGCCTCGCGGGTCTCCCTTACTCGTAGCGCAGCCCGTCGACCGGCCTCAGTTGTGCGGCTTGCTTGGCGGGGAAGATGGTAGCGAGCGTACAGATCGTCAGAGCCGCCACGGTGACCGCCGCGTAGTCCCAGCCGCTCACGTTGATGGGGAGGCGATCGATGTAATAGACGTCCGGGTCGAGGCGCAGGCCGAACCATGCGAGGCCCGTGCAGAGCGCGACTCCCGTCGAGACGCCGAGCAGCGTGCCGATGCCGCCGATGATGACCCCCTCGCTCATGAACGTGCGCAGGATCGTGCCGTCGGTCGCCCCTAGAGCCTTGAGGATCGCGATCTCCTTAGCCTTCTCGGTCATCATCAGAAGCAGCGTGCAGATGATGCAGAAGCTCGCGACGATGATCTCGATCGACAGAATGAGGAACGTCGCGATTCTTTCGAGCTTCAGCGCGCTGAACAGGTTCCGGTTCATTTCGCGCCAGTCACGCACGCGCAGATCGTCGCGCCCGATGGCGGCGGTCACCGCGGGGGTGAGCCGGTCGGCGTTCTCCGCGTCCTCGCCCCTCACCTCGATCGCGGTGATTTGCCCCTGCGTCGCGAAGTAGCTCTGGGCCTCGTCGAGCCTCGTGTAGACGTGCGTCGCGTCGTACTCGTACATGCCGCTGTAGAAAATCGCCGCGACTCGGAACTTGCGCGTCTTGGGCATCACGCCCATCGGACCGAGGTCGCCGAGCGGAGAAACGAGCGTTACTTCGTCGCCCACGTAGACGTGCAGAGTCTTCGCGAGCTCGCGGCCGATGACGAGACCGGGGCGAAGAGGCGGGGAGTCGAGGGCCCGGCGTACCGTCGGGTCGAGGTCGTCACCGAGCGGCGGGAGCTCGGGACCCTTGGTGTACTCCTCTCCACCGGGGCCAATCCCGATGACCTCGTCGGCAGGGATGTTGCGCAGCCTTTCGGGATCCTCCAGGTATGCCAGCTTGTCGGGCACGTTCACCGGCGCCTCGATGTTCTTGCGAAGGTCGATGACGTTGCCGATCGTGCTCGGGTCGATGCCTTGCACGATGACGCCGGCGAGATTCGACGTGCTCGAGACCATCACCTCACCCTGCGCGACGGGCGTGGCGCCCGCAACGCCGCCCACGGCCCGCACGCGCTCGAGCGCCGACTCGTAGTCGCTCCACGGGGACTGGCTGGTCGTGTCGACCACGATGTGGGCGGTATTCCCCAGGATCTTGCGCTTCAGGTCCGCGCTGAAGCCGCCCATGACGCTGATGGCGCTCGACAGCGAAAACGACGCGAGCGCGACCGCGAATATCGACAGACCGCTGATCAGCGTCAAAAATCCGCTCTTCTTCGCGCGTACGTGGCGGGCGGCGACGTAGGTCGCGAACGGTCCTCGTTCGAGCCGGTCGAGAGCCCAGGGAAGCAGAGCGACGACGGTGCCCACAAGAAAAAGAACCCCCGTCGCGATCGCCGCCGACCGCACGAGAGCGTCGCGCAGTGTCCACGCAGACCCCCGCAGCACGGGCAGCCTCTCGGTCCAAAACGTGAAGCCAACGAAGAGCGCGCCGAGTCCGGCCCCTATGCTCTGGAGAACGCCGCGGGCTCTCTCGTGCCGGCGAAAGTCGATCCGCGCTCGCCACAAGAGGAAGGCGATCGCTGCCAGGGCGACGGCGGTCGCCGCGATCACCACCGGGGCAGCGAACGTCTTCACGTTTGCTTGCCCCGCGCGCTCGCCTCGCCCCGCAGGAGCGGAAACAGGATCACGTCGCGAATCGAAGACGAGTTGGTCAGCAACATCACCAACCGGTCGATTCCCATTCCGAAGCCGGCCGTCGGCGGCATCCCGTGCTCGAGGGCGCGGATATAGTCTTCGTCGTAATCCATCGTCTCCTCGTCGCCGTGCTGCCGCCGCTCCACCTGAGCACGGAAGCGCGCGGCCTGGTCGTCCGGGTCATTGAGCTCGCTGAAGGCGTTCAACAGCTCGCGTCCGTGGACGAAGAGCTCGAATCGATCGGTCAGCTCGGGGTGCGCGTCGCTTCGGCGCGCGAGCGGCGAGACTTCGAAGGGATAGTCTTTCACGAAGACGGGCACCGAGTGGGTGCCGTCGGCGCTCCGGTAGTCCTCGGCGAGGAACGGCTCGGCCACGTACTCGTAACAGGCAAAGAGGCGCTCTCCGTCGCTCGTGCACTTGCCGACCCCCTTGCGAAGGTTGCCCCAGTCGATCTGTTTGGCGCGCGGCGACGACCTCGCCCACTCCTTGATCTGTTCGCCGAAGTCCGACCGCAAGAGCTCGACGAGGCCCGCTCCGGCCTGGTCCGACACCGCCGCGACCCACTGCGGGATCGCTGTGCGCTCGGCGGCCGCAGCGACCGCGAGGTCCATCGGCACTCGTACGAAAGGCTCGTCGAGCGCGAAGGGGCGCGCTTCCTTCCAGATGGCGTGGGCCGCAGGCATCGCCGCGGCGAGCTTCGCGTCGACGCCGCGCAAGAGCGTCTCTGTGAAGTCCATCAAGTCGTCGTACGTCGCGTACGCCCAGTAGAACTCGAGCATCGTGAACTCGGGGTTGTGGCGCGTGCTGATCCCTTCGTTGCGGTAGGATCGGCCGATCTCGTACACCCGCTCGAGCCCGCCCACGACCAGCCGTTTCAGGTAGAGCTCCGGCGCGATGCGCATGTAAAGGCGCATGTCGAGCGTGTTGTGGTGCGTGACGAAGGGGCGCGCCGCGGCGCCGCCGATGAGAGGGTGCATCGTGGGCGTCTCGACTTCGAGAAAGTCGTGCGCGTCGAGGATGCCGCGCGTCGCGCGCACGATGTGACTTCGCGCGCGGAAGACGTCGCCGACGGGCGGGTTGGCGACCAGATCGACGTAACGCTGTCGGTAGCGGAGCTCGACGTCGGTCAGCCCGTGCCATTTCTCGGGCAGGGGGCGGTACGCCTTGGTCACGAGACGCAGCTTGTTCGCCATCACCGACAGCTCGCCGCGTTTCGAAGCGATGAGTGGCCCGCGCGCTTCGACGAAGTCGCCGACGTCGATGTCGGACAGGCGCTCGTACTCCTCTTTGAGCCTGGCCTCGTCGAGCATGAGCTGGATCTCGCCGGTTCGGTCGCGGATCCGCGCGAACGACAGGGCACCGGTCGATCGGAGCGCGATGACGCGGCCGCACACGTGAACGAGCCGCCCGCGGGCCGCCTGCTCGACGGACGCTGCGTCGTACTTGCCGCCAGCGAGGGCCGTCGAGACGCTCGCGCGCACCGCCGCGATGTCGTCCACCGAACCGAGCCGACGCACGTCGTTGGCGAACGGATTCTCGCTGCGCGCTCGCAGGCGCGCTGCCTTGGCCCTTCGCGCTTCGATGATGGACTGCTCGGCGGAGAGCGGCTCGGGTGACTTGTTCGCGTTGGGCTCGTCCGTCATTTTCGTTTTCTGAAGCACGGTATTTTCGAGCGCGGCCGACGAAGCCGGCGCACCGGGATCGGCGAAAAGCACCAGGCTTCTAGGGCGCTTCCGCTTCTTCGGCCAGTCCGCCCTTCTTGAGCGTGCCGCCCGCGGCAGCCAAGAGGTACGCCTCGATGAACTCGTCGAGCTCTCCGTCGAGGACCGCGTCGACGTTTCCGTTCTGGTGACTGGTGCGAAGGTCCTTCACGAGCCGATACGGCTGCAGGACGTAGCTGCGAATCTGGTTGCCCCACGCGATTTGCGTTTTGCTTGCCGCTTGCGCCGCCGCCTGCTCCTCGCGCTTCTGCGTCTCGATGTCGTAGAGCTTCGCCTTGAGCATCTTGAGGGCCATTCGCCGGTTCTGGTGCTGCGACCGCTCCGCCCGGCACACGATGACGATCCCGCTCGGGATGTGCTTCAAGCGCACGGCCGTTTCAACCTTGTTGACGTTCTGTCCGCCTTTGCCGCCCGCGCGCATCGTCGTGATGTCGATGTCTTCGTCCTTGACCTGAATGTCGATCTCGTCCTCGATGTCCGGCGTGACTTCGACGGCCGCGAACGCCGTTTGCCTCCGGGCGTTGGCGTCGAACGGCGAGATACGCACCAGCCGATGAACGCCGTTCTCGCTGCGCAGATAGCCGAACGCGTGGTCCCCTTGGACGCCGAAGCTTGCGCCGTCGATCCCGGCCTCGTCGCCTTCCTGGTAATCGATCATGTCGGTCTTGAAGCCGCGTCGCTCGCACCATCGCAGGTACATGCGCAGGAGCATCTGCGCCCAGTCTTTGGCGTCGTTGCCACCAGTTCCGGGATGGATGCTCACGATCGCGCCCGCATGGTCGACCGGGCCGGAGAGCATGCGCCCGAGCTCGGCGCCGCGGACGCGGGCGCGGAGCGCGGGGAGTTGCGCGGCGGCCTCCTTCACGGTCGCCTCGTCGTTTTCGGCGGCGCCGAGCTCGAGGAGCACGATGGCGTCTTCCAAGTCGCGCGTGAGCTTCTCGATCGCACTCAGCCGCTGCTCCACGTCGGACCGCCGCCGGGTCACCACCTGGGCCTTCTTCTGGTCGTCCCAGAACCCCGGGGCGAGCGTCTGCAGCTCGAGCGCGGCGATTTGCGCCTTCAGCTTCGGGAGGTCAAAGATGCCCCCTTAGCGCCATCAGGCGCCGTTGGAGGTCGCTCAGCTCGTCGCGCGTTTCGCTCAGCATGGCCGAAGACCCACACCTCTAACGGCGGGGTGCGCGGCGGTCAAGGTGTCCGAAGCGGGGCCCAGCCCTGTCGGCGGGAAAACCAGCCGCCCGTGAGAACGTCGAGGGTGGCCAGCCCTTCGGACTCGCGGAGTTGCGCTTCGAGCTCTTGCGGCGATCCGGCCGGCGCGGTTTGCCCTTCGACCGCGGCGCGCTGCCACGCGAAGAGGGCTTCGAGCGTTCGCGCCGAGAGCCGGGATCGCGCGTCTTCGCGCTCTAGGCGGGTGCGCTCCAGCGTGGCTTCGTCACCGGCGAAGAGCAGCCGGTCGAAGCGCCAGGTAAGACGTAGCTCGAGCACGAGGTTGGCGCCGACCGCGTCGTAATACGTGGTCCCATCTGTCGTGGCGAGCGTTGTCGCGTGCGCCGCGTCGGTCATGAGGCGCATCGCTCGCATGCGCGTCTCCGGAAGCCACGCGCTCACCCGCGAGCGCGTGATCAGCGCGTCGATCCGGGAATCGTCGACGCCGAGCCCGGATGCGCGAAGGGCGGCGGCGACGCACTCGCGCGCGAGTGAGGGTGCCACGAGCGTCGTGGGGTGCGCTGGTGGCGATTCGCCGGCAGCGGGGGACGGCGGCGGTGCGGGTCGAGGCGGGTCGGCCAACCCGTGCACGGGACCTGCGGCGATGCGATCGAGCGCGAGGCCGACGACGATCATTGCGCCGACATCGTTCTGTCCGGACATCAGTTGCTTCGTGAAGCCGACGAGGCTCAGCCAGCTCTGCGTGTGGACGTCGGCACCACCGCCAGAGTGGCTACTCAGTGGCGTGGACGCGCGGTCTTCCGCGTCGAGGTCGCCGTCGGCGAGTCGGTCTTCGAGCGCGTCTTCATCGCTCGAGAAGGTTGGATTGGCGCGCGCCGGCGGAGCGACCAATAGGATCGAGGCGAGGAGCACCGCAAGCCGGAGGGGAGCGAGCATTGCAATGCGCTCTTCAATCGGCGGACCAAGGGCCACTCCGGGCCATTGCGCCGGGTTTCCGCCCCTGTGCGCTGTCCTAGACGGTCGCGGAGTGTCGCTTGGACAGACTCTCCTCCAGCCCTCCGCCGCCTTCGGCCCAACCATGCGGCCGTCGCCAGAATCCATGGCGCGGTCCCGCTCTCGCGCCCCCCGACTCTGCGACCGGCCACACCGCATGCGGCGTTGCCCGACGTCGAAGCAAACGTGGCCACGCCGTCACCCTGCGCGACCACCTGCACGGCACCGCCGTCCAGCGTGGCGACGACCACCGAAGTGGCGGGCCGGCCGGTGCTCTCCGCGATGCCATCGAGCCGCGTGAAGACGAGCGCCGATCCGCCCGCGATCCAGCGCGGGCCGTAGAGGGCGGGGTCGCTCGAGACCAGGGTCGGCGTTCCGCCAGCGACCGGAACGACGTACACGTAGCCACCAGGGAGCTGCGAGCTCCCGCTCGTCCACGCAGACGCGTCCTGTGAGGTCGTGTCAATTTGCAAGAAGGCGATCTGGGTTCCGTCCGGCGATACGGCGAAGTCCGTCGCGGTGGAGCTGCCGGAATCGACGAGGTTCGTATACTGCTGCTCCCGGTAGCAATTCTGCTGTGCGTCGGGCTTGAGCTGATAAATGTTTTCGCTGGATTGTGGGTTCGGCCGGTAGGAAGCGATCACGGTTCCGTCGCGCAGCATCCCGATTTCGCGGGGCATCGTGCCTTTGCAGAGCATGTAGGGGGTCGGCGTCGCATTCTGCATGTCGGGCGCCGTGACGATTTCCCATCCGCTCGCGGTCGGTTGCGCCCACGCGAGACCGTTGCCAGTCCACTCGACACGCGGCGGCTCGAACGTGTACCCAGCGTCTGGCTCGAGACCGACCGGATCGAAGAGCTGCGCGGCCTGCCTGTACGGGACAGGGTACGTCGCGACCACTTGGGGCGGTCCGCCGTCGGTCCCGTTTGCCGCGTACGTCACGATGCGCCACGCGCGATCGAAGACCACGAACCGCGTCCCGTCCGGGCTGAAGTGCGGGTTCGATCCGTAGGGACGCCCGGGACCGAACCCGGTCGTCGAATAGTCGAATGGCGGTGCGGCGCAGCTCGACGCGCTCGTACCCGACCAGAGGTGCGCGAAGATGCCGGCGTCTGGCCCATGATCGAGGGTGAAGGCCGCGAACTTCAGCGGTTGTCCCGCCGGAGCTTCCCAGTAGTCGTACGCTCGCCCCGCATACGCCGCGAACGCGGCGAGCGGAACCGACGAGCTCGTGATGACATCGGGGCAGAGCACAGGATGGCCGCCGTCACCACCGAAGTCGGCGACGGCATAGAACGCGGAGCTCTGCCCGCCATCGCCTGGGCCACCCTGCGCGAAGAGGACCTGGGCCACGGCTGCGTTCACTTTGGCGGTGTGCGTGTTGCTGCTGCCATAGGCGCTGACGGTAACTTGAAGTTGGTATTCTCCGCCGACGTCGGGAATGAAGCTCGCCTTGGGCGTCGCCGCTCCTGTCAGGGTTTCTGTCGCGACGCGGCTGCCTGCGGGAGAGAGGACCACGGTCCACGCGAACGCGAGGGCTCCGCGCGTGGTCGTGCTGTTCGAGCTGTCGACCGTGGCGGTCTGTCCAACGTACACGGACACGTCCGACGTGACGGCTTGGACGACGGCGCCGGAATCGTCTGCGGCCGCCTCGGTCGGGGCACTGTCGGCCTGGCCGCCCGCATCCACCGCGCCCGTGCTCGTGACAAAGTCGCCCAGGAGAGAGGTGCACGCGATCGCGGCAGCAGAGACGAAAGAAAGGATAACCGCGCGCCGCAGCATCGCCTCTCCGTGTACCACGATCCTCGCCCACTTGCCGTGCCCCGCGCCGCCGCGCGACCATCTCCGTCAGACATGCGCCCCGCCGACCTCTTGGCCCAAATCCGGTTGTTTCAAGGGCTCTCCGACGAAGACCGCGAAGCGCTCGCCAAGCGCGTCGCCGAGAGGCACTTCGTCGCCGGCGAAGTCGTGTTTTCCCAGGGCGACCTGGGCTCGTCGATGTACGTCGTTCAATCGGGTGCGGTTCGAATTTACCTACCGGGCGGCGCGGAGAGCTCGCCGTCCGTGGCGCTCAAAGACGTGCGCGTCGGCGAGTACTTCGGCGAGCTCGCGATCTTCGACGACAAGCCCCGCAGCGCGAGCGTGCGCGCCGTCGTCGACACAGTGCTGCTCGAGTTGACCCGCGAGGAGCTGGCGGAGCACCTCGGGCGGTCCAAGACAGCGGCGATGACCATCCTCAGCGAGATGGCCGAACGCTTGCGCGAAACGAACGCGATGCTGAGCCAGCGCGCCGCCAAAGACGTCGTCAAAGAGTTCGAGGAGAACCTGACTTGGGGGCAGCGACTCGCCGACAAGGTCGCGGAGCTCAACGGGAGTTGGGAGTTCATCCTGGTTCTCCTGGGCCTGACCGCCGGGTGGTGCATCGTGAACGTTCCGGCCGTCGCCGAGCACGTTGGTCTGTATGCGAGAGGAGGCGACGGTAGAGTCGTCGGCTTCGATCCTTATCCCTACATCCTTTACAACCTGGTGCTCGCCATCCTCGTCTCGCTCCAGGGGCCCCTCATCGTGATGAGCCAGAACCGAGAGTCCGCGAAGGATCGCGCGCAAGCCGAAACCGACTTTCGCGTGAATCTCAAGAACGAGGTGGGCATCGAGAAAATGCTCAGCGAGCTCGGGGCTATCCGCGCGGAGACGGCCAAGCGTCTCGACGCTCTCGAGCGGGCCATGCGCGCCGACCGCGTGCGCGCGGAGGTGCCCGCGAAGATGCCCGGGGGGCCCCTCGGGACGCCGTGATATAGCCCCAGCCGAGAAAGCCGATGCTCGACATCCAATTCATTCGAACCTTTGCCGACCAGGTCCGTGCCGCGATCCGGAACAAGGGCCTCGACCTCGACCTCGACCTCGACCATCTCCTCGCCGCCGACCGGCAGCGCCGCGAGAGCACGACGTTGCTCGAGCAACGGCGAGCGCGCAAAAACGAGCTCTCCGCGCTGATCCCGAAGGCCTCTAAGGACGAGCGTCCCAAGCTCGTCGAAGAAGCCAAGGAAGTGCGCTCCGAAATCGAGGCGCTCGAGGCGAAGGTGGCGGAGGTCCAGAGGACGTATCAAGAGCTGATGTTGCGCGTGCCCAGCGTGCCTCGACCGGAGGTTCCGATCGGCAAAGGCGACGCGGACAACGTCGAGGTCAAGCGCGTGGGGGAGCTTCCGCGCTTCGATTTCCCGCCAAAGGACCACGTCGAGCTCATGACCTCCCTCGGGCTCGTCGACTGGGAGGGCCCGCGGCGGTTCGCCGGAGGCCGCTCCTACGCGCTCGTCGGAGACGGCGCGTTGCTCGAGCTCTCCGTGATGCGCCTGGCCGTCGACGCGCTGGTCGCTCGGGGGATGACCCTGGTCGTGCCCCCCGTGATGGTCAAAGAGCGCGCGATGACCGGCACAGGCTATTTTCCGCTCGGTCGCGACGAGGCGTACTCGATTGCGGCCGACGAGCTGTTTCTCATCGGCACGAGCGAAGTGGCCCTGGTAAGCCTTCACTGCGACGAAACGCTCGATTGGCAGGCACTGCCGCTCAACTACGCTGGCGTTTCGCCGTGCTTCCGCCGAGAGGCGGGGGCTCACGGGAAGGACACGCGGGGCCTTTACCGCGTGCACCAGTTCACCAAGGTCGAGCAAGTGGCCTTCTGCGCGCCCGACGAGGCCGTCGCCGAGAAGCTCCACTACGATCTCCTGGGTAACGCGGAGGCGATCCTGACCAAGCTCGAGATCCCGTACCGCGTCGCCCTCGCGTGCACCGGAGAGATCGGGCTGGGTCAAACGCGCAAGCACGAGGTGGAGTCGTGGATGCCCGGCCGAAACGCCTACAGCGAAACGCACTCGTGCTCATCGTTCGGAGACTTCCAGGCCCGCCGTTCGAACATCCGAGTGCGCCTGGCCGACGGATCGCTCTCGTACCCGTTCACGCTCAACAACACGGCCGTCGCGAGCCCTCGAATCCTCATTCCGCTGCTCGAGAACCATCAGGAGAAAGACGGCTCGGTCCGGCTGCCGAAGGCGCTCGTCCCGTACATGGGCAAAGAACGGCTGACGCCGCGCTAGCCCGGACTATTCGCCCGACATCGACTCGAGCAGAGCGCGAACCTCGAGCGCCACCTCGAACTCGGGACCCTCGGCGAGGAAGGCCTCGAGGTACTTACGGGCGGCAATTCGGTCTCCGCGCGCGTGGTAAACGAGGCCGACCGCGTGGAGCGCGTCGGGGTCTCCCGGCGACTGGCTCAGCGCTCGCGTTCCTTCGCGCAACGCGCCGCGAAGATCGCCGAGGATGCGCAGCACGTGACAGAGCGCGACGCGGGCCCCGAGATGCCCCGGGGCGAGCTTCAGGCAAGCCGTGTACGCATCCCGGGCTGCCTCGACTTCCCCCAGCTCGAAGAAGGCCGCTCCGAGGAAGTAATAGGCATAGACATTCTTGGGGTCGGCATCGAGTGCGCGACGGAGCTCGCCCATCGCCTCGTGGTAGCGCTCTTCGTGCAGCAGCTCGGTGGCCTCTTCGACGGCGTTCCAGTGGGCCGCGTCGCGTCGCTCGTCTTCGTGCACGGTCGTCATGTACCCGGGCTCTTCTGGCTAGCGCACGAACGGCGCGAACGCCACCAGCAGGGCCTTGTCGATGCGCTTCGGACGAAGGGTGGCCAGATCGACGAAGCCCCAGGTGGTCAGCGCCCGGGCGAGCAGTCGGCCGTCGGCCTTCCGCACGAGCTCCGTCGCGCGATGGCACTTGGCGACCATGACGCTGGATATCCACGTACGCGCGTCGATGACGTCGCCGCGTAACGCGGGACGCATATAGTCCACCTCGTGGCGCACCACGACGAAGACGGCGCCCAGGCGCTGGTACGCGTCGAAGTCGAACCCGACCGCGGTCGAATGGGCGATCGCGACGTCCTGGATCCAGCGAACAAACGCAATGTTGCTGGCGTGGCCGAGCATGTCGACGTCCCCGGCGCCGACGACCAGCTCCAGCCGATAGTCTTGAGGTTCGGGCACGCGAGGCCCAGGCTAGGGCAATCGGCGTCCACCCGCGAGCGCCGTTCTCGCTGGCTCGACGGTCGTCTTCCGCAAACGGGAGCGCGCCTCGGCCATCGCCGGCCCGCATTTGCGGGGAACGATTCATGCTTAAATCGGGTCGACGATGGCCCTTCCGGTAGCTCTGGAACAGTTCATTGGGGTCGAGCGCCTCGCCCTCCTGCGCGAAGTAGCCCTCGTGCCGCGGGACCTGGCGTCGGTGGTGCCCGAGGCTCGTCCGGGCGACGACGTCGTCGTGCTCGTCCATGGCTTCCTCGCCACTGCGGGCGTCTTCCGGCCGCTTCGCGCGCGTCTCGAGCGGGAGGCGGGCGCTCGCGTCGCGACATTCACTCACGCGCCCTGCGTCGGCATCCGGCGGATCGCACGCCGCCTCGCGGACCTCATCGACCACGTTCCGCTGGGTACGCGCATCACGGTGGTCGGCCACTCGCTCGGTGGCGTGGTCGCGCGCTGGTACGTCCAGGAGATGGAGGGCCATACTCGCGTCTCGCGGACCATCTCGCTCGCGAGCCCGTTTCGCGGTGTCAACGTCCCCCAGCTGCTGGTCGGGGCCGACCTCCACGAGCAAAGCGAGCTTCTCAGGCGCGTGCGCGATCGCGCGCACGTCCATGGCGTCCCGCACACGTCCGTTGTCGCGGCGGCCGATTCCGTCGTCGTCGGAGTCGAGACCGCGTGCCTCGGCTACGGCGATGTCGTCGTCGTGCCCAAGCGCGGGCACAATGGCTTGTTGTTCGATCACGCGGTGGCGGCGATGGTCATCGATCGCCTGAATGGCCGGTGACCCACGCCCTCCGGCAATCCTCGGAGAGGCGCGGATCGATCAGCGCGCGATCTTGTCTCGAAGCTTCTCGACGATGTTCGGATATCCTTCGTTCGGGTCGTTCATCTTCTTTCGGAACTGGTCGTAATAGTTCTTCGTCAGGCTCGACCCCTCCGTGATGATGTCGACGACCCGATACCCGGCGGAGGTCTGCTTCACTACGTAGTCGACCCGGACCGCAGGGTCGCGCGGCTTGGTCTTGCTCTTCGCCTCGGTGAGGACGCGCGTGTCGCCGGCCGCGTCGCGGGCACCGTGAAAAGCGACCTCGTAGTCGAGCGTTCGCGCCAGGTTCTTCCGATAGCTCTTGCGCACGAGCTGGCTGAGGAGGTTTCGCAGCTCTTCTTTCTGCGGGTCGGCATACTTGGCCCAGAGGTCGTCACAGCTCGGGACAGACGGAGGGCAAGGCTCGCCGAACGCGCGTCGGGTCAGCTCCCCGTAGTCGACGAACCCGTCCAGCGCGTCGTTGATCTGCGTGTCGCGCGTCGGCGACGCCGGCTCGCGCAGAAGCCGATCGAGCTTCGCGTGCTCGTGCTCGATGAAGCTCTGCGCGTCGTCGGCTGAGGCCGGGGACGACAGCGCGAGCGCAATGGCGGCTGAGGAAAGCGTGACGAGGGGGCGGAGTCGCATTTTCGGAGAAAACCTCGGGTCCCGAACCTGGATCATCGCGCGGTCCTGCGCAAGGTTCGATGCGCGGGGCTCGCGAACGGTCTCCACATGCCCTTGGACGGGCTCGAGCACCCAGGAATTCAATCATCTGGCGGGCGGCAAGCTTCTCCGCAGCCCAGTCACGTCGCGGCTGAGTGTGACCCGGAAGCTCGCGCCGCCGCCGCCCGCCTTCTCGACGCTCAGCCCCGCCCCCATGGGGGCATGGTCCTCGACGATCCGCCGAACCACCGCCAGCCCGATTCCGGCGCCGTGGGTGCGTGTCGTGAAGAAGTCCTCGAAGATCCGCGCGCGCTCGCCTTGCGGGATGCCCGGCCCCTGGTCGTCCACCGCCAAGGTCACTTCTCGTTCTTGTGGCTCCACTCGTACCACGACCGTCGCGCCCGCGGAGCTCGCCTGGATCGCGTTGCGAACCAGGTTCCAGAGAACCTGACGGATCTGGGGTCCGTCGCACCGCGCGAGAGCGGACTCGCTCGGCGGCCCCTCGTAACGTACGCGTACGTCCGACCCGCGCGCTGCGTTTGCCGCGAGTGCAACGACCTCGCGCGCCAGTGCCGCGACGTCGGTCGCTTGCGCGGTCGGCGGTCGGCGCTTGGAGAGGTCGAGCATGTCGCCGACGAGGTCATTGAGCCGTCTGGCCTCGCGGTGCACGATCGCGCAGAGGCGCTTGTCGTCGTCTGTGAGCGACGGAGACTCTTGAAGCATCTCGATCGAGCCGGTGATCGAGCCTAGCGGGTTGCGGATCTCGTGCGCGAGGGCGGCGGCGATTCGCCCAAGCACCGCGAGGCGCTCGGCCTCGAAGGCGCGTCTGGTTGCGGCCTGAAGGGCGCCGCCGGTCAAGCGCAAGCGCTCGGCGAGATAGCCGCCGAGCAGGGCAACGACCGTGACCCCCAGCGTATTGACGAGCAGCGGGTAGATGAGCTGTGCCGTCTGGACGGCGTAACTGGCCGCGTCTTGATCGGGGGGAGGGTGAACCCAGCCGAAGTGGAATCCCGCGCAGAGAAGGCTGTAGATCCCGATCCCGAGCGCCGCCGCGAACGCCGCGCCACGGAGTCCGACCAGGATGGCCCCCACCAGGCACGTGAGCGCGTAGAACGACGTCGCGCCGCTCGATGCGCCGCCCGAGACGTAGACGATCGCCGTCCAGGTGATCTGGTCCAGCGCGATTTGCGACCACGCGAGGGGGAGCAACCTCTTGCCCGAGCGCAGCACCGCCGCGTACAGAGCGGCGAGGGCGAATCCCGACCCGATCGTCACGAAGACGACGCGGAGGCTGAACGGGTAGCGCGCCAGCTCGCCCTGCAGGTACAGCGTGGCGGTCGCGCCCAGCAAGAGCACGAGGAAGGCGAGGCGCAGCCCGGTGATCCAGGCGATCCGCCCGGCGAGGCTGTGATCCGGCGACGGAGAGCGGATCCCAAGCTCCATGTCGATCGGGTAGCGGCGCGCGGCTACTCCGCCTTGATCTTTCCCGCGATGCTGAAGATCGGCAGGTACATCGCGATCAGGACGACGCCGACGGTGCCCCCGATCCCGACCATCAACGCGGGCTCGATGAGGCTCGTCAGCGCGGCCACGGCAACATCCACCTCTTCTTCGTAGAAGTCTGCGATCTTGTTGAGCATCACGTCGAGCGCACCGGTTTGCTCGCCGACGCCGACCATCTGGACCACCATCGACGGAAACACGTTCGTCTCCATCAGCGGCTGCGCCATGTTCTTGCCTTCGGCTATGCGCGCCCGCGCGTACATGACCGCCTCTTCGATGATCACGTTCCCGGCAGTCTTGGCGACGATCTCGAGAGCGTCGAGGATCGGCACTCCGGAAGCGAGCAACGTGCCGAGCGTGCGCGTGAAGCGTGCGACCGCGATCTTGCGGAGCACGCCTCCGACGATGGGCACGCGGAGCAGCGCCGCGTGGATCGCCCGCTTCCCCCGCGGGGTTCGGTAGGTGTACGTGACAGCCACAATGACGCCGGTCAGGGCGAGAAATATCCAGAGGGCGTTGCCGACGAAGGCCCGCGAGATGGTCATGACGAACCGAGTCAACACGGGAAGCTCGTCCTTAGACCCGAAGTCCTTGAACATGTTCTCGAACCCGGGGATGACGAACGTGAGCAAGATCGTCAGCACGCCGACGAAGACGAAAATGACGATGCTCGGATAGACCATCGCGCCGCGCACTTGCCTGCGGAGCTTCACCGACTTTTCGATGTATACGGCGAGGCGATTGAGGATGGTGTCGAGAATGCCGCCGACCTCCCCGGCCTGCACCAGGTTGACGTAGAGGTGATCGAAGACCTTCGGGTGGCGCCGCAAGGAATCGCTGAAAGTCGCCCCTTGCTCCACGCTCGCCTTCACGTCGCGTAGAATGTTGGCGAAGAACTTGTTGTCGGTCTGTCCCTGAAGGATGTCGAGGCACTGCACGATCGGCAGGCCCGCGTCGATCATCGTGGCGAAGAGACGAGTGAACGTGACGACGTCTTTTTGGCCGACGCCGGTCCCAATCTGAAGGGTGAACGCCTTGGGCTTCTTCTTGACCCTCGTCGGCTGCAGCTGCTGGGCGCGCAGGCGCTGATTGACCGCGTCTTCGGACTCGGCCTCCATCAACCCCTTTCGGACCTCCCCCGTCCTTCCGCGCGCCTCCCAAACGAATTCGGCCATCGTCAGTGCACGAGTGTACAGTTCGCGCGCGCGGAGGGTCAAAGTTCCCCCGGCGCCAAACGCGCAATCGGTCGCATCTCTCGTACATTGGCGCCAGCCAGTTGGCGCAATCGGCGGTCGAGGGGCGTTGCTCCCCTGGTCTGCCGGTCGCACAATCGATCCGTCCCCGATGGCCAGCACAGCCGACGACATCGCGCGCCGAATCGTGGCCGATGGAGTGGCTCCGCATGCCGCGGCTGGCTGCGCGGTGAGGCGAGGCGCGTGGCGGCGCGAAGTCGGCGGGTCGGCCGAACTTCCGTTCGATCTGGCGAGCCTCACCAAACCGATGACCGCGGTGGCCGTGGCCCGAGCGGGCGTCGACCGCCGCATGCCGCTCGGCGCGTTCTTGTCGGAGGCCCATGGGACAGCCAGTGAGCACGTGCCTCTGGAGCTTTTCCTAGCCCACCGCGCGGGCCTCGAAGCCCACCGCCCTCTCTACGAACCGGTCATGCGCGGCGAAGCCGTGGATTATCCGGCCGCGCTCCGCGAAGCTGCTCGGGCGCGCCGCGCCGACGCCTCTGGCGCTCCCCCCCCTGATGGCTTCGCGCCCGTGTACAGTGACCTCGGCTACCTCTTGGCGGGCGAGGCGCTCGCCCGCGCGACTGGTGCGCGCGACGCAGGCGAGGCCATCGCTCGCTTCGTGCTGGATCCCCTGGGGATCGCTGGCCAAGCGGGGACCGTCCGCGATCTCGCCGCCCGCGGCGTCTACGGCCCATTCGCTCCGACCGAAACCGTCGCCTGGCGTGGCCGCGGCGTCGGCGCCGGCCCGATCGTGGGCGAGGTGCACGACGAGAACGCGTGGGCGCTGAGCGGTAAAGGTGGGTCGGGGCACGCAGGGATATTCGCGACCATCGACGCCGTGCTGACGTTCGGCGCCGCGGTGCTCGATGCACTCGACGGCGTCGGAGCGCCGTTCGGCGAGCCCGTCGATCTCACGTGGACCGTTCGGCGGCGCGAAGGAGGGGGCAGCCTTCGCGCGGGGTTCGACGGCAAAAGCGCGGAGGCGTCGAGCGCGGGGGAACGGTTGGCGGCGAGGAGCTTCGGCCACCTCGGCTTCACGGGGACAAGCGTGTGGATCGACCCGGACGCGAAAGTGGTCGTCGCGCTCCTCACGAACCGTGTGTGCCCCACGCGTGACAATGCTGTCATTCGCGCCGCCCGCCCCACCGCACACGACGCCCTGTTCGATTTAGCTACTTTTCTAGCCCTACGCTGACTCGAGTCGTGGCATTATTCACGCACTGTCCCCAAGTTGTACCCATGAACGCGGGACCGTTCACGGCGGCGCGACCACAACCCAGGCACGGCGCGGGCAAGGCATGCGACCTTCGGAGAGCAAGCACACGGAAGCGAGGCTGCGGTGAGCCAATCCGGCGGCCGGGCGGATAGCGCAGACTACAACCTGCGCATCCTGTGGCCTCTGGCACGCTGGATAGAGGACAATCTCGGGGCGGAGGCGCTGGCATCCGCGCTCGAGGGAACCGGCGTGACGGCCGCCCAGTTCGAGGCCAAACACGATTGGGTCTCGGCGGACACGTTCGAGACGATCCTCGCGCATGCCCGAGCGCTCATGCCCGATGACGAGACGTTCATGAGGGCCTGCGCGTATCGAATCAAAGAGGCGTATGGGCCGATCCGCTATGTGCTTTGGGCTGCTTCACCCGCAGCCGTTTACGCACAAATGCTCAGGACGTACTCTCTCGTCTCGACGGTCGGGAGACTCTCGATTCTGTCGCAAGACCGAACCAGCCTGGCCTTTCGCGTCGAGTCGGACGGCCAGGCGATAAGCCGGCTCACATGCCTCGCGCGCCAGGCCAACTGCAGGACCCTGCCGACGATGTGGGGATTGCCGGCGGCGCACGTGAAGGAGCGCGGCTGCATCGGCCGCGGCGATCCGGCCTGCGAGATTCACCTGCGCTGGTATGCGGCTCGCTCTCTCGTGCCTGTGTTCCTCGGAACGGCCCTATTCGGCGCCCTGGGCCTGCTCCTCCAGCGCTTCGGGATTGCTTCGATACCCACGCCGGTGTTCCTCGCGATGCTTGGGGCGGCAGTGGGCTACATCGTCGAGGTCCGCCGCACGGAGGGCATCAATCAGAGCACCCGCCAGGAGATGATGGACGCCCTCCGTCAGATCGCGGGAGAGGAAGCCGAGGCCCGTCGAGAGATCGTGGATCTGCACCAGCGGCAGAAGGAGTGGACGCGACTTGTCGAAGAGCAGGTCGGCGAGCGGACGCGCACGCTCGAGCGCGTGCTGAGCGGGATGCAGGGTCTGCAGCAAGAGCGGGCCAGCACGCTGCTGGGTTTCTCGCACGATCTTCGCAATCCCCTGCAAGTTCTCCAGTTCGGGACCGAGGCATTGCGCGTCCGGTGCCGCGGCGAGTCTCAGGCTCACGTGATGAGTGTGCTCGATGACATGGATGTCGCCTCGTCCCAGATGAAGCGGATGCTGAGCGATCTCGTCCAGACCGCGAGCAGCCAGAGGGCCACGCTGCAATTCACCTCGCAGCGGATCGAGGTCGCCGAGCTGACCGAGCGGCTCCAGCGGCGGCTCCGTGCTCTGGTACACGGGGGTGACGTTCGTGCGACCGTTTTTGCCACACGGGAGGCTCCGAGCACGATCGAGATTGACCCGCTCCTGCTCGACCGCATCGTGGACAACTTGCTGGGCAACGCGGCGAAGTACACCGACCGCGGAGGCGTCATCGTGGAGCTTGACGGGACCCCCGGCTTCTTGGTCATTAAGGTCTCGGATACGGGCCGCGGCATGGATCAACAGCAACTGGAACGCTGCTTCACTCCGGGCGGGTCAGACCCCGAGCTTCGCGCGCGTGACAGCTTCGGGGTCGGGCTTTCAGTGGTCGTACAGCTACTCGATCAAATCGGCGGGCGCCTCGAGGTGATGTCGAAGCTCGGAGAAGGCACGACGTTTTGGGTGCACTTGCCCTTGAAGTGCGCGCAGGCCGAGAAGCGCGTGTCCGGAAACCTTCCCGCGCTTGGCGGAGGGGAGCCCTTAAGCCGTGTGGTTCGCATCCGTAGATTGAGTGCATGAGTAGGATAGGGGGCGTTCCTGAGGAGCCCCGCCCGGACGCCGAGAGCGGGAACGTTGCCTATTTGCCCATCGTGCGCCCGCCGTCGGGCGCGGTCGCGAGGTCAAGCCTGGCCGAGGCCGAGGAGATCGCGCCCCTCTCGGAGCGTCGACCGCTCGCTGTGCCGGGGCCAGCTCCGAAGCGGATGGTCGATGTATTCCTCCGCTACCTCGAAGCCGAAGGGACAACCCACGTGTTCGGGATCCCTGGTGGACTGCTGTACCCGTTGATGTCGGCGATCGAGACCTGTTCGTCGCTGACGTTGATCGTGACCAAGCACGAGGAGGGAGCCGCGTTCATGGCCGACGGCTTCGCTCGATCGACGGGCAAGCTGGCGGTTTGCGCCGGTACGTCCGGTCCGGGAGCGACGAACCTGGTGACGGGGGTCGCCTGCGCGTTCGCAGACGGCGTGCCGATGCTCGTGGTCACCGGCCAAGCTGCGTCGCATGCGCTCGGAAAGGGGGCTGCACAGGAAACGGCCCGAGAGGACATCGACATTGTCGAGATGTTCCGCCCCATCACAAAGTACTCGGCGATGGTGACCGGCGCCGAAACACTTTCGCACCACCTGCGACGCGCCTTGCGCCTCGCGCTGACGGGCCGGCGCGGACCGGTACATCTCAACGTTCCCGTCGATCTCTGGGAGCGCGGCGCCGAGGAGGACTGGTTCGACCCGTGCACGTATCGTCCTGAGACGCGTGCCTTCGATCGCCTCGCGGTTCAGCGCGCGGCTGACGCGTTGCTCGGCGCGCATCACCCGGTACTGCTCGTGGGCTCCGGCGTCGCTGCGGCGCGCGCGGAAGAGCACTTGCGCGTCCTTGCAGAGCTCCTGCATGCACGTGTCGCGACGAGTCCGCGCGCGAAAGGCGTCTTCCCCGAGGATGACCCGCTCTCTCTGGGCATTTTCGGAAATGCAGGGCACCGCGATGCGCGCGAGATAATACTGGGTGACGAGGTCGATATTCTCTTTACGGTCGGCACGTCGCTTGGCGAGACGAGCACGTTCAACTGGACCCCTCGCCTGCTACCCAGCCGCGCTCTGATTCAGCTGGACATCGACGCCGACCGAATCGGCCGGAACTACCCTGTCGACATACCCCTGGTGGGCGACGCGCAGGCGATCCTCGTCGAGCTCGCCTACCACATCCATCGGCGTATTCGCGACGGCGTGCCTTCCGCCTCACGCTGGAGAACGCATCCCGAGCTGCCGCGAGGGCACGAGCGGTACGATGAACCAGGCGCTCGCACGAGCGCGAGCGTGCCGATGACGCCGCAGCGCTGGCGTGTCGACCTCGAGGAGGTGCTTCCCGAAGACGCCGTCGTTTTTTCGGACATTGGGGCACACATGCTCTTCAACATGCACCACTTGTGCATAGGGCATGGGCAGCGCTTCTTCATCAACCTCGGTTTCGGTTCGATGGGACATGGTACGGTGGCTCCGATTGGAGCCGCGCTTGCGATGCCGGGCCGCCCCGTCTTTGCTCTCGTCGGCGACGGCTGCTTCGCCATGAACGGGATGGAGCTGATCACTGCGGCCGAGCAAAACGTGCCGGTCATCTGGATCGTCGAGAGCAACAATATGCACGGCATTACCTGGCACGGGAGTAAGATTCTCGGCCGCGGGACGCCGCTCCATTCGGTCGTGTACAAGCGCCCTCTCGAGGTGGCAGCGCTGGCGCGTGCCATGGGACTGCACGCGCGGGTGGTCGATCGCCCGGGCCAAATGCAGGATGCCGTTCGCGAGTTGCTTCGCCTGCAATCGCCCGGCCTGATCGAGGTCCGCGTCGATCCGGCAATCATGCCGCCGCTCGGCGAGCGCGTGAAGGCGCTCGCGGGATTCATCGAGCCGTGAGCGCTGTCGACCAGTCGTCCCACCGCAGAAGCCCGCTTGACGACGCCCCCTGGCCCGAAAAGCTCACCGCGCGCGTCGTCACGCCGGGCGTGCGCCCCGCCATCCATGGCTATGACGTCGAGGCCGATCTGGCGCGGCACTACTCATTCGCAGAAACCGTACTGCTCGCTCTGACCGGCGATCTTCCGAGGCCCGAACAGGGTCGCGCCTTCGAGGTTGCCCTTCAATTCGCCTCCCCGGCCCCGATCAACGAAGCGCCGACGCACGCCGCGGCCATCGCGCGGATGTGCTCCGGCACGACGAGCTCAATCCTGGGGACAGCGGCAGTCGCGCTCGCCGAGCAGGCGCGGGTACTTCTCGCTGAGCACGGCGCATGGATCGAGGCGCTATCGGGCGTCATCGCCGGCGTGCCCGCGGAGCACCGGGCAACCTCCGACGCCGAGCGCGCGTCGGTCGCGCGACTGCGGTCGGCCTTGGAAGGTAAGGTGGAGGTCCCCGCGCTGGCTCACGATGTGAGCCGCCCCGCGGCGCTCCTCGCCGCCCTCCACGCATGCGGACTGAGGACCGCAAAGCAAATCGAGTGCGCGCTCGTCGTTGCCAAGCTTCCGGTGGCCGTCGCCGAGGCGCTTGCCACGCCGGCCCGCAGCTTTCGGAAGTACCCTACGCTCCTGCCGCCCGTCGCGTACGTGGACGACGAACCATGATCCGTACGCGGGTAGCCCGGCACGTCGTCGGGGACAATCTCTATTTCGGGCATCGCACGATCGCGGACTTGCTCGGCGGCGAGACGTCGACCGGCCTCATGGCCATGGCTGCAACCGGGCGGCGACCCTCCGATGAAGAGCGCGCGGTGCTGGATGTGATCGCCGTCGTTCTGACTTCGGCGGACCCGCGCATCTGGCCGCTCAAGCTCACGCGGCTGGTCTCGTCGTTCGGTAGCACCCTCGCAGGCTTCGGCGCTGGCCAACTGGCGATGGACGGCCATAGCATCGGTCCTTGGACCGCCGGCGCGGCCGCCGACGAGCTCGTGGCCTTGCGCGATCTCGTCGCAGGGCGCATCGAAGACCCAGACGCGGTTCAGGGGGCCGTCCGCGAACGCGTGGAGCGACGCCCGCGGATGGTCGGATATGGAGTGCCCTTTCGCGAGCGAGACGAACGCATGGAGGCGCTTCGCGTGCAGGTCGTGAAGATGGGCCGGCAGGGGCTGCTTTTCTGGACGCTCCAAGAGGCCCTATCCGCGGGAATGATGCAAAAGTGGCAGGCAGCTCCGAACGCCGCCATCGGTGTCTCCGCCGTCCTTCTCGACCTCGGCTATGCGCCGCTTCAAGCCTCGGCGGTGGCGACTTTCTTGAACGCGAATGTCTTCGCCGCCAACGCCTTCGAAGCCGCCCAACAACGCGAGCCGCTGATGCAACGGTTGCCCGACGAGTGCGTCGACTATATCGGCCCGGCCCCACGGGTCACCCCCAGGGCCTCTGGTCAGTAGGCCATGATCTCGGCTACGTTCGCGTCCACGATGGTGTGAAGTCCGCGGGCTGCCGCGAGCGCGCCAAACGTCGCCTCCAGGCGCAGGACGTTCGCGTCGGCAGTCACAGTCGGGCCGTCAAGCGGATGGTCGAGGCCCATGAGGCGTCCCAGGGGATCACCGGTGAGAACGCCGAACGCCGATCGCAGCCGATCGGCTGCCGCGGGGGCGTCCTCGCCCCAGGCGCCCATCAGCAGAAGGCGCGCGGCGACCGCCGCGACAGCCGCATTCGCGGCCGGGCGGAGGGTGATCGCGACGGCCGTCGTCGCCCGCAGGAGTCCTGCGAGCCCGCTCGCCCATTCTCCGTCGAAGGGTCCCGGGGCAAATGCCCGGAGCGGGGCTTCGCCCGCGAGCGTCGATGCCGATGCCAGTGGCTCGGCCTTCAGCGCCGGGAGTGATCGCCGGAGCCGGCCTTCCGCGAAGTAGATCGCTGCCCTCAGCGGACCGAGCTGTCCCCTTTCGACGACCAGCCCCTGCCCCGCGAGCAAAGCTATTTGCTCGTGCCCGCCCGGCATGGTCCGCCACATGCGCGTCACCGCGCGCTCAACCGAGCGACCTTCCTCCGCTTCTCCGAGAGCGACGAACGCGGCGTCGACGCGACCTGGGTCGAACGGTACGCGCGCAACCAGAAGCGTCGTCTTTGCGTACCCCGCAAAGACGATCTGCTCGGCGCCACGCGGGTCGAGCCCGCCGTGACGCTGCGCAAACCGATTGAAGCGGGACTCGGGGACGATCTGCGCGACCGCGGGCCCGAACACCGGGCCCGCGAGCAGATCGCGCGGCGCCATCTCAATCAGCCAGGTGAGCCCCGCGGCGGGCACCAGGTCGATCACCCGGTCGAGCTGGAGCGTCTCGCCAGCGCCGGCCTTCTGACCAAGCCGACTCTCGCCCGCCGCCCCGCCGCCGCGTGCCTTGCCGCACGCGCTGGCCGCGAGCGCGCCGAGCAACGCCAATGCATTCCTGCGCGAAAGCCCTCCATGACTCCCCGCCTCCGCGCCTCCCCGTCCCATCTCTCATTCTTTCATCCGGCGACGCGGATGAGGGCGAAGCGGCGGTTCTTCGAGCCCACGCGCACCAGGTGCTCGGTGCCCGGATCGAGGCGCGCTTTCGGATTCGTGACCCGCGCCCCGTTCACCTCGACACCCCCCTGTTCGACCAAACGACGTGCCTCGCTGCTGGACGTCGCAAGGTTCGCTTGTTTGAGCGCCCACGCGAGCTCCGCAACCCCGCCCTTCGGGTCCACCACCACGCGCTCCACGTGCTCTGGGACCGCGTCTTTTCCGTAGACGCGCTCGAACTCGCTCGCCGCGCTCGCCGCCGCCTCGGCGCCGTGAAAACGCCCGATGATTTCGCGCGCGAACATGGCTTTGATCTCCATCGGGTTGCGCCCCGCCGCCCGGTCGCGCTTCAGCGCCGCCAACTCTTCGTTCGAGCGGCTCGAGAGAAGCTCGAAAAAGCGAAAGATCACCCCGTCGTCGATCTGCATCGCCTTGCGGAACATCGCGTTGGGCGCTTCCTGGATCCCGATGTAATTGTCGGCGCTCTTGCTCATTTTCCTGCCGACGACGACACCATTCTCGACTCGCGCGTCGGTTCCCTCGAGGATCGGTGTGGTCATCACGACCTGCGGACGCTTGCCGTACTTGCCCATGAGGTCGCGGCCGACCAAGAGATTGAAGAGCTGATCGGTGCCCCCGAGCTCGACGTCGCATTCCAGCACGACCGAGTCGTACCCCTGGAGCAGGGGGTACAGAAACTCGTGCTGATGGATGGGCCGGCCTTCCTCGAATCGCTGGCGGAAGTCTTTGCGCTCGAGCATCCGCGAGACGGTTGCTTTGGCCATGAGCTCGATCGACGTGGCGAGACCCATTTGGTCGAGCCACTCCCCGTTGCGGCGGATCTCCAGCCTAGACGCGTCCAGCACTTTGCATGCTTGGGCGAGATACGTCTCGGCCGCGCGCTCCACCTCATCGCGCGTCAAGCGCGGGCGGCTGTCGTTCTGCCCCGTCGGGTCGCCGACCATGGCCGTGAAGTCGCCGACGAGGAAGATGGCCGTGTGCCCCAAGTCCTGGAAAGTCCGCATCTTCTGGAGCAAGACCGTGTGGCCCAGGTGCAAGTCCGGTCGCGTGGGGTCAAAGCCGGCCTTCACGCGCAACGGACGGCCGGTTCGATGCGAACCCGCCAGACGCTCTTCCAGCTCAGTGCGCACGTGCAAGTCGACGATTCCGCGCTCCAGTAGCGCGAGCTGCTCTGCCGCGGGGATCACCACTCAGTCATCGTCTTTGCCGCCCGTGATGGGCAAGTGTCGGCTGCCGTTGACGATCTCTTTCAGCTCCTTGCCGACCTTGAAGAACGGCAGCCGCTTGGCGGGCACGTCGACCGGCTCACCCGTGCGCGGGTTGCGTCCCGAATAGGGCTTGTACGGGCGCACCGTGAAGCTGCCGAAGCCGCGGATCTCGATGCCCTCGCCGCGCTGGAGAGCTTCCGTCATGGCGTCGAAAACGCAGTTGACGACGAGCTCGGCCCGCGCCTTCGTCAGGTCTGCGCGTTGCGCTGCGAGCGCGTCGATGAGTTCGCTCTTGGTCATGCTCGCCTCCGTCGGGGCGCCCCCGCGACAAAAACCATTGGTATCACCGAGGGTTGCGCAGCGTCAACGCCGAGGCCCCTTCACGCCGCCATAGCGCACGCCTCACCTCGCGCGCAGCGTGGTCTTGTCGAGATCATGGTGCCTGCCGGCCGACGACGACCCGCCAGGCCCGCCGGTCGCCCGCGAGTTCCAGCTCTCCGGCCCGACAGGTCGATGCAAGCTGCCGGTTTCGCCGCGTCACTCCAAGTCCACTCGGACAGCGACGGTTGCCCCGGCGCGGCGACCAGCGTCAGTGCTCCGACTCCCGCTTGGTTGCCAGCGACGTCGAGAGTTGAGTGAAAAACGAACGTCGACTAAGTCAGGTGGGCCCGCGCGATGTCGAAGCCGCGCCTACACAACGCCCGCCTCTTCGCCTCGTGGCTCGTGGCTCTCGCGACGCTCGTGGCCCAGCCGGCGTGGGGCCAGGCCCCCGACGATCGAGAGCCGGGCGCACCCAGACTGCCGGTGGTCGTGCCGCCCGTCGTGAAGGCAAACGATGGAGCCCGATACCCCCAGCAGGCGCTCTCCGAGGGGTTCTACGACACCGTCGACGTGCTCCTGCTGCTCACGATCGACGCCAACGGCATTGTCACCAGCGCCGTCGTCGACAAGCCCGCCGGCCATGGCTTCGACGAGGTTGCGCTCGCGGCCGCGCAAAAACTCGTTTTCGACCCGGCGACGCGGGACGGCAAGCCCGTCGCGGCGAGAACGCGGTTCGTCTACCGTTTCACGCCCCCCCCAGCGGTTCTCTCCGGGCGCGTGGTCACTTTTGCGCGCGAGCGGCCCATCACTGGAGCGACGGTCGTCGTGCGCGATCCGTTGGGCCACGAGCGCACCGTCACCACGGGCTTCGACGGCACATGGCGCATCGAGGGGCTGCCGGCGGACACGTATCACGTCACGGTGAGCGCGCCAGCGATGGCTTCGCACGAGGCCGACGAGACGCTCAACCCCGGCCAGGAGGCCGCGGCCACCGACCGCCTCGCGCCCCTCGCGGCGGTCGAGCCGGCGGCGGCTGCCTCGCCCAACGCCTCCCCCGGCGGCTCGGAGGTGGTCGAGGAAGTGGAGGTCCGCGGAGAGAGGCCGCCCCGCGAAGTCACGAAGCGTACCCTCGAGCAGCGCGAAATCAGCCGTATCCCGGGCACCAACGGTGACGCGCTGCGCTCGCTGCAAAACCTGCCCGGTGTGGGGCGCCCGCCAGGGGGAGCGGGGCTGCTCATCGTGCGCGGCTCGGCGCCGCAAGACACCCAATACTTCGTGGACGGTACGCCGGTTCCGCTCGTCTACCACTTCGGTGGGCTGTCGTCGGTCGTCCCCACCGAGATGCTGGACCGGATCGACTTTTATCCCGGCAACTTCAGCTCGCAATACGGGCGGGCGATGGGCGGGATCGTCGACGTGGGGTTGACCGATCCGAAGAAAGACGCCGTGCACGGCTTCGCGCAGGCCGATCTCATCGACACGCGCGTCTTCGCCAGCGGCCCGCTCTTCGATACCGGGTGGAGCTTCGCGGTCGCGGGCCGCCGCTCGTGGTTCGACCTGTGGCTCGGTCCAGTGCTCAAGGCTGCGGGTGCCGGCGTGAGCGTCGCACCCGTGTACTACGACTACCAGGCCCTCCTGCAGCGCGACCTCGGCAAGCGATCGAACATCCGCTTCGCGTTCTTCGGGTCCGACGACCGGCTGGCGATCCTGCTCAACAGCGCGCCGTCGGGCAACCCGACTCTCACCGGCGGGCTCGGTTTCCATACCGGCTTCTGGCGCGCGCAGGCGCTCTACCGCAATCGGTTCAGCGACGACACCGAGCTGCGCGTGGTCGCCGCGGCCGGCGAGGACTATTTCGAGTTCAACTTCGCGAACCTCGTGTTCAACGTCACCGATTGGCCGATCACCTCCCGCGTGGAGCTCGCCCAGAAGCTCGAGAAGCGGCTGACGATGAACGTCGGCCTGGACATGCTCTACGAGCCGTACACGATCACCGTACAGGCCCCCCCGCTGCCGAAGCCGGGAGAACCGCCGCCCGGTCCGTTCAGCACGCGGCCGCCGCTGTACACGCACTCCTCGGACTCCATCTACCAGCCCGCGTTCTACACGGAATGGGAAGCGACGCCGTGGGCCGGCACGCGGATCGTTCCGGGCGTGCGGCTCGACTACACGAAGGCCACCAAGTCGTGGGACCTGGCGCCGCGCTTGGTCGTGCGGCAAGACGTCACGCGCGCGCCGCGGACGACCCTCAAGGCTGGCGCCGGGCTCTTCACCCAACCGCCGCAGCCGCAAGAAACCAACGCGGTCTTCGGAACGCCGGGGCTGACGAGCAACCGCGCCTACCACTACGACGTCGGGGTCGAGCACGAGTTTACCCGCCACATCGAGGCGTCGCTCGAGGGATTCTACAAGCAGCTTGACAACCTGGTGACGCAGGGGGCCGGCAATACGGGGACCGGCCTCATCTACGGCGCCGAGACCCTGATCCGCTACAAGCCCGACGATCGCTTCTTCGGATGGCTCGCATACACGCTCTCGCGCAGCGAGCGCCGCGACGCGCCGGGCATGCCCCTTCACCTCTCTCAATACGACGAGACGCATATCCTCACGGTGCTCGGTAGCTACCGACTGGGCAAAGGCTGGGAATTCGGCGCACGCTACCGTCTGACGAGCGGGTACATGTACACGCCCCAGACGTATGGCTATTACGACGAGAACATCGGCACGTACCTCGCTCTTCAGTCGCAGCCGCCTTTCAACTCGCGCCTGCCGCTCTTCAACTCGCTCGACCTGCGTGTCGACAAAACGTGGGTAACCGGATGGGGCAAGATCGGGGCGTATCTCGACGTGCTCAACGTCTTCAACAACGGAAACGTCGCCGGCATCAGTTACAACTACAATTTCACGCAGACGAGTTATGCGAGCGACCTACCGATCTTGCCGAGCCTCGGCCTGCGCGTGGAGATGTGAGCCATGAAGCGCTGGCGCACCGCGGGTTGGCTGCTGATGGGAGCCGGAGCGTGGGGCGCGACCTCGTGCTCGCCGAGCGGCTTTCAAAGCCCTTCGCGGGTCGACAGCGTGCGCATTCTTGCCGCCAGTGCCGACCTGCCGTACGCGAAGCCCGGCGCGACCGTGAACATGCACGTGCTCGCGGTCGATGAGCGCCCGGCGATGCCCGCGCCGATGACCCTCTACTGGCTCCCGTTCGTCTGCACCAATCCGCCGAACGACGCCTACTACGCGTGCTTTTCTCGATTCGCCGGCGGCGGTGAGGGCGTCCCCGTGGATGCGGGGGTCGACTCCGGGATGGGAGGCGGCGGAGGCGTTGCCGTCGGCCCCCTTCAGCCCGGAACTGCCCTCACGCTGCCCGCGGGCCCGTCCTTTCAATTCACCATGCCCGCGGATGTGGTGGCGACGCACCCGCCGCAGGCTGGGACGACACCCTACGGGCTGGCGATCGTCTTCAACATCGCGTGCGCTGGGCGCGTCGAGCTCGTGCCGCTCGATCCTGCCAACGTGCAGTTGCCGCCGTTAGGCTGCTTCGACGCCCAGCACAATCGGCTCGGGCCGAGCGATTACGTCATCGGCTACTCGCGGGTCTACGCCTATGAGCAGCTGACGAACGCCAATCCGGTGATCGATTACATCGACGTGGACGGCAAGCCGCTCGATCTGCGACAGGGCCTCCAGACGCCGCGCTGCACGGCGAGTGGGTGCGCGAATGTCCACATCGGGCCTGTCGTGCCGGCGTCCAGCCAAGAGGTGAATCCCTTGGAAAAGGACGTGAACGGCAATCCGTTAAAAGAAGAGATCTGGGCCGATTTCTTTTCGAACGTCGGGTTGCTGAACGACGAGTCGCGCCTGCTCTACAACCCGGCGACCGGCTCGGTGGGCGGACCGAGCGTGACGGACAATCAGTTTCACCCCCCGAACGACCCCGTCGACGGATTCATCTGGATCGTCGTGCACGACAACCGCGGCGGCGCGACCTGGGAGACGGTGCCCGTGCACGTTCAGTGAGGCGTCCCGATCGGACCCGACAACTCTCTCACCCTTGCGATCGCGTCGACCGACACCTGGCCGGACGCCATCACCGCCTCGTCTTCGGGGTGTGCGGCCAGATGCGCGCCCACGCGTACGAATGATTCGACATAGACTCGCTCCCGGCCGAGGCCTGGTCGCGTTCCGTCGCCGCCGCGAAACACGCGCTCGGCGATGACCACGGCGTCGGCTGCATCGATCCCGTGCAGCCGGACGAGCGACACCGCCACATCGCCGAACGACGCGCCGTCGAGCATCGCCTCGACGGCCCGGTGACGTGCCGCAAGCTGGCGTCTCCGGCGCGCGCCGAGCATGCCGGCGCGCTTTTCGAGCAGGACGGCGCGGCCCTCCTGGTCATCGACGCCACCGGCGGTGCCGACCCGCACGATGGCGATCGGACAGGCGTAGGACCGTGCGCGCGGGCGGGCGTGCCCTTCGACTTCGTGCACGACGGTGCGCGTGGCGTCTTCGTCGTGGACGAGTCGCCCGGCCGCCACGAGGATCACCCGATCGCCGGTGGCCGCGAGCGGCGCGAGCGAACGCCGGGCCACGACGGCGAATGGTAGTCGCAGCTTTCCCACGGCCTCCTGCATCCGCGAGAGGAGCGAGCAGGGGTCGGGGTCATCGCTGGGCAGGAAGGAGCCAGCGAGGGGCGTGGGCGGTTCGGCGAGCCAGGTGGCGCACAGGTTCGAGGCCTCGCCCGCGACCGCGGGATCGGGCGGCGCAAACCGTTGCCGCGCGAGGCGAGCGATGTCGTGCGTCCCCGCCGCGGCGCAGAGCGCCGCCTCAAGCGACAGCTCACGGATGCGCGCCCGGTAGAGCTCGTGCTGCGGCGCGGCGCGGTCGGCGAGCGCGCGCTCCGCCGCGTCGAGGGCGCGCCGCAGCTCGTCATGGGCGACTCGGATGTACGCCCACCGGGGCACGGGGCTCTTTCCCTCGCGCAGGTCGGCCGTCAGGCGGGCGCGCTCGCGGTCGGCCTCGGCGGGCGTCAGTGTGGCGAGCAGCCGCACTTCTCCGGCCGCGCGGACGATCAGCTGCTCGATTGCGGGCGGGAGAGGCGCCCGACCGTCGGCGCGGTCGCTGGGGGTGCTCACGTCAAAAGCTCGTGCGCCGGCTGGGAAGGCATGTCGAAGGCGCTCGTACGTGATACCCGTCTGCATCAGCGCCCGCCCGGGCGCGGATCTCGGTCCCGAGCACCCGATGAAGAAAAACTACGTCCTGGACACCAACGTACTGCTTCACGACCCGCAGGCCATCTTCCGGTTCGAAGACAACAACGTCATCATTCCGATTTACGCGATCGAGGAAGTCGACCAGTTTAAGCGTGAGGGTTCCGAGCGAGGGCGCAATGCCCGCGCCATCGCGCGCTTGCTCGACGAGCTGCGCGAACGGGGCGGCGCGCTGTCGAAGGGCGTGGCCCTCGAGTCGGGCGGGACGCTGCGGGTCGCGGTGCCCACCAAGCGCCTCGAGCTGCCCAGCGCCATCGACCACACCGCCATGGACCAGGCCATCTTGCAGACGGCCTTCGACATTCGTGAAAACGACGGCGGGCGGCCAACGGTTTTCGTGACGATGGACACGAACCTGCGCATCCGCGCCGACGCGCTCGGGATGGTGGCGCAGACCTACGAAAACCAGCGGGTCGAGGCCGATCGACTGACGAGCGGCATCGTCGAGCTGGAGCTCGACGGCGAGGAGATCGACGCGTTCTTCCGAGATGGGCGAATCTCGTCGCGCGACCCCCCGCCTTCCGCGAACACGTGTCTCCTCTTGCGCGACCGTTCGAACACGTCGCACACGGCCCTTGGCCGCTACGACGCGACCAAGCGCGCGATCGTGAGCTTGCGCGTGCCTCGCGACGGAGTGATGGGCGTTCGACCGCGCAACAAGGAGCAGTCGTTCGCCATCGACCTGCTGCTCGACGAGTCGATCCGACTCGTCACGCTCGTCGGCAAGGCAGGTACCGGCAAGACGCTCTTGGCGATCGCGGCGGGGCTCAAGCGCACGGTCGAAGACGGTGCGTACACGCGGATGCTCGTCTCGCGACCGGTCATGCCGTTGGGGCGCGACATCGGCTTTCTTCCGGGCGACGTGGACGAGAAGCTCAACCCGTGGATGCAGCCGATCTTCGACAACTTGGAGTTTCTGTTCTCGTCCGGCGCCCGCAAAGGACCGCGCGTGTATGCGGAGCTGCTCGAGAGCGGACAGATCCAAGTGGAACCCCTAACGTACATTCGCGGCCGAAGCCTGCCGCAACAGTTCATCATCGTAGATGAGGCGCAAAATCTCACGCCGCACGAGATCAAGACGATCATCACCCGATCCGGGGACGGCACCAAAGTGGTTCTGACGGGCGATCCGGGGCAAATCGACAATCCATACGTCGACAGCGCATCGAACGGGCTGACCGTGGCCGCCGAGCGCTTCCGGGGCGAGAGGATCGCCGCGCACATCGTGCTCGCTAAGGGCGAGCGAAGCGACCTCGCTGAGCTAGCTGCAAATATGTTATGAAGCTCGAATCGAGGGGTGGGGCACTCGCCCACACACCCCGAAAGCTGGCCAGCCTTTCCCCCACCTGGCAAGATACGAGGCGCCGCTGTCCAACACCGTGACAGCCGTCGAGACCATCCATGCCCGAGCGCCGCTCCATCGTCGTCGTCCTTGTCGCCGCCATCACCGGAGTAGCCTTCGGGCGTGGTGCGAGCGCGCTTGGCGGCTCCGCTGCGGCCCGGGACGACGGGGAGCCCGACGAAGTGCATTCGCCAGGGTCCAGCGACAACCCCTACGATGACACGGCGGCCAGTCATGGGGCCCCCACCCGCCAGCTGGTCCAATCGGAAGGGGGCATGCTGCACCTGCCTGGCGGCCGCTTCACGATGGGGTCGGCGAATCCGCACGCCCCGCCGAACGAGCGTCCCGCCCGCACGCTCTCCGTCGAACCATTCTGGATCGACCGGACCGAAGTGACGGTCGGCGCATACCGCGCCTGCGTCGACGCCGGCGCGTGTGCGCGACCGGCGCGAACGAGCGCCGCCTGCACGTTCGAGGCGGGCGATCCCGACCTGCCGGTGTCGTGCGTCCACTGGCGCGATGCCGATGCGTTCTGCCGCTTCGCCGGCAAGCGCCTGCCAACTGAACGCGAGTGGGAGTATGCGGCCCGCGGGCCGTACGCGACCCCGTTTCCGTGGGGTGCGACGCCGGCGTGCGCGAACGGAGTTACGCTCATCAGCGAGCAATCCGGAAAGAGTTGCGCGTCCCGCCCCTCACGCGTCGGCGCGCACCCCGCCGGCGCCAGCATTTTCGGCGCCGTGGACATGAGTGGCAACGTCGAGGAGTGGACCGCCGACTGGTACATCGAGTCGCTCGGGCCCGGTCCCGCTCCGCGTTCTGGCGCGGCGCATGTGCTCCGGGGCGGCGGATGGCTTTCGCCACCGTCGATGAGCCGGACGACCTCACGCAACTGGGGGTCCGCGCTCGAGGCGGGGCCGAACGTGGGGTTGCGTTGCGCCAAGGACAGCGATTAGCGGACTTTTGCTCGGGGGTAAGGGCCCGGTTGACGACGAACCGCCCAGCGGCTATCCCGACGCCCGCCGCGTCCGGAAACAACCGGACGCGTTTGTTTCGGAGTAACACCGGTGCCAGCCTCCCTTCTCTCGAGCGATCTTCTTCTCGCGCAGAACGTTCAGCCGAAGGCGACCGCGCCTGGCGTCGGTCAAGATTCGCAGCCGGCGTCCGGCGGTGGGGGTCAGGCAAGCTCGCCGCTGGCGAGCTTTATGCCGATCCTGATGATGCTCGTGATCTTCGTGCCTTTTTTCCTCTTGATGTCGCGTCGACAGAAGAAGGAAGCGAACGCGCGCTCGGCCCTGAAGAAGGGAGACCGTGTGATGAGCAACGCGGGGCTTGTCGGCGAGCTGGTCGAGATGGACGAGCGAATCGCAAAAGTGAAGATCGCCCCGGGCGTGACCGTCCAGATCCTGGCGAACACCGTGTCGCCGTACGTGGAGAGCTCCACCAAGGGGGCTGCGCCCGCGCCGGTGAAAGAACTGAAAGAGGCGAAGGCCGGCCCCGACAGCAAGAAGTGAGCTCGAGCGGCCGATAGCGATATGCCCAACAAGAACGTCCTCGCCATTCTGAGCGGCGTCGTCGCCCTGGCTTCCAGCGCTGTCGCCGTCTTGATGCACGGCCATCCGCTCGCCGTCGTCTGCGCGACCGCGGGTGGGCTGGGCCTCTTCACGTGGGGGCTGCCAGGCGGCTCGCGGCGCAACGCGCTGCTCGTAATGGCCATCGCTGCCGGCGCTGCCGCCCTCTTCTATCACTTCGACAATTTCTGGGGTCTGGTCACGTGCGTGCTGACGTGCTGCTGGGCGGCGTTCGGCCTGCTGCCTGCGATGGATGGGGCTTGGCGGCTCAAAGTTGGATTTGTCGCCGCGGTGTTCCTCGGAGCGCTCGTGGCCCTTTGGCCGACGCTCCACAACATGAGCGGCGGCAAAGTCCCCCTGCCGACCTACCTGGGCGATCGGATCGCCTTCGCCATCGCGCCCGGGCTCGACCTGCGCGGGGGCATGCGCCTGGTCTACACGGTCGAGGTCGACGAGGCGATCCGCGACAAGCGCGACCACTTCGCCGACGAAATGCGGCAAGAGCTCGCCACGAGCTTCGGCATGCATTCCGGCGAGGGGCGTGTCACCCGCGAGGAGCTTTCGAAGCTCGACGAGAAGGTTCACGTCTCCCAGCCGGAGACCGCGCTCATCCGCCTGAAGTTCAAAGACCAGGCAGACAAATCGAAGGTCGACGACCGCTTCGCGAAGAAGTTCCTCGGCGAGCTCTCCCAGTCGGCGGGCCCGACCGAGGACATGATCACGTTCAAGATCCGAACGGAGGTCGAGTCGCAGATCCGCGACGGCGCGGTCGCGCAAGCGAAAGACACGATTTTGCGTCGTGTCGACGAGCTCGGTCTTCGCGAAGCGGCGGTGACCACGCGCGACGAGGACGTGATCGTCGAGGTCCCGGGAACCGACGAGAAGAGCTTCCAAGAGATCAAAGACACCATTCGCCGCACGGCGCGCCTCGAGTTCAAGATGCTCGACGACGGCAGCAGCGAACGGGTTCTCGGACCGCCCGCGCTCAAAGCGGACGACCTGCCCGAAGGCGAAGGCATTGCGCAGTATCAAGAAATGGCGCCCGACGGCCTGGACGCCGCCGGCCACAAGAAGTCCGTCAAAGGTTTCTCAGCGCGGATGTCGTGCCAGCCCCCGAAGTACGCCAGCGAGACGATGGCCGAGTGCTTGGGGCGATTCAAGGCCTGGGCGAAGACCCTCAACGTTCCCGACGACCACGCCCTCGGCTTCGAGTCGGTCACCGAGCCGGTCGAAGGGACCGAGCCGCTGCAGTTCAAGCAGGTGGGCTGGCGCACGGTCTATATGTTCGCGCGTGCCGAGCTGACGGGCGATTACATCACGGACGCGAGCGTCAACCAGGACCAGCAAAATTTCGGGCAATATCAGGTGCTCCTCTCGTTCTCGCCGGCCGGAGCCGACCGGTTTGAGGAGGTCACCGGGGCCAACATCAACCGGCGTTTCGCGATCATCCTCGACGAAATCGTCGACTCGGCGCCGGTCATCCGGACCAAGATTGGCGGGGGCAGGGCGACGATTACTATGGGCGCGGGGGATCCGGAGAAGCAGCTGCATGACGCGAATCAGCTCGTCCGCGTGCTCAAGTCGGGCGCTCTGCCCGCGCCGATCACCCCAAGCAACGAGTCGCTGATCGGACCGTCGCTGGGCCGGGACGCCATCCACGAAGCCGTGAAGGGCGTGCTCTACGGAGTGAGCGCGGTGCTCCTCTTCATGTTCATCTATTATCGGAAGTCGGGAATCGTCGCCGACGTAGCCGTTCTCTTCAATCTGTTCTTGCAGCTCGCCGTCCTCGCGAGCTTCAGCGCTACGATGACCCTGCCCGGCGTAGCAGGCCTGGCTCTCACCATCGGCATGAGCATCGACGCGAACGTCCTCATCAACGAGCGCATCCGCGAAGAATTGCGCGCGGGAAAGAGCGTGCGGGCGGCCGTCGATGCCGGCTACGAGCGCGCGTGGCCTTCGATCATCGACGGGCACATGACCGTGTTCATCACGGGGCTTATCCTAGCCCAGTATGGCAGCGGTCCAGTCAAGGGGTTCGCCGTCACGCTCATCGTCGGTATCCTCTGCAGTCTCTTCACCGGGTTTTTCTGCACGCGCCTAGTCTTCGACTGGTGGGTTCGCGGCGCCAAGGTGAAACGGCTCAGCGTGGGAGCGGAGTTCTGACCCATGGAGTTCTTCAAGCCGGGACGTGTCTTCGACTTCATGGGCCAGCGGCGGTTCTGGATCCCGCTGAGCTTCATCCTCGTCATCGGGTCGGTCATTCTCTGTTTCTACCCCGGCCCCAACTACGGCACCGACTTCCGGGGCGGCACCGAGGTCGAGATCGCCTTCAACAAGGCTGTGGATGGCGGCACCGTGCGCCACGCCGTCGAGGCCGCCGGGTTCCAAACGCCCGACGTCGTGCAGGTGGTGGACCCGAACAACGCGTACCATTTTCTCATCCGCGTTCAGGACGTGAGCGCGATCACGGAGGGCGAGAAGGACGCCCTGCGCGCCGCGCTCTGCTATACTGATGATCCGGCCGCACCGATCGCCGATCCGGTGAAGTGTCCCGAGAACGCACGCGCGACCGAGGTCAAGTTCAGCGCGGGGGGCGACAAAATCAGCACGCGCTACGACTTCGATCCGGACCTGTCCAAGATCAAAGAGCAGATAGGGAGCGTTCCAGGTGTCGCGCTTCGCGCGAGCGCGACCAACCCGCAGGTCTTGAACCCGCGCGATCGCCGGGTCGAGATCCAGCTGCTCAGCAAGGGCGATCAGCTCATTGAGCGCCTTCAGACGAAGCTCGGCGCCGACGTCGTGCCTGATCACGCGCTCCGCGTCGAGTGGGTCGGCCCCAAGGCGGGCAAGCAGTTGCGCGACAGCGCGCGCAACGCGGTCGCGATCGCGATCGTGTTCATCATGCTCTACCTCGCGTTCCGCTTCGACCTGCGCTTCGCGCCGGGGGTCGTCGTTGCGTGCATTCACGACGCGATGGTCGTCATCGGCGTATTCATCCTCTTGCACAAGGAAATCACGCTATCGACGATCGCCGCGGTGCTGACCGTCATCGGCTACTCGATGAACGACACGGTCGTCGTCTACGACCGCATTCGAGAGAATCTCGGCAAGCACCGGGGCAAGTCGTTCGCGCGAATCATCAACCTGAGTGTCAGCGAGACGCTGTCGCGCACGATCCTGACGTCTGGCCTGACGATGCTCAGCGTGCTCGCCTTCTTCGTCTATGGAACGGGCGTCATCAAAGATTTCATGCTCGCGCTCGTCGTCGGCATCGTCGCCGGCACCTACTCGAGCATCTACGTGGCCGCTCCGCTCACCGAGTGGATCGACACCAGCATGGCCAGGCGGTCGGACCAGAAGGCTCGCCTGAATGCGCCGAGGCGTCCGCCGGAGGGGCCCTTCGATCGCCGTCAAGGCGCGGCCGGGTAGCGACCCCGGGGCGTTACCCCCTGGCAACGACTCCCACCCCGACGACGATCAGTGCGCAGCCGAACCACCGATTGTACGAGACCTCTTCGCCGAAGTAATAGCGCCCGACGAGCATCGAGAAGACGTATGCCGCCGCGGTCGCCGGCACGAAGAGGGACATTCTGCCTCCCATCAAGAATACCTTGTTGGTAATGATGAACGTCGGGAAAAAGCAAATGGCCGCCAGAAGGAGCCATCCACTCAGAAACGCATTTCCGAAGCGCACGCCGTTCAATTTCTGAAAGAACGTTCCGGCGGCTGTCAGCGCGGCCGTGCACAGTCCGAAGAGGATGACCTTCGTGTCGAGCGCGAGGAGCGAGCGGGCCTGATCGACAGGTGGTGGTTGCATGGCGGGGAGCGTATCAAGATTGACTCCGCGTGCTGCACGCGCTCTTGCTGGAAGGTGACGATGCTTCGTCTGCCACCACGAGCGGGGGAGGACGCGAAAGAGCTCGCGCGGGCGCTCTCGCTCACACGCACGGCGGCCAGCGTCCTCGTGTCCCGCGGCCTCGCCGCCCCCGAGCATTCGGCGCGCTTTCTCGACCCACGCCTCGCGCACCTGACGCCTCCCGAGGCGATGAAGGATCGCAGCGAGGCCGTCGAACGTGTGACGCGCGCCGTGCGCGCCCGTGAGCTCATCTGCGTGTTCGGCGATTACGACGCCGACGGCGTGACGGCGGCCGCCTTGCTCGCTGACGTTCTGCGCACGCTCGGGGCGGAGGTCGTCGTCGAGCTCGCCGACCGCTTCGGTGGTGGGTACGGGCTCTCGGGGCAGGCGCTCGCGCGCGTCCTCGCCACGGGCGCAACGCTGCTCGTGACCTGTGACTGCGGATCGAGCGATCACGAACGCCTCGAGCGCTTGCGCCGCGCCGGGGTCGACGCGGTCGTCATCGACCACCACCGCGTTCCGGACGCGCCGCTGCCCGCGCTCGCGTTCCTCAATCCGCACCGCCCGGAGTGCCATTTTGCCTACAAGGGGCTCGCGTCCGTAGGGCTGGCCCTCTCGATGGGCGCGGGCGTTCGCGCCGCGCTCGGCGTCCCTCTGGACATGCGCCAGTGGCTCGACTTCGTCGCCATCGGGACGATCGGCGACGTTGCGCCGCTCGACGGCGACAATCGTGCGCTCGTGAGGGCTGGCCTCGGGCTCCTCGCGCGCGGGGCCCGCCCAGGCACCCGAGCGCTAGCCCATATCGCGGGCCTGAGCGCGGCGGCCGTCACCGGCGAAGACGTGTCCTTCCGCCTCGCGCCGCGGATCAACGCCCCCGGGCGGCTCGACAAACCGGATCTCGCGCTCTCCCTGCTCCTGGCGAGAGACGACGCCGCCGCGCAGCGGCTGGCGGGCGAGGTGGAGACGCAGTCGACCCGCCGAAAGGAGATCCAGAACGCAGTGTTGGCCGAGGCGCTCGACGCGCTGTCCGATGCGGCCCTCGGGCGTCTTCCCGCCATCGTCCTTGCCAAACAGGGGTGGCATCCGGGCGTGGTGGGCATCGTGGCCGGACGGCTCGCCTCGCGCTTCGGCAAGCCGACGGTCATCATCGCCCTCGACGGCGCGACCGGGCGAGGCTCGGCGCGGGCGCCGCCGGGATTCTCCGTGTACGACGCGCTCGCCCGCTCGCGCGACGCGCTCGTCGGGTTCGGCGGCCACCACGCCGCGGCGGGCGTCGACGTCGCAAGCGATCGCGTGGATCGGCTGCGTGACCTCTTTTGCGCCGCATGCGCAGCGATGGGCGTGCCGGACGCGACCGGTGCCTTCGACGCAGACGCGCACCTCGAAGAGGGGGACTCGCCCGCGCGCGTCGTGGTCGACCTCGACCGTTTCGAGCCATGCGGGCAGGCGAACCCGGCGCCGCGAGTCGCGATCGATAGGGCGCGCGTGCTGGGGACGAAGGAGGTCCGCGGCGGCCACCTGCGCATCTGGCTCGATGTTCAAGGAACGCCGCTCTCGTGCTTCGGTCCGGAGATGGGAGCGTGGACGGCGCGGCTCGGTACGCACGCGAGCGTGGCCGGCGTTCTGCGTCGCGATTCATGGAAAGGCGGCAACGCGATCGAAATGCGCCTTGCCGTGGTAGAGCCTTCCTGATCGGCGCGGCGCGCGCCGGTTCGTCCGGTTGCAACACGCTCTATGCTGCCGCCACCCCATATGAGCCCCACGGACCCTTCGAACCGCCCCCTCGGTGAGGTGTTCATTCGTTACGTGGGGGTTCGCAAGAGCTTCGGCCCGAAAAACATCTTCTCGGACCTGAACCTGGAAATCCGTCGCGGCGAGACGCTGACGGTCTTGGGCGCTTCGGGCGGGGGCAAGAGCGTCATGCTCAAGATGCTCATCGGCCTTCTCACGGCGGACGCAGGCGAGATCCTTTTCGACGGCCAAGACGTCACCAAAATGAACGACGAGAAGCTGACCGACGTGCGCCGTCGCATCGCGTACCTCTTTCAGGGGGCGGCGCTGTTCGACTCGCTCACGGTCGGGGAGAACGTCGCCTACGGGCTGCGCGAGCAGTTCTGGAACACGATGTCGGCCGACGAAATCGACGCGCGCGTCGCGCAGGCGCTCGGCTTGGTCGGCCTTCCGGGCATTCAGCCGATGCGCCCGAGCGACCTTTCTGGCGGCATGAAGAAGCGCGTCGGCCTGGCGCGCACCTTGGCTCTGCAGCCCGAGGTGATCCTCTACGACGAGCCAACGACGGGGCTCGATCCGATCAACACGGCCCGCATCAATCACCTCATCAAGGGTATTCAGCGGTCGTTGAAGCTGACGAGCGTCGTCGTCACGCACGATATGGGGACGGCGTTCTCCGTGTCTGACCGGCTCGCGATGATCGGCAAGGGGCGCATCCTGCTCGTCGCCCCGAAGGACGAATTTCGCGACACGACCAACCAGGCGGTTCGAAACTTCATCGAGGGGCACGCGCCGGAAACGGAGGACGTTGCGTCGCTGCTTGCTTCGTCGTGACCCGCGCCGCGGCGGGCATCGCCGGGTGCAACGGTTCGACCTCGGCCAGGGGCGCGCCCCACTCGTTCCCACTACACTTAGGAAAGACACATGACGCGTCAGTTGAAAGTCGGTCTCTTCGTCATTCTTGGGCTCGCCCTGACGATGGTCGGAGTGTTCCTCATCGGCGACACGCGCGGGCTCTGGCAGAAGAAGATCCAATACCGCACCGCGTTTCATGACGTGGCGGGCCTCAAGCCCGGCGCCCCCGTTCGCATGGGCGGCTTGGACATCGGCGGCGTTACCAGCGTCGATCACAGCAACAACTCGGGCGACGCGCGCGTCTTCGTGTCGCTCAGCATCTCCAAGAAGGAAACGGCCCGAATTCGCGTCGACACCCTCGCGCACGTAGTCAACAAGGGGCTGCTCGGTGACAAAATGATCGACCTCACGGTCGGCTCGCAGGACGCGCCCGCTCAGGATCCCCAGCAGCTGATCGCCTCGGAAGAGCCGAGCGACGTGTTCGCAGCGGCCAACAAGGTGGCCGCCGTAACCGCCGAGGCGATCGAGCGCATCGCGCCGCTCGCGCAAGCGCTCGGCGATCCCAAGTTCGCCGCAGACATCAAAGGTTCGATCGCCGATCTGCACTCGCTTCTCGACGCCACGGTGCACGGCGACGGCAGCATCCATCGCCTCTTTTTCGACCACCGCGAAGCCGACGAGTTCAGCAGTCTGATCGTTCGCCTCGACGGTGCCTCGACGCGGCTCGACAACGCTCTCGCGGACGTTCAGGACTTCACCGGCCACCTGCGTCAGGGGCCTGGGATCGCGCACGCGCTCGTCTACGACGGCGAGATGTCCAAAGACGCCGTCGGGACCATGGCCGAGCTGCACGAGGACTTGCGGGCGATCCGCGAGGGCAACGGGCTCGCGCACGCGCTTCTTTACGGCGACAGCTCATCGCAACACGTGATCGGCAACCTGAACGCGATGAGCGACGACCTGCGTGCCATCGTGGGGGACATCCGGCAGGGAAAAGGAACTCTCGGGGCACTCCTCGTCGATCCCACCGTCTACGAAGACCTGAAGAGCGTCATCGGCAATGTCGAGCGAAACGACGTGCTTCGGGCGCTCGTGCGCTACTCGATCAAGGCCGACGAAGCGCGCCCGCCGCCGCGCACCGTCGTTCGTTAGCGTCTCGAGTCCGCGATTCGTCGACGGTTGGGAACTCGAATCCTCCGATTGTTCGCCGACTCAGGGCACTGGCTTTCTTCACCAGACGACCGCTGTCGCCGCCGCAGTCTTGCGTCCCCCTGCGGGGTTCGGATTGGGCCACCAGTGCTCGGTGCCCCCCTGGCGCATGACGGTCAGCCGCAGCAAGTCGATCTCCAGCGCGGCGAAAAATCCTTGAGCCGCCGTACCGCCGTCCAGGCTCCAAAGCTGAGCGCCGGCCGCGACCTCGAAGCCCCACGGGGAGCCCGCGGTCAGAACGGCTTGGACCGGCCAGTCGCCGTAGCTCCCGTCGCCCCACGACCGCCAGAGCGCGCCCGCCTCGAGCGCCAACCCCCAATCGCCGCGCGCGAACCCGCCCGTCGCCGCGCGCACCGCCACCCCGAGGTCGATCCCCATGCCGAACATCAAGGTCCCGCGAACAACTCCACCGACCACGACCGGCGCCAGCGGAGAGCTGCCGACCCCCACCGTGCTCGTCATGGCGATGGCCAGGTTGCGCGTCGCCGCGGGCAGACTTCGCTCGGAAGCGCCCCCGCCTCCGATGGCAAACCAGGAGGTCACGTCGGCGCGGGCATCGGTCGAAGCGAACAGGGCCGCTGCAACGAACGGGAGGGCGAGTGCGTGTCGCACGGGAGGGGCCCATGGCTATCACGCACTCCGCGGCGGCACAAAGGGGTCCGCTCCGCGAGCGATGGGGCCGGCCCCTACTCCACCACTCGAAACTCGGTTCGCCCGACGAGCTGTCCGTCCTCGGTCTCGACGTCCACCGACCAAGCGCCCACGAGGTCCTCCGGCAGGTCTCGACCGGTCAGCGACGACCGCAGTCGGACCACCCCCTTCGGCCCCTCGATGCGCGACGTCTCCTCGCTCGACCGATGGACCTCGCGGCCCTCGCGGAGCCAGACGTGCCGAAGCCGGTCGCCTCTTCCACCCGGAACCACGACGTCGGTGACCGCGACGAGCTCCTGGATCACCGAGGGGTGCAGCGTCTTCACCTCCATGGCCAAGCGCCCGTCCGAGAGCTGCTTCGGGCCCACCGCCGCCGACGACACGTACATCGGCACGGGCGGAATGGCCGCGCGCGCGCGGTACACGGCGGCGACGCCGATCGCGAGGGTCAGCGCGAAGACGGCGATGTACATCCTTTTTCGGAGCACCCGCCCCGTCACGTGCAAAGTCCAGAAACCGACGACCGTGATCGCCGCCGCCGCGAGGAGCGACCAGAGAGTTCGTGTGTCCGGGAAGAGCGCCGGGATGACGAGGTTCAGGCAGCCGAAGAGGGTGATGCCGTGGAACAGCGACGCTAGCGCGCGCCAGCGCATGAGCACCCGATCGAAGACGATGTCCAGGGTCGACAGGACCGCACAGACCGCCAGGAGCAACACGAACCATCCGTTCGCGGCGTCGAACGTCGTCGACTTCCAGTAGAAGGGAAGCAAGAAGAAGAGCATCCCCTGGTAGAGGTTCTTCAGCGCGTAGGTCATCACGTAGAAGTGAACGCGCGTCTTAGTGTCCGTCGCGTCGAACGCGCGCATCTGCCCGCCGGATGCGAAGAGGCGGAAGATGAGCACCACGAGCAGCCAGGCGAGCCCGAGCGTCACCGCGAGCCAGCGCGCGTGGCCGAAGCCCCTCTGGGCAAAGAGGACCACGCCGGCGCCCAGCGCGAGCGCGTATGCCGAGTGCAGCCACCACAGCTTGCGTCCGTGATCGCGCAGAAAGACGCGCACGCGCACCACGATGCGCGCTGCGAGAGTATCGGCGGCCTCGATCGAGCCCTCCGGCGCGGGAACGTCGGGGGTGCCGCTGAGCTTCATCTTGGGTGTGCTGGGCGAGGTGGCCGGAGTCTAGCTCGCCGCCATCGAGATGCGACCAATCGCCAGTCGTGCCCGTGCTCGTACAGCGATTGCGCGTGCTGCCCTCGCCTGCGGCGTGCGCCGTAGAAGAGACGGAACAGCGAGGCTGCGAGCGGCTATCGTCGGGGCGTGAAGTCGAATCGCGCGCTCGTTTCAGCCTCGGTGCTCGCCGCGGCATGTGGTGGCCAAGCTCCTCCGGTCGCCCAGCGGCCCTCCGCCTCACCGCCGCCTGTTGCCACCGCCCCCCTTCCCGGTGACGCCACGCCGCCCGTGACGTCGGTATTCGCCTATCCGCCCGCAAGGCGTGGGGATCAGGCCGACGACATTCACGGCGTTCGCGTCTTCGATCCGTATCGCTGGCTCGAAGACGGCTCGAGTGAGGAAGTGAAGAAATGGACGAGCGACCAAGACGCCTTCGCCCGCGCGTTCTTGTCGAAGCTTCCGGGCCGCGACGCGATCGCTGCGCGCTTCAAAGAGCTCTTTTACGTCGAAAACGCAGGGACGCCGCAGCACCGTGGCAAACGCTGGTTTTATCCGAAACGCGACGCGGGCAAGGAGAAGTTCACGGTCTATTGGCGCGAGGGCAAAGACGGCAAAGACGCCGTTCTCCTCGACCCCAACGCGTGGTCCACGGACGGCAGCGTCTCTCTCGGTGCCTGGAGCGTGTCGTGGGACGGCAAGACGGTTGCCTACGCCGTCAAGAGCAACAACTCCGACGAGGCGACCCTCTACGTGATGGATGTCGCGACGGGGAAGAAGAGCAACGTCGACGTCATCGAAGGCGCGAAATACGCGTGGCCGTCGTGGACGCCCTCGGGCGACGGATTCTACTACACGTGGCTTCCGCCTCCCGCGAGTGTGCCCGCTCCGGACCGCCCGGGCTTCGCCGAGGTTCGCTTCCACAAGCTCGGAACCGACCCGGCGAAGGACGTTCACGTGCGCGAGAAGACCGGCGACCCGAGAACGTTCATTGGCGCGGTGCTGTCGAAAGACGGGCGCTGGCTGCTGCTGACGACCGAGCACGGGTGGACGCGCAGCGACGTCGAGTTCATGGATCTTCGCGCGCCGAAGCCGGCGTGGCGGCCGCTCGCCGTCGGGCAAGACGCGCTGTATCTCGTCGACGTCGATCGCGATCGCTTCTTCGTGCGCACCAACGAGGGGGCACCGAAGTACCGCGTCTTCAAGGTCGACCCGTCGCGTCCGGAGCGCGCTTCGTGGGCGGAGATCGTCCCGGAGCGGAGCGACGCAACCCTCGAGGGTTCGAACGTCGTCGGTCATGCGCTCTCGCTCGTTTACCTGAAGGACGTCGTGACCCAGCTCGAGCTGCGTGACGAGACAGGCAAGCTGGTGCGCCCGATCGATCTGCCGACGATCGGCTCCTCCGGGGGCCTGAGCGGCGACGTCGACGACGACCTGGCCTACTACTCGTTTCAATCGTTCACGTATCCGACGGAGATCGACGAGACGAGCGTCAAGACCGGAAAGACCGCGACGTTCTACCGGCTAAAGGTGCCCGTCGATCCTTCGAAGTATGCCGTCACGCAGCTGTTCGCGACGAGCAAGGACGGGACGCGAGTCCCGTTCTTCGTCGTCCACGCGAAGGACGTCGCCAAGGACGCCGCGACGCCCGCCATCCTCTATGGATACGGAGGGTTCCAAGCTCCCCAGACCCCTTCGTTCGCGTCGTCGATTTATCCTTGGCTCGAGCACGGAGGGATCTGGGTGGTCGCGAATCTTCGTGGCGGCAGCGAGTACGGCGAAGAGTGGCACCGCCACGGGATGCGGCGCGAGAAGCAGCACGTGTTCGACGATTTCTTCGCGGTCGCCGAGGAGCTGATTCACCAGGGCTTCACGAGCCCGGGAAAGCTCGGGGCGCTGGGCGGATCGAACGGCGGCCTTCTCGTCGGTGCCGCGATCACGCAGCGCCCGGAGTTGTTCCGGGTCGCGCTCTGCGGCGTTCCTCTGCTCGACATGGTCCGCTACCACCTGTTCGGCAGTGGCAAGACGTGGATCGAAGAGTATGGCTCGGCGGACGACGCCGACGACTTCAAGGCGCTCTACGCGTACTCGCCGTATCACCACGTGACCAAGGGGACGAAATACCCCGCGACGTTGCTCCTCAGCGCCGACAGCGACGATCGCGTCGACCCGATGCACGCGCGCAAGTTCGCCGCCGAGCTCCAGTGGGCGTCGACCGACGGTCCGGTGCTCCTCCGCGTTGAGAAGCACTCGGGCCATGGGGGGGCCGACCTCGTACGAGCGGCCGTGGAGAAGCTCGCCGACGAGTACGCCTTCGCGCTCGATCAAATGAAGGACTGAGGCGCGCCGGGCGACCCGGGTGAATTCGACGTGGGCGGGTCAGATCTCACTTCTTCCGTTCGAGGTACTGCGTCAGCCCCTTGGCTGTTTCGACGAGGTTCGCCTGAATTTTTGTACCCAGGAACTCCTCGACTGCGCGGCCCACTTTGCCAGCGAGAAATCCAGGAACGCCGCGGATCTTCTTCGCGTCGACCTCGAGCGTGCCTCGGATTTGGAGCAACGTCCCCGGACCGTCCTCGACGAACAGATCGTGGCCCGCGCACCGCAGCGCATCGCCGAACGCGCGCGTCTCGGTGCGCCACTCGCAGCGCAGCGTGTCCGCGTTCCACGTCGCGTAGTCGGTCCAGCCGAGCATCGAATCCCCGATCACCGCGCGCAGGGCAGTCGGGATGTCACCTCCGCCTTGCCACTCGTTGACAAGGTGCGCGATCGGCCCGTCGTCTTTGCGAGACTTCACGTCGATGCTGCGCACGTTGGGCAGGTACGGCAAGAGCTTGGCGATGTCGTCGCGGTAGGCGGCGAAGACCTGGGCGCGAGGGAAGGGGATGCGGGCGTCGGCGCTGAGCTCCATGATGGGGCGGGAGGTTAGCGCATCGCGGCGCGCAGTTTCGCGGCAACCTCCTCCGCTTGCTCGTCGCTTGCGTACGCGTGGCGGGGCCAGAAAAACCCGCGCAAGCCGTCTCCTTTGCGGCGCGGGACGACGTGCACGTGGGCGTGCGGGACGCTCTGGCTCACGCGGTTGTTCATCGCGACGAACGTCCCTTCCGCGCGGAGGGCGCGCTCGACCGCTCCGCAAAGCCGCTGGGCGCTCTCGAAGAGCCCCGCGAGCTCGGCAGGCGTCAAATCAGCCATCGTCTCGCGATGCTCACGGGGAACCACGAGGACGTGGCCCGGAAAGAGCGGCCGCGCGTCGAGAAAAGCCACGCAGACGTCGTTTTCGAGCACGCGGTGGGCGTGGGTTTCGCCCGCGACGATCGCACAAAATGGGCATCGTGGCGGCGCCATCGGCGCCCGTGAGCCTACTGCCCGGCACGGCTCCGGGGTAGCTTGCCCGTCGTGCGTCGAATCCCTGCTGCCCTGGCGGCTCTGTTCGCCTCTTCCTTTGCCGGAGACGTGCGCGCGGGCGATCCGTTCGAGATTCAGGTCTACGACGGTACGGCGAACCCGGCTGGCGTGCCGGGGATCGAGCTCCACGTCAACGACTGGGCGACCGGTCAACGCGACGCGACGGCCCCCGAGGCACCGTTGCACGGGCAGCTGCACTTCACGCTGGAGCCGTCGCTGGGTGTGGCTCCGTATTGGGAGCTTGGCGCTTACCTCCAGATGGCGGTGAGAACCGACGCCGGCGTGGCCGACTGGGCCGGCGCCAAGCTGCGGTCGAAGTTCGTCACGCCGCCGGACTGGGACCCTCACTGGCGCCTTGGCCTCAACCTCGAGCTCTCGTACCTGCCGGAGACCTACGACCGCAGCCGCTGGGGCAGCGAGGTTCGCCCGATCGTCGCGTGGCACAACGATCAGTGGCTCTTCGTCATCAACCCCATCATGGGGCAGTCGCTATCCACTCCCGGTGCTTCGGACGGCCCGTCGCTCGAACCGGCGGCGAAGCTTGCCCGCGCGCTGGGTCCGGTCGCGCTGGGCCTCGAGTACTACGGCACGATCGGACCGATCGCTGCGCCACTGCCTCTACGCGACCAGGAGCACTATATCTTCGAGGTCGTCGACTTCCTCCGCATCGAGGCTTTCGAGCTCAACCTCGGGGTGGGGGAGGGGCTGACCCCGGCGAGCGCGGGCATCGTCGTCAAGGCCATTGTGGGCTATGAATTCGAGACCGCCACGACACGCCCCAGGGCGCCCCAGGCTCGAATGCCATGACCCTCGCCGTCGGCGACAAGGCGCCCGACTTCAGGCTTCCGTGCTCGACCGGGGAGATCGTGACCCTGTCGGACCTCACCAAGTCCAAAGGCCGCACGGTCGTCGTCTTCTTCTACCCGAAGGACGATACGCCCGGATGCACCGCCGAGGCGTGTGGGTTCCGTGATCTCTACGAGGAGTTCGCTCGCGTGGGGGCCGAGGTCGTCGGAATCAGCGCCGACTCGGCAGACTCGCACCAGCGCTTCGCCGGCAAGCACAAGCTGCCGATGAAGCTTCTCACGGACGCCGACGGAGCGGTGCAGCGAGCGTACGGAGTTCGGCCGACGCTGGGTATCTTTCCCGGTCGCGCTACGTTCGTCGTCGATCGCGGCGGGGTCGTGCGCCATTCGTTCGCCTCGCAGCTTCGCGTGGTCAGTCACGTACAGCAGGCGCTGGAAGTCGTGCGGCGGCTGGAGCGGTCTCCCCCCCACTGACGCTTTGCACGCCTTGCACGCCCTGTACGAATCGCCGCGGCCCCTCCGGACTCCACGCCAGAAACTCCGCGGTCGGCCCCGATGACGCCGGATGAATCACCAGGTGCGTTCGCGCCGCGCGATGGCTCGGGCGGGAATCGTCGACCTCAGCTTCGTGCCACGATCCGACGTTCACGTAGGTGGAGGCGCCTTCGGCGACCGAGACCACCTCCGGCGTGTGCGTGTGGCCCATGACGACGAACGCGGCAGGGAATAACCGCGCGAGATGTCCCGCTCGCTCGACGAGAGCCTGGTCGTTGTCGAGCCGCTCGCCGAACCACGCCCGCCTTCGCGCTCGCAAGTGGAAGTGGGCAAGGGTCCAGCCGATGGCGATCGCCGCGATGCCGATCCACCGCCAGGGGTGCGGCGAGCCGGCGATCGCGATCGCCGCCATGGCAGGCGCTGCGATCACGCCCAAAGCGAGGCGATCCAAGAGGACGCTGGCGAGGATCTTCGACACGGACCGGGTCACCGGCGGCGCCTGCAGCGCGGCGAGCGCGCGAAGGCGCTCGATCCCGACGCGCGTCACGATCGCGAGCGCCCCCATTCGCCGCTCGTGCTCTTCGCGCAGCGCGTGGGCAGCTACGGAGAGATAAGCGCGTCGCATACGAAATAGCTCGACGACGGCCGAGGCGAAGCGCCCGGCCAGGCGCAGAAGGCCGCCCACCCCGAGGCGGGCGCCGAGCAACAGATAGTCGGCCAGCCCCATGAGATGGTGACCGTACTCGGGAACGCCGCGCGTGGGCCGCACGACCCAGCGCAAGAGCACGTCGGAGAAGCTGCGCGCGATGCGGCGGCGATCGATCGGAGACAGCGGGGCCATGACGTGCTCGGTCGAACATAGAGTGTCGTACTGGTGACCATGCTCGACGTAGGCGACGCCGCCGACGTAATAAAACCATGGGGCGAAGTCGATACGCGCGTTGAATTCGTGCGCAAAGCCCGCGTCCCCGTCGCGTGAGCGAACCGCCATCTCGGTGAGCAGCGTCCGGAGCTCGTCTTTCACCCCGTCCCAATGGAACTCGACGTCGTGGTTGCCGTGGACGATCGTGAGAGCGTGCCCGTCGGCGACGAAATCGGCGAGCGCTTCGAAGACGACCTTGTGGCGCACCGCCACAGCGCGCAGCTTCACACGCCCGTGATCGGCCGCGTTGCCGAGTCCGTGCTCGCGCTCCTCGGCGCTCGGCTCGGTGTCATGCGGTCCGTCGCCGGGCAGGAGCGCCATTCCGATGAAGTCGATGAAGTCGCCGGCGATGATCAGGCGCCAGCGGCGCCCCGCGGGGCGCGTCTTCCGATAATGCGTGAGCAGGTTCGCGAGGTCGGCGTCGACGCACTCCGATCGGCGCGCGCCAAGGGTCAGGTCGTTCAAATCGTTGCCGAGATGAACGTCCGACAGGATGAGCAGGCTCTCGTCGAACGCGGTCGAAATCACGGGCTGATTAACTCTGGGCCGGGGGCTTCGCTTCAGCAAGGCGTGGAACGCTCCAGCGAGTCACGGAAGAGTCATATTCGTGCTCGCAGCCGCCGCGATCTCGGGTGCTCGAGCTCGAGCGGAGGCATGCTAGAGCCCAGCTTGTGCCCATTCACCAGAGCTTCGTCACCGTACCGACGCGCGGCCGAGGCTTGTACGACATCACCGGCGAGGTCGCTCGTCTGGTGACGAAATCGGGGGTGACCACTGGCCTCTGCACGGTCTTCGTGCGTCATACGAGTGCGTCACTGGTCGTCCAAGAGAACGCGGATCCTGCCGTGCTGCGTGACATGGCGCGTTGGATGGACGGCGTCGCCCCGGAGAGGGCCGACTACGAGCACGACGCCGAAGGTCCGGACGACATGCCCAGCCATCTGCGCGCGGCGATCACGAGAACGAGCGAATCAATTCCGGTGAGCCGAGGTGCGCTCGCCCTCGGCGTATGGCAGGCGCTCTACTTGTGGGAGCACCGGCGCATGGGGCAAAAGAGAGAGGTCGTCGTTCACGTCGCGGGGGAGTGAGCGGGCTTCATTAGAGGAAGGCTCGCGAGCGCGAGGGCTCGATCCCTTCAATGAACCGAATCAGCCGCCGCCGACCTTCTCCGCTTCGACCGGATTCGTCAGCTGCCCGATACCCTCGATTTCAATCGTGACCGCGTCGCCGGGCCGGAGCCATCGCGGCGGGGTGCGGGCCATTCCAACGCCGTGCGGCGTGCCCGTGAGAATCACCGTTCCGGGTACGAGGGTCGTGCTGCCGCTCAAGAACTCGATGAGCCGTGCCACGTCGAAGATCATGTCCGCCGTCGTCCAGTCCTGAACCCGCTCGCCGTTCAAGATCGTGGCGATCGAGAGCGCGTTGGGATTCGCGATCTCGTCTCGGGTCACGAGCCGCGGCCCGAGCGGCGCGAACGTATCGAACGTCTTGCCTCGGCACCACTGTCCGCCACCGAAGCGCTTTTGCCAGTCGCGCGCCGAGACGTCGTTCGCGCACGTGTACCCGAGCACGTATTCGAAGGCCCGCTCCCGCGAGACGTTCTTCGCGGCTTTGCCGATGACCACAGCCAGCTCGCATTCGTAGTCCACTTCTTCGCTCGCAAGGTGCCTCGGGAGGACGATGGGGTCCCCCGGATGTTGAACGGCCCCCACGCCTTTCATGAAGAGAACGGGGTACTCCGGAATCTTCGCGTTCGTCTCCTCCGCGTGCCGCCGGTAGTTCAGGCCGATGCAGAAGATCTGGGACGGCGCGACCGGAGCGAGCAGCTTGGCGACGTCCGCAGGGGTGTGGGTCGTCGTCCACCCGCCGAAGATATCCCCTTCGATTCGCTGGATCGATCCGTCGGGGCCTTCGCTGCCGTAGTGTGTTTGCGATTCGCGGTCGCGGTATCGAACGATCTTCACGATCCGACGCTTCCTTCCACCGGGGCTCCGCCCCGGGCGCTCGACTCGTAGCAGGCCTCGACGACCGCCATCGTCCGAAACGCGTCTTCTACCGCGGTCGGCAGCTCGGAGGTCTCTCCGTCGGCCCGTCGCATCAGGCTCGCCATGGTCCCGACGAAGGCGTGCGGGAACCAGTTTCCCGCGAGCGGGATCGACAGCCACTCGCCGGGCGCGTCACCGGCGTCGCTCTGGCAGTGCTCGAGCGCGTCTGGCAGCCCGCGGGGATAGTCGAGGTTGACGCCGAGGCGAGCTTTGATCGCGCCCGTCGTTCCCTCGAGCTTCAAGTAACTCTCCTGGTGGCGAGGCCCGAACGCGTGGCCATGGTTGGTCGTGACCGTCGCCCGCCGGACCTCGCCGTAGTCGAACAAGATCCCGGTCTTCGTCGAAGCGAGATCCATCTGCTTCGGGTGCTTCACGGTCTTGCAGTAGACGCCCGCGGGCTCGCCGTAGAACGAGCGCACGAGATCCACGTAGTGAATGCTGTGATAGACGATTTCCATGCGCGGAATTCCGAACAGGAATGTCCACAGCTCCCATGGCATGTGGCACGTGACGCGCACTTCGACGTCGTGCAGATCGCCGATCGCCCCCCGCTCGACCAAGTCGCGTGCGGCGATCACGCACGGCGCGAAGCGCAGCTGAAAGTTCACCGCGGCGAGCAAGCGCTTGCGCCGGCAGACCTCTAGGATGGCGCGCGCCTCCGCGATGTTCTCTCCCATCGGTTTCTGGATCAGCACCGGCGATCCGTCGGGGAGCTCGGAGAGCACACGCGTGATCGCGCGCGCGGGGACGGCCAGATCGAAGACGGCGCGATCGGGCGCTCTGGCCACCGCGTCGGCCAGCGATCGGGCCACGATCGGAATTCCGAAGTCGCGCGCCAGCGCCTCCGCCTTTCCGGCGTCGAGATCATATACGGAGGCGACCGGGAAGCCAGCGAGCTTGTAGGCGGGCAGATGTGCCTCGCGGACGATCGCGCCCGCTCCGATGCTGACCACGGGCCGAACTCGCCGCGGAAGCGAGGGTCGCTGCAAGACGTCGGATGGGTCGATCGCGGACGGGAGATTCACATCAGCCTCCCTTCGACACCCGCTCGACCATCGCTCGCGCTTCGATCACGAACGCGTAACACTGGAGCGCGTCGCGGAACGTCACGTCGCGCTTGGCGCGCGCCCCCCCCGCCGCCGCACAGAACGCGAGGTAGCGCTCTCCGTCGAGGCCCAGCAGGGCGACCACGAGGGCGGGGTCGCGTGGGCTCGGCTGCTCGCCGAGGAGCACGGAAGCGGCCGCGAGGGATCTCGACAGCAGGTCTTGGCACGCGCGGATAGCCCCCGCAGCGTCTCGCGCTCCGAGGAGCTGCTCGACGCGCCGTACGGACTCATGGTCCGCGGCAGGCCAGAGGTCAATGAGCGTGAACGCGCCGGCGGTCATCGCCGCCGCCAGGCGGGTCGACGGCAGCGGGGGCATCGCCGAAATGGCAAGATCGGGCCCGGGCAGGGGCTGGTGCGACGGCGTGCGGGCGGAGGGGCGCGAGCGTGGGGACGAGCCCGGTTTCGAGCGTGAGCGCAAGGCGCCCAGCCGTGCTGTGGACGAAGGGCGCGCCGGCTGTGAGTCGGCGAGTTCTTTGATAGCATCGGTGAGGCCGACCTCGTCCGCGTCCAAAAAGAGGGGCAAGCCCTCCGCTCTCGCGCCCGTCATCGGTAGCTCGGCGCGATACGCCTCGACGACGATCCGGGTGATGCGCTCGAGCAAATCGAAGACGCCTTCGCCGGTCGTCGCCACCGTGGGCACCGAAGGCGCACCGAAGAGGTTGAAGCGCCGGTCGAGCTCGTCGAGAGGCACGAGATTCGGCAGGTCGCGCTTGTTCCACTGAAACGCGTGCGGCAGAGCGCTGAGCTTGCGTCCTTGCTCGGCGAGGTTCGCGTTCAGATCGTCGAGCGACTCGAGGTTGGAATCGAGGCGCTCCGCTTGGGTGTCCGCGACGAACACGATTCCGTCGGCGCCGCTGAGAACGAGCTTCCGAGTCGCCGCGTAGTAGACCTGTCCGGGAACCGTGTAGAGCTGCAGCTTGACCGTGACGTTGCCTACCTGCAGAAGCTTGACGGGCAAATAATCGAAGTAGAGCGTTCGATCGGTGTCGGTCGCCAGCGACAGCATGTTGCCCCGGTTCTCGGGCTTCGTCGCAGCGTGCACATGCTGGAGCGTCGTCGTCTTGCCGCCGAGCCCGGGGCCATAAAAGACCACCTTGAAGAGGAGCTCGCGCCTGAGGCGATTGATCGACGCCATGAACCCGGCGCCCTCAGCATAGCTTAAGGAAAACGTCCTTTAGGCGCTGAAGATGCGCCGTATTTCCTCGGCCATTTCTTCTTCGGTCTTCTTTTTTGCCAGCGCCAGCTCCTTCAAGAGCAGGCCGCGCGCCTGGTCGAGGAGGCGGCGCTCGCCGAAAGACAGGTCCTTGTCGAACTTCAGGCGGTTCATGTCCCGCAAGACCTTCGCGATTTCGACCGGCGATCCGCTCTTGATCATCTCGGTGTAGACGCGGAACCGCCGGCTCCACGGCTGCACGTCGACAGCGACCTCACGGGCGCGCATGGTCGACATGATGTTGTTCGCTTCCTTGTCGGTCATGACGCCACGGAGCCCCACTTGCGTGGCCGCGCTCCTCGGGACCATGACTTTCATGCCGTTGTCGAGAATACGCAGAATGTAGAACATCGTGTGCGAACCCCCGATGTCTCGCTGCTCGATCGCCGTGACCTCACCCACGCCGTGCGCGGGGTGCACGGCCTTGTCGCCCACCTGGAAGTCGGGGGAAGGCGCGTGCGGCATGGGTGGTATCGAGCCGGGGGGTCCGGGCCGCCCGGGAGGCCGGGTGGAGGTGGGCCTTGGCGGGGGCGCGGGCGGCTCGATGCGGGGCGATGGCTTGGCAACCCGTTTTCCGTTCGATTTCGCCTGAGAATTCGATGACATGGGTGTTGATGTGGCGGGGGCGATGTGGGCGGCTGAGCCGGAGGGTGCTGTTCGGGCCATGGAGGTCCTGGAGGACGGGGGAGCGGGGTGCGCTACCATCAGGTGGCGCCCGCCGTCAATGAGGGGGGCGAAACGTAGGGTAGCCCCTGGCGCAACTACGTGCTCGTGCCGCGCGTCATGGATCTCGACGCCCGAGTACTGTACTGGTGGCGGCGAACGCATGGAAAACGCACGCATCGTCGCCGGCGCGGCGGCCTTTCTCCTCGCCGCGTGCTCGTCCAACCGCCCGGTGGCGTCGGTAGCACCCGCGCCGGCCCCGCCCGCGCCGGCCAGCGTGCCCGCAGACGCCGCCGCGCCCGAAGAGCTTCCCTCCCCATCGCTGCCCGCCGACGAGCGAGCCAAGGCGCTTCTCGCCCGGATGACGCTCGAGGAGAAAATCGATTATCTCGGAGGCGATCGCAATTTCTTCATTCGCGGCATTGCACGCCTCGGTATTCCGGAGATCAAGATGTCCGACGGGCCGGCGGGGTGCCGCAACTGGGGGCCCAGCACGGCCTACCCGGCGCCCCTGGCGACGGCGGCGACGTTCGACCCGGCGATGGCGGAGCGCGTGGGAAAGTCGATCGGGCGCGATTGCCGCGCGCGGGGCGTTCACATCTTGCTCGGGCCGGGCGTCAACATCCACCGTTCGCCGCTGGGCGGTCGCAACTTCGAGTACTTAGGGGAGGACCCGCTGCTGGCCGGCAAGACCGCCGCCGCTTTCATTCGCGGCGTCCAGAGCGAAGGGGTGCTCGCGACGGTCAAGCACTTCGCGGGCAACAACCAAGAGTGGGACCGAAACCATGTGAGCTCGGAGATCGACGAGCGAACGCTGCGGGAGATTTACTTTCCCGCCTTCGAGAGGGCGGTCCGCGAGGGCGGCGTGTCGTCCGTGATGACGGCTTACAACCTGCTCAACGGGACATTTTGCTCGCACGACTCATGGCTGATTCGCGACGTTCTCAAGAAAGAGTGGGGGTTTTCCGGCATCGTGATGTCCGATTGGGGCGCCGTGCACGACACGCTCGGCGCGGTGGCGGGCGGTTGCGACCTCGAGATGCCTTCGGGCAAGTACATGAACCGCGCGCTCATGCTTCCGCTTCTATCGGAGCACAAGATCGACCTTGCCTCGATCGACGAGAAAGTCCTGCGCATCTTGCGGACGATCGCCGCTGCCGGGTTTCTGGATCGTCTCCAGAAGCGAGACGACATTCCGCTCGATGATCCCCAGAGCTCCGCAGCGGCGCTCGAATCGGCCCGTCGCAGCGTGGTCCTCCTCAAGAACGCCAACGCGCTCCTGCCCCTCGATCGAGCCAAGATCAAACGCATCGCGGTCATCGGGCCCAACGCCGACCCCGCCGTTTCCGGCGGGTATGGCAGCGCGTTCGTCACCCCGATGCACGCAATCAGCCTGCTCGACGGCGTCAAGCAGAGCGCGCCGTCCGTGCGAGTGGACTACCACCCTGGCGTGCGCCAATTGGCCGAGTATGCGCTCATGGGTCAGGCTTGCTTCGCCGGTCCTGTCGATCAAGCCGTTTTTGTGGGAACGGAGCTCGCCGGCAATCCCATCGCGACGAGCAAAGTCGACCGCATCAACTACCGAACGGAAGGGGGTCTTCCCCAGCCCCCCGGGCCAGGGTTGCCCGCGGAGAACTTCTCGATCCGTTGGACCGGTGAAGTCGCGGTCACCAAGGCAGGTCGCTACGAGCTGATGACCAATACGGATGACGGCGTCCGCGTCTTCGTCGATCAGAGGCGGGTGATCGACGACTGGAGCCAGCATCCCGCGAAGACCAATACCGTCACCCTCGATCTGAATCCGGGACGTCACGCCGTGGTCGTCGAGTACTATCAGGGCGGCGGCGGGGCCATCGCCCAGTTCGGGTTTGGGCCGGAGCTCGACGCCAAGGCGCCGTCCTTCGAAGGCGGCGCAGACGTGTCGGCGCTCGCTCGCCAGGCCGATGTCGTCATCGTCAGCGTCGGCTTCGGGCAGGCGGCAGAGACCAATAGTCTGCGGGCGCCTTTCGACGGGCGCTGGCCTCCGTCGTGGGCTCGCCAGCGAGGGCTGGTCGAGGCCGAAGACAGCGACCGACCGTTCACGTTGCCGCCTGCGCAGATCGAGACGATCCGCCTCGCGGCGGCTGCAAACCACCGCACGATCGTCGTCGCCGACGCCGGTGGTGCCGTCGACCTGCAGTCGTTCCTCGACCGGGTGTCCGCGCTCGTATGGGCGTGGTATCCGGGTCAGGAAGGCGGTCGCGCCCTGGCCGACGTGCTCTTCGGTGACGTAAACCCGTCGGGCAAGTTGCCGGTCACATTCGCCAGGCGATACGAAGATTATCCGAGCGCCCCGTACTACAACCTCAATCAGAACGGGAAGACTCCGTATACCGAGGGCGTCTTCGTCGGATATCGCGGCTTCGAAGCGAAGAAAGTGGCGCCCCAATTCCCGTTCGGTTTTGGGCTCGGCTATACGACGTTCGAGTATTCGGATCTGGACGTCTCGCCGTCGTCGGATGGCTCGATGACCGTGACCCTCCACGTGAGAAATACCGGCAAGCGGGACGGGAGCGAGATCGTCGAGGTCTATGTCGCGCCGCCCAAGTCGAGCGTTCCGCGCCCCCCGAAAGAGCTCAAGGGATTCGCGCGTGTTGAGCTCGCGCCGGGTGAAACCAAACCCGTCTCGGTCACGCTCGAGCCGCGCGCATTCGCGTATTGGGACGACGGCAAGAAAGAGTGGTCGGTCGAGGCGGGATCGTATGAGATTCTCGCCGCCGCGTCGTCGGCCGACGTCCGGCTGCGGCGCAGGGTCGACGTGGGCGCGCGCGTCTCCCCGCCCTGACGCGCGGAGCCCTTCGAGGAGGTCTAGTGGAGCCTCGGGCTTGCTCTTCGGAGACGAAGAGGGATGGGTCCGTAGGGCCGCTCTATCGCTCGGCCGAGCCGTGCTGGGGCGACGCGTGAGGCCCCCCGGCCGGACGGGCGGGCGCCGACGGTTCCGGCACACCCATCGGGTTCGACAGCTGCGGTGCGGCCGAGGCGTCGGCCGTCGCCTCCGTTGCGCCGTGGCCACTCGCGGCCATCCCGCTCCAGACTCCCGCGGCAGCGCCGGCTACCGTCGCCGCCGCACACATGACCACCGAGACGACGATGCCCGCGAGGCGACGCCGACCGGGCGCGCGCGATGCGCTCGCTTCCGCCGCGTCCGCCGCTGCTTGCCTGGAGTCTCCTTCGGCGCCCGCCGCGGTCGTCCCGGCCGCGGCCCCCGCGTCGAGCGACTGCGCAAAGGGTGGAGGTGACTCGTCGAAGAGACTGGTCGTGGGCTCCCCGAAGGGTGCCTCGGAGGCATCGCCTGGGTCGTGCGCCTCGCCGGAGATCTCGGCCTGCGCCTGGGGTTGTCCGGCTTGCTCGGCGGTCGAGCCGCTCGCCACAAGCGCGACGACGCTCGCCAGGACCGGGCTCGGCCCGAGCGCTCGCTCGAGGAATTCTTCGAACGACGCGTAGCCGCACTCATCGAAAATGCGCATTCCCTCGATCGCGCTGAGCGTCGTGCGGGCGGTGGCCGCAGACTGGTAGATCTCCCCGTCGAGGCCGCGCAGGCGGTCGAGCGCTCGTGCGATCGCGGTCAGGGCCTTGGTCTGCCGCGCCCGGGCGTCTGTCGGGTCGCGCTTGGCGACGCTCAGCTTTGCGCTCGGCGTCGTCGAGGGTGGTACCGCGTCGCGCATCGCCCGCAGCACAGGGGTGCAAGCGAGCATTCTTTCTTCGAACTCGGCGCGGGAGGCGTAGCCACCGTCTTCGTGGATCCGCCGCGATTCGAGTTGCACCAGCAGCCGCTCGGCCGCCGCCAGCTTCGCGACCACCGTGTCCTCCAGCTCGTGCAGCTCGCGCACCATGCGCGCCAGCTGGCCTTCGTCCGGCGCTCGCCCGCGATCCGACAGGCCGGTCGCCGACGCCCGGTCCGCAGCTCTGCGGGCGCGCCCCGGACGGCTTGGCCGCCGAGCACCGACCTCGTCGCGCTGTTCCGCGACATCGGCCGGCATCGAGAATGACTCTTGAGCGAGTGCCACGCGCGCCTCCAAGAGGAGCGAACGGCGGCCGAGCGACAAGCTTTAGTGTTAGCGAGCGTCCGTCGTCTGCGCCAATGCACCGCCCAGCGTGAGCGGCACAGCCGCGGCGTACTGGGTGGGGTCGAGGACGACTTGCGCGCCCGATCGGGACTCGAGGTCGACGACAAGCGGCGCCAAGAGGTTGGCGACGAGCCCTTTGCCTTTGGTCGCGGCGACGATGACGAGGACCGCTAAGTCCGAGGCCGCGATGCCCGCATCGTGCGCCAGCTTCTCCGGGGCGGGCTCGGGGTAGGACCCCGCGATGGCGCCGCCGTTCACCACCGGGAACGCGAGCTCCGGCATGTCTAGCGACTGCAGCCACGCCACGTGCCCCGCGCCGCGTGGCTCGAGGAGGACGTAGCGCCTCGCCTCGGGAAAGCCGATCAGGCCACGCGAGAAGACGATCGTCTTGGCGTCGTCGAGCTCAATTTCTCCGAATCTAGTCCCTACTACACGCATCATGATCTCCTTGAGGGGCTCTTGAATCCTCGTCGAGCTCTGCGCCTTCGGAGTCGGCGGCTCGGGCATTGGCCTGGGCCACGTCGTCGTACACTTCTCCGCGCAGAACGGTCACGCCCGGAGGCGCGCTCACCGCGAGGCGTACGCCTCGCTTTGAAACCGACGTCACTGTGATCTCGATTCCTCCGCTCACGACAATCCGCTGCCCCACTCTTCGTTGCAGGATAAGCATGCGGCGTGCCTTTCTTTATCCGCCCGCCTGGGCCAATGAGAGCGACAAGATCTGTTTGTTGACTTGAAGGGCGGCCTGGTACGCGGTCTGCGCCGCCTCGAGGTTCGAAAGCGTCGTCGCTGCGTCGGCGTCGGCCACGGGGGCGCGCGCCACCTGCATCTGAGTTAGCGCGGTGCCCATCGCGTCGCTGGCAGAGTGTAGGCGATCGGCGCGCTCGCCGGTGTCCACTTGCGCGGCCACGATTTGCGCGTGGGAGGCGTCCATGTTGCCGATCGATGCCTGGATCGCGGTCGGGTCGTTGGACGTCAGCGCCGACGAAAGGGTCTGCAGATCCGCGAGAACGTCGCGCCCGCCCGAGGCGCCGAAAGCTTGGGCGCCGTTCGCGTTCGAGACGGCGAGCACCCCGTCGGCGATCTCGACATGGGTCACGCCGCTGTTACCGATGAAGTTTCCGGACGAATCGAACGGGGGCGCACCCGTCTTCGTGCCGCCGAACAAGTACGCCGTGCTGCCCTTGGTGTTCGCCAGGGCCAGGAGCTGCTGTCGCAGCGAGTCGACTTCGGTGGCGGCGTTGGCGCGTGACGCCGCGTCTTGGGTGCCATTCGCCTCTTCGACCGCCAAGGCCCGCGCCTTCTGGATCAGGCTCGTCGCTTGATTCAGAACGCTGCCGGCGAGGTCGAGGTCGCCAGCCGCCGCCGTCGCCGCGGACTTGCGCGCCTGCATCGTCGCGATCCCCGCGTCCCGCTGGACGATCGACGCGTAGGCCGCCGGATCGTCGGACGGCTGCGATACGCGCAGCCCGGAAGACGCCATCTGGGTGAGCTGCGCCATGCGCTCGGAGACGCGTGACTCGGACTCGAGCACGCTGTTCAGGTTCATTGCTTCGGTGATACGCATGCGCGCCGGCCTCTCGTCACGCGGTTGACATCGCAGTCATGAAGTCGCCGAGCAGGCTGTCAGTCACCTGCAGCACGCGCGTGGCGGCCTGGAAGGCCTGCTGAAAACGCGTCAGGTTGACCATCTCCTCGTTGAGCGACACGCCGCTGGCGCTGCTGTTCAGGTTCTCGGCTTGGGTCACCATGTCGGCCCGAGTCGCGGCATCCGTGTCTGCCGCCGACTTCGCGCTACCCAGCTGGGACGCGATCGACGCGAACTGCTGGGCAGGCGGACCGCCGGCGCCGAGCGGCTGCGACGCGATCTGCGCGAGCTGGACCGCTATGTCGTTGCCGCCCGGAACGTCTAGCGCGTTCGCCGCGGCGGCGATGTTGCCGGGTTGCCCCGCGACCGAAGGGTCGACCGCCATGCTGGCCGCAGCGCCGGCGACCGACGCCGGTGGCGCGAAAAGCGGGCGCCCGGTGGCGCCGTCGAGCCCGTAGCCGGTCGAGTGGACGGAGTTCACGTTGTTGGCAAAATTGTACGCGAGCTGATCGAGCTGCGTGGCGGTCTGCGCGATGTCGACGTCGCGCGCTTCGCGCAGGCCCCCGAGCGTGCCGTCGGTGACCCCCGCGGTCACGTCGAGGGGAGCGCCGCCAGGGTTGGCCACGGTGAACTTCATCGCCCCCGCGGTGTCGAGCGACACACCGAGCGTCGCCGCCTTGTCGCCGCTTACCAGCACGGTGCCCGCCGCAAAGAGTGTGACGGTCCCGGACGGGTCGGGCACGACCCTCGCCCCGATGGCGTCCGCCACGGTGCTCACGAGCGAATCGCGCTTGTCGCGAAGATCGGGGGCGCTGTCTCCAGTTCCCTGCGCCTGGGCGATCTGCGCATTGAGCTTCGCGATCTGGGTCAGGTCTTGGTTCAGCGCACTCGCGGTTCCCTGCGCCTGCGAGTAGAGGGCGCTTTGCTCTTGGGCCAGGCCGTTTGCCGTGGTCGAGAAGCTCTGCGACAGCTGCGTGGCGTTTGCGAGCACCGCGGAGCGCACGGACGGGTCGCCCGGGTTCGCCGTGAGCGCCTGGAGCGACGAGAAGAACGCGTTCATCGCGTCGCTGACCGAGCCGCCGCCCTGGGGCGCAACTATGGCCTGCGCCTCGCCGAGCGAGCTGCTGCGCGCGTCGGCCGCGGATTTCTGTCCGTGCTCGGTGAGCACCTGGGAGTAGGTGAACGAGTCGAAGGCCCGCTGGATCTCCGCCACGTCGACGCCGCCGTCGCTCCCCGGCAATACGGCGCGCGACTCGAGGACGGCGCTGCGCTTGACATAGCCGGGCGTGTTGACGTTGGTGATGTTTTGCCCGGTGACGTCGAGGCCGGCCTGCTGCGCCGCCAGCGCGTCTTGCATCGTACCGAGCAGAGCCGAGAGAGAAGCGGCCATTTCAGCCTCGCACCGAAATGATCCGCGGGATGGGCGCGGGCGATCGCGGCTGGGTCGGTAGCGCGGGGCTCAGCTCGGCCCGCACGGCCACGAGCGCGTCGCGCAGCACGTCGCGCGCGTGCGCGAGAAGGACGCTGTTGTGCCGCAAAGCGGGGGCGAGGGCGCGAAGGCGCGCGGCGTTGTCTGCGGATAGGCCCGCCCCGCCCTGCTTCAGGGCGCCGACCAGCGCCTCTTTTCGTTCGGCGTACGAGAGCACGCGCGCGCTATCGAGCTGGCGGATCGCTTCACGCTCTTCGCGAAGAAGCTGTTCGAGCTCAGTGATCGCGTCGCTGCTCATGGCTTGCCCTATCCTCCATCGACTAGGCGTTGTGCGATCGCCTGGCGGTCAATCTGAAACGTGCCGTTCTGAATGGCGCCCCGCAGCTTGTCGACCTTCGCCGCGTCTGCGCTCGCCGACGCCTTTTGCGCGAGCTCGAGCGCCTGCGCCGAGACGGTCACCGCGTCGCCTCCTGAGCTTGCTGCTCCCTTTGCGTCGTCTGCGTCCGCTTTCGGCGCAGCTCCCGCTGCGGCTCCCTTCTTCGCCGTCTCCGCACCACCAACGTTGAACCTGCCGTACGTGTCAACAATGCGCATCCCGGCTCCCTCGCGAAGTTCTATGCCTGCGATCAGGCAGAACGGCGGACTCGCGGCGACCTTTAGTCTTTACCCGCCTTTGTGTGGGTTTGACGTTCCCGATGGAACGCCGTGCGCGATCGCCTGCTCGATGCGGTGCGCCAACCCCAAGCCGCCACCGCGTTCGATGGACGAAGCCAGCGCGTCCACCGCCATATCTGCGTATCCGCTCGCTTTTTCGTCGCCTCCAGCGCCGCCGATCTTGGCCGCCGTCAGCAGCTGTTTGACGAGCAACGACTCGAATTCGCCGGCGGCGTGCCGCAGCTTTGCGATGCGCGGATCGGTCGCTGGCTGGCCTGCGCCCGGGGCCGCGACGATGGGTAAGATACCGTTGCTCATTCGACCACCACCTCTGCTTCGAGGGCTCCTGCACCCCGTAGCGCTTGCAGGACGCTTGCCATCTCACGAGGCGACAGGCCGAGCGTTCCCAGGGCCGACGCCACGTCCGCGAGCGTAGGCGCCGCGGGCACGTATACGATCGAGCGGTTGCCTTCGTTGGCGCTGATCTCGGTGCGCGGTGTGACCACCGTCGTCCCCTGTCCGAACGGCGCGGTAGGTTGCGAGGCCACCGGCGTTTCTTTGACGACGATCGTCAAGCTCCCGTGAACGACCGCGACGGGCGCTAGGCGAACGTCGCCTCCGGCGACGATCGTCCCCGTGCGCTCGTTGATGACCACGCGCGCGCGACGAAGCGGGATGATTTCCACGTCTTCGAGTGCGGCGACGAAGTCGACGACCCGCGTTTCGTATCCAGCCGGGAGGTGCACGGCGACCGCGCCCCCGTCAACCGCGCTCGCGCTTCCCGCGAATTTCTTGTTGATGGCTTCGACGACGCGTGAGGCCACGGTGAACCCCGGCGTGCGAAGTTCGAGCCGGAGCGCTCCGTCTGCGACGAGTGTGGTGGGCACTTCGCGCTCGACCAGCGCCCCTTCGGGGATCCGGCCGGTCGTCGTCGTTCCGCTGCGGACCGAGCTTCCGCTCGTTCCGTGCGCGTCGAACCCTCCGACGAGCAAGCTGCCCTGGCCGACCGCGTAGGCGCGCTGGTCGGCGCCCTTCAGAATCGTTTGGACGAGCACGCCCCCGGAGAGACTGTGCGCGTTGCCGATCGAAGAAACCGTGATGTCCAGCTTGGTCCCCTGCTTGGCGAAGGGCGGCAACGTGGCGGTGACGGTCACCGCGGCGACGTTGCGAAGGCGCAGCTGCGTTGGGTCCACCTGCGCTTGTACGCCGAGGCGCCGCAACATCGAGAGAACCGCCTGCTGCGCGAACGGCACGGTGATGTCGTCGCCCGTTCCGGAGAGCCCCGTGACGATGCCGAAGCCCACGAGTTGGTTGTCGCGCGCGCCGCCCACTTCGACGAGCTCGCGGAGCCGTTCGGCCCTTGCGCTCGATGACCACGAGAGGGATGCGGCGAGGGCCAAGCCGACGATGCAGACGATGAAGAGTGGTTTTCTGCGCACGGTGGGTGAGACCTCAGGCATCACAGGGGAGTGAACGTATCGATGAGCCGGGAAAGCCAGCCTTTGCGGTTCTGGTCGGCGACGTCGCCGCGGCCAGTGAACTCGATCTGCGCGTCGGCGATGCGCGTAGACGCGATCGAGTTGTCTTGCCCGATATCGGTCGGGCGGACCAATCCGGAGAGGTAAAGGTGGTACTCTTCGTTGTTGATGAGCACGACCTTCGTGCCCTCGATGAAGAGGTCGCCGTTGGGCATCTCTTTGACGACGCGCACGGCGATGTCGCCGCTCAACTGGCCTTTTCGCTCGGTGGTTCCGGAGCCGACGAAGCCGGCTTTGCTCGCGAAGTTCATCAGCTGCGTGGGATCGATGTCGGGATAGGCGCGCTTGAGAGCGGGGAGGAGACCGAGCATCCCGTCCACGTTCATGCTCGCGCTGTTGTCTCGGCTGAGATTGGTGCTCGAATCGCCCTGCGCGTCAGCGCTCTCGCTGATGTGGATGATGACGAAGTCGCCCACACGGACCGCGCGCGTGTCTTCGAGATACCCGGGATTGGCGTCGCTGAAGAGCGAGCCGGGGCTCGGCTTGGCCGACGCGTCCTTCTGGGCGTAGCCGCCGGGGCTGTAAACGCGCTGCCGCGGCGTGAACGGCTGCACGTGGCGCGGGCCGCACCCGGCGGCCGAGCCGACGGCGGCGAGAAAGAGTAGCCCGCGCCAGAGATTCATTGGCCGCCCTCGAGCGCGACCGCCTCGTCCTTGCTCACCAGGCGGGCCCGAACGACGCGCCCCGACGGACGTAGCTGCACCGGGATGGCGTCGCCCACGTCGGCGTCGGCGGCGGCGAAGGCCGCGGCGCGCACCTCGACCAAGGTCCGCCGGACGATCAACGTTAGCGCGGCGCCGCGCGCGGTGTCGTACGTGGCGCCCTCCGCAGATACGGCGAGCTCCAGTCGGACCGGAAGTCGCGCGATCACGTCGTCGCCCGCGAAAAACGACGCGATGCCGGTGGTCGCGAACGGTCCTGCCTTCTTGGGCGCGCGGGGGACGTCGACGTCGACGCGGGTCCAGCCGTCCGCGACGTCGAACGCCCGATCGGCGCGCACGGCCGTCAACGTCACGCCGCGGCCGAGCGCCTTGGGACCCAGGGCTGTCTGTACGATCGAGTTCACGTCCGAAGCGGCAAGGTGCCTTGCGCCGCGAAGGACGCGTACGGCGTCCGGCAGGGCGGGGGGAGCGGCGACCTGCTTGGCGTCCAGCGCGGCGACGATGTCGGCGCGCGTGACGAGGCGCGAGCCGCCAGCAGCCGGAGAGGGGCCGAGGTCGATCTCCCCGGCCGCCGCGTCGGCGTCGGGTACGATGTCCCGCACGTGAATGCGGGTTCCAGTGACCACAAGCTGCCGGGGCGTCGCAGCGTCGCCCGACGTTGCGCCGAGCGCGCCAGCGAGGACGAGCAGCGATGCCAGGAGGGTGCGGGCGCTCATTGGTTCTGTGTTGCGTTGCGCAACATCTCGTCGGCCGCGGAGATGACTTTCGAGTTGATCTCGTACGCCCGCTGGGTCCGGATCATCGCGACCATCTGGTCGACCACGTTGACGTTCGACCCTTCGGTGGACCCCTGCAGCAGCGTTCCGCGCCCGTCGACGGCCGGCGCGCCCGTCACCGGCTCGCCGCTGGAGGCGGTCGGCGTGAACAGGTTGTGTCCGTCCGAGCTCAGGCCGTTCGGGTTGGGAAACGTCGTGAGCTGGATCTGACCGACGCTTGTCGGGGCGTGGCCCCCCGGCTGCTGCGCGCTGACGGTTCCGTCGGCAGCGATGGTGATGCTGGTCGCGTTGGCGGGGATCGAGATGGGGGGCTCGATGGGCAGGCCGTCGTTGGTGGTCAGCCGCCGCTGTGCGTCGAGCTGAAACGAGCCAGCGCGGGTGTATGCCATCTCCCCGGTGGGCCTCATGACGGTGAAGAAGCCGTCGCCCTCGATCGCGATGTCGAGCGGGTTGCCCGTCTGCTGGAGGGTGCCCTGCGAGAACGACCGTGTCGTCGCGACGACGCGCACGCCGGTGCCGAGCTGCGTCGCTGTCGGCGCTACGTTCCCATCCGCGTTCGGGCCGGCGACGCGCGCGTTCTGATACAGCAGGTCCTCGAACTGGGCAGTCTGGCTCTTGTAGCCAGCCGTGTTCGCGTTCGCGAGGTTGTTGGCGATGGTGTCGAGCTGGGTCTCCTCGGCGGCCATCCCGGTTGCAGCGACGTTCAGCGATCGGAACATACGGAGTCACGTTGCGAGTTCGGTGCCAGTCCCGTCCGGCGTGAACGGCGGCTCCGAGAGGGCTCTCTGAGGCTCCGTAGGCCCAGGGTCGACGACCACGACCACGACCACGTACACGGCTCCGACCACAGGATCGTCGGCCCGCTGACGCTACGTCATTCCGCCGGCGCGTCCCCGCCCTGGGAGCTCGCGTCGTCGTCCGGGGAGGGCGTCGGGCTGGACGCCTCGCCGGTGGAGCCAAGTCCGCTGTCTTCGCCGGTCGCTCCCTCCGCGGCGGCGCCGTCGCCGGGGTCCTGGCCGGGGGGGAAGACGCAGTGGCCGTACGCGCAGGTCAGTCCGGCAGTGCAGTCGCTGTAACGAAGGCAGTCCGAGGCCACGCCGCAGCCGGCGGCCGCGCCGAGTGCCAGCGCGAAGCCGAGGCACACGACCCTCGTCCCGTCAAAGGTCGACACGGAGCCCTCCTTGAAGGCGCACCTGCCACAAGACGGTTCCGTCGGGCAGGTCGGAGCCCAGAAAGAAGAAGTCGGCCTCCGGGCCTACCGTGATCTGCGCCCGTTTGGAGATGGGCAGCCGATAGTTGAGGCTCGTGCACACTCCGTAGAGCGACGCCGGGGCGACGATGCCCAATAGGCCCACGTCGACCACGAAGTGGTCGCCGGCCGCGCGAGCGTATCGGACGTCCGCTCCGAACCCACTCCGCGGCTCGATTTCGGCGATCGCCGCAAACTCCAGAATGTCGTCAGGCGATTCGTCGATTCGGACGTCACCCCCCAGGCGCAGCCGGGTGCGCGTGCGCGAGAGCGCGTTCTGCGCTCCGCCTCCTTCGACGCCCGACGACGCGGCGACGCTTCCTCCGACCAAGTATTGCTGCGCGCTGGCGACTCCCTCGGTCGTTCCGCAGGCGCAGGCGGCCGCGAGCATCCAACCGGCCATCCGACCTGGGCTCACGGCTGAACCTCTGTCTCCGTCAGCGCCGTCACGACGATGTCGACCCGGCGGTTTTGCTTGCGCCCTTCCTCCGTGGCGTTGTCGGCGATGGGTCGATACTCCGCATATCCGGCGATCGACGTGCGCTCCGGCGCCATCCCCTCCGCGAGGACGACGACCATGACGGCGCCGGCGCGTGCCGTGGAGAGCTCCCAGTTCGAGCGGTAACGGCCGCTGGCGATGGGGCGGTTGTCCGTGTGGCCTTCGATGCGCACCTCGAGTCTACGGTTCTTGAGCTCGGGTGTGAGGACTTTGAACATCCGATTGGTCGCCTCTTTCACGCGTGCGTCGCCGCTGTCGAAGAACACGCCCTCGGGGAGGCGCAGCACCAGCTCCTGGCGCATCTTGATCACTTGGAGTCCCTGTAGCGCGTCGTTGTCCTCGGCCATCTTGGCGAGCGTCGTGCGCAGGTCCTCGAGCGCCGACGTGCCTTGCACGGACGGACCGCTCGTGTCGTCCGGCGTCCTGCCGCCGGCCAGCAAGCTCTCGCCATGCATGGGGAACACGTCGATGCCGACGGCCTTCGAAAAGGCCTCGGTGAATCGACCCATCTTCTTCGAATCCACCTGGGAGACGGCGAACATGACGACGAAGAACGCGAAGAGAAGCGTGATGAAATCGGCGTAGCTCACGAGCCAGCGCTCGTGGTTCACGTGCTCCGGATGCTTTTTCTTGCGCATGACTCAGGTTGCCCGCGCTTCTTTGAGGGCCTGGCCTTCGCCCTTCTTCGCTGGATGCTGGTGCAAGAACTCGCTGAGGCGTTCTCGAACGAGCTTCGGGTTCATCCCCTCTTGGATCGCGAGCACTCCGGTCAGCATCAGCTCCATGCGCTGTACTTCGTCGCGGACGGCCATCTTGATGCGGCCCGCAAACGGCAAAAATAGAATGTTCGCCACGGCGACGCCGTAGATCGTGGCGACGAACGCCGCCGCGATGCCGTGTCCGACGGCGCCGATGTCGCTCAAGTTGCTCATGACGTGAATCAGACCGAGCACGGCGCCGATGATCCCGACCGTCGGCGAGTAGCCGCCCATGGCCTCGAACACCTTGGCGCCGTCCTCGCCGTGCTCTTCGTGCTGGCCGATCGCGATTTCCATCGTCTGCCTGAGGGCGGTCGAATCCGCGCCGTCGATGGCCATCGTCAGGGCTTTGGAGAGAAACGGGTGCGACGAGCTCGAAACCACCTTCTCGAGCGCCAGGATGCCGTCGCGGCGCGCACGGTTCGCGTAGTCCACGATTTCATCCACCAGCTTCGCGGCGTCCACTTTGGACTTCTTGAACGTGGCTCCCGCTGCGCTCAAGGCGCCGAGCAACGTCGCGCCGGGGAACTGGACGATGACCGCGCCGATGGTACCTCCGACGACGATGAGCGCCGCGGGGCCACCGACCATCGAGGCCATGTGCCCGCCCTCGAGCGCATTGCCGACCAGGATGCAGAAGAGGGCGACGGCGATTCCGATGAGAGGCCCGAATTGCATCACGTGCCTCCGCGCAGCCGGATCGATCCGGGCGGGTCGCTCAAGCGTCGCGCTCGGATCGACCCGGGTGGGTCGCTCAAGCGCCGGGCGGCGGGCACGCTGGCGAAGCGCGGAGGGTCGCCCTCGAGCGTCCCCAGGCGATCGGCGCTCGGCTCCGTCATTCGGACGCGGCGCCGAAACTCGATAATCTGCTCGATGAGCTCGTCGAGCGTTTCGCGCACGATGATCTTCTCGCCGCCGATCATGAAGAGCGTCGTATCGGGAGTCGCGTCCGCCCAGCCGATGTGATCCGGATTGATGGCGACGATATGGTTATTGAGGCGCGTCAGTTTGATCACGAATCCTCCTGCCGCCGACGTGTGAGTGCGCGGGCGGTGCCGAGTGCTCGGCGGTCTTCACGCTGAGCAACCACCGCGCCAAGTCTCGAGCGCGCGTTGGCACGAGACGTGATGAGAGACCACCCGCCGGAGGACGTGATGCGCATTCTCGATTCAGTTGAACACCTACGTGCGGGCATGGACTACCACCTCGCGCGTCACAACCTTTTGACCGCGAACCTCGCTCACGTCGACACTCCGGGGTTCCGGCCGATGGACCTTCAGCGCGCGGGCGCCTTCGAGGGTGCGCTTCAAACGGCCCTCTCGGCGACGCAGCCGGGCCACATCGCGCAGCCGCACGCGGCGAGCGGCGAGGCTTGGCGAGTGACCCAGGGCACCTCGCAGGCGACCGGGCTCGATGGAAACGGCGTCAACGTCGATCGAGAGGCCGTGAAGATCGCGACCAATCAGATCCGATACGACACGCTCGCGACCCTCGTGCAAGGCGAGCTTTCCGGCCTCGCGTGGGCCGCCAACGACGGGAGGGGCGCGTGAGCAGACCAGCGCAAATCAGCGGTGTTTTCAGTGCGATGGAGATCGCCGCGTCGGGCCTCTCCGCCGAGCGTGGTCGAATGAACGTCATCGCCAGCAACCTGGCGAACGCCCGCACGACCCGCGGCGCCAACGGTCAGGCGTACCAGCGCCTGGACCCCGTTTTCGCCGCTCGTCCCATCGCCGCGGGGAGCTTCGATCCTGTGCTCCGGAGCGTGAAAGAAGTGAGCCTGGCCGGTGTTCGGGCGGACACGACGCCGGGCGAGATGGTGTACGACCCGGGGCATCCCGACGCGAATCCGCAAGGATACGTGCAGTACCCGAATGTCAACGTAGTGACAGAGATGGTCAACCTCATGACGGCGTCGCGCGCCTACGAGGCGGGTGTGACGTCGATCGAGTCCATCAAAGCGATGGCGCGCGCCGCGCTCAAGATCGGGCAGTAACCATGAGCGTTATCGCCCGGCTCGAGTCCACACCGCTCATCATGTCCGAGATGACCCGCCAGGTCGGGGCTGTCGACGGTGTGGCTGGCTCTTCTCTACAGGGTGGTCCGAACGGCGCCGCAGGCGCGTCCGGGGCGGATTCACTCGGCTCGCTCTTCACCGAGGCGCTCGACCAGGCAAACCGAGCCGACTTGTCCGCGGCGAAGAAGGTCGAGGCACTGGCGTCGGGCGCCGCGGACGATCTGCACGGGACGATGATCTCGGTGAAGGAAGCGGACATCTCCATCCGGTTGGTCGGAACGGTCCGAAACAAGATTCTCGACGCATTCCAGGAGCTTTGGAGAACCAGTGTCTGACGCGAACCCCCCCGCCACGTTTCCCCGGTCGGTGCCCGCTGCGGTGGCTCTGGCGAAGGGCTGGTTTTTCGGCCTCTCGCGTCCCGCGCGGCTTCTCCTGGCGACGACCACCGTGCTCGCGATTGCCTTCGGCGCCTTCGCGGCGTTTCAGAAGGCCAACGAGGCATACGCCCCGCTCTTCACGCAGCTCGACCGCGACGACGCGTCGGCGATCGTCGCCAAGCTCAAAGAGACCAAAGTGCCATATCGCATCGAGGCCGACGGCTCGACCATCGAAGTTCCGGAGTCGAAGGCTCGCGAGCTTCGCCTCGAGCTCGCCGGGTCGGGGCTGCCGCGCGGCGGTGGTGTGGGCTTCGAGAGCTTCGACAAGATGCGGCTCGGGGCGACGGACTTCGAACAGAGGGTGCTCTACCGCCGGGCGCTCGAAGGGGAGCTGACGCGGACCATCGGCACGCTAAGCGCGGTGGAGTCGTCGAGGGTGCACCTCGTTCTGCCGGAGAAGTCGGTCTTCATCACGCGAGGCGAGCCGGCATCGGCGTCGATCATGCTCAAGCTGCGCCCCGGCCGCGCGCTCGGCCCGTCGGAGATCGGCGGGGTGGTGCACTTGGTCGCGTCGGCGGTCCCGGGGTTGGAGTCGGATCGCATCACGGTTGTGACCACCGAAGGCACGATGCTTCACCGCCCGCACAAGTCGAATGGCGCGGGAGATGGCGACGAGGGGGACGAAGACGCACGGGTCGCCGCGCGATCGTACGAGACGTCGCTGGAAGATCGTGTGCGGGCGATGCTGGAGCGCGTGGTCGGTCCAGGGCACGCGGACGTGCGGGTCACCGCCGAAATCGACCAGGCGCGGGTCGAGCGGCTGGAGGAGCACTACGACCCGACGAAGTCCGCGCTGCGGAGTGAAGAGCAGTCGATTGAGCATGGAAGCGCCGACCCGAACGAGTCGGTGGCGGGAGTGCCGGGCGCCGAGAGCAATTTGCCGACGGGCGCCGCCAAGCCTGCCGCCTCGGCCAAGCCCGCGGCCTCCGCATCCGCCTCCGGTGCAGCGGCCCCCTCTGGTTCCCCCGCCGTTGCCGCTGCGCCGTCGGGTCCTCTGCGGGAATCGCACACACGCAACTTCGAGATCGACCACGTCTCCGAGAAGCGAACCGTCGGCGGGGGCGCGCTCAAACGCCTGACGGTCGCTGTCGTGCTCGACGGGGTGAAGGGGGACAAGGGGATGATGGTCGGAAGACCGCGCGAGGAGCTCGACAAGCTCGCGACTCTGGTGCGCAGCGCCGCCGGGGCCAGCGACGCGCGCGGGGACGCCGTGACTGTCGAGTCGATGATCTTCGCCAGCAGCGCCGATGCGCCAGCCGACGTTGCGCTGCCGCCGCCGGTCGCGCAAACGCGATGGCAGGTCCTCCAGCGCTGGGCTCCAGCGGCGGTCGGGGCGGTCTTGCTCCTCGCCTTCGCGGGAGTCGCGCTGCGGCGCGGCAAGTCGTCGAAGGGAGAGAGCGCGGTCATGGCGCTGCCGGCTGCCGATGTGCCGCCGTCGCTGGAGGGGGCAACCCATCCTCCCGCCCTCGACGCGAGCGACCTCCGCGCCCGAGCGCTGTCGCGAGCCTCGCAAGATCCGGCCACCGCGGCTCTCGTGCTGCGCTTCTGGCTCGGGACCGCGGCGCAAGAGGGCACCCGCGACGCCGCCCGCACCTAGAAGCCTGCGCTTTTCGCCGATACCGGCGCGCTGGCTTCGTCGGCCGCGCTCAAAATACGGCAGTATTCGTCGCGCGGCCGCCGAACCCATCGCTTGGTCTCGGCGAAAATCGCCAGGCTTCTAGTCTGGCCTTGGGCTGGAGCGAACCATGCCCTGTTGCGGGAGCTGTGCGTCGTTAGCGCCTATTGGGTCGCGTTGTTTCGGGCGCGGGCACGGGTCGGAATCGCAGGCACCGCTCTTGCTCCGGTGCATCACCGTGATCACCAACGCGGAGAAGGCGGTCCTGTTTCTCCTCTCGCTCGACGAGCAGGCGGCGGCCAACGTGGTGCGCGAGCTCGGCGAGCTCGAGCTCCGAAAGCTGCGCGCGGTCGCATCGACCATGCGTGAAGTCCCGGCCGGGGCGCTCGACGACACGTTTCGCGATTTTCTCCAGCGCTCGGCCAGCGCGGTCGCCGTTCCGCGCGGAGGGTTACCGTACTTGCGGCGTCTGTCCGCCGGGGCCCTCGGCGAACAGCGCGCGCGGGAGATCTTCGAAGACGGTGTGACCAGCCCCCTCGCGCGGCTCGAAGGAGCTCCCTCCGACGCGGTTGCGGCGCTCCTCGAGAAAGAGCCCCCGCAGCTCGTCGCGGCCGTCCTCGCCCGAATGGACCCCAGCCACGCCGCCAACATCTTGAGCGCGATGACGCCCGAGCGCCAATGCACCGTCGTCCGACATGTCGGCGCGATGAAGGAGCTGCCGGCGAAGGTGCTCGAGGACATCGCGCAGGCTCTCGCCAACGAGCTGCCGACGGCCGACGCGTCCACATTGGTCAGCGTCGACGGTGTCGCGAAAGCTGCCGAGCTCCTCAAGGCTGCAGGTCGCGAGACGTCCACGGCCATCTTGAGCGCGATTGAAGCGAACGACGTGGCGCTCGCCGGCGAGGTTCGCCAAGCCATGTTCACGTTCGAAGATCTGCGCCGGCTCGACTCGAAGGCGATGCGCGAGCTGCTCCGGGAGGTCCCGAGCGAACGGCTCACGACGGCGCTGAAGGGCGTCTCGCAAGAGCTCCTGAACGCGGTCTTCGGCGGTCTGTCGCAGCGCGCGGCCGAGCTGCTCCGCGACGATCTGGAGCTCCTCGGCAAGGTCAAGAAGAGCGAGCTCGACCAGGCGCGTCGCGAGATCGTCGAAGTCGCCCTGCGCCTCGAGTCCGAAGGGCGCATCGATCTCGGAAGGGAGGGCGAGTGAGCAAGCCGAAGCCAGGGGCGCTCTTCATCCAGGCCTGGGTCGGATCGGAAACGACAGACGCAGTGCGAAGGCCGTCATGGATCGCGCGCAGAATGTCGACCCGCCCGCCGACCCCCAGCGTCGCGCCGGCCGCGCCGATCCCCAGTGTTGCGCCGGCGGGAACGATTGCCCCGGCGGAGCCCACCGAACAACCGGTGTCGATCGTCTCGATGTCGCAGCCGCCACCGCCCGCGGCGGTTCACATCGCCACGTCCATGGCCCTCGCGCAGGTCTCTGACGAAAATGCGGCCCTGCGAGCGCAGATCACCGAAATGGCCGCGACGATGGCCCGGTTGCGGCGGGAGGTGCTCGCCGCCAGCGAGGGGGAGCTCGTCAAGCTGGCGCTCACGGTCGCCGAGCGCGTCGTCGGCCGCGAGCTGACGACCGACCCCACGCTCGTCGTCGCCTGGGCGCGTGAGGCCGTCGAGTCGCTCGCCGCAAAAGACGGCGTGGTGATCGCGGTCGCGCGGGACGTTCGCGACGAAGTTCCCGCGAGTGCCTGGGGCGAAGTGGGCGTCGAGCACCGCATGCAGACCGACGCGCTTCTTGCGCGCGGCGGGGTCGAGGTGCGCACACCCGAAGGCACAGTGGCGACGGGAGCGGCGGCAAGGCTCGCGGCGGTCTCGCAGGCGCTCGGGGTAGGGGAGTCGTGAGCACCGCTCCGCCCCTGCGTGTCGATCTCGGCGCCCACATTCTTCGCGCCCGCGCCGCCGCCGGCCCGTGCGCCGAAGGGCAAGTGCGCGAAGTCATCGGCGTCCTCGTCGAAGTGGAAGGACTGGCGGCGCCGATCGGAGCGCAGCTCGAGGTGCGCTCGTGCGACCCCCGCCTGCTGCTCGAGGTGATCGGGTTCCGTCAGGGCCGCCTGCTCGCCGCACCGCTGGGTCCGACGACGGGAATCGTCCCGGGCGCGCGCGTCCGGGTGAGCCCCCAGGCGAACACCGTGGCCGTCGGTGACGCGCTGTTGGGCCGGGTGATCGACGCCTTCGGGCAGCCTCTCGACGGACTGCCCGCTCCGGAGGTCGACGCAATCGCGCCGCTTCACGCGCAGCCCCCGTCGCCGTTCACGCGACGTCCAGTGCATCAGGCCCTCGAGACGAGGGTACGCGTGATCGACGCTCTCTTGCCGCTGGGACGCGGTCAGCGAATCGGCCTATTCGCGGGTACGGGTGTGGGCAAGAGCACGCTCTTGGGAATGCTCTGCCGCCACAGCAATGCGGATGTCATCGTCGTCGGTCTCATCGGCGAGCGAGGGCGCGAAGTGGGCGACTTCGTGCGCGGCGTCCTAGGCAAGCAGGGGCTGGCGCGCTCGGTCGTGGTCGCGGCGACGGGCGACATGCCTCCGCTGGTCCGCGCGCGCGGTGCGGTGCGCGCCACGGCGATCGCCGAGCACTTCCGAACGCAAGGCAAGTCCGTACTGCTCCTGATGGACTCGGTCACGCGGTACGCGATGGCGTTGCGCGAAGCTTCGCTCGCCGCCGGCGAGCCACCGCTGACGAAGGGGTACACGCCGACCGTGTTTGCCGCGCTGCCTTCGCTTCTCGAGCGCGCCGGAAACGACGCGGGACCCGGTTCGATCACCGCCGTCTACACGGTGCTCGTCGAAGGAGACGACTTGAGCGATCCGATTGCGGACGCCGTTCGCGGCATTCTCGACGGCCACATCGTCCTGTCGCGCCGCCTTGCCGACCGCGGCCTCTTCCCCGCGATCGACGTTCTTCGCAGCGTTTCGCGCGTGGTGCACGACATCTGCGCGCCGGACCACCTCGAAGCAGCGGCGCGTGTCCGCGACGCTATGGCGACCTACGCCGAGGCCGCCGACCTCATTCAGATCGGGGCGTACGTTTCCGGGAGCGATCCGCGGGTCGACGCCTCGCGAGAGGCGATGCCGCGCATCGAAGCTCTGATTCGGCAAAAGCCCGAGGAGGCCGTCTCGCGCGCCTCGGCGCTTCACGCGTTGCGCGGGGCCATGGGAGGCAAATCGTGAGCTCGCGTTTGCGTCGTGTACGGCGGCTGGTGGAGTTGGGTGAGGACGCGATGAAGGCCGCGCGAGCCAGCGCGGCAGCTGCGGCGCGTGCGGTGGCCGACTCGCGCCGGCAGGCAGAGCGAGACGAGCACGCGTGGTCGGAGGCAGCGCAGCGCTTTGGAACCGGCGTGTCGCGAGCGTCCGACCTCGACGAGCAGGCGGCGCACCTTCGCACCTTGCGGCTCCGTGCGGACGGGACCGCGCGGCAGCTCGATCGTGCGATCGCGGAAGAGCGCCGCTGCGCAGCCGCGGTCGTCAAGGCCGCGATGGACCATCGAAAGCTGGAGCTCTGGCGCGATCGGATCGTCGCGGGAGAGCGCGAAGAGGAGAGCCGGCAAGAGCGGCGAAACACCGACGAGCTAGCGGCGCGCGGGGCGAGGGCGAAGCCATGAGCGGTCCGCTTTTCTTTCCCACGGGGACGACCAACGGCACGCCCGCCGAGGCGCCGGCCACCGCGCCCAAGGGAACCCCGGTGGATGCGCGTGGCGAGGCATTCGACTTCGCGGCCCTGCTCAGCGCCGGGGTCACCGCCGCGGCCGATGAGGGGCGGTCCGCGTTCGACGGCGCGGCCCAGAGCGTCGGCCAAGCCGCGCCGTCGGCCCCAGGTGCGCTGCCGGCGCCCCAGGGGCGCGGCACGCGTCGCGAAGCCCGCGATCGGGGGTCTCCCCAAGTCGCGGCCGCGCCCGTCGCGATGGTCGTGCTCGCGCCCGTGGCCTTGTCGCCGGGGTGGCTCCCGGTTGGTCGTCCGGCGATTGGACCTGCTCCTCGACAGGATACGGCGCCGTCCCATGCGGGCGCGCCCGCCTCTGCCGCGACGCCGGCGCTCGTGGTCGCGCCTCCACCCTCGAACGGCATCGCCGTGCCCGCGGCGGTTGGCCCCGCGGTGACGACCCCAGCGAGGGAGCTCGCGTCCCCGGCTACGAGCGTTCCCGCGACTGCGCCCGCCACGACGACGGAGACTTCGACCGCGCCCGCCGTGGCGATGGCGACGGTGCGCGCGCGTTCGACCGCCGGCGCGCCCCTGGTGGCGAGTCAGAATGCCGCCGAGAGTGCAGCTCCTCCCGGGCCGCCAGCGCCTGGCAGATCCACCACCACGACCACGGCCGCCCACGCGACCGGCAGGCCCGTCGCGACCCGGGCTCCGACCACGACCCCAGTCCGCGCTGCGACGACCGTCGCCGGCGCGACCACGAGCGCGGTCCCTGGCGTGACCACGAGCGCGGTCCCTGGCGCGACCAGGAGCGCGGTCCCCGGCGCGACCACGATCGCCGTCCCCGGCGCGACCCCAGTCCGCGCTGCGACGGCAGTTCCCGGCGCGCCCGCAGCCGGCATCGCGACGCTGACCGAGACCGGGACCGGGACGACGCCCGCGACCGCGTCCAACGCTCGACTTGCTCCGGTTGCTCCGGCCGATGGCTCCGTGGCGTCGCGCACTCCCGCCCTCGCCTCACCGCGCGTTGCCTCCGCGGCCATTCCACACGCTCGGGTTCCCTTCGCCGGACAGGCGTCGCCCGCGGTGGGGTCGAAGGCGCCGAGCGCGGGGACCCCGGTGGGCGCCGGCGATCGAGAGGCCCCCTCGCCCGTGCTTCTTGCCGCCGACAGCGCGGTAGCACCGCCGGTGGTCACGTCTCCTCCGGCCGCTGCGGCTCTGTCGGCCGACGCCGATGTCGCTGTCGCCGACCAGCCGATGGTCGCCGTCGCTCCCTTGCCGACGACGGCCGCGGCGAGCGTCGATGTCGTCGCGCTCGCGCAGCCCATCGAGATTGACCCGACGGCGCACGAGCCGGCGACAAAGGCCGACGCCGTCTCGCTCGAACCGCCTCCGGCTGCTGCCACGACCCGGTCCCAAGGCCGCGTCGTGATGGCGGACGCGGCGCCCGCGAAGAATCCGGGCGTTTCCGCGCTGACCTCCGTTGGTCAACCCGTCGCGCCTGCCGCTGCCCACGTCGCAGTCCCCGGCAGGCCCGCGCGCGCCGACCATGCCCCGGCCGGCGTCGACGGCGCGCCTGCAGCCCCCGCTGCCGTTCGGTCGAAGATCGGCGATGGGACGGCGGCTCTTCCGGACCGCGCCAGTCCTGCGCCGAACGCACAGCCCGCAGCGGCGTTGGAGGTCGCGCCCGTGGATGCCGCCGGTCCCGCCAAGTCCGTGACGGTCGTCACCAAAGCGACGCCGGCTGCCACCGTACCCTCTGCTGCGGTGGGAGCACGACTGCGGGATGCGCTCGTGTCGGTAGCCAACCACGCGGTACTCCGCGGTGACGCCACCGGGCAGATCGACGTACCAGAGCTGGGGCGCATCGCGGTCCGCGCCCACAGCACCGGCGCAACGGTGGACGTCGCGGTGACGGCGGAAGGGCAGGATGCGCGCGCAACGCTGCGCGGGCACTTGAGCGCGATGACGGCCGATCTGCACGCGGCCGACGTGCCCGTCGGGCGGCTCACCATCGACGGAGCGAGCGCCGCGTTCGGCGACTCCCTGGGATCGTCGATGTCGTCACCGGATCGCGGCAGTGGCACTGGCGGCGATTCGCCGCGGGACAACCGCCGGCAGTCCGACGGCGACATGCCGCCGGCGGTCGTCGAAGCGGTCTTGCCGCGCCGGGTCCGGATCGTGCTTTAGCGATAGGACACACCCGCCATGACCTCTCCCATCAACTCCACTTCGCAGCTGACCGCCGCATCGAACCCGTCGGCGACCGCCGCCGCGGGCGCGTCGGCACCTTCGCTCGGCACGAACGATTTCCTCAAGCTGCTCATGGCGCAGCTTCAGAACCAAGACCCCTTGGCTCCGACCGACGGCACCCAGTTCGTCACCCAGCTCGCGCAGTTCACGCAGGTGCAGCAGACCGTCGCCCAGTCGACCAGCCTCAGCACCATTTCCACGCAGCTCCAGGGGATGTCGAACTCGAACGCGTCGGACCTCGTCGGGAAGACCGTCACCGTGCAAGGCAGCGGCATGAATTGGGACGGAACGTTCGCCACCACCGCCAACGTGACCCTCGCGGGATCCGCCCAGCAGGTGAACGTGACGATCAAGGACGCACAGGGCAACGTCGTGCGGACGATGAAGCTCGGCGCCGTCGCCGCGGGCACGCTTCCCATCACGTGGAACGGAGCCGACGATTCGGGGACGCCTGCGCCCGCGGGCTCGTATTCGGTCGGCGTCACCGCCACGGACGCGAGCGGTCAGAGTGTCAACGTGTCTCAGTCGGTGGCCGGCGTGGTCACCAAAATTTCGTACGATCAAGGGTATCCGGCGCTCACCCTCAGCTCGGGTGCGGTCGCGCCGGTGTCGCAACTCGTGAGCGTCGGCGCTGCGCCGGCGACTCCGTGAGCGACGGCAACTAGGAGGAAGGTCAATGTCGATTCTCAATGCGATGTACGCGGGCGTTTCGGGTCTGGATGCCGAAGGAGAGGCGCTTGGCGTCATCGGCAACAACGTCGCGAACTCGAATACGGTCGGCTTCAAGCAGTCGCGAGCCGTCTTCGAGAACGTGATGGGCTCGGCGATCGGCGACCCGAACGCGATTGGCGCGGGCGTGCGCATGGATCGCGCGCAGCAGATCTTCGCGCAGGGAAGCATGCTCAACACCGGACAGGCCACCGACCTCGCGATCTCCGGAGACGGCTTCTTCGTCGTGCACGGGAACGTCGACGGCGAGACCGGTGACTTCTACACGCGCGCCGGGCAGACGTCGCTCGACAAGAACGGCACGCTCGTGAACCCCGACGGGCTCGCGCTGCAAGGCTACAAGATGCTTCCGAGCGGCCAGCTCTCGTCGCAAATCGGCTCCCTCACGCTGCAAACGGCGGCGCTCTCGCCCAAGCCGACGACCGCGCTGAACGTCACGGCGAACCTCGACGCGAACGCGACGCCTCCCGCCACGCCGTGGGATCCGCAGAACCCCGCGACCACCAGCAACTTCTCGACGACGCTCACCGCGTACGATTCGCTCGGCAACTCGCATCAGCTGAGCGTGTACTTCGAGAACACGGGCACCAACTCCTGGAACTACCACGAGGTCGCCAACGGCGGCGAAGTCCAAGGCGGCACCGCCGGCCAGAACGTCGAGTTCGGCTCGGGCACGATGACCTTCAACTCGAACGGCGCGCTGCAGGCGGTCACGCCCACGGGCGGCTCGGTGACCTTCAATGGTGCGCAGGCCCAGACCATCGGGCTCAACCTCGGGACCCCGATCGCCGGTGGCGGCACCGGGCTCGACGGAGCGACGCAGTTCGGCAACCCCAGCGTCGTGTCGTCGCAGGGTCAAGACGGATACGGCTCGGGCGACTTGAGCGGCGTGAAGATCGGCCAGGACGGCACGGTCAGCGGCGTTTACACGAACGGGCAGACCGTCGCGGTCGGCCAGCTCGCGGTGGCCAAGTTCGCTTCGAACGACAACCTCGCGCAAGCCGGAAACAACGTTTGGGCGGCCACGCAGGGCTCGGGAGATCCGGCGCTCGGGGCGGCGGGCGGTGGAGGCCGTGGGGCGATCGTCACCGGCTCGCTCGAGCAATCGAACGTCGACATCGCCGCGCAGTTCGTCGACCTCATCGCGCACCAGCGATCCTTCCAGGCGAGCTCGAAGACCATCACGACCGCCGATCAGATGCTGCAAGACCTGATGCAGCTCAAGCAGTAAGCAAACCTTCCCCTTCCTCCCATGAGCGACACCAAAGACAAGCAGCAGGCAGCCCCCGCGCGCGCGGGCGGACCATCCGTCGTGGGCATGGTGCTGCCGGCGGTGTTCGCTGCCGCGGCCGCGTTCGGGGGTGCGAAGTTCGCCGGCGGACATCACGCGAGCGCCGCCGAGGTTCCGGAGCACGCCTCGCCCGCCGCGGCCGCTCCGGGGCCCACTCTGGCCCTCGAGCCGTTTCTGCTGAGCATCGCCGATGCGAACAAGAAGGCGCACGCGATGAAAGTGGCCATCGCGATCGAGTTCGACGCGAAGGAGAAGGAAGAGGGCCTCAAAGCGCTGACGCCGCGGATTCGCGACGGGACGCTCGGCTTTCTACGGACCGTGCCTTACGAAGAGGTGATCGATCCCGCGGGAGGCGAGAAGATGCGTGCGGAGATGCTAGAGCACCTTCGCGCCGGCGGAGTTCCCACCGCCGAACACGTCCTCATCACGGATCTCGTCGTCCAATGAGTGACGCAGGCAAGCTGCTGCGGTTCGCGGCCGAGGGGGGACGTGTCCGGCGCGCTGCCGCGGCCCTCGAGCAAGCGAGCCCGCAGCTCGCCTCGGCGCTCCGCCGCTCGATGCCGTTTCTCGGACGTCACGGGACGCCCGTGGCGCTTTGCTTCGCTCGGGCGATCCCCATCGGCGAGCTGCTCGGCGATTTACCTCGCCCGATGCACGCCACCCATGTGGCCGTCACGCCGGGTGGCTCGCGCGGCGCGGTCATCCTCGACGCCGGCGCCATCGCGATGGTCCTGGACGGAGTGCTCGGTGGTGACGGAACGGCTCCGCCGCAGCTCGATCCGGCTGGACTGAGTCCGCCGCAGGTGGCGCTCGTCTCGCGCGTCGTCGACGGCGTGGTCCGTTCTTTTTCGGAGGTCCTCGCTCGCCGGTTCAGCGTGGCGCTCCAGGTGAGCGCGCCCGACAGCGACGACGCGAGCTCCGAGACCGCTCCGGTCGTGTGCAGCTTCGAGCTCGGGGCCGGTGCGCAGATCGGCCGGGTGATGCTTCTGATCGCCAAAGAGGCCTTGGTTGGCGGTGCCGAAGAGCGGCGTGACACACCGCCGAGCGCCGTCGATCCACGCGTCGCGGATGTGGTGGAGCAGGTGGAGATCGATTTGGTGGCGGAGCTCGCGCGCATGAAAATGAGCCTGGGGCACCTCTCGAGCCTGCGGGTTGGCGACACGATTCGGCTCGACGTCCCGGTGGGAGGCGCGATCAACGTTCGCGCCGACGGGCGCGTGGTGCTGCGGGGCCACCCCACGACGAACGCCGGGCAGATCGCCATTCGCATCGCGAAGTAGGGCGAGCGCGCCGTCGCATCGAGTCTGCGGGTCATGCGCTCCGTCCGTGGGCGCGCCGGCTCCCGCTCTCGGATGGCGAATTAGACCGAGCTCGACGCTCCCCGCAACTTTCGATCCGGTGTCCATGAGAGGCAAGACTTGCCGTTCAGCCTCCGAGTTGCGATCGAGAGCATCGGGGGGGCGGCCCCGAGCGACCGGATCTCGCCCCGTCGCGAATGGGAGGCGGCAGCGAGCCTTCGATCGGAGATCCAGAGCCGATGAAGCGCGGTCACGAGCCTTAGAACCGTGCGTCGGAGCCTCTGGGTCGCCAAAGAGAGCGGACGCGACTCGATCAAGAGCCCATCGATCGCGATCCAGAGCGAACCGGACGAGGCCCTGAGCCTCTGGATCGCGGTGATGAGCTTCTCAACCGCGATTCAGAGCGGATGGGACTCGATCCTGAGCTTCTCAACCGCGACCC
>CAZHED010000017.1:0-17760 GCA_964531095.1 uncultured Polyangiaceae bacterium | reverse complement strand
GCGATCCAGAGCGGATGGATCGCGATCGACGGCGTCTGAATCGCGATCCAGAGCGGATGGATCGCGATCGACGGCGTCTGAATCGCGATCCAGAGCGGATGGATCGCGATCGACGGCGTCTGAATCGCGGTCCAGAGCGGATGGATCGCGATCAACAGCGTCTGAATCGCGGTCCGTAGCGTCTGAATCACGATCCAGAGGGGGTGAATCGCGATCCAGAGCGTATGGATCGCGATCGACGGGGTCTGAATCGCGGTCCAGAGCGAATCAGACGAGGCTAGTCCCTTTTCGAACGCGATCGAGAGCGTCTGAATCGCGGTCCGTAGCGTCTGAATCACGATCCAGAGGGGGTGAATCGCGGTCCAGAGCGAATCGGATGCGGTCGTGAGTGGGAGAAGGGGTTCCTTCGCTTCCACAACGCCGACATGAGCAGCGGTCGTGGCCAGAGGCAAGCGCTCCGCAGAATGAGCAGCCCGCCTCGGCACGTTCGTTGAAAGGAGACCCGTCCATCCATGAGCTCTCCCGAGAAACCAGAATCCCCCACCGTCGATGCCGCGCTCGCGCGCGTCAGCTCTCTCGACCTGCTGCAAGACGTCGAAGTGGAAATCACGCTCGAGATCGGGCGGCGTCGCCTGCGGATCGCCGATGTCTTGAGGCTTGCCAACGGCCAGACCCTCGAGCTGACCAAGTCCGCCGGCGAACCTCTCGACATTTTCGTCAACGGCCGCCTCTTGGGAAGGGGCGAAGCCATCGTCATGGGCGACCGCTACGGCGTTCGGATCACCGAAATCGTGGCGCCCACCGCGCGGGGCGAGTCGTGACGCGTGCTCGCTCGGTCGCCATGGCCGTGGCGCTCGCCGCCACCGTGCTGACGCAGAAGGCCGGCGCTCAGCTCGACCTACCTCGCGATACGTCCTCCGCCACGCCCGACAGCGCAACCCCCCTCGCCCTTCGCCCGAGCAAGCCCCTGGAGCTCTCGCCGCAGCCGCAGCCCGTGGGGTTCGCCTGGAAAGTCGTCGCGGTTCTCGTCACCCTCGGCGGCGCCGCCTTTTACCTTCGGAAGCGCTCTCTGCCCAAGCGCGTCGACGCCGGGGAGCTCACGATCGTTCGCCGCGCGCCCATCGGCCTGCGCAGCGAGCTGCTCGTCGTGAACGTCGAAGGGCAGCGCCTGCTCATCGGCGTGACGCCACACTCGATCCAGAGCCTCGCGGTTCTCGACGCCGAGGAAGCAGGAGCCCCGGCCGGCGTCGAGGCGTCCGGCCCGGAGCCCGTCGCGCTGGGCGATCGATTCGCCGCGATGCTCAAAGCGGCCGAGCCCCGTGACGTTGCGCGCGCGCCGGAAGGTCATCGCGCCGATCCCCCAGATGCGGCGCGAGACGCGGCCCTGACCGGGCAGGCGCGAGGCCTCGTAGGCCTGCGGAGGCGCGGATGATCCCGGACTTGAGCGCGATCAATGCGCCGGGGCTCTCGCCCCAGCTCAAGATCCTTGCGCTCCTCACGATCCTGTCTCTTCTTCCGGCCATCGTCCTCACGATGACCTCGTTCACCCGCGTGGTCATCGTGCTCGGCTTCGTGCGGCAAGGCATCGGCACCCAGCAGACGCCTCCGACGCAAGTGATCGTCGGGCTCTCCCTCTTTCTCACTTGTTTCACCATGGCGCCGGTGCTCTCCGCCATCGCGCACGACGCGTACGAGCCGTACGCGGCGGGCACCATCAGCGATGTCCAGGCCCTCGAGCGGGCGAGCAGCCCGCTGCGGTCGTTCATGTTGCGCCAAACCCGCGAAGCCGACCTGGCGCTCTTCTACTCGGCGACGCGGTTGCCCCTCCCGAAGACCGAAGAAGAAGTGCCGATACGCATCGCGGCGCCAGCGTTCGTGGTGAGCGAGCTCACGACCGCGTTCCAGATGGGGGTCCTCGTCCTTCTTCCGTTTCTCGTGATCGACCTCGCCGTCTCTTCGATCCTCATGTCACTGGGCATGATGATGGTCCCGCCGACCACCATCAGCCTGCCGATCAAGCTCCTGCTCTTCGTCGTGGCGGACGGGTGGCACCTGCTGGTCGGCTCATTGTTGAGGAGCTTCGCGTGAACCCCGATCAGGCGGTAACGCTCGTCGCCGCCTTGCTTCGCACGACGCTGGTCGTCACGGGGCCGCTCCTTGCGGTGTCGGTCATGGCGGGCGTCTTCGTGGGAATCGTACAGACGGCGACCCAGGTGAACGAGGCGAGCATCAGCTTCGTGGTCAAGGTCGTGGCCGTGATCGCCGTCGCAGCCGCCGTCGGGTCGCCGCTCGCGACGTACGTGCTCGATTACACGCGCGCAAACCTGGCCGCGATCGCGAACGTCGTGCACTGATGCTTTTGCAACGCCTGATCATGACGAACGCCGCGCTCTTCGCGCTCGCAGCGAGTCGCATCGCCGGGTTCGTCGTCGTCTCCCCGTTTCCCGGGGGAAATGTGAGCAGGACGCAACGGGTCACACTGGTGGTCGTCCTCTCCTGGGTGGCGATGGCATTCGCTCCGGCCGCCGCAGTGCCCCGGGAGCTGAGCCTCGAGCTCGCGGGGCAGGCGATGCTCGAGCTCGGGTGCGGCATCGTCGTCGGGGTCGCCTTTCTGTTCGTCTTCGCATCGGCCGAGGTTCTGGGCGCTGTGCTCGGCCAGATGACCGGACTCTCGTCGCCGTCGGTCCTCAACCCGACGATGGACGCCCCCGAGACGGCCGTCGGTCGTGTCGTCGGACTGTGCGCCATGCTGGTGGCGCTCTCTGCGGGCGTGCATCGGGTCGCACTGGGCGGACTGCTTGAGTCTTTCCGGGCGCTGCCGGTCGGCACGGCGGCGGTGCTCGGCGCGCCGATCTTGCGCTTCGTCGACTTGGGCACCGACGCATTCGTCGTTGGCGTGCGCCTGGCCACGCCCGTCGTAGGAGTGGCGCTTCTCGTGCAGCTGGCGCTCGCGATGGTGTCGCGCGCCGCCCCCTCGGTTCAGATCTTCAGCGTCGGGTTCGGGGTGCTCTTCACCAGCGGCATCGTCAGCATGCTCGCCTGTCTCGACGACATGACCTCGGGTCTGACGGCGCACTTCGCGTCGCTCGCACCGTTCATCGATCAGTCGCTCGCCGCCATGCGAAGATGAGCTCGCAGCAAGGCGAGAAGCAGTTCGAGCCCACCGCGCATCGCCGCGAGGAGTTTCGCAAGCAGGGGCGCTTCCCTCGGGCACGGGACGCGGCGGGCGTCGCGGCGACGATGGCGGTCACCGGAGCGCTCCTGGGCTCGCGCGCAGGCATCGGCAAAGCCTTGGACCGCCTGTTCGCGGCTTCCTATGGCGACATCGGCGCGCTCGCTCACGGCGGTTCTGGCGACGCATTTCGCTTCGCCGGCGAGGCCCTCCTCACGATTGCCGGCCCCGCGTGCGTCGCCGCGTGCGTCGCGGCCTCGGTTGCCGGTCTCGCGCAGACCGGTCTGCGATTGAACTTGGACGCGGTCGGGTTCAAACCCGAGCGGCTGGACCCCGTCGCACGACTCCGGCAGATCGCGTCGCCCAAGCAAGCGGTCGTCGAGATGCTCATGAGCATCCTGCGCGTCGGTGTGGTCGGGTACGTTGCCTACCGCGCGGCGCTGATCGAGCTGCCCGGGCTGCTGGAGCTGGCGCGGACGTCGGTCGATGTCGCGATACCTCGTCTCGTGGATGCCGCCGTGCACATCGTGCTGAATGCCGCAGGTGTGCTCGCGGCCATCGCCGCCATCGACTACGCGCAGAGCCGCTTCCGTCTCTCCCAAGAGATGAAGATGACGCGTCAGGAATTCATGGAGGACATGCGCCAGAACGAGGGCGATCCGAAGATCAAGGCGCGCATGAAGGCGCGCGCGCGCGCGCTGGCGAAGAAGCGTGCGCTTCAGAACGTCAAGAAGGCCGATGTGGTCGTCACCAATCCGACGCACGTCGCCGTCGCTCTGCGCTACGACGAAAAGGACGCCGCGCCGGTGGTGTTGGCCAAAGGGCACGACGACGTGGCGCTGCGCATCCGAGCCGAAGCCCGTAAGTTCGGAATTCCTATCCTGGAAAACCGGCGGCTTGCGCGCGCTCTCGACGCCGAGGTGCCCGTCGGCCACACGATTCCCGTAGCCCACTTCGCGGCGGTCGCCCGAGTCCTGGCCTTCGTCTTCCGGCTGCGCGGCGGACGAAAGCGCGGCACGCGCCGTGCGTAGTGTCGCCTCGTGGCGGCTGAGGCATTCGTAGCACCCAAGGGGCGGAAGTGGGATGCGGTGGTGCCGCTCGGCATCATCGGCATCGTGCTGATGATGGTGCTGCCGCTGCCGCCGCAGCTGCTGGACCTTCTGCTGGCTTTCTCGTTGGCCCTCGCCGTCGGCGTCTTCCTGACGGCGCTCTTCATCGAGGAGGCGCTCGAGTTCAGCGCATTTCCCGCGTTCGTTCTTATCGCCACGCTCTTGCGGCTGAGCCTCAACGTCGCGACGACGCGTCTCATCCTGCTGCACGGCGGCGAGGGGCAGGGGTCGGCCGGCTCGGTGGTGGAGGCGTTCGGACGCTTCGTCGTGGAGGGCAACGTCCTCGTCGGTCTCGTCGTCTTTCTCATCCTGACGGTCATCAACTTCGTCGTGGTGACCAAGGGCGCCGGGCGCGTCGCCGAAGTGGCCGCCCGATTCACGCTCGACGCGATGCCCGGCAAGCAGATGGCCATCGACGCCGACCTGTCGTCCGGGGCGATCACGAGCGAGCAGGCGCGCGCGCGCCGAAAGGGCCTCGAGCGCGAGGCAGACTTCTACGGCGCCATGGACGGCGCCAGCAAGTTCGTCCAAGGCGACGCCGTCGCCGGCCTGCTCATCACCGGGATCAACCTCACCGGCGGGCTGATCCTCGGCGTGATGCGCGGAATGGACCTCGCCAAGGCGGCCGAAACGTTCTCCGTGCTGACCGTCGGCGACGCGCTCGTGTCCCAGCTTCCGGCGCTCCTCGTGTCGGCGGCCTCCGGCATCGTTGTGACCCGAAGTGCGACCGGCGACCAGATCGGGCGGGCGTTCGCGCAGCAGCTGATGGCGAGGCGTCGACCGGTCGTCATGACCGCCGGAATTCTGACGGTGCTCGGTCTGATGCCCGGGATGCCGTTGTTCCCGTGCTGGCTGCTGGCCGGTGGACTCGTGCTTCTGGCACGGCGCGCATCGAAGACGACGGAGGCGGCGGCGGTCGCGAAGAGTGCGATTGAGTCTGCTGCCGACAAGAAGCGCAATCCTGCCGAGGAGGTCGACGCCGCGCTCGCCCTCGACTTACTCGCGCTGGAAGTGGGCTACGAGCTGGTGTCGACCGTCGACGCGAGTCGAGGCGGCACGCTGCTCGATCGAATGGCGGTGCTGAGGCAGCAGGTCGCCCGCGACTTGGGCATCGTCGTGCCACCGGTGCACGTCAGCGACAACCTTCAGCTTCCGCCGGGTGCGTACCGCGTTTTGATCATGGGCAACGAGATCGGTTCGGGCCAGTGCAAGGCGGGGCGCCTCCTGGCCATCGACCCGACGGGCGGGTCGTCGCCGCTCGAAGGCGAGCGCACGGTGGACCCGACCTTCGGCATGCCCGCGACGTGGGTGGCTCCACGCGACAAGGAGCTTGCCGAGGCGCTTGGCTACACAGTCGTCGACCACGCGACGATCATCGCGACGCACCTCGGCGAGCTGCTTCGCACCAACTCGTACAAGCTCCTCGGTCGCCAGGAGGTCCAACACCTGCTCGACCTCCTGGCGCGGGCCGCGCCGAAGCTCGTCGACGACGTGGTTCCGAACTTGCTCTCACTCGGAGACGTGGTTCGCGTCATGCGCAACTTGGTCCGCGAGGGAGTGTCGGTCCGCGACACGCGGACGATCCTCGAGTCGCTCGCGGAGCTGTCCGCCCAGACCAAAGATCCGGAGCAGCTCACGGAGCTCGTACGAGAGCGCCTGGGCGCTCACATCACGTCACGCCTCCGCGGCACCGACGGATGCGTCACGGCCCTGGCGCTGGACCCGCGGCTCGAAGAGGTCCTTCGCCGCTCGCTGCGCGACATCGCGTCCGGGGCCGGCGGCGCGCTCGATCCCGAGGTCCTGCGCGGGCTGACGGCCAACGCCGAAAAGGCCGTGGCCAAGGCCGGCGCGACGTCGATTCCATGCATCATCGCGCCGCCCGATCTGCGCCGCTACGTGCGCGCGATCTTCGAGCGAAAGCTTCCCAATGTCGTCGTCGCTTCGTTCCGCGAGGTCGACGCCACCGTGCCGCTGCGCATCATCGAGCGGCTGTCCGTCCAGTAGTCCGCGATATCGAGAGGTAAAGGAGTCGAATATGAGCCCCCAGCTCTTCCGTGGTCGAAACGTAGTGGAGGCGCACCGCGCCGCCCTCGAGCAGCTCGGCCCCGAGGCCGTCGTGCTGACCACGCGGTCCGTGTCCCGCCCCGGTATCGGCGGTTGGTTCGGTGCTTCCGACATAGAGCTCGCCGCGACGCTTCCACAGCCCGCGCGAGGCGCGGCTTCCACCGGCGAGCCGCACGGGCTCTTCGCGCCAGGCGCGTACGAGGCCGCCACGGCGTCGCCGAAGTCCGCGTCCGACGTCGCCGCGCTTCGGGCGGAGCTGAAAGGAGACCTTCGTTCTCTCAAGACGATGCTCGCCAAGTCCGGAGATTCCGGGGACCTGGCCGCGGAGATCGCGCAGCTTCGCGAGCTCGTCGAGGGCCTCGCCGGCGCGAAGCCGGGACGCGACAAGGTGGCGGCGGCGCTTCGCGCGCTCGGCATCGAAGGCCCGGCCGTCCAGGCGGTCGTCCGCGCCCTCAAAGGAAGACCCTATGACGAGGCCGCGCTTCGAGAAGAGCTGGCCCGCCTGCTTCCGGCGACGGCATGGCCGCTCGACGGCGGCCCCGTATTGCTCGCGGTCGTCGGCCCGAGCGGCGTCGGAAAGACGACGACCGCGGCGAAGCTCGCGGCCCGCGCGCGCATCGACGGCAAGAGCGTGACGCTGGTTGGTTGCGATTCGTTTCGCGTCGGCGCAGCGGAGCAGCTCGCCTGCTACGCGGACCTGATGGGGGCAGACCTGGCCACTGCCCGCTCGTCCGACGAGCTTCGCGCGATCATTGATTCGGCGCGGACCGACGTGGTGATGGTCGACACGTCGGGTCGCCCGCCCACCGCCGACGGCGTCGAGCTCGCTCTCGCGCCTCGCAAGTCTCAAAAAGCGTCGTCGCGCAGGCGCCATGTCTTGCTCTGCGTGCCGGCAACGCTGCGCGCCAACGACGCTGCCCGAATCGTCCGCCGATACGGCGCTCTCGCACCGACGTCCGTCGCCATCACGAAGATCGACGAAACCGACGCCCCGGCGGGCATCGTGCACGCAAGTTGGGCGTCGAAGCTCCCCGTCTCGGTCATGTGCTTCGGCCAGCGGGTCCCCGAAGACATCGCCCCGGCGACCGTCGGCGCCCTGGTCGATTACGTCGCGCCTCGGGGTGCAGCATGAGCATGGCCGTGATCGCAGAAGCCGAGTCGCGCGCTCGTCGCTCGATGGATCGCACCGAGTACGAGCGCTTCTTGCCGCTCGTGAGACGAACCGCAATGCGTCTCGCGCGTCGCGTGCCCGCCACCATCACTGTGGCGGACCTCGTAGGTTACGGGTGGGTCGGCCTGATGGAGGCGTATCAGCGCAGCGCGACGAACATGCCGGACGAAGAGTTCCAGGCGTACGCCCTCTACCGCGTTCGCGGCGCCATGCTCGACTACCTGCGCAGTCTCGACCCGGCGACGCGCGATCTGCGCCGCGCATCCAAGAAGGTCGCGCACTCGATTCGAGGCCTCTCCCAGAAGCTCGGTCGCGAGCCGGAAGAAGAAGAGATCGCCGAGTCGATGGGCATGCCGTTGCGCGGCTATCGAGAGCTCCTCGAGAAGATCGCTGCGGCCGGCATGGCGCGACTCGAGCTGCTCGACCTCGACGACATCGAGGTCGAGAGCGCAGGCGATACGATCGACGACGCCGTGGCCAAGCGCCGCCTCGCGGACGCGGTCGCCTCCGCGATGGACACGCTGCCGCCCAAGCTCCTGCAGGTGCTGGCGCTCTACTACCAGGAGGGGTGTACGTTGCGCCAGATCGGCGCCGTGCTCGGGGTGGGCGAGTCGCGGGTGTCGCAGCTGCACACCGAGGCCATTCACCGTCTTCGCGCAGCGGTGGGGAGGGAGTGACGTGTCGGACGGCATCTACGTCGCGCTGAGCGGCGCCATCGCGCAGACGAGCAACCTCGACTCCACGGCGGCGAACCTCGCCAATGCGAATACCGACGGCTATCAGCGGGTACGTCCGGTATTCCGCGAGGAGCTTGCGCGTGCGGGCTCCGCGGCGTCCGGCTCGCACTTCGCGTCCTTCGACGGAACGCAGCTCGATACGACGCGGGGTGCCCTGCGCCCGACCGGCAACCCCCTCGATTTTGCAATGCCCGAGGGCACGTATCTCGCGGTTTCCACGCCGCGCGGTGAGCGCTACACCCGGGCCGCGTCGCTTCAGGTCGGAGCCGACGGAGTGCTGCGAAACGCCCGCGGCGACACGGTGCTCGGCGAGGACGGCAAGAGCATCAAGCTCGCGGGCGGCACGAAGGGCGTTCGGATCGACGACTCTGGACAAGTTTGGCAGGGCGCGGACGTAGGCGCTCGCGTCAAGCTCGTGACCTTTGCGCAGCCCGCGAGTCTCTCGCACGATCAAGGGCCGCTTCTCCTTGCGACGCCGGCCGCCGGCGCGATGACCCCTTCGCGGGGACCGATCCAAGTCGGCCAGCTCGAGGAGTCGAACGCCAACGTGGTCGGAGCGATGACCGATTTGGTCACCGCCACGCGCACGTTCGACGCCTTCCAGCGCGTCATCGACGCATTCCGCGACGCAGACCGCAAAGTGGTGACCACCGTACCCGACGCGACGCAATGAACCACTCACGCCGCGACACGACGACCATGCCGGAGGACCCCACGCAAGTCAGCGTGGCCGATTTGGAGAGAATCGGGGCTCTTCAGTCGCTCCTTGCGACGCTTAACGACCCGCGCGCGGGCGCCGACGTTCTCGCCCGCCACATTGCTACGATGCCTGTTCTCAAGGCGAGGGTGGAGCTCCGCTTCCGGCAGCATCATCCGAACCTCAGGAAGCACGCCCTCGCCCAGCAGATCGCGCTGCTCGGCAACCGAGTGCTCGAGGGGATCCTCCTCGGGCTTCTCGAAGACCTGGTGATGCTGCACAGCGATGTGGAACCGGCCAAGCGCTACACATTCTGACCCTCGGCCCGGGGGTTGCTTGGTGTTCCTTCATGCGAATCGGCGTTGAATCTTCGACCGCGGGCGTCCGGGGCGCCCTGCGCGAAGTGCAGGCCCAGCGCACCCCAGCTTCGATGGGCGAGATTCGCGCAGCGCTTGGCCGGGCGCTCGAAGCCTCGACCGGCCGCCGCCCCACCGGACGAACGCTCGATGTCCTCGCCGCGCAGGTGTCGCTCGAAACCGCACACGGCAACTCGATGTACAACTTCAACTTCGGGGGCATCAAAGGCGCTAGCCAGAGCGGCGACACTGCCAATTACATGACGCGCGAGGTGCTCGGCGGTCACGAGGTGCACCTCCAGCAGGGGTTCCGTGCGTACGGGTCCATCGACGAAGGGGCACGCGACTACGTCGCCGTGCTGCGCACGCACTTTCCGCAGGCCTACGCACAGGCCGCGACGGGCAACGTCGACGGCTTTGCGCACGCGCTCAAGCAGTCCCACTATTTCACCGCAGCCGAAGGCCAGTACGCGGCCGGGCTGCGCGCCGCCGCCGGACAGCCGGCCCGCGATTCCGTCACGGCGCCAATCGAGCCGGTGCCGACGGGCCTCGCCACGACAGCCGAGCTGTCGCGCGTCCTCGACGCCATCGCTTCGACCGCCGCACAAATCGCTGAACCCACACCGAAAGAGTAATTTCCGACTAAAGGCACGCAAGAAGCCGCCGTTCCCTACTCATGATGACGCCGGGCCATATACCCGGCTCGAACACGACGCCACGAAGGCGTCGAGCCACCTCCAAGAAGGAGCCACTGCCATGTCTATCTATCTGCAAACCAACGTCTCTTCTCTCGTCGCTTCCGGAAACTTCAACATGAACCAGGCGTCGCTCCAAGGCAGCTTCACGAAGCTGTCGAGCGGCTACCGGATCAACAGCGCCGCGGACGACGCAGGTATGTTGGGCGTCTCCAAGGTCCTCAACTCACAAGTTCAGTCGTACACGGTCGCCGCTCGCAACACGGCGGACGCGTCCAGCATGGTGCAGACGGCTGACGGCTCGGCGAACCAGATCTCCGGCCTCCTCACCCGCATGCGCGCACTGGCCGTCGAGGCACAGAACGGCACGATGAGCGCGAACGACGTATCCAACCTGGGTACGGAGTTCACGGCGGACCTCAACGAAATCGACCGCGTCGCGGGCGACACGACGTTCAACGGTACGTCGCTGCTCTCCGGCACCGCGGCCACGGTCAACTTCCAAGTTGGCATCAACGGCACCACGAACGACCAGATTGCCGTGTCGTTCGGCGGGTTGGATTCGACGGGCCTGGGCGTCAACGGCCAGACCGTCAACGCTGCCAACATCCTGACGACCCTCGACACCGCGATGACGACACTCAACACCGCCCGCGCCGGCTTCGGCGCGACGATGAACCGCCTGACGTACGCGTCGGCGCAGATCCAGTCGTCCTCGACGAACCTGTCTTCGGCGCTCAGCACGATCCAGGACGTCGATGTCGCCCAGGAGACGTCGAACCTCGCGCGCGAGCAAGTTCTCGCCCAAGCGGGTGCGTCGGTTCTCGCCCAGGCGAATCAGGCGCCGCAGCTCGCCCTCAAGCTGCTCCAGTAACGCAGTAAGGCAGCCCCCGCGCGCCGCCGCTTTGAACGCGGCGGCGCGCGGCACGTTTGTGGCAAGGGATTCGCATCGGTAAGCGTCGAAACGAGAAGCAATCATGACCAATGCAATCAACCTCGCGGCGCTCGGTATGGGCGGCATCGACACGAGCGGGCTCGTGAGCAGCTTGGTGTCCATCCAGCAGCAGCCAATGAACCAGCTCACCGCCGAGCAGCAGAACGTTCAGTCCGCGCAGGCGACGATCTCGAGCTTCTCCAGTACGTTGTCGGCGCTTAAGAGCGCGGCGACCGCGCTGTCCGACCCGTTGACCTTTTCGTCGATGAAAGCCACTTCGAGCGATTCGTCCGTGGTCGCGACGGCGTCTGCAACGGCGCCGGCGGGGCAGTGGACCGTCTCGGTGTCGGCGATCGCACAGGAGCAGCGAACGCTGTCCGTCGGCTTCGGATCGAGCACGACTGCGCTAGGCCTGAGCGGCAACCTGGGGATCTCGCTTGCCGGCGGCGCTTCGCAGAGTGTCGCGATCGCATCGACCGATACGCTCTCCGACATCGCCGGTAAGATCGCGTCGTCGGGGCTCCGCGTGCAGTCGTCACTCGTATACGACGGCTCGAACTACCATTTGCTCGTTACGGGTCTCGATACCGGCAAGGCCAACACGATCACCTTCGACGAGTCGGGGCTGTCAGGCACCCCGGCGCTAGGGCTTTCGGCTCCGGAGAACACCATTCAGAACGCCCAGGACGCCAGCGTGTTGATCGGCGGCCCCAACGGCATGACGGTCACCAGCGCGACCAACCAGATTGCCAATGCGATTCCCGGCGTGACGTTCGCCGTCACCCAACCGACGACCAGCCCGGCGACGATCAGCGTTGCCAGCGATCCCACCGGTATGGAGCAAAACGTGCAAGCGTTCGTGACCGCCTACAACGCGGCGGTCAGCAGCGGTCACGCCGCGGCGGGCTTCGGGACCCAGACAGCGGCCAACACGCTCTTGCAGGGAGACCAGGCGATAGACTCTTCGCTCGACCAGCTCGGATTTCTCATCGGCGAAGCGGTGCCCGGGACCTCCGGCGCATACACGACCCTCGGCAGCGTCGGTATCGCGCTCAACACGGACGGCACATTGACACTCGACTCCACGAAGCTGAGCGCGGCGATCGCCGCCGATCCGGTGTCGGTGCAACGATTGTTCGTGACCGACGCCTCGAATGGGTCGCAGGGCGTCATGGCGACGATTGGCTCGGCCATCGACTCGATGACGACGGGCGCCAGCGCACCTCTTCAGGCGGAAGTGAACGCGTTCTCGAGCCACGACAAGGACCTGACGAACGAGATCGGGAACATGCAGCAACAGAGCACCGACTACCAGAAGCAGCTGCAGGCGACGTTTGCTCAGATGAACGCGACGCTCGCCGCCTACAAGACGATGGCTGCCTCGTTGAATCTCAACTCGGGTACGAGCAGCAGCTCGAGTAGCTCCAACAACGTCCTGTAACCCTCAGGGGATGCGATGAACCTGCCCACACAAGTGGCGCTCGCGCGCTACGGCGCGGTCAAAGTGACCACCGCAAACCCGGGCCAGATCCTGGTCATGCTCTACGATGGCCTCTTGCGTTTCCTGCGCGAAGCCCAGGGGGCGTTCGTGGCGAAGGAGCGAGCGAAAGCGGGGGAGCGCATCAGCAAATCGCTCGCGATTCTGGATCAGCTGCTCGTCAGCCTCGACCCGAAGCACGCGCCCGACCTGTGCGCAAAGCTCCAGTCATTGTACGTATTTTGCATCCAGCACCTCGTGCGCGCAAACCTCGAACAGAACCCCGAAATGGTCGGCGAGGTCGTCCGCGTGCTCTCGCCACTTCGTGACGCCTGGTCGACGGCGGTCCTCGAAGTGGCATCCGCTCCTCGGTGAGCATGCCTTCGATCACGCTCTGCATGATCGTACGGGACGAAGAGGCCATGCTGGGGGCCTGCCTGGCCTCGGCCCGTGCGGCCGTCAACGACATGGTCGTCCTCGATACGGGCAGCGTCGACGCGACCGAACGCATCGCCATGGATGCCGGGGCGCGCGTCTTCCAGTTCGCGTGGTGCGACGACTTTGCCGCGGCTCGCAACGAGGCGCTCAAGCACGCGCGTGGTGATTGGGTGCTGGTATTGGATGCCGATGAACGGCTCACTCCGGGCGGTGCAGGCCGTCTTCGCGCCGCGGTGACACGGGCGAAGTTCGACTGCGGGATGCTGCGACTGCACGACGCCGGCCGGGTCGATGCGCCCCTCGAAGAGGTCGTGTCGGGGCGGGAGCGGCAGGGCGAGGTTCAGCTCGTGCCTCGCCTCCTTCGCCGCACCGATGGCCTGGCTTACGTCGGCGCCATTCACGAGAGCGTTGCCCCCTGGCTACGCCGTCGGGGGATGAAGGTGGGCGGGGTCGACGTGGACATCGTCCACTTGGGGGCGACCGAGAAGGTCGTTCGCGAGAAAGCGAAAATCGATCGGAACGTGCGCCTGCTTCGGGCGCGCCTGGACCGCGAGCCGGGCGATGTCGTGGCGTACGGCTACCTGGCCCACGACCTGATGCGCATGGGCGCTGTGGACGACGCGTTCGCGTTGGTCGAGCGGGGTTGGGCGTACGTTCCGAAGGAGCGAGCAGGGGAGCCGCTGGGGCTCCACCGGCTCGCCACCACCCGAGCCCTCCTCCTGATTCAAAAGGGTCGATTTGCCGATGCACGTGAGACGGTTCGGGTCGCGCGATCACACGAGGGCGACAGCCCGGACTTGGCTTTTCTGGCCGCGCGCGCATCCGAATTGGAGGCGCAGCACACGCTCGATCCGTCGATTCGTCGCGAGCGGCTCGCCGCCGCCGCCCAGGGCTTCCGGGAATGCCTGCGCTTCCGCGGCCAGGTGTTCGCCCAGTCGTTCGTCGTGGGGGCGAGCTCGTGGTACGGCTCCACCCGGCTCGGCACCGTAGAGCTCTTGCTCGAACGTCCTTCCGAGGCGTTGCGGGCCTTCCGCACCGCGTTGGAGTTGAGACCCAACGAGCGCGAGCCGCGACTGGGGCGCGCAGAAGCGATGATTGACCTTGGTGATGCGGCGACTGCCCTGCGGGGCGTCGAAGGGTTGCTCGACGATTCGTCTCCGGACGCTTGGGCACTCGCGGCAGCGGCTGTGAACCTCCTGGGTCTAGCGGATGACGCGCGGCTATTTGCCCGGCGGGCGATGGATCTCGCCGCAAATGGATTTGTCGCTGCCCATCGACGAAGACGGCTGCGCGATCTGGCGGTGTCTTTGGCCAGCAGCGAGACCAGCGTGAGTCAAGGTTGACCAAACGAGGTCACGCTCGACTCGACGGATGTTGCTGGCTTTTTCAAGAGTCCTGGGTTTCTGTAGACCCATTGCCGAGAGCGTCCCGTGCACAACTATCGAGAATCATTGAACGGTATGGTCGCTGCATTGAGCTCCAGCTCGCTTCCCCTCGCCAAGGAGTCTCGCGCGATGAGTGAGCCCGCGACAGCCGAAGTCCTACTGCCGGAGCCAAACACCAACGTGCACGTTCTCCGACCTACATTACGTCCGACAAGCCGTGGCAAGATCATCGGGCACAACCCGTTGATGCGCCGGGTGCTCGAAACGATTCAGCGCGTCGCCAGCTCGTCCTGCACAGTTCTCGTCACGGGCGAGAGCGGCACGGGCAAAGAGCTCGTCGTTGCAGCCCTCCACGACGCGAGCCCTCGCACCGGAAAGCCGCTCGTCACCGTCAATTGCGGCGCGATCCCCGAGAACCTCATCGAGAGTGAGCTGTTCGGTCATGCCCGCGGCGCGTTCACGGGTGCCCACGCAACCCGTCAGGGGCACGTCGCCGCCGCCGAAGGCGGAACCCTTTTCCTCGACGAGGTCGGCGAGCTGCCGCTCCAGGTTCAAGTAAAGCTGCTGCGCCTGCTCCAGCAGCGCGAGTACTCGATGGTCGGTGATTCACGCGTCGTCAAGAGCGACGTCCGCATCGTGGCGGCGACGAATCGTGATCTCGAGGTCGAGGTGGAGGCGAGACGATTCCGGGAAGACCTCTTCTATCGCCTGAACGTCATTCACATCGTGTTGCCGTCGCTGCGCGACCGCCCGGAGGACATCGAGCCTCTGGCGAAGCATTTCCTGAATTCGAGCGTCGCTCGGACCGGTCGTCTCGACGTGGTTGGGTTCACGTCCGAGGCGCTGGCCGTGCTTCGTGCCCATTCCTGGCCAGGGAACGTTCGATCGCTCGAGAATACGATTGAGCGTGCTGTGCTGCTGACGGCTGGGCCGCTCCTGACCCCGGACGACCTGCCGGAGCGAATACGCCAATCGTCTGCGACGATGCCGACGGCGAAGCCCGCGTCTTCCTCGGCGCCTCTGCCCGACAGCGGGATCGACCTGCGAGCCGTGGTCGAGCTCTATGAGAATCGACTCATCGCCCAGGCGTTGGAGCGGACGGGACGCAACAAGAATCGCGCCGCCCAGCTGCTCGGCCTCAACCGTACGACGCTGGTCGAAATGCTCAAGCGCAAGGGCCTCTAGAGGGCGCTCTGCCGCGCCCCGGAAGTCAACGGCTCCGAGAAAGACTAAACGTCGACGCAGTACTGGCCGTATCCCTGCTCATGCAGGCCATTCGCTGCCCCTGCGGCGCAGTGCACTCGCCGGACGCGGTACATCCCGTAGGGAGGCAGTACGGGCTCGACGGGGAGTATATGGACCTGGGCAATTGCCCGACGTGCGGCTCCACGATCTGCGTGGGCCAGAAGCAGCGTCGCGGGTCAAAGCGGCCGCGCGCATCGCCTTCGTAGGGCAGAGCGGAGGCGCACACCAGGAGCGTGATACGCTGCCCTCGATGCGCGTCGCGCTGCTGTATCCTCCGCCTTGGAAGATCCCGGTCCCCGGCCACCCGCCCGACGCGAGCGGCGACGGACCGCCGGCCGAGTACGTCGAGGGTGACCTCGACGCCGACTTCTTCCAAACCCCCTATGGCCTGTTCGTTCTAGGTGCGCAGGCGCTCCGGGCGGGACATCAGGTGAAGGTGATGAACCTCTCCGGGTTTGCTTGGACGCGGGTCGAGGAGGTCCTACGAGCGCTCGACGCAGATTTGTTCGGCTTGTCATGCTGGACCGCCAACCGGCGAGGAGTGGCGCTGGTCGCACGCACCATCAAGACTCTGCACCCGAGCGCTCATGTTGTCGTCGGTGGGCCGCACGCCACTCCGCTCGCGCGCGAGATGCTCTCGCACCACCCGGACATAGACACGGTCGCCGTGGGTGAAAGCGAGCTCACCTTCCTCGAGCTTCTCGAAAGGCTGCAAGCGGGCAGAGCCACCCCGGGGATCGCCGGGACGGCTTACCGCGTCGACGGTCGCGTCGAGATGGGCCCCGAGCGCGCGGCAGTCGAGGACCTCGATACGATCGCGTCTCCACACGATTACTTCGACACCCACATCGTCATGACATCGCGGGGTTGCCCGTGGCGCTGCACGTTCTGCGGCGCCGAGGCGAGCTGGGGCCGAGGTTATCGTGCGCAATCGGTCGGCTACGTGCTCGACGCGCTCGAGAAAGCCGTGGCCCGCGCCCCGGTGAAGATGATCCAGATAAAGGACGACACCTTCACGACCAACCGCAAGCGCGTCATCGCCCTTTGCCGCGGCATTCGAGACCGCAACCTCAAGTTCCTCTGGAGCTGCGATACGCGGGTCGACGTGCTGGGCGACGAGCTTTTGCACGAGATGCGCCTCGCTGGGTGTGAGCGACTGAGCCTCGGAGTCGAATCGGGGTCGCAGAAGATCCTCGACGCGATCGACAAGAAGATCACGGTGGACGAAATCATCGCCTCGAGCGAGCTCGCTAAGAAATGGGGCATCAAAGTTCGCTACTACATGATGGTCGGCAATCGCGGCGAAACGGCGGCGACGTTTCGCGAGACGCTCGCGTTCCTCGCGCGCGCCAGGCCACACCAGTACATCTTCGCGTGTCTTTCCGTCTATCCAGGAACGCGCGACTACGACGAGGCGGTCAAGGCGGGATGGCTCGACGCCGACTTCTATTTCGAGCGCGACTTCCAAGAGCTCAAGACGACGTTCGACTCGTCAGACGACGATACCGCGCTCTTCCGTGACTGGTTTTCCAAGAACAAGGGCCTGAAGGAAAGCTTTCACGAGGGCGTGGCCGAGTACAGCGCAATCGCCGATAGGCTCGGCGATCACCACGCTGCTCATATGGACCTCGGTGGCGCGTACTACCGAGTAGGGCAGCTCGACGAAGCCGAACATCACGTGCGTCGTGCGGTCGATCTGGGCTATCCACTGCCCGGGCTCGCGCTCAACTACCTCGCGTGCATCGCCGAGCGACGCGGAGACTCCGATCGCATGTTCCGATACCTCGCCGAGGCGGGCGAGCGCGATCCCCAGCATTGGGTCGTTCAACGCAACATCGAAGCGGTTCGCCAATGGTTGGCGCGAAACGGACCGAAGCAACGCCTGCCGCTCGCGCTCGAAGCCAAGCACGATTTTCAGCTTCTAGAGCGGACGGCGCAGCCCACCCTGCCCGGGCCGTTGCCCGATGACTTCGCCTTCTGGCCGCCAGCGCCGCCGGCCGCGGAGCGGCCCGACGGCAATGTGCTCTCACCAGCGCCCCGCAAGCTGCCCGTCGTCGCGGCCCGGGGCTAATCCTGCTAACCGGTGGGGCGGTACTTAGTAGTGCGCTTGATGCGCCGCCGGAGCAGGCGCCGAGGACACGGCCTTTTCCTTGGTCATCGGTGGCAAGAAGCCGGCTTGGGTCATCGCGGGAACAACGCTCTTTGTAAGGCTCGACGCGAAGTCCTTGCCTGACGAGGGGTTCTCGGTCTGCGTCACAGCCGACCAGACCATCTTCCCGC
>CAZHED010000016.1:0-105532 GCA_964531095.1 uncultured Polyangiaceae bacterium | reverse complement strand
CTAGAAACCTGGTGATTTTCGCCGAGAGCAAGCGAGGCCGGTGGCGCGTACTTCCCGTACGCGAGCACGCTCGACGCCGGGATCGCGCAGCTATCGGCGAAAATCACCAGGTTTCTAGTTCAGAGTGACCGAGACGGCCGCTCCCGTGTACATCACGGACTTATCGGCCGTCGGCGTGAAGGAGAAGCCCACCGCCTTGGTCGGGTTCACCAAGACGACCTGGAACGTGCGCTGCATCAGCATCCCGGAAAAGCTGCCGGTCCGCGCACCGATGGTCAGCGTCTTCGTCGCGTCGACCCACGTGATCGGGATGGTCGCGAATGCCCCGGTTTCGTAGTCGTACGTCGTCCCCTGGTCTTCGTAGAACGTGAACGCCCCGTCCGCCCCCGCGTACACGTAAAGCGTAATCGGATCCTCGGGCTTCTCCGCGGCGTACTGCAGCTCGGGGCCGAGCGGCACGATCGAGCCGGCGCGCACGTACACGGGGATGGCGTCGAACGCAGCATTCGCGGTCACCGTATTGCCCCCCATTGACTGGGCGCCCGTCCAAAGATCGAACCATCCGCCCGCCGTAGCCGGCAGATAGACTGACCGCGTTCGGGCCATGTACGTCGTGACAGGGGCCACCAGCAATGCGGGCCCGAACATGAATTCGTCGGCGGTCTCGCGCGCCGTCGCGTCCGTTCGAAAATCCATCACGAGCGGTCGCAAGATGGTGCCCGCTTGCTGCGTGACCATCCCCGCGAGCGAATAAATGTACGGGAGCATGTGGTAGCGCAGCCGGTCGAATTTCAACATCGCGGCATACGCGGGGCTCGTGTCGCCGCCGAATTGCCACATCTCTCGCGCCGGCGCTTGCCCGTGAACACGCAAGATGGGAAGGAAGGTCGCGTACTCGAACCACCGCGTATTGAGCTCGTACCACTCGGCAAGATCGGCCGCGGCCGGCGTCGTGGCCGAGAAGCGAGCCGGCACGGCGAAACCGCCGCTGTCGACGGTCCAATACGGCATCCCCGAGAGCGAGAAGCTCAGACCCGCCGGAATCTGTTTGCGCATGGCCGTCCAGGTGGACGTGATATCCCCCGACCATGTCGCAGCCCCGTACCGCTGCTGCCCCGCGAAGCCGCTGCGGGTGAGGATGAATACGCGCTGGTTCGGCGCCGCCGCCCGCTGCCCCTCGTAGACCGCCTGGCTGTTGACTAGTGAGAAGGCATTGAGCATCCGCGAGCCGGAGCCGCTCGCGGTGGGATTCATGTGCGTCTGATTCGTCGTGATCTGGCTCATCGCGCTGACGAAGGGACCCTCGACGACCTCCGGCTCCGTCGCGTCGAGCCACCACGCGTCCATGTTGAGCGAGAAGAGCGCCTGGTTGATCTGCGACCAGTAAAGCTGCCTGGCCGCCGGGTTGAACGCGTCGTAGAACGTGAACACGTTCCCGAGGAAGTCCTTCTTCATCTCGGTCACGTTCGGCTGATAGACGAATCCTTTGGCGTTCAAGGCGGTATAGTTGGTCGTCGACGTGTAGAACTTCGGCCACACCGAGATCATGAGCTGGGCGTGGTACATACTGTGGATGGTCGATATCCAGGTTGCCGGATTGGGGTAACGCGAGGGATCGAACTGGTGCGATCCCCACCCGTTCGCCAGCCAGTACTGCCAGTCTTGAACGATGTTGTCGATCGGGGCGCTGCGGCTCCGATAACCGCTGAGGACGTCCAGCACTTCTTGCGACGTCTGGTAGTGCTCTTTGCACTGCCAGAAGCCGTATGCCCAGCGGGGCATCATCGGAGCGTCCCCAGTCAAGCGGCGGTAGCCCGCGACGACGTGGTCGAGCTCCGGTCCGTATACGAACCAGTAGTCCACCCCGTCGCCCACTTGCGACCAGAGCGACGTCGTGCGGTTCGCAACCGGCGGCTTCCATAGCAGGCGGACGATGTTGACCCCGATGTCGCTCGCCCACGTGAGCTGGATGGGAACGGCTTGTCCCGCGGTGAGCTGCGCGTGCGCGATGTCTTCGCTGGGAACCCAACCCTGCCGCCAGTGGTTGATGAGCTGCTGGCCGCCTACGGACAGCTGGATGTTTCCGGAGGAGTACGTTCGAAATATGTAGTCGCCGGTGACGGGCGCGACGACGGTTCCCGAATAGCTGACGGTCCCCGTCCCCGGGGCGACGTCGCCCGGCGTGCCGCCCGCGGGTGCGTAAAGCCCGGTGGTTCCCGGCAGCGGCACGGCGTCGCTGAGGTCGCCGAAGCGCGTGTACGACGTGTTGTCCCACAGGATGCCGTAGCCCTTGCTCGAGACGAGCATCGGGATGAATACTTCGGTGTTGTACTGGTGAAGGTCGAGGTCGTTTCCTTTGATGTCGATCAGCCCCTGCTGATGCTGGCCGAGGCCATAGAGGGATTCGTCCGCGTTGGACGTCCACTCCTGACGGACGTTGTTCGTCGACTCGCCCTGCACCGTCGCGGCGGTGATGGTTCGACCTCCCCCGGCCTTCTCGGCCAGAATGGTCTGACCCGTGCTGTCGAGGAATGTCACCGCGCCGGTTGCCATGTCCACCTGGACGGTCAGCTTGGACGTCTTGATCGTCGTTTGACCGGCGGACGTCGTCGTTTGGAACGCGGCGCCAGGGCACCGCTTCGGCGCCGTCGCCAACGTCGAACGGGTGAAAAACGCCGGGGCCTGCGCATACGCGACGCGAATGATGTCGTCGGAGCAGACTTGGAGCTTCAGAAGACCGCCCGCCACCGTGAGCACGGGCCCGTCGCCCCCGTCACCCGACGCCCCGGCGTCGCCAGCATCCGAGCTCGTCGTCGTCGCCTTCGGGCCGGAGTCCGCCGGGTTCGACCCGCCGACGGGCGGTTGCGCGTCGGTCGTCGGGCCGACCATCCCGCCCCCGTGGCCGTCAACCGCCCCCGAGGTCGCACTGTCACTCGCCGCGCCCGTCGCGGCGTCTGCGGCCACATGGCTCGCGCCGTCCGCGGACATGTTGCCGGCGCCACTGCCCCCACTCGTCCCCGCTTCGGCCGGCGTCGCCTCGGACGCCGTTCCGCAGCCCGCCAAAGCGAGCATCATCGCAGCGAGGACAAGGACCGCATCGCGGAGCGAGGCCCGCCCCACGCGCTCGAGTAGCCTGCCAGCCATCGGTTACACCTTACGCATGCGTGATGCGGCCGTAGGAGATTTCGGCGTGTCTACCACAGTGACCGATCCGCGAAAATCAGCTCGGCCCGCCGCCACCACGCAAGCCACCAGGGGTGGGGGCGGCCTTCGATCGGGGCGCAGGTGACCGCATGCCGAAAATTCCGTTAGCCGCTCTGTCCACCCGGACCATCGCCCACTACGAGGCGAACGCGACCGACTTCTGGGCAGGAACGAAAGACCACGACGTCTCGCAGAACTATGCCGCGCTGCTGGACAACCTCGACGGCGCAGGACCGTTCACGATTCTCGACTTTGGCTGCGGCCCGGGCCGCGATCTGGCCTTCTTTCGCGCTCGCGGCCACGAGGCGGTGGGCCTCGATGGCTGCTCGACCTTCTGCGCCATGGCGCGCCAACGCTCGGGGTGCGAAGTCTTCGAGCAAGACTTTTTGGCGCTCGCCCTTCCGGAGGGCCGGTTCGACGGGGTCTTCGCGAACGCATCGCTCTTTCACGTTCCGAGCACGGAGTTGCCCCGCGTGCTCGATGAGCTCCGGACCGCGATGAAGCGGCGTGGAGTGCTCTTCACCTCGAATCCCGTCGGCCAGAACGAAGAAGGCTGGCACGGCAATCGGTACGGCTGCTACTGGGACCTCGACCGCTGGGGTGCGATCGTCGCGACGGCGGGCTTCGAAGAGATCGCGCACTATTATCGTCCCACCGGAAAGCCGCGCGATCAGCAGTCCTGGCTCGCGACAGTTTGGCGAAAGCTCTAGCCGGTCACTCAGAAGATCCCGGTGACCTGGAGCCCCGCGCCATGATCGAGAGGTACCGGCATCGGGACGGCGATCACGCTCGGCCCATCCCGGCCGGACGCGCTGGAACGCGCGTGGCCGTGGAGATGCATGACGTACGGGACCCCCCAGCCGATGAGGCCACCGATCGCCATACCGGCGATCTGGTCGGTGGCCCAGTGGTTGTCGGAAACGATGCGCAGAACCGCCAATGTGACGTCGGACGCGACGGTCGTCGCGCAAGCGACGGCGTCCCACGGGCCGCCATAGAGCTCCATCGAGAGGTGCTGCGTGCACGCGAGGACCGATGCGGCCGTGCTGTTGACGATGTGTCCACCCGGGAATGACCGGGTGCTCTCTACGTCGTCCAAGCAGTGGGTCCCGCCCCCGGAAAGACAGTCGTAGACCCGAGGCCGAGCGCGTCCGGCCAGATCGCGCAGGCCAAGGTCGACGGCCGCGGCGAACGTGAGGGTCGCCGCGTCCTGCCAGAACAAGTCCACGGCCAGCTGGTGGTCCCCACGCGCCCACGCGAAGGGGACGTCGACCAGCACCGGATACGCGATCTGCATGCCCCAGAGCGCCCAGCTCACGTCTTCGAGCGTGTTCCGTGTGCTCGCGCTCGACGCACGCAAAGCGCCGCGCACGTCCGCGTCGAAGAGGATGGGGGCGGTCCAACGAAGGGGAGGTCGAATCGGCTGGAGGACGACGCCCTCCACCACCACCGCCAGCGCGCTCGTGCCCGCGAGGGAATAGTCCCACACGCCGTGGTGCGTCCATGCTCGATCCCAGCGCGGACGGTGCCGGGGCTGGTCGGGGCCCTGGCCGGCGGGCTCTGCGCGGGCCGCGTCGGCCACTGCGAACGCAAGAGCGAACGCCACGAGGTGCGTCCACCTTCCGCCTCTGTGCCGACGTGCGCGGAGTCTCATCGTGGACCCGGGCTGTCCGAAATCGACATCAGCCGGTCGATCCGCGGCGCCCCCGCACCCGGTAGTTTCCCCCTTCGTGCGCCCCGATGCCGCCTCCCGTTCCGGTCGTACGGGTGCGGCCCCCCCGCCCCGCCGGCCGCGCGCCCGGCGAGCTCTGCTCTTCGTCTCGCTCGCCGCTCGAGCCGCGACGTATTGGGTTGCCCCAGTCATGGCGACCCGCGGGAGACAGCCGAGCCGGCGCGCCGCCGCCGTAGCGCGAGCGCGCTTCGCCGGACCTCGCGTCGGCGGCCGGCTTCTGGGGCGAACGCCGTCCAGCGACAGGGGGCGGCGGCGGCGACACGACGCGCTTCGGAACGCCGTGCTCCTTCTTGAGCGTCGTAAGCTCATCGGCGGTCAGGTACCGCCATTCCCCCGGGCGAAGTCCTTCCGAGGTGATGCCGGCAAACGCCAACCGCGCGAGCCGCATCACGCGGAACCCCGTCGCCTCACCCATCCGGCGCACCTGCTGGTTGCGCCCCTCGGTGATCGTGAGCTCGAGCCAGGTCTTGCCCCCTTCGTACCGGAGGAGCTTGACCTTCGCCGGCAAAGTCTTGCCGTCTTCCAGGGCGACCCCGCGGCGCCAGGTGTCCAGATCCTCGGGCCTCATCTCGCCGTTCAGCTTGACCACGTACTTCTTCGGAGCCGCACGCCGCGGGTGCGCCAAACCTTCGGCGAAGTCTCCGTCGTTGGTGACCAAGAGGACTCCGCTGGTGTTGTAGTCGAGGCGCCCGACCGGAAAGACGCGCGCGGGCACGTCGGTGAAGAGGCCGCGCACGCTCGGCCGGCCCTCGGGGTCCTGCATCGTCGAGACCACCCCGCGTGGCTTGTGCAAGACGATGTAGACGTGCGACTCGGCGATCACGCGCTGCCCGTCGACTTCGACGCGGCTGAGGCGCGGGTCCACTTTGGTCCCGAGCTCGGTCACCACGCGTCCATCGACGCGTACCCGCCCGCGAGCGATGAGATCCTCGGCCGCGCGCCGGGAGGACACACCCGCGTGCGCGAGCACTTTCTGGAGGCGAACGCTGGCCATGCCAGGCGTGATATCCTAAACGCAGCCCGCATGCGACGCGTCAGCAAGCCGTGGGGCTACGAGATCGTCTGGGCCGAAACGGATCGCTACGTCGGCAAAATCTTGCACATCGTCGCGGGGCAAAAGCTATCGCGGCAATACCACGTCAAAAAGGACGAGACGTTTCTCGTCCAAGCCGGTGAAATGGACCTCGAGATCGGCGAGGGCGCGGACCGCAAAGTCATCCGCATGGGCCAGCGCGAGTCGTTTCATTGCCCCCCGCGGACGGTGCACCGGATGACGGCCGTCACCGACGTGGATGTCGTCGAAGTGTCGACGCCGGAGCTGGACGACGTCGTCCGCCTAGAAGACGCGTACGGACGCGAAGGCACCAGCGACCCGTAGACGCCTAGACCGGACCTCGCAGCGCGAAGCGCGGTTCTGTCGGGCGACGCAGCCCGAGAGATCGCCCGAGACACGACGAGCGGCACTTCCCTCTCGATGGTCTTCCAACCCGCGAGCGCTATCCGACAAGTGTCGGATGTGAGCATCCACGTCATTGCGAATCCCACAAACCGCAGCAACGAGGAATACAGCGGGCCAACCGAGTTGTCGCTGGTTCGAGACTCGGAGTCGGTATTTGCTCGTTGAATCGCACGGGTCCGTCGATTGCACAATGGCGATCCATGAATCGAGCCTTTGCGAGTTTGCTGACGTGCCTCGGGACTGTCGCCGCTTTCGGAATACCGGGCGCCGCGTGCCTGACGCGTCCAGTCGACACCTGGCGACCGGCGCTGACGACGACGTTCATGAGCACCATCCGCAGCGAGACGGTCGACAAACTGGATGTCCTCTACATGATCGACAATTCCGCCTCGATGGGCGACAAGCAAGCGCTCCTCGCCCAGGCGGTTCCCGACATGATCAGCCGCCTGGTGTCGCCGAACTGCGTCGACGCGACGGGCAACACCATCGGACCGTCCACCGACGGACAGTGCGCGAGGGGCAAGCTCGAGTTTCCACCCGTGCACGACATGCACCTCGGCATCGTGAGCTCATCGCTCGGCGCCCGCGGCGGCGACGTATGCAATCCCGCCAACACGAACCCTGCCAACCCGAGTCTCAATGCCCATCAGGACGACCGAGGCGAGCTCGTCGCGCGCGGCGGAGTCGCCGAGGCCAACGTTTCCCACGCCGGATCGCTCAACTTTCTCGCGTGGTTCCCGACCGTCGCCGCGAATCAGGGCGGCACAACACCACCTGTCCCAGCCGAGACCGCGATTGGGGCTCCGGGGCAGGCAGGAACACTCATCGGCGACTTTGCGTCGATGATTCAGGGGGTCAACGAGCACGGATGCGGCTACGAAGCGCAGAACGAGGCCTGGTACCGATTTCTGGTCCAGCCCGACCCGTACGACAGCATCACAGTCGACGCCAACAACCTCGCCAGCATGACGGGCATCGACTCGGTTCTTCTGCAACAGCGAGCCGCCTTCCTTCGGCCCGACTCGCTTCTGGCGATCATCGTCATGACCGACGAAAACGAGCAGGTCTCCAACCCGCTCGCCGTCGGAAAGCAGGCGTGGGCCTTCGAGACCTACCCGTTCAAGTCGGCGCCGGCAAATGCTGGCGCGCCGGAAGGGACGGTCGCGTGCGGGTCATTCTCGTCGACGCCGGGACCCAACCCTGGGCCGAACAGCCCGGGCTGCACGTCGTGCGGCCTCTCGTCGCTTCAGAGATCCCCAACCTTCGCGCAGCAGTGTCCGGCCGACTCGCCCAATGGAACGACGGGGTATCTCGACCCGACGGACGACGGCATTTTGCTGCGCTTCTTCGATGAGAAGCAGCGCTTCGGGGTGACCGCCCGGTACCCGATCTCCCGCTATGTCAATGCGCTCACGAGTGCAACCGTGCCAAGCCAAGATCACGAGACCGACGGCTTGGGCAACTATGTGGGCGACCAAGCGCAGTACCAGAATTGCATCAATCCGATCTTCGCCCAGAACCTGCCGACCAGCGCGACCGCCGACCTTTGCCATCTGACGCGCGGGCCGCGGACCGCCGACCAGGTATTCTACGCGGCGATAGCCGGCGTTCCGCACCAGCTCCTGCAGGCGTCGCCGGGCGATCGGGAGTGCCCCGCGGGCACGAATGCAACAGATTGCCCGCAGAAGGAGCGGCTCGTCGACGCCGATTGGACGAAGATCATCGGCAAAGACCCCGTGAACTACGACTTCACGGGGATGGACTTCCACATGCTCGAGTCGGCCGTTCCGAGGACCGGCTCGAGCTGCGCGCCTGCGAGCAACGACGATTGCGATCGGGTCAACGGGCGCGAGTGGGACTCAAAGAAGCAAGATTTGCAGTTTGCGTGCATCTTCCCGTTGGTGGATCCGCAGACGGGCGCTGCGCAGCCGAAGGACTGCACGCAGCCCGTGTACTCTGGCGCTTGCGACTGCGGGGCGGGCTCGTACGACAACGGCGCGCCCCTCTGCCAGAAAGACGCCACGGGCGCCTATACGCAGTTCCAGATCAACGGCAAGGCCTACCCGTCGGCCCGTGAGATGCAAATCGCCCACGCGGCGGGCGCGCAAGGAATCGTGTCGAGTCTCTGCCCCATTCACGCGGTGGCGTCGAGCGCAACCGATCCCGTGTTCGGGTATCGCCCTGCGGTGACCGCGATCGTCAATCGATTGAAGAACGCGCTGAGCGTGCAGTGCCTGCCGCGAAATCTGAACGTCGATGCGAAGACCCAAACCGTGCCGTGCCTCGTTCTCGCGACGTTGGCGAAGGGCGACTGCAGCACGGTCCCGGGCATGAGCGATCCGCCGGCGGACGTTCTGTCGCGCTTCCAGGAGGCGCAACGCTCGGCCTATCTCGCTTCTTGTGGTGGCAAGACATCGTGCGTTCTGCAAGATCCGTCCACCCTTCCGACGTGCCAGCTCCAGGAGCTGACGCGGGCGACGCACAATGGGACGGACTTTCAGAACGGGGATTGCTCGGCGTCAACGAACCCGGGATGGTGCTACGTCGAAGGGACGGCGGCTGGCAGCTGCTCGCAGCAGATTCTGTTCACGGCCGGCGTGCCGCCTCGAGGCGCCACGGTGACTCTGCAGTGCCTCGAAGCGAACGGCACCGGAACGTAGTGCGGATCTCTTCGAAGAATGCCTCGAATCCAGGCGAAGGACCTACCTTGGCCTCTTCGGCCTGCCCGCATCGCGCGAGGGGCCGCCGTCGACGAGCTCCCCGCTCGGCCCGACCACGACGGGCGCGGTGCCCGTGTTCGACGTGCCTCCGTCCGCGACTTCCACCTGCCCTTGCGCTTCTTCCTGGGCCATGAGCTGGGCGTCGCGATCCCATCGGTCGACGTGCCCGTCGCACGTCATGTCGTTGCCCACGCGCTCCAGTCGGTTCTTGAAGTAGATTTCCCACGTGTCCGCTTTGCCGCTGGCGCAATGCGTATTGCGGCGGACCCGGGACAGCTCGCCGTTGATGTAGAATTTCCAGACGTTCGGGCGGCCCGTGGAGAGGGTCGTGTCCATGTCCTCCTCTTCGATTCGGCCGTCGGCGAAGTTGACCCAGTCGTCGAGCTTGCCGTCGTAGTTGGTGTCGGCCTCCTCGTGCAGCGGCTCGCCCTTCTCGTTGAATGTGCGCACGACGTCTTTGATGCCGTCGAGATTGCTGTCGATCTCGCGGCAAATGAGCACCGAATGGCGGTCGTCGCGCTCCCCGATCACTTTGTAGACGCGGCGGACATTCGGCCGGAGGGAGCCCGGGCCCACCGTTTCGCTGACCTCGAGCTTCGTGTTGTTCTTCCAGTGAACGAAGCCCTGACACATCGATCGGTCGTCCGCCGGCCACTTGCGCGCGTCGTGGGAGCCGCCGGGGGCCGTCGTCGCCGCCGGCGCAGGTCCACCGCCGCACGCCGCCAGGAGCACCCCCGAACCAACGGTCACGGCTGCCGCCACCCACCACGCGCTGGATCGGACGCTCCAGCCGCTCATGACTTGCCCCCATCCGAGCCGACCGCGAAAGACGTTCCCGAAGAGCCACCGTCGCTCGTCGGAAGCGCCGGGGACTCGGCCGGGGCGGGGGTGCCCGCGTCGTCGCCTGCCAGCGTGATGGTCGACTCCGGATCGGGCTTTCCGTCGCCGTTGCGATCCGTGGCGATGGTCACCTTGTCGCCCTCCCACGTCCACCATTGGTCAATCAACCCGCCGCCCCGCACGTCCCGCTCTCGGCGGATCGGGTGCGCGGGACGCCCAGTCTTGCCATCGACGGGCGCCTGGGGATCGAACCAGTCCCACGTGTCGAGCTTGTGCTGTCCGGTCGTGTCGTACGCGCGCTGCACGAGCCTTCCCGACTGGTACGTTTCGACGGCGTTCACTTCTCCCGTGTCCCCGTAACAGAACTCGCGACGGCGAACGGCGCCGCCGTCGTCGAAGTACTCGTACAGATCGGGCTTGCCATCATGGTTCAAATCGGTGACACGGCATAGCTCGTGCTTTGAGCCGTCGAAAACGCGGCGAATGTCTGGCTTGCCGTCACCGTTCGTGTCGAGCAGCTCCACGTGACTGCCCGACACGTCGCACGCCTCGTGCGGGATGGTCTCGGATCGCTGGGTTTGTAGCGTCCCTCCCGCGACGGGACCGGGCTTTTCCGCGCTGCCGCAGGCCACCGGGACGGCCCCGGTGATCGCGACGGCCACCCCGAGCAGCGGCCAAGCCAAACGACGCCCTCCACCTGGGAGCGTCCGCGTCCTTGAAACCTGAGGCACGTCGGTCATCGGAGCATCCGGTGAAGGGGCAGCGTGTGGTACCGCCGCGGGACAATACGCGCGTACGCAGGGCGGGGGCAAGACACCCGATTTCACGAGCAATTCCCCGATGCGAGAGCCCTGGCCTGGTCCCGCTTGAAGGAGCACGTATGTTCACGTAGTGTAACTCCACCCTCGCGCTTCTCCGATGGGAGACCGTCCTCACCGCGCGCTGCGCCATCGGTTCGGAAGCGTGCGGCCCTTCTTCTGTTTCGTAGCCTTTGTAGCGTAAGTCCTCGTCATCACGGAGCTATAGTCCATCGGGCCCCATGTCCCGCAAGAAGATCTCGACCACGATTTACGTGACCCCGGAGCAAAGCGAGCGGCTTCGGCTGCTGCACGAGCGCACGAAGGTTCCGGTGGCCGTGTACATTCGCGAGGGAATCGATCTCGTGCTCCAGCACTACGACCATCTGCTCCCCGGCCAGCTCCCGCTCGCGGCGTCCCACGCGGACGACCACGGGCTGCCCCCTCTTGCGGGGCGGGTTGCGCACGTAGAGGCGCCGCAACCCCCCGCCACCCCGGAAGCCAAGCCGGAGCGGGCCGCGGGCGCAGGCAAGGGCTGACACGCACGTCTGCGACCTCGCCGCATCGTGGTCCAGAACCAAACGGAGCGCCGATGGCCATCCCGCAGCAAGCGATACGCAACTTCTCCATCATCGCCCACATCGACCACGGAAAGTCGACTCTGGCCGATCGCATCCTGCAAATCACGGGAGCCCTCGCCGAGCGGGAGATGCGGGCGCAGTTCCTCGACAAGATGGACCTGGAACGCGAGCGGGGAATCACCATCAAGGCGCAGACCGTTCGGCTCTCGTTCACCTCGTCCGACGGGCACCAGTACGAGCTGAACCTCATCGACACCCCCGGGCACGTCGACTTCAACTACGAAGTCTCGCGAAGCCTGGCGGCGTGTGAAGGCGCGATCCTCGTCGTCGATTCGACGCAGGGAGTCGAAGCGCAGACGCTCGCCAACGTGTACCTCGCGCTCGACCAGGGGCTCGAGATCCTGCCCGTCCTCAACAAGATCGACCTCCCGAGCTCCGACGTCGAGAAGACCAAAGCGCAGATCGAGCAGGTGGTCGGGCTCGACTGCGCCGAGGCGATCGCCACGAGCGGCAAGACGGGCGCGGGCGTTCGCGAGATCCTCGAGCAGATCGTGCGCAAAGTGCCGCCTCCCTCGGGCAAGGAGGGCGGGCGTCTGCGCGCGCTTGTGTTCGACTCCTGGTACGACGCCTATCGGGGTGCCGTCGCGATGGTGCGCGTCGTCGACGGCACGGTCAAAAAGGGGGACAAGATCCGGTTCGTCGCGACCGCGACGGACTACGAAGTGACCGAGATGGGGGTCTTTCAGCCCTTCGCCGCCGCGATCGAAGAGCTCGGCCCCGGCGAGTGCGGCTTCGTGTCGGCGAACATCAAGAGCGTCCACGACGTGAAACTCGGCGACACGATGACGCACGCCGTCAGCGCTCCGGGCCGGGGCCCCCATCACATCGGCCCGACCAGCGACCCCCTGCCCGGCTTCAAAGAAGTCAAGCCGATGGTCTTCGCCGGGGTCTACCCGACCGACAGCGCCGAGTACCCCGCGCTGCGCGACGCGATCGAGAAGCTGCACCTCAACGACGCGGCGTTCAGCTTCGAGCCCGACACGAGCGAAGCGCTCGGGTTCGGGTTCCGATGTGGGTTTCTCGGTCTGCTGCACATGGAAATCATCCAGGAGCGCTTGGAGCGCGAGTTCAACCTCGACCTCATCACGACCGCGCCGAGCGTCGTCTACAACGTCTACAAAACCGACGGCGAAGCGGTGCGCGTCGAGAACCCGGCGAAGCTCCCGCCGCCCCAGACCATCGAACGCATCGAAGAGCCCCTGGTCACGATGAACATCCACGTCCCCGTCGAGTTCGTGGGGGCGGTCCTTGCCCTCTGCCAGGAGCGGCGTGGAACGCAGAAGGGCATGCAGTACGCCGCCGCCGACCGCGTCATCGTCACGTACGAGCTTCCCTTCGCCGAAGTGCTCTTCGACTTTCACGACCGACTGAAGAGCGTATCGCGGGGCTACGCCTCGATGGACTATGAGCTCATTGGCTACCGCGCCGACGCGCTCGTGAAGGTGGACATCCTCGTCAACGGCGAGCCGCTCGACGCGCTGTCGATCATCGTGCACAAGGAAAAGTCGTATGCGAGGGGCCGGTCCCTCGCCGAAAAGCTCAAAGAGTTCGTTCCGCGCCAGCAGTACGAGGTCGCCATTCAAGCGGCGATCGGCGGCAAGATCATCGCCCGCGAGACCGTCAAGGCGCTCCGCAAAGACGTCACGGCCAAGTGTTACGGGGGCGATATCAGCCGCAAGCGCAAGCTCCTCGAGAAGCAGAAAGAGGGAAAGAAGCGCATGAAGCAGGTGGGCACCGTCGAGATCCCCCAGCAGGCGTTTCTCGCGATCCTCAAGGTGGATTGAGACGATCCCCTTGAACCCGGCGGGCCATCGAAACTACCCTTGGACGTACCAAGGAGAAATCTAACATGCGGATCGCAACGATCGCGCTCTTCGCCGTGGCCATTGCCGCGTGCGGCGCCACCTTGCCGCCCCCCAACACGGAGTGGGCGGAAGCGAACAACGACGTCGGCAAGGCGGAAGCCGGTGGAGCGCCTGACGTGCCCGACGCGAAGCTGCATCTGCAGCTGGCGCAAGAAGACCTGCAAAAGTCGAAAGACCTCATCAATCAAGACAACCGCCGGGCAGCGAGCCTGGTGGCGGTCGCGCGCTCCGAGGCGCAGCTCGCCCTCAGCCTCGCCAGGGCGCAAAAAGCGCAGACCGCCGCGCGTCAGGCCGAAGACGACCTGCAGAAGACGAAGAAGGGAGGAGGACAGTGATGCGTAGCGTGGAAGGGATGAGGACGGTGATGCGAAGCTTGACTTGCCGGTCCGCGGTCGCGGTCGGCGCCCTGGTTGCCCTCGCCGCGTGCGGCGGCGAACGCCTTCCGCCCAAGCAGCTGACCGACGCGCGCTCGGAGTTCCAGCAAGCGAAGACCGGGCTCGCCATGCAGCTCGACCCGACGGACGTGCACGTCGCGGACCTCGCGCTGCAGCAGGCGGAGCAGGCCTGGACGACGGACCCGGACGACCCGAACACGCTCGACCTCGCGATCATCGCGCAACGCAAGGCGCAGATCGCCGAGGCGGAGGCCGCAGCGCTCAAGGCCCAGCAGGACGCCGATCAGGCCAAGGAGCAGATTCAAGCGACGATGTCGTCTCAGCTCAACCAGACACAGCAGGCGCTCAACAAGACGCAGCAGACCCTCCACCAGACGCAGGGCGAGCTCGAGCGAAAGCAAGCCGAGGCGGCCGAGCAGCAGAAGAAGCTCGCCGACCTCGAGGCCAAGCTCAAAGACGCGCGCGACACGATCGCGAAGATCGCGGCGGTCAAAGACGACGACCGCGGCATGGTCATCACGCTGCAGGGCGAAGTCCTCTACGCGACCGGCAAGGCCGACCTCAAGCCCGGGGCGATGGCAAAGCTGGACCAGATCGCCGATGCGCTTCGAGGCAAAGAGCAACCGATGGTGGTCTACGGATTCACCGACAACGTCGGCACGCGCGACTACAACATGGATCTCTCGCAGCGGCGCGCGAACTCGGTTCGCGATTACCTCGTGCAAAAGGGGATTCCACGCGACCTCATCACGGCCGAGGGCAAGGGGCCCGACAGCCCGATCTCGGACAATGGCTCGGTCGAAGGACGGGCGTCCAACCGGCGCGTCGAGATCGTCGTCCAGCCGAAGAAGTCCTGATCGATGGGCAGCCGCCTGGGGCCGCGTGATTCGGCCGCGGCGCGCCGCAGCTGGGCAGAGCAATGCAGCAGCGGCGCGCCCGAGGGCGCTCGACTGAAGTACGAAGAGGCGCATCCGTTCGGCGGGGAAGTTGTGCACCGGTGGCGCCTCGGCAACGGGCTGACGGTGCTGGTGCTCGTCGACGCGGCCGCGCCGATCGCGAGCTACCACACTTGGTTCAAGGTGGGCTCGCGCCACGAGCAGCCGGGCAAGACTGGGCTCGCGCACTTGTTCGAGCACCTGATGTTCAACGAGACCGAGAACCTGCGCGCCGGGGCTTTCGATCGCAAGCTCGAAGAGAGCGGCGCCGAGTCGAACGCCGCGACGTGGGTCGACTGGACGTACTATCACGAGTCTCTTCCTTCGGACCGCATCAAGCTCGCGGTGACGCTCGAGGCCGAGCGGATGAACCGCCTCGTCTTGCGCGAGCCCCAGGTCAAGAGCGAGAAAGAAGTCGTCGCGAACGAGCGGCGGTATCGCGTCGACGACGACGTCGAGGGGGCGGCGGGAGAAATCCTTTACAAGACTGCTTTCGCCAAGCACCCCTACCGCTGGCCGACCATCGGCTGGATGCAGGACATCGAAGGCTTTTCGCCCGAGGATTGCACGGCGTTCTACCGGACGTACTACGCGCCCAACAACGCGACAGTCGTCGCGGTCGGCGACATCCGCGAGGGCGACCTCTTGCTGGCGATCCGCAACGCGTACGGAGCGATCCCCAGCCAGCCGGTTCCCCCCGAGGACATCTTTCCGGAGCCGACGCAGCTCGAGGAGCGGGTCGTAGACGTAAGCAAGCCGACGGCCACCGAAAAGCTCCTGCTCGCCTTCAAGGGGCCGGCGCTCGGCGACGCCGACCACGCAACGATGACCGTTCTCAGCGAAGTGCTCTTCGGCGGCCGCGCGTCTCGCCTCTACCGCACGCTGATCGTCGAACGAGAGCTCGCGACCGACGTCCGAGGCTGGGTCTCGACGTTTCGCGACCCGGGCCTCTTCGAGTGCTGGGCGACGGCCCGCGGCGGACACAAGACGCAAGAAATGCAGGCTCTGATGGACGAGGCCTTCGAGCGTATTCGGCGAGACGTCGTGACCGACGAAGAGTTGGCGCGGGCAAAGGCACGGCTCGAGCTCGGCATGCTTCAGCAGCTCGAGACCATCTCCGGAAAGGCCGAGCAGATCGGCTTCTTCGAGACGGTGCTCGGCGATCCCGCGTATGCGTACCGCAGGGTGGAGGCCTTTCGGCGAACGACGGCGAGCGACCTTCGACGCGTCGCGCGCCGGTACCTCGTCGACCACGAGCGCACGATCGTGCGCGTGGTGCCAGACGTCGGCGGTGCCCCGCCGGCCGAGGCGGCACAGTGACGGCGGCATCTCGCGCGCGATCGAGGCCCGTGCCGTTGCGCTTCGACCTCGACGGGGGCGCAACGGTGTTTCTCGAGCCGGACCACGCGGTGCCTCTGGTGTCGATCGTCGTCGCCCTGCGGTGCGGGTCGGCGGTCGACCCGGTCGACAAGCGGGGGCTGGCGCGAATCGCCCTTCGCATGCTCCGCCGAGGGTGCGAGGGCATGACGTCCGAGCAGATCGACTTCCGCATCGACTCGCTCGGGGGCGAGATGGCCGTCGACACGTCGCCGTCGACGGTCGCGGTGCACGTCCAGGTCATCGCCCGCAGCCTCGACGATCTCGTCGAGCTCCTTGCGCGGCTGCTCGCCACGCCCACCTTTCCGGAAGACGAGCTTGGGCGCTTGAAGCGCGAGACAGTCGCGGAGATCATCGAGGCGCGCGACAACGATCGCGTGCTCGCGCAGAAGGCGCTCCAACGGACGCTGTTCGAAGGGCACCCCTACGCGCACAACTCGGGCGGGACCACCGAGAGCGTCCGCGCGATTCAGCGCGACGACGTGGCGGCTTTCTATCGGCGATTCTTGGTGCAAGGCAACGTGGTCGTCGGCATCTCCGGCGACGTCACACCCGAGCGCGCTCCCGTCCTCGCGCGCCAGCTCCTGGCGGGACTGCCGGCCGGCGGCGCCGCGCCCGACGAAGTGTCCGAACCGGTCATGCGTACCGGCAGGCGCCTTCTCCTCGTGGACAAGCCCGAGCGCACCCAGGTGCAGCTCCTCGTCGGAACGACCGGCACGTCGGCACACGACGCCGACCACGTCGAGCTCGTCGTCGCCAACGCGGTGTTCGGCGGTACGTTCACGTCGCGCTTGATGAAAGAAGTCCGGTCGAAGCGCGGGTGGTCCTACGGGGCGAGCTCGCGCACGATGGTCGATCGCCACCGGCAGGCGTGGGTGATGTGGACCTTTCCGTCGGCCGAAGACGCCGCCGCTTGTCTGAAGCTCACGCTCGACATGCTCGAGGCGTGGGTCGCCAATGGCGTCCTGCCCCGCGAGATCGCGTTCATCAAGCGCTACCTCGTTCGATCGTACGCGTTCGAAGTCGACACCGCGGCCAAACGCCTTCACCAGGCGCTCGACGTCGAGCTCCTCGCGCTTCCTGAGGACTACTACTCGGGGTGGGTGAACCGCGTGCAGGCGGTCGAGCCCGAGGGCGCAAGCGCCGCGGTCAAGAACCGGATCCACGCGGACGACCTGCTCGTGGTCGCGGTCGGCACGGCGTCCCAAGTGCTCGAGCCGTTGCGCGGCGCCGTCTCCAGGCTGACCGAAGCGAGCGTGGTGCCGTTCGACGCGGAGTGAGCTCGGCTCTCGTGCGGGAGACCTTGCCGGGTCAATCGGACAAAGACGCTTTTCCGGTCGCAAGCACGCGCAGCTTCAGGTCGGATTGAAAGGCGAAGCATCCCGCCTTGCGGCCCGCCTCGAGCGCCGCGCCGACGCGCAACGCGAGCGCGCTGTGGCGGCGAGATCCGCCTGCCAGGGCGAAGATCTCGCCATCCTCGTACTCGTGTTTGAGGCCGCTTCGCGCTCGTAGTCGAGGTACTCCGCATAGCTGTAGCGGTGCCGGGGACCTGCAGGCTGCGCCATGTCGCTCGGCCCAAAGACTGGGGCAGCTCGCCCGGGAGTCCAGCCGAGCACTGGGCGAGGCTGCATCGGGAGAACCATGCTAGGGCCAAGACCCCCGGCATGACCGAACCGCGCAAGATCCACTTCGTCAGCCTCGGCTGCGTCAAGAACCGCGTCGACACCGAAGTGATGCTCGGCGTCGCGAGCGCCGGGGGATGGCGCCTCGTCGAAGAGCCCGACGAGGCCGAAGTGATCGTCGTCAACACGTGCGGTTTCATCGGCGAAGCGAAGAAAGAATCGGTCGACACGATCTGCGAGCTCGCCGAATACAAGAAGATCGGCGCGTGCAAGAAGCTCGTGGTCGCCGGCTGCCTCTCGCAGCGGTACCCGGCCGAGCTCGCGGCGCAGATGCCCGAGGTCGACCATTTCCTCGGCTCGAGCGACATGATGAAGCTCGGGAGCGTCCTCTCCGGGGACGCAGAGCGCGTTCTCGTCGGGAACCCGGCCGACTGGCTCGTTCGCGCGAGCGACCCGCGCGTCATCACGCAGTCGCGCGCGAGCGCATGGCTGAAGATCGCCGAGGGATGCAATCGCACGTGCGCCTTCTGCGTCATCCCCCAGATTCGCGGCAGCCAGCGGTCGCGCACGGCCGACGACGTCGTTGCGGAGGCCGAGCGGTTGGTCGACGCCGGAGCGATTGAGCTGAACCTGGTCTCGCAGGACACGGTCTCGTACGGCCGCGACCTCCCGAAGCAAGGGCGCGTCGCGCTCGCGGCGCTCGTCCGGCGCGTGGCGGACATCCCCGGGGTGCGCTGGGTGCGCCTCTTCTACCTCTACCCGGAGACGATCGACGAGGCGCTGATCGAGCTTCTCGCAAACCACCCCCGCGTGGTTCCGTACGTCGACATGCCGCTCCAGCACGCGGCCGACGCGATGTTGGCGCGGATGCGCCGCGGGCACGGCCAGGGGCGCCAGAGGCGCGTGGTCGAGCGGCTGCGCGGCGCGATCCCCGATCTCACCTTCCGCACGGCCTTCATCGTCGGGCACCCCGGCGAGACGCAGGCCGAGTTCGACGATCTGTGCGCGTTCGTCGAGTGGGCGCGCTTCGAGCACGCGGTCGTCTTCCGCTACTCCGACGAAGAGACGTGCGCCGCTCGCGCGCTTCCGGACAAGGTCGCGCCGCTCGTCTCGGCCAACCGTGCGCGCAAGCTCATGGCTCTCCAGCGGCGCATCGCGCGCGAGAAGAACCGGGCCCTCATCGGGCGCGAGCTCGACGTGCTGGTCGAGGGACCCAGCGAAGAGCACGAGCTCGTCATGAAGGGTCGCCATCCGGGGCAGGCGCCGGAGATCGATGGCGGCGTGTACCTGTCCGAGGGCGAGGCGCACGCGGGTCAGGTCCGGCGGGTGCGCGTCGTGCAGGCGAGCGATTGGGATCTGGTCGGTGACCTGATCGACGAGCCAGAGGAGGCGCTGGTTCCGAAGCGCGTCGCGCTCAAAGTCATCGGCGGAGCGCACGAGACGCGGTGGCAGTGAGACGCGATGGCAGTGAGTGGACGCAGACCTGCGGTTAGCGGGTCGTGACCAGCCAAGTAGGGGATGAGGGGGCGATCTCGCCGTCTCAAGCCGCCCGCTCGATCCAAGCGAGAATGGCCTCCCGAAGGGCGGCGTGCAGCGTCAGACCCCGCCTCTTGGCCCGCGCTTCGAGGAGGCGCCAGACTTCGTCAGGAAAGCGCACGGAGCGCGGAGATGTCCCGCCCACCTCAGTCAGCTTTTTGGGACGTCCCCTGCCGACTTGCACCGTGATGCCTTCCTTGGCGATTCGGGCGGCGTACGGGTTTCTTCGCACGCGTGCCTTGGTGAAGTCCACTTCGGGGATCTCCCTAAGCGATGCCTCCGACGGTTCAGCGTGCCTCGTCGTCTTCCTTCGTTCACTCGCCTTCTTCATAGCGCCTCCGCTCGGGTCGGGTTGGCAGTCGTGCGCTGATCAGTCGGACCTCGTCCTCGGTCTCCTCGATGAAGACAGTCACGAGAACGCGCGCCTCCCAGGACATGCCGATGAGGATGGCCCGCTCGCCGTGCACGAGGTCATCCGCGATGATTGCCAGCGGATCGGCAAACGAAGTGACGGCCTCCTCGAAGGTGACGCCGTGCTTCTGCTCGTTGCTCCGGGCTTTCTTCGGATCCCAGACGTACCGCACACGCGAAAAGTGTAATACACTTGAGGGTGATCGCCATCCCGAAGTGCCCCACACCCCCCGGAGAGATTCTGCTGGATGGGTCCAGCCGATGAAGCTGGAGCGTCTGCCGCGATCTCATCGCGTGTCTGATCGGCTGACCCGTGCTGCGCGGTAGAGGCCGCGCGAGGGAGCGCCTCGGGCACGACCGACTGCGGAGCGAGCCGGGAGACTGCTGCACGAGCCTCGCCGTGCCTGGGGGGACGTTCGACACGGTGTTCTATAGCCAGGGGCCCGGTCCGTCGGACGGAGGGACGGGCCCGGCAACGGTGAGCGATTTGCGATTGGACAAGTACTTGGTGACGGTGGGGCGATTCCGGCAATACGTGAACTATCTCGTTGGTAGTGGGGGAATGCCACCCGCGAACGACAGCGGCATCCACGCGCACCTGAACGGTGGCATGGGGCTGTCCAACAGCACCAACCCCGGTGGCTACGAGACCGGCTGGAACGCGACGGACTGGAACTCGTATATCGCCACGGGGGGGGCTGCCGCGAGCACGTGGGATACCAGCCTTGCATACGGAACTTGGACGGCGTCACCGGGGACGCAAGAGAACTTGCCGATCTTCGCGACGTGGTATGCGGCGTACGCCTTCTGCATCTGGGACGGCGGTTTTCTGCCGAGCGAGGATGAATGGGTGTACGCGGCCGCGGGCGGCAGCCAGCAGCGGTACTATCCGCCGTTGGGACGAATGGCGCCGACCTTTCCGCCACCAGCTCGGAGGGCCGCGTGATCCACGGGGCAAGCTTGAACGCGTACGGCCCCACGGTCGTGCCCACTTGGCGCCGCGATTTCAACGATCCCGCGACGGTCGAGGGCTTCCGCTGCGCGCGTTCCCCTTGACCGCCTGGGCCGGCCGCGCGTTCCGAGCAACATGTCTTGGGTGTTCACGCCGCGCGACGGAGGCTACGATCCCGGGGGAACCGATGAGTCAGGCGGCGCGAGCTCCTTGGCCGGCAGCGCGGGCCGGCCGCGCGACACCAGAACGGCGTTGATGCGCGCGACGGTGTTTTTGTCGAAGGCGAGAATCTCGAGCCCGAGAAGCGCTCCACCCTTGTCGAAGTCGCCGACGAGACGGGGGGCGAGCTCACGGGTCTTCCCCGCCTTGCGCTCGGCGTGCTCCGTCATCATCCGAAGGTCGAGCTCATTGAAGTCCCGGCGCGACATCCGACGCTCGACATGAGTGGAGAGCTCGACGTCCCACCTCCACCAGAATGGCCGGCGTCGGAGCGGCGCCATCACTCCGCCCGCTTCCACACTTCGCCGGCGAAGGTCCCCGAGGATCGTCTCGAGCTTGCCGGACAGCGACCGCTGCTTCGCTCCGATGACGTTTCGGTCACAGAGTCGGTCGATGAGCTCCTGCTGCTTTTCCTCGGCACCGATGACGAGGCAGCGTTTCGCCGCGGCGCGCTGCGCGAGCACTTCGCCGAGCTGGCGCGGCTTGAAGAGCGTGTCACCGAGAAGTCCGCGCCTTCTGCCTTACGGAGTAAGAACGACGGGCAGGATGCACCTCTTCTCGAAGCAGATGGGCGCGAATTCGAGAGGACAGGAGCACGTGCCAAAGCCGATGCCGCTTGTCGCCTGCTGATAGCGGGGCTTCTCCGAAATGTTCACCGGCTCACCGCCACACGCGCACTGCCCGCTGCACACCTCTCCCGTCTGGATAAGGACGCAGTCACTAGTCTGGGTGCACGATTGGTCGTACGTCGACAGCTCGATGTCGACGCACCGGCCCCCGTCCGCCGTCGAAATCGCCGTCTCCGGCCCGCCGCCGTCGACGATCCCCGTGCCGCTGTCTTCGACGGCGGTGGTCCCCGCGTCGTCGCAGCCCGCAGGCTGGTCCGGACCGAGCCAGCGCGTACACTGACCACAAAGACAGCGCGGCTCGCCCGGATACGCGCAGGGACAGGCCACCAGGGTCAGCGACGCGGTTTCGGACTGAACGCGCGCCGCGGCTCCGGCGTTGACGGGGGTGTTGCCGCACGAGCATTGGCCGCTGCAGACTTCGCCGCTCCGCACGATCGTGCAGTCCCGATCGCTGCCACACGAAAGGTCGGACGGGGCCACATCGATCGCGACGCACCGGCCCCCGTCCACGGGCGAGATCGCACTGTCCCCGTCCGCCGTCGTGATTGCACCGTCCCCGTCCGCCGTCGTGATCGCGGTGTCCGGCGCGCCTCCGTCGACGGTCCCCATTCCGCTGTCTTCGAGGGCGCCGATTCCTGCGTCATTGCGCCCGGAGTCCTCTCCCGGCTCCGCGTTCCCGGCGACGACCTTGGCTCCGCACCCCCCGACGAGCCCCGTCATGAGGAAGAGAGCCGCGATCCTGGCAAGATGCCCACGGATGGTCATGCCGAGTTGAGCCCCGCAAGGTTGGCGCCACAGCGAGGCGCGCGAAAAAGCGCAGAATCCCGGGCATTCCTCGGGCCCGTGGCACAGTCGGTCTGGCTCACATGGACTCGTTGATCCCGGGTGCGGGGGGTTCGATGCCTCACTGCACGCCGATGAACGCCGCCTGGCTCACTTCGCCGTCCCGTTCGTAGGTGACCTCGAGCAGGTCGCCGCTATGGCCAAACACGGTCGCGTCCCACTTGCCGCAGGTCGGATCGGTCAGCGCACCCCCGACCGCCTGGTCGAGCGGCACGGGCACGTTCGATCCCCCCTTATTGACGATGACGATGGGGACACTCCGGGGTGTGCCGCCGCACATTCCGGTGAGCGTGACGTGGTCCGCGTCCGGCCCGAGGCCGACGGTCACCTCTTCGGGCGGCGGCAACGGCAAGGTCGGGCTGGCGCAAGCCGCCGCGAGCGCGACGAACGAACCTGCCGCCAGTGCGCGCCGGAACATGCTCGCGTAATTTTCTAGCATGTTCCGGGCCGCTACGCTTCGCTCGGAAATTCGATATGTTGCCCATGGCCATGCGCCAACTCGGTTGACGGATTGCGCACCCCGTAGTCACCCGCCACCGCGGCATGCTCGAAACACGAGACTTGGAGACAACGAATCCGATGCCCCCCTCGGCGCGCTGGACGCCGCCGTCGTGGCTCCTCGCGTGGTGGCGATCGCGAGCCCGTCCGGTACCCATCGTGCTCGTGTTCGCGTGCGCGATCGCGTCCCGGAGCAGCGACCTGTCCGCCGACGCGCCGAGCCCGGAAGCGGCGCTGGCCGACGCGCTTGCGCTCCGTGGCCTGGTGTGCGACGCCGCGGATGTCACGTGGGTCACTCGCCCGAAAAACGTGTGGGAGTCGATCACGTCGAAAGCGCGTGCGCTCGTGCGCGCGCACGTGTCCGACGAGCCAAGTGATCTCTACCTGGTGGACACACGGCTTTCGCCCGAGGGCGAGCTGCTGCACGCGGGCGAGGCGTGGAACATCACCGAGACAAGCGGCGCCGACGAGTCACGCCCGATCGTCCGGGGGCGTGTCGCCATCTACACCGCCGTCTCCGATGGCCTCACCACCGGCCTTCACATCCTCGATCTCGGCGGTCGCGCCGCTGCATCGCGCGGCGAGTTCACCCGCCTGCAGCGCACCCAGATCGCATTGACCAACCTCCAGCGCACCGGACAGGTCGAAGGCGTCGTCCACGACACGTACGCGCTCGAGCCGGTCGCGCGGCGCGCGAGCGTCGCCTGGCGCCCAGACGGGCTGGTCGAAGTGCAAGCCGACGATCGCACGGTGGTCATCGACCCGTCGCGGTCGAGCGTCGTGTCGGGGAGCGAGTTCGTCCACGCTCTTCTCGATGAACGCGCGCGCCCCGGCAATCTCGTGACCTGGGCGGTCGACCGCGTGCGCGCCATGCCCTCCTTCGGCGACGACAGGATGCAGTGGGTCAAGGCCGTGGCGTTCACCGCGCTCGACCGCTGGCACGCGCAGTTCTCGCACGGAAGTACCGCCCAAGACGTTCAGGACGAGCTGGGGCTGGCGCAGTCGACCACGTTCGAGCCGCCCTTCACCGACCCGGAGATCGGCTGGCCACCGCCCCCCATGCGGACCGTCGTCTCGCCGCTCCTCCCGGGCGAGGGGCAGTGGATCGCGCTCGACCGGGATCCGTTCATCACGCCGGCTCCGAGCGGCCGCGCGCCGGCGTTTGTCACGTCGTTCGTGCGCCCCAACGTGCGCCGGCAAGACGTCCGGGTGTACGTCACGCTCTGGGATCCCCGGCAGATCGAGCTGCACATCGAGGCCGGCTCCGTCGAGCCGGTGGGCGCGAGCGGAGAGCACGGGCCGGGGCTCGTCCCGCGCGCGCCCGAGGTGATCAAGCGCATGGTTGCGGGCTTCAACGGCGGGTTCCAGGCGCAGCACGGCGAGTACGGGATGCAGGCGAACGGCATCGAGTACCTCCCGCCCAAGCCGTACGCGGCGACGGTCGTCGAGCTGCGCGACGGCTCGAACGCGTTTGGAGCGTGGCCCGGACCGATCGCCGACGGGGCCGTCGGGGGTGGCGGCGCGCCGGTCGTCCCGAGCGACATCGTCGCGCTCCGGCAGAACCTCACGGCGCTCGTTCAAAACGGGAAGTTCAACCCGTGGGGGCGAACGTGGTGGGGCGGTACACCGCCCGGTTGGGCCGATCAGATCCACAGCACGCGTAGCGCCATCTGCCTGACCGAAGAGGGCTTCATCGGGTATTTCTACAGTATGAGCATCTCGGCCGAGGATCTCGCCGAAGGGATGCTGCATGCACGCTGCGCGTTCGGTATTCACCTCGACATGAACCCGGGACACGCGGGCTTCGAGTTTTACGACGTGGCCCCCGAAGGCCAGCTCAAGCCGCTCAAACGGCCGCTTCAGACCGATTGGGAGGCCGAGGGAAAAGTCCCGGACATGACCGGGTACGTCTTTCGGTCGCGCCGGATGATCCGCGGCATGGGGCACATGCTCTTCCCGCGGTACATCCAGCGCGAAGCGCGCGACTTCTTCTATTTGACCGCGCGCTCCCTCTTGCCGGGAGCTCCGCTCGACGCCGCGTCGCCGGCCGATCCCGACGAGGGGGTGTGGCGCACCAAAGGGCTGCCGCAGCACGGATTTCCTTACGCCCTCGCGACGACGTGGGCGCGCGCGGAGGGAACGAGGCTTCGCGTCTTGCGCGTCGACCCGCGGACCACGAAGCCCGCGAGCGGCGGCGGTGCGCAGGCCCCCACCGTGCTCTCCTTGAGCGCCGGCACGCGGGGCACGCGGTCGCTGTGGTGGTACGAGCGTGTCTTCTCGATCGGCGCAAGCGCGCCGGCCGCCGATGCCGCAGTCTTGATGGGCGGCGTTGCCATGACGTCTCCGCTCGCGGCCGGCGCCCGCGCAGCGGTCGGCGTGCAAGACGAAGACGGAATGCTCGTATGGGTCGAGCTTCCACCGGACGCGCCCGCGGCGGACGCGCGCTCGAACGGAGCGATGAACGCACTGCTCGATCGCCTCGGCTGCTCGTCGCGGATGGCACTTCCGGGCGACGCGCGGGCCTTCCTCGGAGGATCGCTCGACCTGTCTGGTGCTCCGGCAGCGGGCGCCTCGCCTCCGATCGGCGCGCGCCTCGTGCGCGACCGCGCTCCCGACGCGCATAGCCTGTTCGACACGACGCCCATCGTTCCCATTCAGGTGTGGCAGCCCCTCCAGGCCAAGCGCATTCGATATTTTTACAAGCCGATGCCACCCGTCCCATCCTCGACGCCGAGCTCGGCGCCCGCCGCCGCGGTCGAAGTGGGGGCGAGCGGGGCGGCTGGCCCCGTGCGGTCGGCGAATCGGCTACAATCCCCCCGATGAGGCAGCCTATACTCTGCGACGCCCAACGCGGGCCGATGTCGCCCTGCGGGGCGCTGGTGATATGGTGAGCGCGCCGACGCAGGAGACTCGGGCCATGGCAACGGACGAAAACGGATCGGACCTCGATGTCTTCGAGGGCCTCACCAAGAAGGGTGGCGGCGGGTCGCAGCCGAGTGCGCCACCGCCCCCTCCGCGAGACGGATCGCGCACATTGCTCGGCGTCACCTCACCCGCCGCGATGCCCGTGGCAGCGCCCGCGTCGCCGGGCACGAGCTCGCTGCCGCCTCCGCCGCCGGGCCGCACGTCCCTTCCGCCGGTAGCCCCGGCGTCCCCCGCCGAAGTGGGTGCAAGGCCGGGCGGTGTCGATGTGGACTGGGACGACGAAGACGAGGCGACGCAGATCTTCGACAAGGACGGCGACCTGCCGCTCATTCGCCGGGGCGCGCCGTTGCCCGCCGCGGGCACACCGCCGCCGTCGGCACCACTGAAGGCCACTCTCCTCGGGATCATGGCGCCGCCTTCGGGCGGAACGGGGCGCTTCTCGCCTCCGCCGCCAGGGCCGAGCTCGCGGTCGAGCATCCCGGGCGCGCTGCCTCCTCCGGGAGTCGGAACGCTTCCGCCGCCGCCGCCCGCGATGCTTCAGGGGCTCGGCTCGACGTTGTCGCGATCGCTCCCGCCGCCTCCGGGCATGCCGATCTCCACTCCGCCCCTGACCGCCCTCCCCGCCCCCGGCACCACCTTGCCGCCGGCCCGTCCCGGGGCCGTGTCGGGTCAGCCGCCGATCCGGAGCCTGGAAGCCACGGCCCTTCTGCGTCCTGGACAGGCTCCGATGGGGCGTTGGGGCTGGATCGGATTGGCTGCGGCGGCGGTCGTGGGCATCGTGATGTTCTTGGTGCCGCACACGGGCCGCATCGTCGTCAACGTCACGGACCCGAAGGGCTCGGCCGTCGGGCGCGTCGACATTTACGTGGACGGCCGCAAGCAGTGCGACACGGCCCCGTGCATCGTCGAACAGCAGAGCACGGGCACCCACGAGGTGAAGGTGGTCGCGGACGGGTACGACGTCCCCACCTCGCAAGGCCTCACCGTCGAATGGCGCAAAGACGTGCAGGCGACGTTTCTGCTCGGCGCCTCGACCAAAGGCACGGGCATACGAGTGGGGGGCACGCAGCCCGGCGTGAAGCTCTACGTCGACGACAAAGAGATCGGCCCGCTGCCCCAGGACTACCGGGAGATGTCCCCGGGCGATCACGTCGTCAAGATCGTCGGGTCCGAGCGCTACCAGCCGCTGGAGAGGCGCGTGAGCCTCGAGAAGGACAAGGTCGAAGATCTCGGCACGGTCACGCTCAAAGTGGTCAAAGGCAAAGTGACGATCACGCTGGCCACTCCGGGGGCGCGGGTCTTTCTCGTGAGCGGCACCGATCGACGCGAGATTCAGACGCTCCCCATCTCGGTGGACATCGAGACGGCGAAGAACTGGTCGCTTCAGGCGAGCAGGCCGGGCTACACCGATTACAACCAGGCGATCAGCTTCGACGACGGGCAGGCCGAGAAGACGTACGTCGTGTCGCTGGACCCGCGAACGGGGCAGCCCGCGGCCAACGCCTGGGCCCCGCCACCCCAACCGCAGTTCGGGGCGTCGCCCCTGCCCATGGCGCCGAAGCCGGTCGCGCTGCCGCTGACGGGCGGGCCGGCGCCTCTGTTCAATCCGCCGCCCGCGGCGCAGCACGTCGGCGCGCCAGCCCCGGCGCAGGCCCCGGCTGCGGCGGCAACGCCCGCAGCAGCAGCGGGGGCGGGGGGCGCGAGCGAGAGCTTCCTGAACATCAACTCGATCCCGCCGTCGACCGCCTTCCTCGACGGAAAGCAGCTAGGTCCCACGCCGAGGGTTCACGTCTCGGTGTCCCCGGGCATGCATCAGGTGAAGTTCGTGAACGCGGAGCAGCAGCTCACCAAGACCATTTCCGTGTCGGTCGGCGCCGGCCAGACGCAGATGGCGGTCGCAAAGCTGAGCCCGTAGCCCAACGTTCGCACGGGGACTGCCAGGTCGTCCCAGTACGGGGTCCGCGCTCGAAGTCCTTCTCCCTCGCTCGTCCCCCCGCGGACGTCCTTCGTCCCCTCGCGGTCGCCGCTCGTCCCCTCACAGTCGTCCCCCGTCCCCACGCGGACGTCCTTCATTCGCGTGGCGACGTGAGTACCTGATATCTTGCTACAAGATGGCTGTCTCTACGCCGCGCATCCTCGTCGTCGACGACGAGCCCGGACTACGGGATATGCTCGCCATCCTCTTTCGTCGCGAGGGACTCGACGTCGAGCTCGCGCCCGGGTTCGCGATTGCCCGCGAAGCGATCCTGCGGGCCTCCGAACCGTACGCGGTCGTCCTGACCGATCAGCTCATGCCCGACGGCGACGGGATGGACTTGCTGTCCCTGGCCAAAGACCGCTCGGCGACGACCGAAGTCATCGTGATGACGGCGCACGGCGGGATCGAAACCGCCATCGAGGCGATGAAGCGAGGGGCCTACGACTTCGTCACCAAGCCGTTCGCCACGAACGAGCTCCGCGCGCTCGTGCACAAGGCGCTCGAGAAGCGCGCGATTGTCGCGGACAACGAGCGACTGCGAGCGCAGCTCGGCCGCGAGCGCGGGGGCCTGCTCGGCCACTCCGAGGCGATGCGCCGCATCTTCGACCTCGTGCAACGAATCGCCGCGGGGCGCACGACGGTGCTCATCACCGGCGAAAGCGGCACCGGCAAAGAGCGGATCGCCCACGCGATCCACGAGGCGAGCGACCGCAGCGACAAACCTTTTCTCGTCGTCAACTGCGGCGCCATCCCCGAGGCGCTCATGGAGGCAGAGCTCTTCGGGCACGAGCGCGGCGCGTTCACGGGCGCGGTCGCGAGCCGACTCGGCATCTTCCGCGAGGCCGAGGGCGGAACGGTGTTGCTCGACGAGATCGGGGACCTGCCCCTGCCCCTGCAAGTGAAGCTCTTGCGCGTGCTCCAAGAGCGCAAAGTGCGCGGGGTCGGCGCTTCCGCCGAGGTCGCGGTCGACATGCGCGTCTTGGCGGCGACCAACCGGCGGGTCGAAGAAGACGTGGCCGCCGGCCGGTTCCGGCAAGACCTCTACTATCGCCTCAACGTTATCCGGATCGAAGTGCCGCCGCTGCGCGACCGCCGCGAAGACATCCGACTGCTCGCGGACCACTTTCTCGCCCGCTGCGCCGCCGAGCAGAATAAACAGATCCGCGGCCTGTCGCCCGACGCCTTGCGCGCGCTCGAAGGTTACGGGTTTCCCGGCAATGCGCGAGAGCTCGAGAACATCATCGAGCGGGCGGTGGCGCTCGCGACCGGGCAAGCGATCGGGCTGGGCGATCTGCCGCGCGAAGTGTCCGGGGCGGCCGCGCAGGCGACCCCTGCCCTGGTCGGTCTGCCCGAGGATGGCTGCAATCTGGACGACATCGTGGGAGAGGTCGAGCGCCGCTTGATTCTCCAGGCGCTCGAAAGGTCGGGGGGAGTGCGCACCCAGGCCGCGCGGCTGCTCGGAGTCACGCTGCGAAGCCTGCGCTATCGACTGCAGAAGCACGCGCTCGGAGAGCCGGGGGACGAGGTGCCGGATTCGGAGGGGGCGGGGTCGTAGGATGGTCCACAACGCCGCGCATCCGGCGGTCGTTCCCGCGCGACGAAAGGAGAACGCGCTGGCCGAGAGGTCGGACAATCCTCGGCAATCGACGACTGCAACGTGACGAAAATTGTCACTGCGTCGCTATCCCCTCGAGCAAGCAGGCGGAGCGATCTCGAGGATCTGCGCGGGTTTCCGGGCAGCGCGCACAACATCACCGGAGTAGGCCTCGAGAGACATTCCTCATGGCACGAGCACTGCAATTGCCTTCGAACGTGGGTTCACGGCGCGCCCGAGGCTTCACGCTCGTCGAGATGATGGTCGTCGTCGTGATCGTCGGCGTTCTCGCGACGCTCGCGGTCGTCGGGTACCGCAAGATCATACAGTCGTCTCACGTGGCCGAAGCAACCAATACCGTCCAGAGCATCCGGGTCGCGCAAGAAAGCTACTACGCGGAGACGCAGCAATACGCCAACATCTCCGCTGATCTCTCGACCGCGTATTACCCACAAGGGACTCCCACCGGGCAAAAGGCGACAGTATGGGGAGCTGCCTGCCCGGCCGGAACGTGCCCCACGCAGGACTGGTCGGCGCTACCGCTGCACATCGACGGGCCGGTGATGTTCGGATACGCGACCAAAGGCGGTCCGGGCAACAGCAATACGCCCGCGCTCCCGACCGCCCTCGGAGGCGTCACGATTCCGGCCACATCGGCGACCGATTGGTACATCGTCGTCGCCACATGCGACATCGACGGCCAAGGGCCGCCCAATACGTACGTCATGACGACGTCATGGAGCAATCAAGTGGTCACCGTCAACGAGGGGCAGTGACGGGCAGAAGCGAGAGAAACAGGGAAACTAAGGAGAAGCAGATCATGGGTCCATCGCAGAGAAAAGGAAACGAAGGGTTTACGCTCATCGAGCTGATGATCGTCGTCGCGATCGTCGGCATCTTGGCTGTGCTCGCGATCTACGGCGTTCGCAAGTACCTTGCGAATGCCAAGACCGCCGAGGCGCGAAACTCGCTCGGTCAGATGGGCAAAGACCAGGCGACCGAGTTCGAAAAGGAGTCGATGGCAGGAGTTGCCCTGGCTCCTGGTGCGGTCGCCGGGGTCTCGCGTACGCTTTGCCTCGCGCCGACGGCCGCCGTGCCGGCATCGGCAGATAGCATCAAGGGGCAGAAATATCAGTCGAGCCAAGCCGCCGGCGCAGATTGGAACAAAGACCAGGCCACTGCCGGCACCGGCTTCGCGTGCCTCAAGTTCGCCATGGATGCGCCCCAGTACTATATGTACAACTTCGCCGTCACGACCCCGACGGCGGCCGCCGGCACGTGGGCAGGCACGGCCCAGGGCGACTTGAACGGCGACGGCGCCCTGTCGACGTTCACGCTGAACGGCGTCATCCAGCCGAGTATGACGTTCTCGCTTGCCCCGAACCTCGTCGAGCTCAACCCCGAGGAGTGATCGGTTAGGCAAGCATATAACTAAAGCGCCGGGCTCTGCACCAAAGCCCGGCGCTTTCGTTTGTATGCGCCCGCTGCCCGAGGCGGCTCTTCGACAGTCAGCGCTCTCTCGGGGGATGTGGCAGGTCGCGATGCCACCCCAAGCGCATAGTGGTGGGGATGTGAGGCATCGAGCGCGGAGAACGTACTTCGCGATTGCCGCGAGCAATTCCGGGGCACACTCGTCCCGGTGGCAAGGTAGTCTTTACGATGGGAAGGAGTGTGAAATCAGCGATGAAGGCAGGAGAACGCGGGTTCACACTCATAGAGCTCATGATCGTCGTGGCGATCATCGGTATTCTGTCGGTGCTCGCTACCTACGGCGTGCGAAAGTACCTCGCGAATGCCAAGACGGCCGAGGCCCGCAATTCGCTCGGAGAAATGGCGCGCCAGCAGGCCTCCGAATTCGAGCAAGAGTCGATGCCAGGAGCGGCCCTCTCTCCCGGCGGAACCGCTGGCATCTCGCGTTCGCTCTGCCTCTCGGCGACCGCCAGTGTACCGGCCACGCCAGACAAGATTAAGGGGCAGAAATATCAGTCGAGCCAGGCGGCCGGTGTCGACTGGAACGCGGACAAGGCGACACCTGGCGTTGGCTTCGCTTGCCTGAGGTTCACGATCGATGCGCCCCAATATTACATGTATAACTTCGCAGTAACGACTCCAAAAGCAGCGGGGGGCACGTGGGTGGCCACTGCGCAAGGCGACTTGAACGGGGATGGCAACCTGTCGACCTTCACACTCAGCGGCGTCATCCAGCCCACCATGACGTTCTCCGTCGCGCCGAACCTCGTCGAGCTCAACCCCGAGGAGTGACGGACGAACGGCGAGCGGCACGCTCGGGCGTCCCCCGCATCCGAAGTCCCGCGATCAAGTCGCCGACACGTGCGCCCTGCCTTGCACCCGCCGCCGTGCCGCCTCGAGCGTGTTCGCGAGGAGCATCGCGATCGTCATCGGACCTACCCCACCCGGCACCGGGGTGATCGCCCCCGCGACTTCTCTGGCCTCGTCGAACGCGACGTCGCCGACGAGCTTCGTCTTCCCGTCCGCGAGCGCGAGGCTGTTCTGCCCCACGTCGATCACCACGGCGCCCGGTTTGATCCAGTCGCCCCGGATCATCTCCGCCTTCCCGACCGCCGCAACGAGCACGTCCGCCCGCCGGCACACGCCCGCGAGATCCCGCGTTCGCGAATGGGCCACGGTGACCGTCGCGTTCGCCCCGAGGAGAAGCTGCGCCATCGGCTTGCCGACGATGTTGCTGCGCCCGACGACGACGGCGTTCGCGCCCTCGAGGCTCGCCCCGGCGAGCGCGATGAGGCGCATGCAGCCCGATGGCGTGCAGGCGACCAGGCATCCGCGACGGCCGAGCGCGAGCAACCCCGCGTTCACCGGATGGAAGCCGTCGACGTCTTTGCCCGGGTCGATGAGGTCGAGCACTCGTTCGGCGTCGATGCCCTTGGGAAGAGGAAGCTGAACCAGGATGCCGTCGATTCCCGGGTCCGCATTCAGGTCACGCAGAATGCCCGCGAGCTCGGCTTCGCTCGTCGACGCGGGAAGCGTGTGGAGCTTGCCCCGCATGCCGACCTGGTTCGATGCCTTCTCCTTGTTGCGCGTGTAAAGCACGCTCGCCGGGTCTGCGCCGACGATCAGCACGTCGAGCCCCGGCGGCCGCCCGTGCTCGGCGCGAAACGCCTCGACCCCGGCGCGCACCTCCGCGCGCACTTCCTCGGCCAACTTTTTCCCGTCGAGAATGCGAGCGCTCATTCTGCGGGGGATATACCGCGACCTCTGCGCGCATGCACGATCGCGGCGAAGCACAATGCCGCAATTCCTACGATCTGCGAGGTCGACAGCCCGAGCAGACCGCCGCGATCGTCACGCCGCAGAAACTCGATGAGAAACCGTGCGATCGCGTAAAGCACTAGGAACGAGACGAAGACCTGGCCGTCGTAGCGTTTGCGCGGGTGCACGACCACCATGCACACGGCGGCGATGATCAGCGAAGCGGCGGCCTCGTAGACCTGCGTCGGGTGCACCGGCAAGCTCCACTGGTGCGGGCTGGCCAGCAGGTGCGCTTTGACCTGCTCCTCGGTCGCGGCGCTCCTCGGCGGGAACGACATCGCCCACGGTACGTCGCACGTGGACCCGAAGCAGCACCCCGCCAGAAGGCAGCCCATCCGTCCGAACGCGAGACCGAGGGGCACGGCGAACCCGGCCATGTCCGCCGCCTTCCAGAACGGGAAGCGGTCGCGCTTCAGAACGAACCATGCCGCGACCGACGCGCCCGCGAACCCCCCGTAATACGTCAGGCCGCCGGCCCAAAACTTCGCCCATTGGAAGCAATCGGCCTCGCTCGGATGGCAGAGCCCCTTCGCGGCATCCCAGACGCCGTCGTAGGCCGGCGACACGCACTCGGCGTGATCGAGCGGCCAGTCGACGCGCGAAGGGTCGGTGCACAGATGCACGTAGTCCCAGAACTGCCCGTCGACGAGGACGTGGAAGATCCGAGCCCCCGCCACACCTGCGAGCAACATCGCGAGGCCGAGATCGACGACGACGTCTGCGCTCTCGCCGATCCGTCGCGCCCAGAGCGCCCCGGCGGCGGTCGCGAACAGAAAGCCGGACAAGAGAAGGACGAAATACGAAGGAAAACCGACGCCGAAGACGCGAAAGAGCTCGGGGTGCAAGGGGCCAGCTACTTCCCGTATCCCTCTATTTTGGTTCGACGGGCGGGGTCTCCGGGGGCGAATGGATCGGCGCCGGGGTCGGCTCGCGGGCACCGCCCTTCCACTCGGCCGAAGGCTCACCCGACTGGGCCGGCGGAATGCTCGGCGCGCGCCAAACCGGCCTGTCGCGCTTGCTCGTGAACATGTCGATCGCCATCAGCCCCACTCCGACACAGATGGCAATGTCGGCGACGTTGAACGTCGGCCAGTGGCGTTCGGCGCCTTTGAAGAGGATATGGGCGTCGATGAAGTCGATCACCTGCCCGTAGCGAATGCGGTCGAGAACGTTTCCGAGCGCCCCGCCGAGGACGAGGGGAAGCCCCCATTTCAGTGCGTGCTGGCGCGGAAGAAGGCGCCGGTACAGGGTCATGATGAACGCGATCGCCGCGACGGACACGAGCAAAAAGAACGGCCGGCGGACGCTCTCGCTCGTCGATTGCAGGAGGCCCCAGGCCCCTCCGCGATTGCGCGCGAGAACGAGCGTGAGATGGCTGTTCCACACTTCGACGACCCCCGGGTAGCCGTCCAGGTGGTGTGCGGCCCAAGCCTTCGTCGCGATGTCGCACGCGAGGGTGACCGTCGAAACGACGGCGAGAAATACGTAGGAAGGGCGAGGCCGGCCGTAGTCACCGATGACGGGGCTCGCGCCGAGCGGCGCGGCAAGGCGCTCGCCCGGGACGGCCTGCTCCCGAGGCGGCGCGTCGGGCGGCGGCCCGTCGACGACGATTTCGCCCGCCTGTGGAATCGGGCCCGCAGCGTTGGTGGTTTCGGTCGGTTCGGTCACGTGGGTCGAGGCGATCTAGTGGATCGCAGAGCCAGGGCAAAGCGAAGCGTGGCAAGGGGCCTGCCCCTCCCACGCGAGCGGCGCATGGTTAGCGGTTGCCCCGTCAGGATACATTTGTTTAGGTGATGTAGCCATGCTCGCTCCCTGGAACGTCGAACGCGGGGTGGACGCCGTACTCGCCCGCTGGCAGGCGAGCTCCTGGGTCAGGCCCTGTTTCTGCGCGGATGAGACGCTCGCTGGGGCCGGCGGCCGATACGCCGACATCCCATTCGCGCTCGCGCCGGGGCTCGCGCGCGCGCTCCGCGAGCGGGGCATCGATCGCCTGTACGACCACCAGGCGCGCGCCCTCGCGGCGGCCCGCGCGGGCCGGCACATGGTCGTGGCGACGCCCACGGCCAGCGGCAAGAGCTTCTGCTTTCACTTGCCCGTGCTGCAAGCGTACTTCGACGATCCGGACGCTCGCGCCATCTATCTCTACCCGACCAAAGCGCTCGCGCGCGACCAAGAGGCGGGGCTGCGCGAGCTCATGAAATCGGCGGGCCTCGCCGCGGGCGCCGTCGTCTACGACGGCGATACCCCGGCGGACGCGCGGCGAGCGGCCCGCGAGAGGGCAGGCGTCATCCTCACCAACCCGGACATGCTCCACACCGGGATTTTGCCGCACCACGCGAGCTGGGCGCGCACGATGCAGCACCTGCGCTACGTCGTCGTCGACGAGCTCCACACGTATAAGGGCGTGCTCGGCTCCCACGTGGCGAACGTGCTGCGGCGCCTGATGCGCATCGCGCACTTCCACGGATCGCATCCTCAGCTCATCGGCGCGACGGCGACGATCGGCAACCCGCAGGAGCACGCGGCCCACCTCTTCAATGTGGAACAGAGCGAGGTCGAGCTCGTCGCCGAGAGCGGAGCGCCGCGGGGAGCGCGCCGTTTTTTCCTCTACAACCCCCCGGTCGTCAACGCGGAGCTGGGCATCCGCGCCAGCTACGTCAAACAGGCCGTGAAGCTCGCCGCGGACCTCGTGCGCGCCCGGGTGCCGACGATCGTGTTCGGCCAGTCGCGCAACTCGGTCGAAGTGATGCTCCGCTATCTTCGCGACGCCGTCGTCACGGGCGCCAGCCGAACCGACCGGGGCGCGGGCATCGATGCGTCGCAGATCATGGCGTACCGGGGCGGCTACTTGCCCGGGCAGCGGCGGGACATCGAGCGCCGCCTCCGCGACGGAGAGATCCTCGGCGTGGTGGCCACGAGCGCGCTCGAGCTCGGGATCGATATCGGCGAGCTCGAAGCCGTGGTGTGCGCCGGGTATCCGGGATCGATTGCCGGCACCTGGCAGAGGCTGGGGCGCGCCGGGCGGCGGGGCGCCACGAGCATCGGCGTGCTCGTCGCGTCGAGCGCGCCGCTCGATCAGTACCTCGCGCGCGAGCCCGACTTCTTGCTCGGCTCGCCGGTCGAACAGGCGCGCATCGATCCGGACAACGTCGAGATCGTGGTGCAGCACCTGAAATGCGCAGCCTTCGAGCTCCCGTTTCGGCGCGGCGAAGGGTTCGGCTCGCTCGGCCCCGCCGAGACGGGCGACGCCCTCGGCTTTCTCGTGCGCCATCGCGTTCTGCACGAGGCGGGCGGCTCGTTTCATTGGGCTGCCGACGCGTACCCGGCGAACGACGTGTCGCTGCGGAGCGTGGGCTGGGACAACGTGGTCATCATCGACGTCGAGAACGAGCGTTCGATCGCCGAGCTCGACTGGCGCTCCGCGCACACGATGCTCCACGAGCACGCGATCTACCAGCACGACGGGGAATGCTGGCAAGTCGAGCGCTTCGACCACGACAACCAAAAGGCATTCGTCCGGCGCGTCGAGCCGGACTACTGGACCGACGCGATGACCTACTTGCAGATCTCGGTCATCGAAGAGAGCGCCACGGGGCCTCTGCTCGCCGACGGCAGCGAGTGGACGAGCGGATGGGGCGAAGTGGCCATCGTCGAGAAGGTGGTCGGATACAAGAAGATCAAGTTCTACACGCACGAGAACGCGGGCTACGGAGACGTCCGGTTGCCGGAGATGCAGATGCACACGACCGCCTTCTGGCTGACGGCCCCCGAGCGCTTCTGCGCCGGGGTCTCGGCCGGGCGCGCGGCGGCCATCGACGGGCTGCGCGGGATCGGCGTCGCATTCGAGACGGTGGCGGCGCTCGCGCTGATGTGCGACCCGCGCGACCTCGGCACGACGCTGGGAGACCAGGGAGCGGTCGAAGCGGGGGACCCTGGCTCGCCGGGGCCACCGGGAAAGGGCCCCGGCGGTCTGCGCGCGGGTTTCAGTCCGACGCTCTTCGTGTACGAGCACGTGCCCGGCGGGACCGGGCTCGCCGAGCGCATCTGGCAGCAGCGGGACGTGCTCGCAGCGCGCACGCTTCGCCTGATCGAATCGTGCCCGTGCCCGTGCGGCTGCCCCGCTTGCGTGGGGCCCGGCGAGGCGTCGCGCAAGCAAGTCGCCCTCGAGCTCCTGCGGGCGTCCACGTCCACGTCCAAGAACTAGTTTGCCTTGATGACGGTGCCGTGGCTGATGTTGTTGCCCACGCCCGGCAACGTCTTCGGAGCCGTCCACGTCTTGAAGACGTCGGCGCTGTCGCTGTACATTTCATGGCCGGACGAACCGGCGTCCGTGTAAAATCGCCAAGTTCCAGTCGGAAGCAGGATCAACGCCGGGGCTTCTTTGTGAGTGCCCCAGCCTGCCCAGTCGTTTTGCCCGACGAACGTCCAGGGGCCGGCCAAGCTCGACGCGGTCGCGTGCTCGACGTACGTCGCGTTGTTCTTCGTAAAGGCGTGGTAGGTGGTGCCGATCGTGACGATGAAGGTATCGATGTAACCAGGTCCAATCCCGATCCACGTCGGCGCCGCGAACATCGTCATGCCTTGGTTCATTGCCTTGTAGCTGTAGGTCTTCCCGTCGACGTTGACGATGGCATACACGCTGCCATCGAGGTCTTTGAACCATTCGGGCGCCCACGTGTTCTTGGTGCCGGGCACTCCGCACGGCACGGTCGTGACGGTCGTCCAGGTCTTCAGATCGGCGCTCGAAGCGATGCTGAAGCTGGTGTCCGCGCCGCAACAGCCAATGTCCGGTGGCGTCGTGAAGGCCACATAGAACTTGCCGTCGGTGTTCTTCATGATGCTCGGGTCGCGCAAGAAGCCAGTCGGCCCTGTGTACCCGGTGTCGTACAGCAACGTGAAGTTCAGCGCGTCGCTGGACGTGTAGATCTTCAAGTCGGAGACGGGCGCGGAGTCGTCGAATACCGAGAATACGTACGGATAGGTCGTGAGCCCTGGGGTGACGGGGCCTCCGCCGGAGCTTGCACCGGAGTCTGGGGGAGCACCGCCGGCATCGTTTCGCGCGGGTGGAGGTGGGCCTCCGCTCGACGCGTCCAGCCCAGCCCCCGAGCTGCTCGAACCGCTGGAGAGGGGCGTCCCCGCTTCATTCGCCTCGACCGCTCCGCTGCTGCTTGCCCCCGAGCTGCTGCTACTACCTCCGGCGCTGCTCCCGGGAGCCGGGGCACCCGATCCTGTGCCGCCACTCGACGACCCGCCACTCGTGCTCCCACTGCTTCCGCTCCCGCCGGAAGAGCCACCCGGGACGACGACTGCCCCTCCGCTCCCGGAACTACCGCCCGCCGCCGACCCGGCGCCGCTGTCATGCGGGGCGCTCGAACACGCGCTGCTGGACGCCGCTCCCAGCAGCATCCCCCAAGCAACGAAGGGCGGTGGCAGACAAGAATGGAGCAGCTTCCCAAGCGTCGAAGTCCGCCGCAATCGGATCATGGCCGAACTCTAGTGCACTGCGCGCCAAGATCACCTTACCGTTGGCCAAATTCGAGAGTATCCAGCGTCGGTGTTCTCCGTGCAGCAACGCAAGAACTCACGTTTGCGGCCGCCCGGGGCGATCCGTCGTGGTTTCTTTCCTATTTTACAAATGGCTTCTCTCAGGTCGGTCGGGCACGACGACCGTGCCGCCCTAGCTTGCCGCCGCGGCCGCCTCGCCGTTCGCCATCTTGGACTCGACGATCCCCTCCCCCGCCCCCTCGGCGCCCGTAAACATTTCGGGGACGGGAAGACCGAATAGCTGCAGCCACTCGGCGGCGACCCACACGGGCCCGACGAGCAAGTAGTACGGGTCGCTGTAGAAGGCCGGCTTGTTCTTCTCGAACACGTAGTGGCCGATGTACTGGAGCGCCCAACCGCCCACGAAGAGGCCCCCGGCCGCGGGCGGATTCACGAAGGCCGTCGGGATCGACGCGACGATCATCGGGATGCCCACCATGTGCGTCAGCTTCGTGCCGAGCTGGGTGTGCTCCTTTTCGTACTGAGCCACGTACGCGCGCAGCGATTGCTTGGGCCGAGGGAGCTTCATGGCCGACAAGCGTAGGCCCGATGCGGGCGCGCGCAAGATCCGGCAAGCTGCATTGTGCCCAGCCGCATTTGCGCCCGCCCCCGCTTGGCCTACGCTTGGGGCGTGATGCGAACCTGCCGCGCCGGCTGGCCTTGCCGGCCGATGCTTCGGCCGAAGGCGATCGCTTGGCTCGCCGCGGTGGCTACGATGACCGGGTGTCTACGGTCGGGGCCGCCGCTCGCCCCGTACCAAGACGACGCTGGCGCGGCCCCGGCGATCGTACTCGGCAGCAGCGACGCCGGCCGCCTGGCTGACGTCGACCTCGGCGACCCATTCGCGATCACCGGCCTGCAGCCCTCCCACGGCCCGTGGACTGGCGGCACGCACGCGACCGTCGCGGGCCGCGGCTTCTCGTCCTTGATCCAGATCTGGATCGGCTCGTCGCAGCTCGACCCGAGCGCGGTCTTCGCGAGTGACCCGACGCACGCCTCGGTCGTCACCCCCCAAGGAACACCGGGCCCCGCCGACGTGCGCGTTCGCAACGTGGCGACGGCCGAGGAGCGCACCTTGGCCGCCGGGTTCTTCTATGACGCGTTCGTCGTGTCGCCCGACACCGGAGCGACGACCGGCGGGACAAGAATCACGCTGCAGGGTAGCGGAACGCACTGGACGGACGCCTCGACCGTCGCGGTCGGTGGCCGACCGTGCACGGCGGCGGCCGTGACCGACCCCACCGACCTGGCGTGCACGACCCCTGCGGGCTCCCCCGGCACGCAAGACGTGACGGTGACCAACGCCGACGGCACGATCGACCAAGCCCGCGACGCGTTCACGTACAGCGACTCTCCTGACGGGTACCGCGGCGGGCTGAGTGGCGGCGCACTGTCTGGGGCCCTCGAAGTGCTCGCGTTCGATTCGTGGACCGGAGCGCCGCTCGCCGGAGGACGGGCGATCGCCGGATCGACGATCGCGACGGCCATCCTCGGGACGTTCGATTCGTCGGGCGTTGCGCGGCTGACCGGCCCGTCTCTCAACGGCAAGGCCACGGTGACGATCGCCGCGAAGTGCCATCAGCCGATCACGTTCGTCGACGTTCCGGTCGACACGGTGACCGCGTACCTGGCGCCCGAGCTGGACCCGTCGTGCGGCCAGGGCGACCCGCCCTCGTCCGGCAACTACTACGGCACGGCGAGCGGCAACGTGGGCGGCCAGCTGGTGTGGCCCACCGGCGTCGAGTTCGCGCGCGCGAACTGGGCGAACGTGCCGATGCCCGCGGGCGACGAGCGGCGCGCGGCGTACGTCTTTTCCACGACCACGAACCCGCTCGACACGTTCCAGCTTCCGTCGAGCTTTTACGCGACCACGCCCGACTCGACCGGATCGGTCGGCTTCACGTACTCGCTGCCGGTCCTTCCCGGCAACCGCACGATTTACGCCCTCGCCGGCATCGAGAATCGCTCTGCGGTGCCGCCCTGGTTTGAGCCGTACGCGATCGGCGTTGCGCGTGGAGTCCTCGCCCAGCCCGGGCAGCAAACCGAGGGCATCGACATCCCGATGAGCACCCTGCTCGACCACACCGTCATGACGGAGCCGCAGCCGCCGCAGTCGGGACCGCGCGGACCCGACCGGTTGGTTTCGACATTGGCCGTGAACGTGGGCGCCGGCCAGTTTGCCATCCTGCCTCAAGGAAGCGTCACCACGCTGCTCCCCGCCGCCGGCGCCGTCTCCTTTGTGGGGGCTCCGTCGCTCGACGGCACGCTCTCGGGGTCATTCTACGACCTGACCGCGGCGGCGGTCACCGGCACCAACGCAGGCCCCCCGATGTCGGTGGTCAATCGCATCGAGACGGCCGTCGCCAACGACCCGGTGACTATCGGCGGCTTCTTCGACGTGCCGACCCTCGTGCAGCCTTCCGCTGCCAAGTGGGGTGGCACCCACGTTGCCCTCCAGGCGACCGGACCGATTGACCTCGTCGTCGTCCAAGTCTCGTCGGGAAATGGTCTTCTCACCTGGCAGATCGTCGCACCCGGCTCCAATCTGTCGTTCGACGTACCCGACCTCACGCAGGTGCCTGGCATCGCCGCGCTGGTGCCAGGCCCCATCAACACCACGTTCGCGATCGCCCGCATGAGCGCGTTCGATTACAGCAACCTCCGCAACGGCCAGTTCTCGAATGCGACCGCGACGGGAGTCTGGAGCGCGTATGCGCTGGATACGGCGGCGGGCTCCTATTGAGCCGCGTCGCCGCTCCGCACCTACCGAGGAATTGGACCGATCGGCCATTCGGTCAACAAGGGCATGCGCGCCTTCGGTCCTGACTGTCGCACCACGCGAGCGCACTCGTCGACGGTGATTCGGCGCGGACCGAACGCCGACGCGTCCGCCGCGTCCGAGTCCATCAGGAGCGTCGGCGCGTCCACACCGTAATCATCCGGGTGCCCCGGGAGATCCATCAGCACGTGCCCGAGCTCGTGCGCGAGCGTCAAGCTGCTCTTTCTGGCGCGGATCCCCGCTCGGTCGAGGAGAACGACGTTGCGCACGCTCGAGAGGTCGCTCCCGATGAACGATTCGCCAATCCTGCCGCCACCTGCGAACAGAGGTACGACCACGATTTCGATGGTCGTCGGGTCGCCGTCGTCGATGGCTTTCAGCAGCGTTCGCTCTTCGAGCGTGCCGGCCATGGCGTCCATGTCCGTGAAATGCTGCAGACCATCGCTCAAGTCGACGGAACCGATGCGAACGCTCAGCGTGGCGTCCGTCGACAGCGGAGAGCCCGGAACCGCGTCGACGGCGACGAGCGCCCCGTCTCTGCGGCGGAGCGATACGTCCACACTCGGCGCGAGCCCCGGACCGATGCGCGCGTTGGGCGAGACGACGGCCACGAACCCTGCGCGGTCCGCGAGCCCGGCCAGAACACGAGCGACGCGATCGGGCCCCTCACCCGATGACGTCGGGACGACGATCGTCCTGTCGCCGACGCGCAGGCGAATCTCCCCGCCGCTGGCGGCGATGCCGAGATCGTCGCCGATGGCCACCAGGTGCGACGGCGGGGGGTCGACCACGCGCACGTCCAGCTGCCGTGGATCGCCGAACGCTAGGCCGCACTGTCCCCAAATCGCGGACGCGGACCCGAGCTCCGCGCGGAGCGCGCTGACGGCCCCCGCGTCCGTTCCGCCGATCGCCGGGGCGCCACCCGGCGTCACCCGCAGCACGAACGGCCGCAGCGTGGCTCGCAGCCGCCCGATCGGCCCCACGGGCGAGGTCCGCGGGCCGAGCACGCGAATCATCTGCGCCTTGCGCCCGTCGGAGCGCAGAACGATGCCGCCGCCGACTTCTGCTTTGATGGACCGGTCGGCGACCAAGGGGTGGTCGCGGTCTACGTCGTCGATGACGAGCCGCAGCGGCGCGCTCGCCCAGCAGCGCACGCCGGCGTAGGGGCGGGTGCACGCCGACGGAGACAGGGCGAGGCGCGCGATGGAGTCGATCTGCACGCCGAGCGCGCTCACCGACTCGACGCCGATCTCGCGGTCTCCGTCGAGGCCTGGACGGTCGTCGGGGAGCGCCATGACGACACGAAGCGCGTCGACGTCGTCGTAGTTCGCGTCCGGCGGTCCTTCGACGCGCGTCGGCGGCGTGCGCTCGAGCGACGCGTGCGATCGGGCCATGTCGACCACCTCCCCCTGTCCGTCGCGCATGTCGATCCCACGAACGTCGATGGTGAGGTGCGCCCGCCCGCCCGCGATCTTCGAGACCAGCTCGACCCGACCCGGCGATACCCCCTGCAGCCACCCCGCCTCCGGAAACGAGTGTCCCCAAGGCAGCGGCCGGCCGTTCGGGAGCACCACCCGCGCGTGCTCGCCACCTGAGAGCACTTGCACAGGCGCGCCGAGGAGATGACCATCGATCAGGAGGAGATCGGCGCGCGCGAGCGGGGGAACCGCGCTTTGCTCGCCGTCGGGGGTCCCTTCGGCGTCGTCGTCGTCGCGGTCGGCCCAGAGAACGACGCGAAGTGGGGGCCAGTCGCCGGCGAGGGCGGCGGACTGCGCGCCGAACAGCGCGCAACCCACCAGCCCCGCCAGGCGGGCATTCATTCGAGCCAGCCCCACTGGATCCATCGAAACACGGTCTCGGTCAGCAGCGGGTCGAGACCGGCTCCCCCTTTGGCGGCAGCGCGGATGAGCGCCCCCCAGGCGACGTTGCCAATTACGCGAGACCCGAGCAGATCGTCCACGATCTCCGGAATGCGTGCGCGCGTCCGGTCCGCGAAATCACTCTGGGCGCCCGCGGCCACGTCCCACAGCGCGGCCGCAGCCAACCCGCGAAGCTCTTCTCGTCGGCCGGGCCCCGCCGCTTCCCCGAGCGCCTCGCCCATATCGCCGCGGCCATGATCGCGAGCCAGGTGCATGGCCGCTCGCACGCTGGTGTCGTCGGGGAGCGATGCGGCGCGAGCGAGCGCCTCGAGCATCGGGCGCACGCAAACCGCCCGCGCTCGCGCCAGACGAAATAGAAACGTGGTGTCCCGATCGGCGCTCGGACGGTCGGACAGGCGCGCGATGAGCTCGAGCGTCGGTCGCGTCGCGGGCGCGAGGGGAGCGGCCGCGCCGCGCGCGATTGCGTCCGTGTCGGCCAGGGCCCAGGTCACTAGCGACCAGGCCGCGCGCGCGCTGGTCGGACCGTTTCCAGCTTTGGCGCGAGCCTCCGCGAGAGGCGTCATGTCCCCCGCCCGCACTGCGACCTCGGCGAGCACGAGCCACCGCCCGAGGTGGCGCTCGGCTCCCCGAAGGACCGACAGCGCGGGCACCACGTGCGACGCGACCGGCAGAGCCCGAACGAGCGGCACGAAGAGCTCGATGCACATCGAGATTCGGTGACTCTCCTTGATCATCGGCGCGAGCTGAGCGAGAAGCGCGCCGTTGGATTCGCCTCGCGCCACGCGCGCCAACTCCGCGCCGAACGCCAAGTGTGACTGACGGCTTGCAGCGACTTTGGCGAGCACCTGCGAAAGCTCGGGATCGCGCGAGAAACAAGCGGCGCTCAGCGCCGCAGAGCCCCCGGCCTCTTCCCCGGCGAGCGCCTGCCGGAGAAGGGCAACCACTTGCCGATCTTGCGCTTCGGCGAGAGCGCGGAGCCCGCACGCGTAGAGCTCGCGCTGCCGCGCACCGCGGCGCAGGAGCACCGAAGTCGCTTCGCCCAGCGAAGCGCGCAGAGACGGGCTGAACGGAGCTACGGCCCGAAGCGCCCCCGCGAGCTTCGTCTCGTTGGCCGGTCGACGCTTCAGCGCGGCGTCGATCTCTTCCTCGAACCTGGTTCGCGCCGTCTTGTCGAGGAGCTCGGCGCGAGCGAGCGGAGGCCGGACGGGAGACCCATCCAGGCTGGCTTCTCGCTTCCTCGCCTTCGCGAGCGCGGCGCCGATCCCGACCCCGTCCCAGGACGCAGGCAGGACCCTCCGAATCGTTGCTTCCGTTCGGGAGCGCTTTGCCTTGATCACGTTCATTGCCCCTATCCGAAGCCCCTCACCATATCAGACGGCCCCCCCTCGACGCCGCAGGAAAGTTTACACTCGCGCGATGGCGAGCACTACGGCGTCGCCCTCGACGTCGACTTGGCGCAGCTCGGCGCCGTCGCCAAGTGCGCCACCCGCGCCGCGCCCAAGCGTGGAAATCTCGACGGCCAGCGCCTCCTCGGAGAGCATCGCGCGGTACTTTTCGACGACGGCGCGCACGCGACTGCTCCCCGTCACCGAGACGCGGATCCGATCGGTGTACTCGAGACCCATCTCTTTTCGCATCGTTTGCACGCGGTTCAGAAGCTCGCGCAAGAGGCCGAGGTCGCGCAGCTCGTCGTCGATTTCGGTGTCGAGAAAGACCGACCCAACGCGATCGGCCGCCGCGGCGACGCCAGGATTCGGTTCGAAGGCGACTTCGACGTCGTCCCGGAGGATTTCGTGCCCGCGCCACGACGACTTGCCGAGCTTGAGCGCGTCCAATTTCGCCTGGTGCGCTTCGCGGTCGTTGCTCGCAGTCGCCTTCTTCAAGTCTTGCGCCACTCGGCCCATCCCGCGCTGCCCGAGGCTCCGGAAATTCGGCTTGTACTCCGTCGTCCCGAATCGGCCGCGGTCGTCGTGGGAGCCGATCTTCACCGTCAGCACGTTCAACTCTTCGCGAATGGCTTCGAGGGCGCCTTCGACGAGGCTTGCGTCCCGTTCGTCGTTGAGAACGATCGTCGCCGAACGCAGCGGCTGGCGGACTCGGATCTTGGCGTCCATCCGCGCCCTCAGCCCTAGGCTCACGGCCCCGCGGACCACCTCCGTCTTGCGTGACAACGCCTCGTCGATCCAGGAGTCGTCGAACGCCGGCCAGTCTTCGAGGTGGACACTCTCGCGGGCTCCGGGGAGCCCCGGGCGCACCACGAGGTTCTGGTACATGGCCTCGGCCGCGTAAGGCGTGAAAGGCGCGGTGAGCTTGGCAATCGTGACGAGGCACTCGTAGATCGTCTCGTGCGCGCTCGCCTTGTCCCCGTCCCAACCCGACCTCCAGAATCGGCTGCGGCTCCGGCGCACCCACCAGTTCGATAGCGCGTCGACCAGGGAGATGAGCCGCTGGGTCGCGCCGAAGACGTCGTATTCGTCCATGCGGGACGTGACCGTACGCGTGGCCTCGGCGAGCTCGCCGCGGATCCACCGGTCGAGCTCCGGCCGCGCCGCGGGCGCCGTCTCGGGCTGGGCGCGCGGTCGGAACCCGTCGATGTTCGCGTAGATCGTGAAGAACGAATAGACGTTGCGCAGCTTGACGGCGAACTCCTTCTGAAGCGCCCGCACGTTCGAGAGCGAATGGCGCGTCGCCGACCACGGAGGGCTCGACGCGTAGAAGAACCACCGGAAGGCATCGGCTCCCGGAGCCGGGGTCGCTGGATCCTCGATCGTCACGCGCTCCTCGTGCGGCAGGCGCGGCACGTCGGCCGGTTTGATGTCCCTCGCTTCCGCAGGCAATACGCCAAGCTTCGCCCGCTGCTCTTGTCCGAGGACGACCACGCGCCGCGGCAAGCGCTTGTCCGCGACCACCGGCAGCTCGATGCCCCCGTTGGGATCGTCGCCGCGGTACACTCGAACGAGGGCGCCCTCGGGCAGATCCATTCCCTCGAGGTCGTCGCGCGAGATGATCGCGACGGCCTGCGGCGATTCTCCCGCCTTGGTGTCTCGGACGGCGAACTCCATCGCGACCTTGTCGAGGATGATCTCGGGCGGCGTGTAGTTGCCTTTGCTCTTGCTTTCCTTTTTGCCTTCCTTGTCGCTGACGTGGCCGAGAACGATGCAAGTCTTGAACGGATGCGGGTAAGGCTGCTCTTCGAAGACCAACGTCGAGATCATGAGCAGCGAGTAGAACCACCCCCGGGTCTGGTCGATCGCTTCGCTGATGAAATCGGCTGGAAAGCTGCGCTCGAATTGTTCACGCCCGCGATGCGGGTAGCCCCACTGGGCGAAAGGCATGCAACCGGAGTCGAACCAGCAATCGATGACCTCGGGAACCCGCCGCATCGTGCCCGCGCACCGGAGGCAGGGGAAGGTCACCTGATCGATCCATGGCTTGTGAACGATGAGGTGCTCGCTCAGCGTGGGGTCGATGCGACGCGCGGCGTGAAAGTGGTCGAACGCATGGGGGCTGCGCGCTTCGATCTCGGCGACGCTCGCCGGCGCCTCCTTGTGCTCCACGTCGAGGTCGCACACCCACACGTTGAGCGGCGTGCCCCACCAGCGCTCGCGCGACAGCGCCCAGTCCACGTTGTTTGCGAGAAAGTCGCCGAAGCGACCTTCTTTGATGTGCTCGGGGAGCCAGTGAATCGTGCGACTGTTGGCGATCGCGCGGTCGATGAGAGCGGTCGTACGGATGTACCAGGCGGGGCGGGCGTACTGGATCAGCGGGTCTGTATCGGCGCGCCAGCAAAACGGGTAGTCGTGGCGGTAGGACTCCGCGAAGACCAGCAAGCCGGCGTCCTTCAAGTCGTGCTGGATCTCCTTGTCGCACTCCTTCACCCAGCGCCCGGCGTAGCGATCGAACCGGTCGATGAAGGTTCCGTCCGGCTTGACCGCGCAAAAGAGCGGCAGATCCGGGTGGGCCCCCAGGAGCCGCCGGTGGGCCTGATGGTCGTCCTCGCCGAAGGCCGGCGCGATGTGGACCACACCCGTGCCCGTGTCGAGGGTGACGAAGTCTTCTCGAACGACGCGAAAGACGACGTTGTCGAACGCGCGCGCCTCGGCGGCGAAAAGATCGAACGGAGGCCTGTACCGGTTGTTTTCGAGTAATGCGGCCGGAACGGACACTTCGGTCGGCTTCGCCTTCGTCTTTGCCGCGAGCTCGCCGGCGAGTTTGTCTGCGACCAGCAAGTACCGTTGGCCGGCGTCGACGACGCGGAAGGTGACCTGGTCGTCCTTCGGCACCGCCGCGTACATGTTGGAGGGCAAGGTCCAAGGAGTCGTCGTCCAGACGGCGAGCGCGATCTCCTTGTCTTCGAGCTGCCCCTTCGTGCGCAAGGCCGGCCACCAGGGCGGGTCGACCAGAGGAAACGCCACGTACACGCTCGGATCGTCGACCGTTCGGTATCCCTGCCCCACCTCGCCCGAGCTCAGCGCCGTTCCGCCCTGCGCCCACCACCACACGACTTTGTGCCCCTGATAGAGGAGGCCCTTCTTGAAGAGCTCACTCAGCGCCCACCAGACGCTCTCGACGTACGGGCGGTGGTACGTGACGTAGGCGTCGCCCAGGTCGACCCAGAAGGCGACCCGCTCGGTGAGGTCCTCCCACTCTTTGGTGTATCGGAAGACCGATTCGAGGCACTTCTTCACGAACGGCTCGACGCCATAGGCTTCGATGGCGGCCTTGCCGTGAATGCGCAGCTCCTTCTCGACCTCGACCTCGACGGGCAGCCCGTGCGTGTCCCACCCGGCCTTGCGGGGTACGCTCCAGCCGCGCATCGTCTTGTAGCGGGGGAAGAGGTCCTTGATGACGCGCGTCAGGACGTGACCGTTGTGCGGCAGCCCATTGGCCGTCGGCGGCCCCTCGAAGAAGACGAAGTTCCCGTGCGCGGCGGGCTTCGTGAGAGTCTTCTCGAAGATCCGCGCCGACCGCCAGAAGCGCAGGATTGCATGCTCTTCCGCCGGGAAGTCGAGGACGTTGGCTACCTTCGCAAAGAGCGGTTCGGGCATGCGGCCAGCGGCCTTCTAGCATGCCCCCGAGCGCGGCCGTCGGGACGCGCACCCCTCAGACGGCGGCCACCCCGCGCTCCCCGGTCCGAATGCGCACCGCCTCCTCCACGGACTGCACGAAGACCCGGCCGTCGCCGATTTTACCCGTCGCCGCGCGACTCACGATTGCGCGTACGACGGCGTCGGCCTCGTTGTCCGGTCCGAACCATTCGAGCTCGATCTTCGGGACGAACCAGACGGTGTAGACGCCTCCACAAAATACGTCGCGTCGGCCTCCGCTGCGCCCCGCCCCTTTCACAGGGACGATCGTGAGGCCGCGCACGCCGATCATGACGAGGCGCTCCACGACGGCGTCGAGGAGCTCCACGCGAATGATGGCCTGCACGCGCTTCATCGCTCTCGGTCCATGAGCAGGATCGCCCCGGAACATTTCCGCCGCGTTTCGATGCGGGCGCCCCTTTGCGCCCGCCAGACGCGTCAACGCCCGCCGCACAGCGGTGCCAGAGTCACTGAACAAAAAAAAAGAACGCGATGCGCACTTGATTGCACCTTGAAAAGAAGGCGAAACAAGCGACGCGTTAAGAACTCATTAAGAACAGTAAAGGACGGCGTTAACGACCAATCAACCCGCCCTCACCGACACCATCCCGCAACATCGCGGGCGAAACACCCGAGGAGGACCGATGCTTCAGAAATTAATGAGCCGCTGGCGGCAAAAGGAGTACCGCCATTACTTTTTCCTCGTCCTAGGAGCCAAGATTTTCGGCGTACTGCTGTGCTTGGCCATCATGAAGGGCGTCACGTCGTACTTCTTCACGCCCGCGCTCGCCGACGAGGCGGCGGCCGCCGTCACACCGCCAACTCCGGCGTACATCAACCCGATCAATACGATGTGGACCGTCATCGCGGCGTTCCTCGTATTCTTCATGCAGGCCGGCTTCATGTTTCTCGAGGCGGGCTTCGCCCGAACGCGGGAGACGGTCAACGTCCTTCTCGAAGGCATCGTCGATACGTGCCTATGCGGTCTCCTCTTTTACGCGTGGGGATTCGCGTTCATGTTCGCCCACGGGAACGGCTTCATCGGCTACCACTGGTTCTTCCTGCAGGGCGTTCCGGACACGTACGAGGGTACCGGCGTCGCCTTCCTTGCCTACTGGCTATTCCAGTACGCCTTCGCGGATACCTGCAGCACGATCACCTCGGGCGCCATGATCGGCCGGACCGGCTTCTGGGGCGACATCTGGTACAGCATCGGCGTCAGCGGCTTCATCTACCCGATCCTCGGTCACTGGGCCTGGGGTCCGGACGGGTGGCTCACCACGATCACGCCGATTGCGTTCCACGACTTCGCCGGGTCCACCGTCGTTCACACGATCGGCGGGTTTATCTCGATAGCGGGCGCCATCGTTCTCGGACCCCGCATCGGTCGCAAGTTCAAGCGCGACGGCGGCGGGCCAATGCCGTATCACAACATGGCCATCGCAGCGGTCGGCGGCATCATCCTATGGTTCGGATGGTACGGGTTCAATCCCGGAAGCACGCTCTCGGCGATGGACGCGGCTGGGTGCGGTCGGGTCGCGGCGAACACGACCCTCGCCGCTTGCGCGGGCGGGCTGACGGCCATGATCTGGCTGTATCCGCGAAACAAGGTCTGGGATTGCGGCATCACGGTGAACGGCTTTCTCGCCGGTCTCGTCGCAATCACCTGCCCTTGCTACTGGGTGTCGCCCACGGGCGCCATCATCCTCGGTGCAGTCGCCGGCGTCGTCATGATTTACGCCGTCGATCTGCTGGAATGGCTGCGGATCGACGATCCCGTCGGCGCCTGGCCCGTCCATGGTGCGGCCGGAGTCTGGGGAACGCTGAGCCTCGGCCTCCTTGCCTGCGGCAAGTACGGCGCCTCCGGACCGACGGGTGCGGACGACTCGTCGCCTGTCACGGGTCTGTTCTACGGGGGCGGCACGCAGCTCCTCGTCGCGCAGCTCATCGGTAGCGCCGCCATCACCGCCGCGACGTTCGGCGTATCGATGGTCATGTTCTACCTCGTCAAGGCGACCGGCACGCTTCGCGTCTCGCGAGAAGGCGAGCTCGAGGGCCTCGACATTCACGAGCACGGTGGTACCGCGTACCCCGAGCTTCTCGGGGCCGGCACCGCTCCCTCGTCGGACATCGGCGTCAAAATGCCGGGCGGCGCGGCAGCCCACGCACCGGCGGAGTGAGTCACCCGATTCTCGCTCCGGCGTGCGCTCGTCGCGTGCGCCGGAGCGAGAGAGGCTTCCTGCGGTTCGAGTGGCCGTCGACCGACGTCTCGCAGACGGTAATGGTGTCGGCTGCGCTGCACGAGGATCCCCTGGTTAAGGCCTCTTCGGTCGGCGGCCACTCGAGTCGCAGTGGCAAGTTCGCGCCACTGCTTTCATTCATGCGCTTCCTTACGGCAGCCCGGCGCGCAGTCGCGGCCCCTCCTGCGAAGGTAGGGGGGGCTACTAAGGGAGCTAGGCCGCCGCTGTGCCGTCTTTGGCTTCGAGCTTCTTCACGACGAGCGCGTACGCGGTATCGAGATCGGTGAACCCGCCGAGCTCCTCATCGTCGATCTTGATCTGATATTGGCGCTCGATCGCCGCGACGATCTCGACACCCATCATCGAGTCGATACCGAGCTCCTTGAACGTGGCACCGTCCGGGATCTCGTCCTTCTCTGCGATCTCCGCGACGAGCGTTCGTAGCGCCTCCCTCAGGTTTGCATCGAAGTTCGCCAACGACATGGGTGCTTTCTCTCCTTTTGAAGCCGTCATCACGCGAGACGGCCCTCGACGACGTCCAGAAGGTCCCGGATCGTCCTGAGCCCAGCGAGGCTCTCGTCCGGAACCTGGATGCGCAGCCGGCGCTCGAGCGAGCCGATGATCTCGAGCATGCCGAGCGAGTCAATGACGAGCTCGTCGATCCGCATCGACTCCAACACGTGGTGGAAATCGCGCTCGACCACCTCGGTCGCCGTCTCGCAAAACATAGCGAGCAGGGCTTGGCGCGTCGGACGGTCATTTTCCACTTCTTGCATGTTGGGCGCGGTCATTGAATCGTGTTCCATTCAGCGTGTATCCAGAAATCGAGCGCGTAGCCGTTTACGCGCTGATGCGGTGTGCGAGGGCACCCGGGCAGTGTTGCCCGAGCGCTTTTCCTGCTGGAGCTCACAGATCACGATGATTGCGGACCTGCGGTGGGAGCGTTTTCGACTGTGGATTCCACCGTGTCACCCGTCAGCCCGGGGGTATGCACGCTCCGTGCGCGCGGCAGCGTCCCGTTGAGATACATCTGGCGGGTCTTGTTGCGCTGCGATTTGCCGCTAGAGGTGCGTGGCAGCGAGGCCGGCGGCGTGACCACGATCTCGTGCACTTCCAGGCCGAACTGGGCCCCGACGCAAACGCGCACCGCGTCTTGGACTGCGGCCACGTCGCTCGCCGTCCCTTCGCAGCAAACAACGAGCTTTTCCTCGCCGTCGACCTGCGCCCCGAACGCCACTGCATTGCCCCGACGAACCGCGGGAAGCTCGCCAACGACCCACTCGATGTCGCTGGGGTAATAGTTGCGTCCGCGAACGATGATGATCTCTTTCAAGCGCCCGCAAATGAACAGTCGACCGTCGACGACGTAACCGAGGTCGCCGGTGTGCAGCCAAGCCACGGCCGGCTCGCCTCGCCCGGTGCCGCGGCCCTCCGCCAGAGGCTTCCACGCTTGCGCCGTGAGCTCGGGATCTCCAAAATAGCCCCTTGTCACGCTTGGCCCCCGAGTGACGATCTGCCCCACGCGACGCTCGCCCAGTCGCTGCCCCGACTCGTCCACGATCGCCAGCTCGTGCGCGGGAAACGGAACGCCGCAGTCGACAATCTCCTGATACGCCGCGTCCGGCCCGGGCGCCCGCGTCGCCTCGCCTTTGGTGAGCATCGAAGGGTCGACCTCGTCGGTGCGAAGCCCGCCGCCCAGCGGCGCGAACGTGATCGCCAGAGTCGCCTCGGCCATTCCGTACGACGGTACGAACGAGCGAGGATCGAAGCGCGCAGGCGCGAGCCTCGCCGCGAAGTCACGCAGCGCGCGCGCACGAATCGGCTCCGCCCCACACCCAGCGACGCGCAAGCACGATAGATCGAGCCCCTCGACGTCTTTCTCCTTCAGGCGCTTGGCGACGAGCGCGTACGCAAAGCTCGGAGCGTACGTGATCGTGCCGCGATGCTGGTGGATCTTGTCGAGCCAGAGCCGCGGAGACCGAACGAAGCTCGCCGTCGGCAGCAAGACACACGGAACGTGGGTGAAGAGCGGCCCGACGACGAACCCGATGAGCCCCATGTCGTGGAAGAGCGGCAGCCAGCTGATGCCCTTGTCGGTGCGCTCATCGCGGCGAAGCCCGTCGAGCATGAACGCCGCGGCATTGGACGCGAGGTTCGCATGGGTGACCATCACCCCCTTCGGTCGCGCGGTGCTGCCGCTCGTGAATTGAAGCAGGGCGAGGTCGTCGGGGGCCACCGTTACGTCGACCCGCGGCGAGCCCCCCACCGTTTCCTGCGCCAGATCGTCGACGGTGAGAACGCGGCAAGCGGACGCTGCGCGCGCAAAGGCGGGATCGACGAACGGCTTCGACGCGCTCGTCGTCAGGAGCATCGTCGCGCCCGAGGCTTGGGCAATGTGTGCGACGGTATCGTGGTAGGCCTCGAGATTCTTGAAGCCGACCTGTGGATAGATGGGCACGGGAACGCCGCCGGCGAAGAGCGTTCCGAGAAACGAGAGGACGAAGTCGTCGCCGTCGGGGATGACGAGCGCGACGCGGTCTCCCTTCTCGAGCCCGCTCGCCAGGAGCTGAGCCGCGCGACGTTCGGACTCGGCCGCGATGTCGCGAAACGAGTAGAGCCGCTCGGTCCCGTCGGGTTTGACGAAGACGAAGCCGCGATCGCGGTCGCTCGCAATGGCGCGAACAGCGTCGACGAGCGTGGGAGCGGCGAGGCGGGAAGGCATGGACGCTCGTCACGCGGGCTCTACTTCGTGGGAGCCTCGCATGCAAGCGCGGTGCACACTGTTTACACGGTAGCTGCCGCCTCGGATCGGGCCCCCAGGTCCTCGGATGGGCCACCTGTGGGAAGACGCGCGCGCCGCGTAAGCGAGTTCGTCCGCGAACCGTGCTTCGCGCCGGCTGACGTTGCTCGTATGTGCAGCGCCGCGCTAGTAACACCGTCGACGTGTTGCCTCGCGTATTCGTCACGGGCGTGGGGGTGGTGAGCTCCATTGGGCTCGGCAAGAGCGCGTTTTTTCGCGCGCTCCGCGAGGGAAGGACCGGGATCTCGCCGGTCGCTCTGTTCGACGCCTCGCAGCTCGGCAGGCGGTTCGCCGGAGAGGTGAGAAACTTCGACCCGCGCGATCACCTCACGGTGGCCGAGCGCGGGCGCACGGGGCGATGTTCGGCGATGGCGCTCGCGGCAGCGCGCATGGCGCTCGCGGATGCCAGACTCGACCCGGCGAGCCTGGACCCCCCGCGAACGGCGGTCGTCTTGGGAACGACGATGGGCGAAGGAGAAATCCTCGGTGAGCTCCAGCACGATTGGATCGTGGGCGGGCCGCAGGCGGTTCGTCGCGCGCTCATCCCTCGATACGGATCCACGCTCCTGCCCATCCACGTCGCGCGCGCCGTCGGGGCGCAAGGCATGGTCCTCGCCCTTCCCGCGGCATGCTCCGCCGGCAACTATGCGATCGGCTTTTCGGCGGACCTGATTCGCTCGGGGCGCGCCGACGTCGTCGTGACGGGCGCGGCGGAGTTGATCCAGGAGCTGCAGTTCAGCGGGTTCGTGCGCCTTGCGGCGATGGCGCCCGAGAGGTGCCAGCCGTTCGACCTGAATCGTCAAGGGCTGCTCCTCGGCGAAGGCGCGGGGCTGCTCGTGCTGGAAAGCGAGGCGCACGCGATCCGGCGCGGCGCAGCGACGCAGGCCGAGGTCGGCGGGTACGGCTTGTCGTGCGATGCCTATCACATCACCCGGCCCCACCCCGATGCCACCGGGAGCATCGCGGCGATGCGCGCTGCCATCGCGCGGTCCGCGCTCTCGCCGGACGACATCGACTTCGTCAACGCCCACGGGACGGGCACGAGGCACAACGACGTCGCCGAGGCCAAAGTGATGCGCGACGTGTTCGGCGATCGGCGCGTCCCCGTCTCGAGCATGAAGAGCATGCTGGGGCATTGCATGGGGGCTGCGAGCGCGCTCGAGGCGATCGGGTGCATATTCACCCTGGAATCCGGCCTGTACCCGCCGACCATCGGCTACGAGACGCCCGATCCGGAGTGCGACCTCGACGTCGTCGCGAACGTCGCGCGGCAGGGGAAGGCCGACATCGTCGTCAACAACTCGCTGGCGTTCGGCGGGTACAACGCGGTCGCCGTCTTCGCGCGCCCCGGCGTCCTGCCCGCGCCCGACGCTCGGCTCGCCCCGAGCGGGGGGGGGCCGTGAAGCCGCTCGCCGTCACGGGCGCCGGCGTCGCCTCCGCTCTGGGCGTCGGGAACGCGGCCTTCGTCGAGGGGCTTCGCTCGGGGCCGCCGGCGGCGCGCCGCGTCGGGCGCCCGGAGACGTTCGACGCAACGAAGTACCCTCGCGTACGCGTGGTCGAAGTGGCTGGCTTCGACGCGGCGAAGTACCTCGGCGACAAGGGGCTTCGCTCGCTCGACCGGCTGACGAAGTTGCTCGTCGTGGCCACACGTCTCGCGCTGCACGACGCTGGGCTCAAGAGGGACGGCGCGTGGACGGCCGGATCGCCCGAGGGCGTGGGAATGGTCGTGTCCAACGCATACGGGTCCCTCGAGGCGATCACCGAGCTCGATCGGGTCGCCACGCTCGAAGACGCGCGGTACATCAACCCGTCGCGGTTTCCGCTCACGGTGTCCAACAGCGCCGCGGGATACGCGAGCATCTGGGAAGATCTCCGAGCATTGAACGTGAGCGTGAGCGACGGCAACTGCGGCGCACTCGACGCGGTGGCGTGCGCAACCGTGTTCCTCGAGCAAGGGCGCGCGGAGGCGCTGCTGGTGGGCGGCGCAGAAGCCATGAGCGAAGCGCTCGCGTTCGCCTTCGATCGGCTCGGTGCCGTCGCCGATGGCGCGTGCCTCGGAGAAGGGGCGGCCATCCTGGCCATCGAGTCCCCCGGTGTGGCGAGCCGGCGCGGCGCGAGGGTGCTCGCGTCCATCGCGGGATACGGAACGGCCTTCGTCCCGCCGGCGCGAGATGGTTCGCTCGTCTACGCGTCCCCCGATTCGGTGGGCCGGGCGATCACCGCGGCGCTCGCGGACGCCGGCGCGAAGGCGAGCGACATCGACGTCGTCGTCTCCGGCGTGTCCGGCCTGCGCCCGTTCGACGAAGCGGAGATGCGCGCGATTGGGCAGGTCGTGGGCGAGCAGACCTGCGTGGTCGCGCCGAAGCTCGCGCTCGGCGAGACATCCGGCGCAGCCGGTGCGATGGCGATGCTCGCCGCGACGGCTCTCTTCGGCGAAGCGACGCCCGAGCACTACCAGCGCTACGCGCTGCGCGGCGCGCTTCGCGCCCAGCCGCGTACGGCACTCGTCACGTCGGCGGGCTACTACGGCAATGCATCGGCGCTCGTCATGCGCCACCCTTCGCGGTAAGAGGACCGCCAATCGACACGGAGGCACCGCGATGACGACGGCGATTCGATGGACCAACACCCCCAGCGGTAGCTGGGCTTTTGCGAAAGCCCAGACGGAGACCGAGCGGGTGCGAAAGGCGCGCGTCGACCAGGTCTATCCGTTCTTTCGCGAGTTCGAGACCGGCGGCCTCCACACCCAGATCGCCGGCAAGCCGGTCACGAATTTCAGCTCGAACGACTACTTGGGGCTGACCAGCCACCCGAAAGTCAAAGAGGCGGCCAGGCGCGCGGTCGACAAATACGGCTGCGGGCTCTCGAGCTCCCGACCCCAGGCGACCGCCGCGGAGCACGTCGAGCTCGAGAGGCGCATGGCGAAATGGCTGGGCTTCGAGTCGTGCCTGCTCTTCACGACCGGCTACCAGGCGATGCTCGGCACGCTCGTCGCGCTCGCCGACAAGGACACGACCATCGCCCTCGACGCCTACAGCCATGCGTGCATTCTCGACGGCGCGTTCCTCGCCGCGGGGGTCCCGAAGAACGGGCCGGAGATTCGCTTTTTCAACCACAACTCCGCCAAAAGCCTCGAGCGCATCCTGACGACCCGAGAGCGCAAGAACGCCCTCGTGGTGGTCGAGGGTGTCTACTCCCTCGACGGAGACACGGCGAAGCTCGACGAGTTCGTGGCCCTGTGCGAACGCTACGACGCTCTTCTCGTCGTCGACGACGCGCACGGCAGCGGCACGATGGGGGCGCACGGCCGCGGAACGCTCGAAGCGATGGGCCTCGAAGGGCGTGTGCCGGTCGTCGTCTCGACGCTGAGCAAAACGTTCGGTGGCATCGGAGGGCTCCTCTTCGGACCGGCGGAGCTGGTGGAGCACGTGAAGAACTCGGCGCGCAGCTTTCTCTTCAGCGCGTCGCTGCCCGTGCCCGTCGTGGCTGCGGCGTCGACGATCCTCGACATGGTGGAGAGCGAGGGCGACAAGCTGGTCGCTGAGCTGCAGGAGAAGGCGCGCTACATGCGGGGTCAGCTCGTCAGCGCGGGCTTCGACCTCGGCGCGAGCAACACGCACATCATGCCGGTCATGTGCCGGGAAGAGCGAAAGACGCTCTTCATGCACATCGCGCTGCTCGAGTGCGGGGTACTCATGGTGCCGCTCGTCTATCCGTCGGTGAAGTACGGCGAAGAGCGCCTGCGCGTGAACGTGACCCGCGGCCATACGCAAGAAGACCTTGACCGCGCGATCGGCCTGCTGAAGGAGTACGGCGACGCGTTCTTCGTGCTGTCCGGCGAGGACATCGGACCGCTGGAACAGTAAATCGAGCGCACTGCCCAGCGGCGCGCCACCGGCCTGGAGCGGTCCGGTGACGGAGGACCGCCCGCCTCGGCGCCTTCGCTCGAGTGCAGCGAACGGCAGCGAGCCGTCGAGCGATCAACCCGACGGGGCGGACTGGAGCCTGCACGTGAGCGACGACACCAGGCGCGCTACGTCTTCGACCGTCCCGATCCGCTCGAACATCTCGGACGGAATGTTCACCCCGAAGCGGGTTTCGACGTCCGAGACGAGCTCCATCACGCTCAAGCTGTCGAGCCCGAGGTCGTTTTGAATGTGATCCGACGGACGGATGGGGCGCGCCTCGTCGACGTGACGCCGGAGAAGCTCCGTGGTGATTCTCAGCGACTCGTCGAAGCCCGACATGCTCCGGAGTTTAGCAGTGCGCGGCCACGGCGTCATGGAGAGCGCGAGCCGCGCGGCCGGGCTCGGCACTGGCCAGCAGCGCGCGCACCACCGCGATCCCGTCGGCCCCAGCGGTCATACAGATTCCCACCCGCTCGGCCGTCACGCCGCCCAGCGCGTAGATGGCGACACGACCCGCACCGATGCTCTTCGCTGCACGCAGCGCGTCGACGCCGCGTCCCTCTTTCGACGGCGAGCCCGGCGAGGGGGGGCGCGTCGAAAACACGGGGCTCACCAGCACCGCGTCGGCGCCGCTCGACGCGGCCGCGTGGACCGCCTCGTTCGAGTGCGCCGCCGTCGACACCCACGCGTACGCGCCGCAAAGTGCACGGGCCTCCGCCACACTCCCTGCGCCCCGACCCAGGTGGACACCGTCCGCCTCCACTTCGCGCGCCAGACGCGCGTTTCCGTTGACGACGAACGCCGCGCCCACGGCCCGGGTCACGAGGCGAAGGCGCGACGCAAAGAGCCGCAAGCCGACGAGCGGGCGCGCCTTGTCGCGCAATTGCACGCACAGCGCTCCTTTCGGCAGAGCGCTGCCCACGAGCCGAACGCACCGCTCGATGCCTTCATCGCCGAACGCGGGGTCGGTGACCAGAATGATGCGAGGGGCGAGCGTTCGCTTCACGTGCCGGATGCCCGGTTGCGGCAGCTGCGCTTACTCGAGGAGGCCGGCGGTGGGGCTCGACGCGTTCGCGTAACGCTGTTTGGGCATCCGACCGGCGAGAAACGCCTTGCGCCCGGCGCGCACCCCGTCGCGCATCGCCTCGGCCATGAGCTCCGGGTTCTTCGCGTGTGCAATCGCCGTGTTCACCAGCACACCCTGGCAGCCGATCTCCATCGCCACGGCCACGTCGCTGGCGGTGCCCACGCCCGCGTCGACGATCACCGGTACCCGGGCCCTCTCGAGGATGATCTCCAGGTTGTGGCGGTTGCGAATCCCGAGCCCACTCCCGATCGGCGCCGCGAGCGGCATGACAGCGGCGCACCCCAAGTCTTCGAGCTTGCGGCAGACGATCGGGTCGTCGATGCAATACGGAAGGACGACGAAGCCCTCGCCCACGAGCTGCCGCGCCGCTTCGAGGGTCTGCTCGTTGTCGGGGTAGAGCGTCTTGTCGTCCCCGATGACTTCGAGCTTGACCATATCGGCGATTCCGAGCTCCCGCGCGAGGCGGAGCGTGCGCACCGCTTCGTCGGCCGTATAGCAGCCGGCGGTGTTCGGCAGGACGAGCCACCCCTTGCGCGCCAGGAGCGACATGAGCGATCCGCTCGATCGGTCGTTCAGATCCACGCGGCGGAGCGCGACCGTGACGATCTGAGCGCCCGACGCGTCGATGGCGCGCTCGGTCTCGGCGCTGTCCTTGTACTTGCCGGTGCCGACGATCAGGCGGCTTTCGAAGCTTCGGCCGGCGATGAGGAGCGGGTCGGTCGCGCTGGGCATTGCGCCTCGAGTGTAGTCCGCTCGCCCGCGCGGTCGAGCCGCTTCCACCGCCGATGAAGCCAGAGCCACTGGCTCGGATGGACACGCACGAACCCGTCGAGCGCCCGCGTTGCGGCCGCCGTGGCCGTCGTCACCCACGCGCGCGAAGGACGCGGCGGGGGCTCGATGACCGCGAGCACGACGATCACGTGGCTGCCGCCTTCTTCGCGGCGGCTCGCCGCAACGACCAGGGGTGCTCGGCACGCCGCTGCCAGCGCGGCGGGCGCGCGATCGACGAGCGCCGCGCGGCCGAGAAAATCGACATCGATGGCGTGGCTTGCCGACTCCGGAGCTTGGTCGATCATCATCGCGACCGCGCCCCGGCGCCGGAGGACCCCCCGCGCGCGCGCCACGGCCCCTCGTGCCTCCCCGAGGTGAAGCCCCTGCCCGGCGCGCGCGGACTGCCAGAACGCATCGATCGATTGAACCCGGAGCCGCTTGGTCACGACCAAGAGCTCGACTTCGCGCGCGACCGCGCAGGCCGCCAGATCCCAGTTGCCGGTATGTGACGCGGCGACCACGACGCCGCGCCCTCGCGCAAGCGCTTGCCGCCAGAGCGCGCGAGAAGGAGCGTCGATGCGCACGTGCGGAGCCTCGCGGCCGCGCCCCGCCACGTGGAGAATCTCGAGCGCCGACGTTCCGAGAGAACGATACATCGCTGCGGCCTCGGCCCGGGGACGGCCGATCCCGGCGGCGGCCATTGCTTGCTCGACGTGCGTCCGACGAATTCGGAGGACGCTTCCCGCGAGCCATCCCACCGCCGCGCCGAACACCCGGAGCGTGCGCCAGGGAAGCGCCGCCGCAGCCAGGGATAGAACGTGCAGGAGCGTGCTCAGCAGGCCAGCGCCGGCCGAGCGGCTGCACGCCTGCACATGCCGCTTCACGCGCCGCCGGCTCAGCCGAACCCGGCGCGACGGGCGATTTTGCCGGGAACAGACTCGGCTTCGAGCGCCACGGCGAAGATGTCGCTGCGGACGACGACGAAGATCTCGCGCTTCGAGTTTCGCGCGAACACGAGCTCACCGTCTTGCCGCAGCGCCTCGATGCGCGACACGTTCATGCTGGCGCCGTCGTGGGCGACGTGCAGGCTCATCGTGCCGCCGTCGGGCAGCATCGCCCAGCCGTCTTTCTCGGCCTTGGCCCCGGCCAACTTGAGGATTGCGTCGAGATGGTCGCCGGTCATACGGCTGTCGTACCGCGAAGCGGGCCCCGCGTCGATGCTCCTGGTAGAGTCGCCCCCACGAATGACCAGCGACGCGGACGCCGCCCAACGCCCGCCGGAGCCGTCGAAGCCGCACGGCGTGCGGGGAGGCGAACGCCGTGACGGAAGCTCCGGCTCGGGCACTGCACGCGCCACCGACATCGTCGTGCTCAAAGAGGTGCGCAAGACCTTTGGCGACCAAGAGGTCCTCAAGGGGATCGACATGGTGCTGCGCCGCAAGGAGACCACCTGCGTCGTCGGGGGCTCCGGAGCGGGCAAGACCACCCTGCTCCGCCTCGTCGTCGCGCTCGACAGGCCCACGAGCGGCCACATCTACGTCGACGGCGAAGATACCGTCGCGATGAACGAGCGAGAGCTCAATCGCGTGCGGCAGAAGTTCGGAATGGTCTACCAGTACGCGGCCCTGCTCGACTCGATCGACGTGCTCGACAACGTCGCGTTTCCGCTCGTCGAGCACACCCGCCTCTCGCGCAAAGAGATCCGCGAGCGCGTCGTAGACAAGCTGAAAGCGTTGGGGCTCGACGAGACCGTCCTCGCGAAATACCCCGCGCAGCTGTCGGGCGGGATGCGCAAGCGCGTCGGCCTGGCGCGCGCGCTGATGCTCGAGCCGCCGATCGTCGTGTACGACGAGCCCACGAGCGGCCTTGACCCCTTCACCAGCCGGACCGTCGACGACCTCATCGACGAGACCCGGCACCGGTTCGGAGTGACGAGCCTCGTCATCACCCACGACATCGCGAGCTGCTTTCGCATCGCGGATCAGGCGGTGCTGCTCGACCGCGGCGAGCTCGTCGCCAGGGGAACGCCCGCCGACCTCGCGCACGGCGACAACGACGTCGCGCGCGACTTCATCCGAAAATCGGGGGTGGATGTGGACGCCATATGGAAAAATCGGACCCACTGAGCGAGCGGCAGTACGAGAAGCAGCTCCCGATGCTGCAGGCGCGCGCCGGGGCGCGGTGATCTCACGCGAACGCGCGAGCGGCCTCCGCCGCCTCTTGCAGCGTGACGAAAGAGTAGCCGGCGCGACGCAGAACATCGATTGCGGCGCTCAACGCGTCGAGCTTTCGCTCTTTGGACACGCGCACGTCGGGCTGGTGCGGCCGCAGCGATTCGAGACCGTCTGCGGCGTCGAGCACGTCGATGCCGTGCAGCTCGAGGTTCACGAGCGGCTCGCCCACGCACATCCGCGCAAGCGCCCGGGCCACTCGCGGCCCGCCGAGCGTCACGTACGTGCCGATGAACGGCAGTCGCACACCGCGGGTGACCTGCACCGGCAGCTCGAGTAGCCCTCCCCCGCGGCGCCAGTACGGCCGGCCCACGCGGTACGGCCGCGCGGGTGCCGTGAGCACGGCGGGGGTATCGACGATCGACCGACTCGTCCGCCCGCGAAGGCCGATGAGCGCGATCGCCGCCGTCTTCGCGGCCCAGTACACGGGACAGGGAAACACCGACGAGTCGTAGCGGACTTCGAGCTCGGCAAGAGCGTCGAACACGTCGTCGGTGATGGTGTAGCCGGGCGCCCGAAAGCCCGTGGGACGCGTGCCCGTCGCGCGCTCGATGGCGCGCGCGCCTTCCTGGATCTGATGCCGGATTTCCGCGCGCCCGATCCGCGTGAGATCGTAGCGATGATCGAGCGAATGATTGGCGATCTCGACCCTGCGCTCGCTCATCGCCCGCAGCTTTCCGGCCGCCTGGGGGCGTTCCAAGTCGCTGCCGATCGCGAACAGCGTGAGCGGAATGGACGTACCGACTGCGAAGTTCCACAAGCGGTCGACCGCCGTGTCGTAGACGAGTGACCGCTCCGGACCGACCGGCTCCGGCAGACCGTGAATGCCGAAGTAGTTCGGGATCTCGTCGAGGTCGACGCTGACAGCGCAGAGCCGCACGATGCGCTCGTCGTATCGCCGCGGTCAGCCGCCGATGGTCTTCGCGACCTCGGCCGCGAGGTCCTCCTGCGCCGGCTTTTCGATCCCTTCGCCCAGCGCGAAACGTACGAAGGAGTGAACCTTCAGGTCGCCCCCGAGCTTCTTACTCAGCTCTTGGCGGATCTTGTCGATGGTTCCGGCGGGGGGATCCCACACGTTGTCTTGCCCGAGGAGGGTCACTTCGGTGAACCACTTGGCGACCTTTCCTTCGAGGATCTTGGGCCACGCCTGCGGCGGCTTCCCCTCTTCCTTGAGCTGCGCCTCGAAGATCTCCTTCTGCTTCTCGACCTGCGGCGCGGCCACCTGGTCACGGCTCACGACCATCGGGTTCATCGCCGCCACTTGCATCGCGACGTTGTCGACGAAGCGCGTGAACTCGCCGTTTTTCGCTACGGGCGCTTCGGCGTGCACGAGCACCGCGAGCTTGCCGCCGGCGTGCACGTACGCATGCACGATGCCGCCGGGCTCCTTTGCTTCGAGCGAGCCCCACCGACGCACAACGCAGTTCTCGCCCGTCTTCGCGACGAGCTCGGCGCGAGCTTGCTCGACCGTCTTGTCGCCGCCCGGGTACTTCAGAGCGCCGAGATCGGCGCCCGCCGGCGCCTTGGAGGCGAGGCTCAACACGTTCTTGACGAAGCCCTTGAAATCGTCGCCCCGGGACACGAAGTCCGTCTGGCTGTTGACCTCGACGATCACGCCTCGCTTGCCGTCAGCGGCGATCCACGTGGCAACCTCCCCCTCGGCGGCGACGCGACCGGCGCGTGCCGCAGCTTTGACGATGCCTTTCTTCAAGATGATCTCGACGGCCTTTTCCATGTCGCCGCTGGCTTCGACGAGCGCGCCCTTGCAGTCGCTCATTCCGGCCTGCGTGCGCTCGCGCAGCTCTTTGACCATCGAAGCTGTGATATCGGCCATGACTCGGTTCCTCTGCGTTCGTAGCAGCAAAAGAAGCCCGGAATACCTTCCAGGCTTCCGACTGTTCCCGTTCGTTCTTTGCGGTGGGTCAGCTCGGGCGATCGGCGGTGTCGTCCCGCCGAGGACGACTGCCGCGGATGATCTCGGCCTGCGGGCCGTCGCGTCGGCCGCCCTGCTGCGGGTGGTGGTCCTCGCGGCCCGCGAGCTCTTTGCGGCGCTGCGCGCCTTCGACCACCGCGTCTGCGATGCGCGCGGTGATGAGCTTGATCGAGCGGATCGCGTCGTCGTTTCCCGGGATGACGAAGTCGATCTTGTCCGGGTCGCAGTTCGTGTCGGTGATCGCAACCACGGGAATGCCGATCTTGTTGGCCTCTTGAATCGCGATCGACTCTTTGGCCGGGTCGATGACGAACATCGCGCCGGGAAGCGACCCCATGTTCTTCAGCCCGCCGAGATACTTCTCGAAGCGCTCGCGCTCCTTCTCGAGGCGCGACACTTCCTTCTTCGTAATGGAGAGGTACGTGCCGTCTTCCTTCATACGCTCGAGCTGGCGCATGCGCTCGAGGCCCGTTTTGATGGTCCGGAAGTTCGTGAGCGTGCCACCGAGCCATCGGTTGACCACGAAGAAGCTGCCGGATCGCAATGCCTCTTCCTGGACGATTTCCTGAGCCTGGCGCTTCGTTCCCACCATCAGCAAGTGTCCGCCCCGCCCGACGGTCTCGACCACGAAGGCGTACGCCCGCGCAAAGAGGCGCGCGGTCTGGTCGAGGTCGATGATGTGGATGCCGTTGCGCGCGCCGTAAATGAACGGGCGCATCTTCGGGTTCCAGCGCTTGGTCTGGTGCCCGAAGTGGACGCCGGCGTCGAGCAGCGATCGCAGCGGGAGCGGCAGATCACCGCGGAGCTGCGGCAGGCCTTGGGCGTTGAATTCGTTGGTCTGGGTCATGGGTCGCGCATCCTTTCGGTTGGGCCTCCGCTCTCCGTCCTGCGCCAACGCCGCCGTGGCGGCGCACCGGGCACAAGTTCGCGCGGGAGAGCGTGTGGGTTGGGTGCGGGACCCGGCAGGCCCCGCTTGGATAGAGGTGGACTGGGCGCGAACTTACGCGCGGCGCGGGAAAAAGCAAGCTATGACGGCTGGGCCATGAGATGGGCGATCGCCCTTGCAGCGCTGGCCTGGTTCGACTCCGGGTGCGGGGGCCATCACGGTCACCCGACGCTCCCGCCGCCCGAGTACGAGGAGACAGCCCCCCCCAGCGCCACGGCACCCGCGTCCGCGACGCCCAGCGCGATACCACCTTCGTCTGCCTCGGCGAGTGCCCCGTCCAGCCGCTGACCGAGAAGACAAGAGCGAGACGCGAAAAGCCTGGGCCGGCCGCTCGCTACTTCAAAACGGTCAGCTTGGCCCGATGCCCGCTCGGGCAGCGGAAAAACTTCGTCCCGTCCTCGGCCCGACACACAGTGTCGTAGTCGCGGTCGCAGGACGCGCACTGGAGCCGCTCGGAGGTGCTCGCCTGCTTCTGATGAACGCCGGCCGTGACGGGCTTGCCGCAGAGATGGCAGATGGCGCTCCGGATGGACATCAAGGTCACGATACGCGATACGCTTGCACACGTACCCCCGATGAGCCGCGGATTCAACTGCGGAGAGGGTCCGGGACCGGCGTGTGGGGTCCAACGCTCCGAGCGATGTCGGGCGCATAGAAACGAGAGAGAAACAGACGGTGCATTAGGGATTCATCAATGCGGCATCAGCCGTTCGCTAGGATGGTGTCTTTTCCGGACAAGATGCTCACGCCCGCGCAATCGACCCGCTCCGATGGTTTGCCGCCCGCCGGCGGCGCGGCTGTGGCTGCCCACGGCGAGCCGGCGTTCATCGCCCCGACCGGCTCGCACGCGAGCACCGCGAAGCTCGTGCTCATGGCGGCGGGTGTCGTCTTCGGCGACATCGGAACGAGCCCCCTTTACGCGCTGAAAGAGTGCGTCGACCCGGACCACGGCGTGCCGGCGACGGCCGCGAACCTGCTCGGGATCCTGTCGCTCGTCTTCTGGTCGCTCACGATGGTCGTCACGGTGAAGTACCTGACCTTCATCATGAAGGCGGACAATCGGGGCGAGGGGGGCATCCTGGCGCTCCTCGCTCTCGCGCCGTCGCGACGCAAGCCGGCGGGCGCGCGCATCGGATGGATCGCCGGTCTCGTGATCTTCGGTGCCGCGCTCCTTTACGGCGACGGCGTCATCACTCCGGCGATCTCCGTGCTGAGCGCCGTCGAGGGTCTCGCGGTCGGCACGACGCGGCTGACGCCGGCCATCGTGCCGCTCACGGTGGTCATCCTCCTGGGGCTGTTCTGGGTGCAGAAGCGCGGCACGGCGCAGATCGGACGCGTGTTCGGTCCCATCATGATCGTGTGGTTTCTGACCCTCGCGATCCTCGGGGGCGTGCAGATCGCGCGGCACCCGGGCGTTCTGGCCGCGGTTCACCCCGCGTATGCCCTGTCCTTCTTCGTCCGTCACGGGTGGTACGGCTTCCTCGTGCTCGGCAGCGTCGTTCTCGTGATCACCGGGGGCGAGGCGCTCTACGCCGACATGGGGCACTTCGGACGCGCACCCATCCGACTCGCTTGGTTCGCTGTGGTGATGCCCGCGCTCCTTCTCAACTATTTCGGCCAAGCCGCTTGCCTCTTGCAGCACCCCGAGTTGTCAGGCAACCCGTTTTACGCGGTCGTCCCTCCGGTCCTCATCTACCCGATGGTGCTGCTGTCCACCGTCGCTACGATCATCGCGTCCCAAGCCCTGATCTCCGGGGCGTACTCGCTGACGCGCCAGGCGGTGCAGCTCGGCTTCTGCCCTCGCGTGACGATCGTTCACACGTCCGGCGACGCGGAAGGGCAGATTTACATTCCCGAGGTCAACACGGCGCTGGCGATCGCGTGTGTCTGGCTGGTCTTCGCCTTCAAAGAGTCGAGCGCCCTCGCGGCAGCTTACGGCATCGCGGTGACCGGCACGATGGCCATCACGTCCGTTGTCTATTTCGTCGTCCTCACCCGCACGTGGAAATGGCCCCTCTGGAAGGCCGTGCCGCTCGTGGCCGTCTTCTTGAGCTTCGACATCCCGTTCTTCGGCGCGAACGCGATGAAGTTCTTCCACGGCGGGTGGTTCCCGATCGCGGTCGCTGCCGTCGTTTTCTTGGTGATGACCACGTGGAAGACCGGGCGAACCCACCTGGCGCGCAATCTCGCCGACAAGATGCTCCCCATCGACGTCTTCGTCGCCGACATCGCGGACCATTGCCCGCACAGAGTCGCCGGCACCGCCGTTTTCATGGCGTCGAACCCGAACGGCGTACCGATCGTTCTCCTGCATCACTGGAAGCACAACCAGGTGTTGCACGAGACCGTCGTTCTTCTTTCCGTGCTTTCCGAGCCCGTGCCCGAAGTTCGAAAGAGCGAACGGATCGCGGTCCGGGACTATGGGCACGGCCTCGTCCACATCACCGCCCACTGCGGCTTCATGGAAACGCCGAACGTTCCGCGGATCATGGCCGACGCAGCGGCCAACTACGGAGTCCCCTACGCCCCGGCGCGCACGAGCTACTTCCTCGGGCGCGAGACGCTCTTGACCACGGGCGCGAGCAAGATGTTCCGCTGGCGGAAGGCGCTCTTCTCGTTTATCTCGCGCAATTCGCGATCGGCCACCCAATACTTCGGGATCCCGCCGGACCGCGTCGTCGAACTGGGGATGCAGATCAATCTGTGAAGACCCGCGCGCGTCGGCGTCCACGAGCGACGGTATCGCAGTACATTCGGCGGGTGTCCGCACGGGGCCCTGCACCACCCAGCTCCCCGAGCGGGACGGAGTCGCGTCCTCCACCCGGCAGCGCGTCCGCTCACGCCGCGGCGCTCGTCGTGGTGGCGACGTCGACCGCGTTCGCCTGGCTGCTGTTCGGCCAGTCCGAGCTCGCCGACGTCGTCATGGTGCAGCTCCTCGGAGTGGTCGTCGTATCGGTGCGCCTCGGCTACGGTCCTTCGCTCGTCGCTGCCGTGCTGAGCGCGCTGGCGTTCGAGTTCTTCTTTCTCCCCCCCTACTTCAGCTTCGCCATCTCGAACCTGCGCCACGTCGTCACGTTCGCGGTGATGCTGGTCGTCGCGTTCGTCATCAGCCGTCTCGCGAAGCTCGCGCGCGAGCAAGCCGAAGTGGCGCGGCGCGCGAGCATGCGGGTCGAGACGGAACAGCTGCGCAACGCGCTCCTTAGCTCGGTCTCCCACGACTTGCGGACGCCGCTCGCCGTCATCACGGGCGCAACGAGCGCGTTGCTGGCCGAGCACGCGCCGGCGGACGAGGCGTCGCAGCGCGAATTGCTCGAGACGGCGCACCAGGAGGCGCTGCGCCTGAACCGCCTGGTCGTCAACCTGCTCGACATGGCGAGGCTCGAGGCCGGTGCGCTCAAAGTGAGAAAGGAGCCCCAGCCGCTCGAAGAAGTGATCGGCTCCGCGCTCCATCGCCTGGAGGACCGGCTTCGCGGCCGGGAGGTGGAGACGAACGTCCCGCGTGATTTGCCGCTCGTGCCGTTCGATCCGGTGCTCATCGAGCTCGTGCTGACGAACTTGCTCGAGAACGCCACCAAGTACACCCCACCGGGCAGCCCGATCGACGTCTCTGCCGTCCTGCGCGACGGCGAGGTCGAGGCCGAGGTCTCCGACCGCGGACCGGGGATCGCCGAAGGGGACGCCGCCCGGGTCTTCGAAAAGTTCTTCCGCGCGCGCGAAGGCGAAGGCGGAGGGGTCGGCCTGGGTCTCACCATATGCCAGGGGATCATCAGCGCCCACCGTGGACGCATCTGGGTCGCGCCGCGCGCCGGCGGCGGGGCTACCTTCCGCTTCACCCTGCCGCTGGAGCCGTGAGGGGGTAGGCTGGAGGCACGATGAGCGACGGGCAGCCCCTTGTGCTTGTGATCGAAGACGAGCCCGACATGCGCACGTTCGCCCGCATCGCGCTTGCGGCGCACGGCTATCGGATGGTGGAGGCCTCCACGGCGGCCGAGGGGATCCGGCAAGCGGCCCTGTACAACCCGAACCTGGTGTTGCTCGACCTCGGCCTGCCCGACGGCGACGGCTCGGTCGTGACGCGACGCCTGCGCGAGTCGACCGCTGTTCCGATTCTGATCATCTCCGCCCGCGGCAGCGAAGAGGCCAAGGTCAAGGCGCTCGACGACGGTGCCGACGACTACATGACCAAGCCATTCGGGGCAGCGGAGATGATGGCCCGGATCCGCGTCGCCCTGCGCAACGCCGCGCGCTTGCATGGCGAGCCGGTCGGCGTCGTTCAGGTCGGAGACGACATCCGGATCGACCTCGCGCGACGGCAGATCGTCGTCCGCGGCGACGAGGTCCACCTCACGCCGTTCGAGTTCAAACTCCTCGCGACGCTAGTTCGGCACGCCGGAATGGTCGTGACGCACCGCCATCTGCTCGAAGAGGTCTGGGGGCCCGGACACGAAAATGAGATGCAGTACCTGCGCGTCTACATGACCCAGCTGAGACACAAGCTGGAACGCAAGCCGGCTCGACCGAAGTACCTCATGACCGAGCCCGGGATCGGCTACCGGCTCCGACTCGAGTCGTGAGGTCTCCGATGACGATGGCATCGCCGGGACGGCTCGACTAGCGTTTCTCCCATGCCCGCCCCGAAGGTCGACCGCGCGCTCGTGCTCCACGTGGCGAAGCTCGCGTGCCTCTCCCTCTCCGACCTCGAGGCCGACCGCTTCGCAGGGGAGCTCGCGCGCATCATCGGGTTGGTCGAGCAGCTCGATCTGGTCGAGACGAGCGACGTCCCGCCGACCGCTCACGTGCAGCTCGAGCGCGCTCCATGGCGGGAAGACGAGCCGGCTCCCGGCCTCTCTCACGACGACGCGCTCGCGCAGGCGCCCCGCGTGGAGCAGGGCGGATTTGCGGTGCCCACCTTCGTCGAGTGATCCATGCACGACCAAGGGGTGACCGAAACCGCCGCCCGAGTGCAGAAGGGCGAGACGACGGCCGAGGCGACCACCGAGGCGGCGCTCGCCCGCATCGCGCAGCTCAATCCTGCCGTGAACGCGTTCTCGCATGTCGCCGGCGAGAAGGCGATCGCGCAAGCGCGGGCGGTCGACGCGAAGCGGGCCCGAGGCGACAAGCCGGGGATCCTCGCCGGCGTGCCGGTCGCCGTCAAAGACGCCATCTGCACGCGCGGCATCCCTACGACCGCAGCCTCGAAGATCCTCGCGGGGTACGTTCCACCTTACGACGCCACGGTGATCGAGCGCCTCCGCGCGGCCGACGCCATCATCATCGGCAAGGCGAACATGGACGAGTTCGCGATGGGCTCGTCGAACGAGAACAGCGCGTTCGGTGCCGTGAAGAACCCGTGGGACGTCACGCGCACGCCGGGCGGATCGTCGGGCGGGAGCGCCGCTGCGGTCGCGGCGCGGATGACTCCGTGTGCGCTGGGCAGCGACACCGGGGGTTCCATTCGGCAGCCCGCCGCCCTGACGGGCACGGTCGGCATCAAGCCTACTTATGGTCGCGTGCCTCGCTACGGTCTCATCGCCTTCGCATCGAGCCTGGACCAGATCGGGCCGTTCGCGACCGACGTGCGCGGTGCCGCGCGCGTGCTCTCGGTCATCGCGGGCCCTGACTCGCGGGACTCGACGTCGCTCGTCGCGAAGGCCGACGATTTCGAGGCGGCGTGCGGGCGCAGCGTCAAGGGGCTTCGCATCGGCGTTCCGGACGAGTACTTCGCCGATGGGCTCGACGGCGAAGTGAGCGCGAGCGTGCGCGCGGCCATCGGGGAGCTCGAGAAAGAGGGCTGCGTCGTCGTTCCCGTTCACCTGCCTCACACGCGATTCGCCGTCGCGACCTACTACGTGCTGGCCAACGCAGAAGCGTCGAGCAATCTCGCGCGCTTCGACGGCGTCCGGTACGGGCTGCGGGTCGACGAGCCGGGCGGCGATCTTCGTGCGATGTACGGAGCCACGCGCGACGCGGGGTTCGGCGCCGAGGTGAAGCGGCGCATCTTGCTCGGAACGTTCGTCCTGTCCGCCGGCTACTTCGACGCGTATTACATCAAGGCGCAACGGGTGCGGACCCTCGTGAGACGGGACTTCGAGAACGCGTTCCGCGAGGTCGACGTCGTCTGCTCCCCGACGTATCCGACGCCGGCCTTCCGGCTGGGCGAGCGCATGGACGACCCCTTGGCGATGTACCTGAGCGATGTCTACACGCTGCCCGCAAGCTTGGCTGGCATTCCTGCGATGAGCGTTCCGTGCGCGCCAACCGCCTCCGGGCTACCCGTCGGACTCCAGGTCATGGCGCGGCCCCTCGATGAGGCCACGATGCTGCGCGTGGCCGCGGCGTGGGAAGCGCGCTCGTCCACCCGATCTGCTCGGCCAGCGATGGCGGTCGGCCTGGAAGGGACGGCCTAGCGGGCGACTTCGCGTCGTTCGCCGGCGACTTCGCGTCGTTCGCCGGCGACTTCGCGTCGTTCGCCGGCGACTTCGCGTCGTTCGCTGGCGAACGTGAGGTCAGCGCCGCCTGCACGGGCACGGCCACGACGAAGGGGACCGGAGCGTCCCTAGCTCAGAAGAACGTCCGCCGCTTCTAGGCGACCGGCGCGTACGTCGTACAGGCGGAGGCGCGGCGCGGGCCCGTCGTCCACCACGGCCGTCGCCCCCAGAACGCGCGCGACGCCGCACCCGAGGGCTCGGTTGACCAGCGAGTGCAAATGCCCGTGCAGCACGAACAAGTGCCTGAACTTCTCTAGCAGGATCATGAAGTTGGCGGCGCCGACCAGCCCGTCGATCCAATGCAGCGCCATCGTTTTTCGAACGAATGGCGGGTGGTGCTGCACCACGACCAGAGGCCGGTCCGAAAAGGCCGGATCGGCGGCCCGGCGCGCCACCATCGACAGCGCGTCGTCGGGGATGACCCCGGCCGAGCGTGTCACCGGTTGGTGAAGGGTCACGTCGAGCGGCAGTAGGCGCACTCCCGCGCACTCGACGACGAGCCCGGGCTCTCCGGCGCTCGTCGACGCAAACGCGGAAAGCGGCCCTTCGATCGCCCGCCGCCACCCGTCCGGCGACGTGTAGAGGTCATGATTGCCCGGCACCAGCGTGATTCGCTCGGGGGCGAACTCGGATTCGTGGAGCACCTCGGCGAGCGCCTCGAACTCGCCGGGAGCCCCGACTTCGGTGAGATCGCCCGAGACTACGACGTGACCCGCTCCGGCGCGGCGCGCGGCCGAAAGCGCGTGGGCGAACTTGCGGCGACGCCCGACGTCGTCAAGTGGGCGCCCGAAGCTCAAGAAGTGATGCCTCATCGACCATCCCGACCGGGACCCGCCCGGCCGAGAATCGAGCATGTGCACATCCGAAAGGTGTGCGATGCGCGTCCCGTTCGCATCCATGTTGACTCTCCTCGCGTGAGAGCACCGCCAGGGCGCTCTTCATCGTGAAGAATCGCAGAGAAAAAAGGCTTGCCGCGGGCGCTCCTGCAACGATCTCGCGTCTTTTTGCCGGGCCGTTCCCCCCGCGGCCCGCGGCGCGGCCTTTCCGGCGGGGAGGGCTTACGACGCTCGGGCCGGCGGCGGCGGATGCGTTCGCAAGTGTCGCACGTCCTCTCCGCGCACCATGAAGATGACTTCTTCCGCGATGTTCGTGGCGTGATCGGCGACTCGCTCGAGGTACTTGGCGACGTGAATGACCCGAATCGCCTCGGCGACCTGCTGCGGCTGCTGAGTCATGAATTCGGTCATCGCGGCGATGATCCGTCCGTACAGCTCGTCGACTGCGTCGTCCCGCGCGAGCACCTGTTCGGCGCGCGTCGTCTCGGCCTGCACGAACGCGTCGAGGGCGTCGCGCAGCATCTCCTGCGCCTGCTCGGCCATCGTCTTCAGCTCGCCGCGCACCGTATCGCGGGCGGTGCCGTGCTCCTCTTTCGCGCGCTCGGCGATATTGACCGCTTCATCGCCGATCCGCTCGAGGTCCGTCACCAGGCGCAGCGCCGCCGCCAAAAAGCGCAGGTCGTACGCGACCGGCTGGCGAAGCGCGAGGATGCGCAGGATGAGCGCGTCGATGTCCATCTCGTCGCGGTCGATGTGGCGGTCGAGCTCCTCAACTTCGTCGGCGAGCTGCGCCGAGCGCTCCCAGAACGACTTGAGGGCAAGCTGCAGCGCGCGCTCGCAGCGCGCGCCCATGGCCAGCGAGTGGGCGCGGAGCTCACGCAGCTCCGATTCGAAGTCGCGGCTGGTGTGCACCTGGGGCAAAGGGGTTCCTCCCGTCCGTGGTACGATTGGTCACTGCTCCAGCTTGTAGCGACTCCGGGTGGCCAATCGCACCCCGGCACTGAACATGGCGACGAGTGTCACGAGCACCAGGGCGCCTGCCCACGCTTGCCGGTGCCAGTCGTCGTAGGGTGCGATGGCGTATGTATACACTTGGACCGGTACGCTGCTCATCGGCTCGTCTAAGGAGGCCGACAGGAAGCGGTTGTTGAAGGCCGTAAACAGGAGCGCCGCAGTCTCGCCCGATACTCGCGCGATAGCCAGCATGATCCCGGTGATGACGCCCGAGCTCGCAGCTGGAAGGACGATCTGAAGGGTCATCCGCCACTCCGGCACGCCGAGGGCGAGGGCCGCCTCGCGCAGTGTCCTCGGAACGAGCCGGATCATCTCTTCTGCGGTACGGGTGATTGTCGGGATCATCAGGAGCGCGAGGGCAACGCTGCCTGCGAGTGCCGAGAAATGATGCACCCGAACGACGATGAGCGAGTACGCAAAGAGGCCTGCGACAATCGACGGCGTCGCGCCGAGCGTGTCGCTGATGAAGCGCACCGCGCGCGCAAGCCAGCCGTGGCCAAATTCCGCCAAGTAGATGCCGGCCAAGACACCGATCGGGATGCTCATCGCCGCCGCGACCCCAACCATGATGCCCGTCCCCACGAGCGCGTTGAGGAATCCCCCTCCCGGTTCTCCGACGGGGGCGGGAAGCTCCGTGAAGAACGCTGGATTCACCGAGAGCGCTCCTTGCATGAGGACGTAGCCCAGGATCCAGACGAGCATCGCCACTGCGACGCATGTCGCCGCGACGCAAAGGCCCAGCATGACCTTGCTGACTACCTTCCGACGCATCGAAATGCTTCGGACCGGCTGCGCCGTGGATACCGCGCTCGTCACGCGTGCGCTCCCGGACCGCGCGTGAGGCGCCAGATGAGCAGACTGGCAGCGCCGTTCACGGCAAACGTCACGACGAAAAGCAGCAGACCCAATTCGGTCAAGGCCGACAGATAAAGCGGCCCGGATGCCTCGGAGTACTCATTCGCTATGACCGCCGACATTGTGTATCCGGGCTCGAAGAGGGATGCCATGATTTGGGGGCTGTTGCCGATCACCATCGTGACGGCCATGGTTTCGCCGAGCGCGCGACCCAGCGCGAGTATCGTCGCCCCTGTGATCCCCACGCGACCGTAAGGAAGAACGACGTTCCAGATCGTCTCCCACTTCGTCGTGCCCAGCGCCAGCGAGCCCTCGCGCTGTGTCTGCGGAACCGCCGCCAGCACGTCCCTCGATACGGCCGCGATGAAGGGCAGCACCATGATGGACAGAATCAATCCCGCAGTCAGCATCCCCACGCCGTTCGATTCGCCGGAGAAGAGCGGCAGAAAGCCGAGCGTCTTACGCAGCGCGGGGGCAACCCAGAGGCGGACAAGAGGGGCGAGCACGAACAGGCCCCAAAGTCCGTAAACAATGGAGGGTATTGCTGCGAGCAACTCGACGAGAAAGCCGACGACGCTGCCGAGGCGCCGAGGCGCCAGCTCCACGAGAAAGATAGCGATCCCGATCCCGAGGGGTACCGCGATCAGGAGCGCGATGGTGGACGTGACCACGGTCCCGTAGATGAACGTCGCGGCGCCCAACTTTTGAGCGACCGGGTCCCACACCTTCTCCCAAGCGAATCCGACGCCGAAGTGATCGATCGACAGGCGGGAGGCGTGCACAAGCTGGTACACGACCAATGCGAGCAACGCGACGATCGAGGCGGCAAACGCCCCGCAAGCCTTTCTGAACAACCCGTCGAGGTTCGTCCAACCTTGAAGGGCCCGGGGACCCCAGCGCCTTAAGTTTCGCGCTTTGGCGGAAACCCCTTCCCCCGCCGTCATCGTGCCAAGATCAGCAGTCATCGCTAGGCCCTACTTCGGTGCGGGTTCGATCAGGTCCAGCTTCGCCGTGGCTCGTTCCACAAGCTCAGCCGGCAGCTGCGCATAGTCCAGCGCTTTGCAGGACTTCTGGCCGTCGTGCAGCGTCCACCGCAAGAATCCAACGAGGGCCTTGCGTTCGGGACCGGCGGGCATGTCCTGATAGAGAACTGCCCACACCGTACCGCTAGCAGGCCACGCCGTCTCGCCGGGCGAGTTGGTGATCGAGTACCGCAGGTCGTCCGGAATCGCCGAAATGGCTCCCGCTGCGGCCGCTGTTACCGAGTCGACGGTAGGCTCTACGAACTTGCCGGCTTGATTCTTGATTTGAGCGGCCGGCATCTTGTTCTGCAGAGCGTACGTCAGCTCGACATACCCGATCGAACCCGGTGTTTGGCGCACGGTACCGGCCACCCCCTCGTTGCCTTTGCCCGCGATGCCCACTGGCCAGTTCACGGAAGTCGCGACGCCTACCTTCGCTTTCCACTCTGGCGAGACCTTGGACAGATAGTCAACCCACACGTACGTCGTACCGCTTCCGTCCGACCGATGGACGACCACGATGGGCGTCGCCGGAAGCTTCAGGCCGACGTTCACCGAGGCAATCTTCGGATCATTCCAGGTCTTGATATTGCCCAGAAAGATGCCGGCGAGCGCGTCGGACGTGAATTGAATTGCGTGGGGAAGGTCTGGAAGGTTGTAGGTGGGTACCACGGCGCCCATCGCGAGTGGAATGTGGACAACGGGCGACTTGGCCTCCTTGAGCTGATCATCCGACATGGGCCCGTCGGTCGCGCCAAACTGCACCGTGCGTTCGGTGAGCTGTCGAATGCCGCCACCCGAGCCGATCGATTGATAATTGACCTGCACCGTCGGGACAATCTTCTGGTAGTCGGTCGACCATCGCGACATGAGAGGGTACACGAAGGTCGAGCCGGCTCCATTGAGGCGGACATTCGCGGGAGCAGTAGTTGCCGCCGCAGTTGATTGCTGGTTGTCCTGGGTCGGCGGCTGGCTTTTGTCGCAACCGACGGCGGAGAGTGCCAACATGGCAGCCGCCTGGAACAAAAACATGTGCCTCGTCATTAGCCAAATCTCCCTGTGATGTAGTCCTCGGTTTCACGCTCTTTGGGGCGCGTGAAGATCTGCGTCGTGTCCCCGACCTCGACGAGTCGGCCCATGTAGAAGAAGCCCGTGCGCTGCGAGACCCGTGCCGCCTGCTGCATGTTGTGTGTGACGATCACAATCGTCAGGTCCTTGCGCAGGATCGAGACGAGGTCTTCGACCTTTGCCGTGGCGATGGGGTCGAGCGCGCTCGCCGGTTCGTCCATGAGAAGCACCTCAGGCTCGACGGCAAGGGCGCGCGCGATGCATAGCCGTTGCTGCTGTCCACCCGACAAACTCAACCCCGACTCGTGCAGCCGGTCCTTCACCTCCTCCCATAGGGCCGCCTGTCGCAACGCCCGCTCGACCCGGTCCTTGATAATGCCACGCTCGTTGACCCCGCCGACGCGCAGTCCGTAGGCGACGTTCTCGAAGATCGATTTGGGAAAAGGATTCGAGCGCTGGAAGACCATCCCCACGCGCCGGCGCACGAGTACGGGGTCGACATCGGGGCCGTAGATCTGGTCTCCGTCGAGCTCGACTTGGCCTTCTACCCGGATGCCCGGCACCGTATCGTTCATCCGGTTGAGCGACCGCAAGAACGTGCTCTTGCCGCACCCGCTCGGGCCGATGAGCGCGAGCACCTCGTTTGCGTGAATGTCGATGGTGACGTCCTTGATGCCCACCTTCTCGCCGTATCGCACCCAGAGCCCGCGCGCGCGCATCTTGACCTTCAGCTCACGCGCGGCAGGCAGGTTGGTAGCGGCGGCCACGGGCGCGAGTGTGGGGCTCCCCGGCGATGAGCCCGTGGCCTTTATGTGACGATCGTGTGACGTCGGACCGTTGTCGTCGGTCATGCCGCGAGCCCGGCGCGGTCCGCGGCGCGGGCCGACGGCGCAGCCGCGCGCACGATGACGCTTCCGCGCGTCAATGTAAACGCGTGACCGCGCCACTCGATGCGGCGGCTCGCGCATGCGCGAAGCCAGCAGAAGAACGCCACGTACGACCGGATGATTTCGAGCGGGGCATACCACCACGCGAGCGACCGGCCACGCAGGACTCGGACCCCGATCAGCGCGGTCGCGGTCTGCACCACGCAGGTCGCCCCCAGCATCGCCGCGGTCGCCGTTCCCGGGGCCACGACAGCCGCCACGGACGCCACGACGACCGGAGCGAGGATTGGTTCGAGCGCAAACCCGGCGGGGAGGAGCGCCCGGCGAAGCTTCGACCACCGAGTATGGCGCTCGACCGTGCGCATGAAGGAGCAGGCGACGTTCCAGTTTTCGACCATATCGAGCGAAGTGCGTACGAGAAATCCGGCGGCGCGAAAACGACGCCCGAGCGCGTAATCCTCGGCCAAGACGTCGCCGAGCGGCTCGAAGCCCCCCAGCCGGGCGAGGTCACGGCGGCGCATGGCCATCGACTTGCCCACCGTGACAGGCCGGGCGATCGCGCTCATCGCGACATACCCCGGCGCGACCGCGGCGCAGAGCTGCAGGTTTTCGAGCGCGGCGCCGAGCGTGCGCTCGCCGCTTCCGGCAAAGAGGCTCGTCACGAGACCCACGCGCTCATCGGCCAGCTCGGCGACGAGCGCCCAAAGATAGTCGGGGCGAACGCGGACATTGCTGTCTGAGATGACGTACACTTCCCCGGTCGCGACGTGCGCGAGGCCCACCAGTTGCGCGACTTTCGGGTTGATGGCGGCGTCCGGATCGGTGAGCACGATCCGCGCACGGAAGCGTCCCTGATCGGCGTACCGCGCGACGAACCGCCGGGCGACCGGGTAGGCCGGGTCGGACAGCGATGGGATCCCGAGCAGGAGCTCGAACGGCGGATAGTCGATCTTCGCGAACGACTCGAGATTGGCCTCCAAGTCGTCGTCGTGGCCGGCGAGCGGCTTCAAGATGGTGACCCGCGGGGCTCGTTCCACGCGCGCAACGGGGCGCGCGCGACGCTTGAGCAAGGCGCGCAGGAAGAGCGCCATCATCGCGCCGTAGAGCGCAAGCGACGCGGCCGTGGTCGCCACCGCGATCTCCACCAGGGTCACGGTCCGTAACGTTCGCCCGCGTCGGTGACGAACGACAACCCGTCCGGGTGAAATGTTCGTTACAGCGAGCTCGGACTTTCCGCACTCGGAAGCGCCACGATGAAGGTGGACCCCCGGCCCACCTCGCTCTCCACCCAGACTTTGCCGCGCATCGCTTCGACCATGTGCTTGACGATCGAAAGCCCCAGGCCGGTTCCGCCGAGTTCTCGCGACCGGCCAGCGTCGACGCGGTAAAACCGCTCGAAGACACGCGGAACGTGCTCGGCGGCGATCCCGGGGCCCGTATCGGAGACGACGAGATGGATTCGGTCACCCTGGAGCGACGCGCTCACGACGACGCGGGTCCCCGCTGGGCAGTATTTCACTGCATTGTCGACCAAGTTCGACAGCACGTGCTCGAGCGCGCGCGCGTCGCCCTCCACCGCGGATGCCGCCCGCGACAGCTCGGCGCTCAGCCTCACGGCCTTCTTCTCCGCGCGCTCGCGGAAGAGGGCCAAGACGATGGGGACCACGCTCCCGAGCTCCACGCGCTCGCGCTTCAGCTTGAACTCGTTCGATTCGAGCTTCGACAGCTCGAGCATGTCTTCGAGGAGGCTCTGCAGGCGCTGCGCGTTTCGCTCGATGATGTCGACGAAGCGCGCGGCGACGTCCGGATCGTGGAGAGCGCCCGAGCGGAGAGTCTCGGTGGCGGAGCGCACGGCGGCGATCGGGGTGCGAAGCTCGTGCGATGCGTTCGCGACGAAGTCGCGGCGGAGCGATTCGAGACGTCGCAGCTCCGTCACGTCCACGAGCACGAAGAGAAGCCCTTCGTCGTCCCCGGAGAGCGGCGCCGCGTGAACCAAGAGCCGCCGCGGCTTCAACCCGGGAAGCTCGATCTCGATCCGGCTTGCCTCGGACGGCTCTTCGCGCGCCGCGGCGAGCAGGTCTTCGAGCTGCGCGTGGCGGACCGCCTCGATGAGCAGCTTGCCGACCGCATCGGCGCCGACGAGCAGCATCGATCGCAGCGCCGGGTTGACGAGCGCAATGCGCCCCTCCCGATCGACGACGACCACGCCCTCCTGCATCGCTTCGAGGATCCGCCCCTGCAGGTCTCGCTCGGCCCGCAGCTGTCCGAGGGTGGTCGCCAGGCTCCCTGCGAGCCGGTCGAGCGCGTGCCCCAGCTCCGCCAGCTCGTCGTGCCCCTCGATGCGCGTTCGCACGGTGAGGTCGCCCTCGGTCATTCGACGCGCCGCTTCGGTCAGCTCCCCGACGGCCGCGGACATCCGCCCGGCAACGATGCTGGAGAAGACGAGTGCAAGGCCGAGGGCAACCAAGGAACCGATGGCGATGAGGCGTCGCATGTCGGCGGTCGCTCGGTCGACCTCGCCCAGAGGATGGCTGACGCGCACGACCCCTGCGACCGCGCCGCCTCTCTCGAACGCGGCGGTGACGTAGTACGCTCGCTGCTGCATCGTGGGGCTCGAGCGTTCGGCCCACCCGTCCCCCTTTTCGAGCGCCTCCTGCACTTCGGGATGCCTTCCCTGGTTGTCGAGCCGCGGCAGCTCTGCGAGCGACGTCTCCGAGTCACCAAGGACGGTCCCGTCCCGCCGAATGATCGTCAGCCGAGCGTCGGCCGTCCGCGCCAGGTCGCTGGCGAGCCCCTGCCACGCCGAGAGGTCGTCGAGTGGCGCTCGCAGCGAGGACGACTCGCGCGCGACGAGGCGCGCCCGCACCAGGAGATCCGACCGGATCGCATCCGAGAGGTGGGTCGCGACGTTCGACGTGAGGTAGGCGTCCGCCGCGCCCATCGACGCCACGATCAGAGCGATCGAAACCAGGAAGAGCTTCGTGCGAACGCTGATTCTCACCGCAGACCCGTGCCCCGCGACGCGAGCCCCGACACACCCTCGCGCCCCGCCGGGCCACAGTAGCAGCCGCCCACCGCCACCGCCCGGGAGAAGTCTTCCGCCCCCCAGGGCGGGTGCTCTCGCTCGACTTCACTTACCTTTTGATGAAGCTGGGCGGAATGAGCCATTTCGGGCTTCGCAGCAGCTCGCACGCGAGGCCGAGGAAAGTCGCGCGCATGACCTCTTCCGGATCCGCGACGCCCGATGCCGTCAGCTGCCCCACGAGCTTGGCCAGTGTCGTCTTATGCGTGACCGCTTCGATCGCCGCCGCTTCGCGCTCGGGTAGTCGGAACATCTCGAGGCGCACCGGTGGGACGGGCACCGGCTCGATCACCTCTTCGTAGACTGGCGCGAGGAGCGCCTGCAGCTCCTCGTAGCTGTACCCGTGGTGAACGCCGCGGCCGATGAGCTCGTACGTATCGACTCCGAGCGGAAATGTCTCTTCCTGCGATCGGACCCCCCGAGCGAATGACATGTCGCCCCTCTTCCATCGGAAGACGTCGATCAGACGCTCCTGCGTCTGCTCGTGGACGGCCCGAAATAGCTCCATGGGGCGCAGAACGTGGATGCCGACAAGGGCGTCGCCGAGCCGCCCGCCGAAGGTCGGCAGCATGGCGAGGGCCATTTCCATCTCCATACGGAGCACTTGCCCGCGCGCGATGAGAAACTCGCCGAGGAGCTCCTGCTTGTCGGTCGAAGTGACGCACTCGGGCGAGCCTTCGACGAAGAAAATCCGCTTCTTTCGAGGCCCATCGCGCAACACGAGAACGCCGGTCTCCCGGCGGACGGCGAGGTGGAACACGCGCGTGGGAACTCTCGCGGGATCGAGTCGGCCGCGGTCGATCGGGTCGCTTGGAAAGTCGACGTCCCATTTGAGCGCCGGGCTGGTCAGAAACCGCGAAAGCTCGGCGTATTCGCTCGCGGGTCGGTAGCGCCCGTCCTCCCGCGCGATCGTGCAGGTGGATCCGACCTCGCCGGTCGCGAAGAGCTCGATGAGCCCGGGGAACGGCACCGGGCCCAACAGGCTGCCGTCACTCTGCCGCACGCGGTAGATGTTCGGAGAGGCCGGCTCCGCGCTCTCGACCGACGCGCCCGCGTCCGCTGGCTCGGCGCGCAGGAGCCGACGCGCCGTCGTGTTGCGGGCGATTTGGGCCGTCGACTCGGCGCTCTCGGCGTCACGCGCGTCTCGGTTCCCCGCGTCGTCCACGGCAGCAACCAGACCGAGCTTCTCGATCAGCATCGCCAGGCGGGACGGCCCGATTTGCAGCCGCCGCCGGCGCGCGATGTCTTCAAGGGCTTCGGCGAAGGCCACGGCGCTCGGCCAACGGAGGGCGGGATCGCGCGCCAGCGCCCGGAACAGCACCGCACGCAAGTCGTCCGGAACACGCCCCACCGCCCGGTCGATGGGCGTCACGTCGGCGTCCCGGATTCGGATCAATACGTCGAGCTCTTTTCCCCCCCCAAAAAGGGGCCGCAAGATGAGCATCTCGGCCAAGACGATGCCGAGCGTGAAGATGTCGCTCCGGGCGTCGAGGTCACGGCCAACGACCTGTTCGGGCGACATGTATCCGAGTTTGCCTTTGAGCTGCCCGGCATCGGTTCTGCGCTCGATCTCCGCGGCACGGGCGATACCGAAATCGGTCAGCTTGACGGCGCCCGAGCGGTCGATGAGCACGTTGCCCGGCGAGACGTCTCGGTGCACGACCGAAAGCGGCTTGCCGTCTTCGTCGCGGGCTCCGTGCGCGCACTCCAGCGCGTGCAGGATGGATAGGGTGATGTGCAAGGCGACATCGAGCGGGATCTCCTCCGATCGCGCCGCCACCGCTCGCACGAGACGGGCCCCCGTCGTCCCGTCCACGTATTCCATGGCCATGTAGAGCTCGCCTTGCTCCTCGCCGAAGTCGAACACCTGGACGATGTTCGGATGGCCGAGCCGAGCACACACCCGCGCCTCGTCCACGAACATCGCCACGAAGTCCGGGTCGCGAGCGAATTGGGGCAGAATGCGCTTTACCGCAACGGTCTTCTGGAACCCATGCGGACCCGCACGCCTGGCGAGATAGACCTCCGCCATGCCGCCCGTTGCGATCCGCCGGAGCAGCTCGTAGGGCCCCAGGCGCAAAGGCGCTGGGATGGTCGAGATCGTCATCGTTTGTCTCGATCGCAGAGTACCACGATCCTGCGCGCCATTGCCGCGCCCGGCGGGGGGACTGGTCCAACCAACGAGGCGACGCTACGTTCGGCGCCGATGAAGCGTGCCGGCCCCGGCCCCGTTGACCTCGCAACGCTCGGGCCGGCCGCCGACGGCGCGACGCAGCTCGCGCGGTCGCCGACCCGGGTCGTGGCCGTGACTGGCGCCACCAGCTTTCTCGGACGCAGTTTGATTGGTTCGCTCGAGGAAGACCCGCGGGTCGGGCGGATCGTGGCTCTCGATGTGGTCGCCACATCGCCTGCCGCACGGAAGACGCGGTCGTACGAAGTCGACCTCACCCAACCGACCGCCGAGTCGCGGGTCGCGGAGATCCTCGGCGCCGAGCGCGCCGACACAGTCGCGCACCTCGCCTTTCTCGCGTCGCCGACGCACGCCACGGCGTGGGCGCACGAGCTGGAAAGCCTCGGAACGATGCACGTGACCGTGGCCGCGCGTCACGCGCAGGTCAGGAAGCTGATCCTCTTGTCCCACACGTGGCTCTACGGCGCCCATCCGTCGAATCCAAACTTCCTCACCGAGGAGCACCCCCTTCGCGCACCGATGACCGAGCCGTATTTCGCGGACAAGATCGAGGCGGAGGAGCGGGCGCGCAAGCTCGTCGAGCGATCGCCGGGGACAGTCGTCACCATCTTGCGGGCCGCGCCGATACTCGGGCCCAATGTCCGCAATGCCTTCACGCGCTATCTCGCCCACAGGCTCGTTCCGACGGCGATGGGCTTCGACCCGCTCGTGCAGTTCTTGCACGAGATCGACGCGATCGCTGCGCTGCATCTCGCTGTCCTGCGCGACGCAAAGGGCACGTTCAACGTCGTGGGCGACGGCGTTCTGCCGCTCTCGACAGTGATCAAGCTGGCTGGACGTCTCGCCGTGCCGATCCCTCATCCGATCGCCGAGGCGGTCGGGGCTGCCGGGTGGGCCGCTCAACTCGTGGACGCGCCCGCAGCGTTTCACAAGTACCTGCGCTTCCTATGCGTGGCGGACGGCCGCAAAGCGCGCGCAGCGATGGGCTTCCGCCCTGCGTACACGTCGCGCGAAGCCGTGCTCGATTTCGCGAGCGCGCAGCGGCTCCGCGACGTCAAGCTGCTCTCGGAGGCGACCGCATGACCGAGAAAAAAGAGAAGCCGAAGTCCGACGCACCGACTCGACGTGCGGGCACCGAAGGCCCCGTCGCGCCGGAGCGGAGAGCGGACCGGCCGCCCCGACGCCGCCGTGCGCGCTCGCGCCGATTGGAAGGACACGCGACGCCTTCACCGACCAGCGACACGTTCGAACCGACCGTCGACGAACGGGGCGGGGCGCCCGACAGCGACGCGGATGTCGCCGCGCGCATCCGTCAGCTGGAGGAGAAGCTCGACCAGATGATCGAATCGCGCGCGCGCGCGCGCGGCGCAGCGGAACGTCGATCGCCCGCGCCGGGCTCACTCGTCGAGAGGCGGTCGACCCCTCCGGCGCTTCCGGAGCCCGAGGGAGTTTTGGGTACCGCTCGCGAGCTCTTGTCCACCGGCTTCTATCTACGCCGGTGGGGTCGTCTCGGGCTCCGACATCGCTCGGAGGAGGTCGACGAATTCGGCTATGACCCCGTCTATGAGCACCGGCTCCTGCCCTTCTTCGACTTTCTCTACAGAAAATACTTCCGAGTGGAGACGCACGGCGTCGAGCGCGTCCCGAACGAAGGGCGCTGTCTGATCGTCGCGAACCATTCGGGAACCATCCCGGTCGACGGAATGATGCTGCGCTTGGGCGTGCGCCGCGAGCACCCTCGACACCGCGAAGTGCGATGGCTCGCCGAGGACGCCATCTTTCATTTCCCGTTTCTCGGCGTCGTGACCAACCGGATCGGCGCGGTCCGTGCGTGTCAGGAAAACGCCGGGCGCCTGCTCGACCGCGAGGCGCTCGTCGCAGTGTTCCCGGAGGGAATGAAGGGGATAGGAAAGCTCTTTCGCGATCGCTACAAGCTGCAACGTTTTGGGCGCGGCGGCTTCGTGAAGCTGTGCTTGCGAACGCGCACGCCGGTCGTGCCGGTGGCCATCATCGGCAGCGAAGAGACCAACCCGCTGCTCGCCAGGATCGACTATCTCGCGAGGGCGGTGGGCATACCTTACTTGCCCGTCACCCCGACCTTTCCTCTGCTCGGACCGGTAGGACTGCTGCCCGCGCCGACGAAGTGGAAGATATACTTCGGCGAGCCGATCCGTTTCGACGGCTACGGCGCCGAGGCGGTAGACGACGAGATTCTCGTGGGCCGCCTGGCCGAGCAGGTGCGCACCGAGATCCAGTCGATGATCGAGCGCGGCCTCGCCGCGCGGCGGTCGGTCTGGTTCGGGTAGAATGACGAGCGGCGTCATCGTCCTCGACAAGCCGCGGGGGCCTACGAGCCACGATGTCGTGGCGCGGGTCCGACGCGCGCTCGGCGCTCGAGACGTCGGGCACGCCGGCACGCTGGATCCGATGGCGACCGGCGTGCTGGTGGTCGCGGTCGGCGAAGCCACGAAGCTTGTGCCGTGGCTCACGGCGCAAGACAAGACCTACGAGGCGACGATCGCGCTCGGGGTCGAGACCGACACGCTGGACGCCTATGGGCGCGAGGTTCGAGAGGTTCCGCCGGGCGAAGAGCTATGCCAGGCCCTGGCGACGTCGGGCGCCGGGCCGGAGATCGCGCCGATGATTCGTGCGGCGCTGGCGGCGGAGGGCGCCCGATCTTCCCAGATGCCCCCGATGTACTCCGCCATCAAGCACGCGGGAGAACGGGCGTACGCGGTCGCCCGCCGCGGCGAACGACCGCCCCTCTCCTCTCGCGAAGTGCACGTGCGCCGCCTCGAGCTCGTGGCGTGCCGCCGCGAGCCGGCGACCATCGACGTCACCATGGACGTGGCCAAAGGCTATTACGTGCGGGCGCTCGCTCGCGATCTCGCCGAGGCGCTCGGGACGGTCGGACACCTGACTTCGCTGCGCAGAACACGATCGGGAAGCTTTTCTTGCGGCGAGGCGCTGCCCCTCGGCGCCTCCTCCGAGGAGCTTCTCGCGGGCATGCAACCGCTTTCGCTCGCTGCCGCGCGCGCTCTGCCGGTGGGCCGTCTTTCGGAGGCCGGAGCGCATGACGCTCGCCACGGGCGCCCGGTGCACATGCGCGACATCAGCGCCCCGGCGAAGGTACCCAGCGCGTGGCTCGACCCGCGGGGCCGTCTCGTCGCGGTGGGCGAGGTCGACGAGACCGGCTGCGGCAGGGTGACGAGGGGATTCGCCTCTCCCGATCAAGGATAGCTCGCCGATTATTTCTTCTTTCCGGTCTTCGCCGCATCCTGCGCGGCCTTCATCCGCTCGTTCGCGGCTTTCGCGAGCGACCCGCTCGGCGCAAGCTCCAGATACTTCGCGTACTCGGCCACGGCGTCTTTGAATCGCTTCGTCAGAGCCAGGCGCCCGCCGAGGTAATAGTGGGCAGGCGCATAGCCGGGCTCCGCGGCGACCCCCGCTTGAAGGTCGTCGAGCGTTCCCTTCTCGTCCTTCAAACCGAGCCGGCACAGGGCGCGCTCCGTCCGTACCTCGCCGCCGTCCTTCATCTGAACGGCGCGGTCGAACGTCTTCACGCACCGGTCGAACTCCCCGGCCATTCGGTACTCGTGACCGACCGAAGCGACCATTCCGTAGTTGTCTTTCGCGAGGTCGCGGGCGACGTCCAAGTGAGGGGCCGCCCCGCGCACGTGCCAGGCGTTGAGCCAATGGGCGAGAGTCAGTTGAAACATCGCCTCGGACGGTTGAGCCTTGATCGCCTCTTCGAGCTCGTGAATCGCGTCTTCTTGGTCATTGCGGCTCGCCAGGGCAACCCCGACGTTCTCGTGAAGCGCCGCGCTCCCCGGGTGCTTGCCGAGCGCCGCGCGCCCCACCGCCAATGCGTCGTCGATTCGACCCTCGTCGACAAGGAGGGCGCAGAGCTCTGCCGCCGCGGTCTCTAGGTCGGGCTTCACGCCCAGCGCCGACTTGTAGGCGGCTTCGGCGGCGGCCCTGTCGCCCGCCTTCTCGCAGGCCATGCCGAGGTCGTACAACGCTTCGTAGTCGCCGGGGTTCTTCCGGGCGGCGGCCTCGAACGACTTGCGTGCGGCGGGATAGTCGCCCGAGTCGAACGCCTTTATCCCGGCCGCGAGCTCCGGTGACGCGGGCGCTCCGGGTGGGGTCGCGGAGTCGGCCGCGACCGGAGTCGGAGAAGGGGCCGGGGGCCGCGACGGCGGGGGCGGGGGCGGGGCAGCGCCGCACGCCGCGGTCAGAGCGCCGAGCCCCAAGCCGAACACCGTACCCAGCACGCCGTGCGAGAGCCTCATAGAGGGCGAGTTTACGAAAAGCGAGGCTTCATTCCCTAGGTTTCTTGGGTCGCTCGCAGGAGAACGTCGTGGATCTGCTTGTACCGAGGACCTGGAGGCACCTTCGTCCCATCGAGCTCACTGACGTAGAAGACGTCGGCGACCCGCATACCCTCGGTATTGATTTTCGACAGCGCGATGGAGAGCCCGAGCTCATGCAACGCACGAGCGAGCCGGTAGAGAAGGCCCGGTCCGTCCTTGGCAAAAACCTCTACCACCGTGTGCCGGGGCGAGGCGCGGTCGTCGAAGAGGACTTCGGTCGCGACCGCCGGGCTCGGCCGCGATCGCCACGGCGAGGCCGAGCCGACGCGCGCGCGAAGCAGCTGCGCCGGATCGACGCGCCCCGAGCAGACGTCCTCGAGATCACGCGCGAGCCTCGGCAGGGCGCGGTCGATCCCTTCGGTGCCGCCATCGCGATCGCGGACCCAGAAGAGGTCGACCGCCTCGACGCGCGACTCCAACCCTTGGCCCGCGTCCGACGACCCCTTGTCACGGCACTGACGCGAGTACACCTGCGCGGCGAGCACCTCGAGCCGATTGGCGGTGATCGCTGCAGCGATGCGCGCGAGGAGGCCGGGCCGGTCGTCGGCGACCACGCAGAGCTCCGCTGCTTCGGTATGGCGAGACGGAACGCGCCCGACGTGAGCGACTCGGTCCGCCCGCTCGTTGACGACGCGTGCGTGGTGAACGATGGACTCGGGCGCATTCGCGAGGAGGTACCGCTCCGGCATCGACGCGAGAAGTGCTTCGATGGCGTCGTTCGGCCCGGACCACGATTTCCGTACCGCAGCGCGCACCCTTGCCATACGATCGACGTCGGCACGCGGCTCATGCCCGGCGAGGTGCGCCTCGGCGGCGAAGTAGAGCTCGTCGAACATGCGCGCCTTCCACGACGTCATCGCAGTCGGCGAGGTCGTGGAGAGGTCGGAGACCGTCAATAGATAGAGATTGCGAAGACCCTCGCGCCCGCGAATCGTTCGACAAAACTCGTCGATCGTCGACGTGTCGTCGAGGTCGCGGCGCGTCGCGACGTGGTACATCAGCAAGTGATCGAGCACGAGCTGCCGCGCGTCATCGACGTCTTCCGACGACAAGCCCAAGCGGGGGAGGATTCGCTCGCACAGGTCCGCCCCCATTTTCGAGTGCCCTCTTCGCGACCCTTGCGCGTCGGGATAACCCTTGCCGACGTCGTGGAGCAGGGTGGCCAGAAAGAGCGGGCGCGGCCGCGCGATCTCGGCCGCGAGGCGCGAAGCCAGCGCAAACTCGTGGGCAAGCTCGCCACGCGCGAGCTGGCGAAGGCGGTCGATCGCGGCGACCGAGTGCGCGTCGACGGTGTACACGTGGTAGACGTCGTGGTGTACTTGTCCGGTCACCGGAAGAAACTCCGGAACCATCGCCAAGAGCAGACCCACGTCGTGGAGCTCGCCGACGATCGATCCCCGGCGCGTCGGGGTCTCGGGGATCGTGCAGACGAGCTCGACGAATAGGGACGCGGCCTCTGCGTCGGAGCGCAGCCGCTCGCACCACGACGCGTCGTCCACCGCTCGCGCGATGGCGTCCCGAGCAAAGGGCAACAAGGGGGCTCCCTGTCGTATGCACGCGACGTAGACGCGCATCGCCAACGCCGGGTCGGCCAGGAGCTCCGCGTTGCCGGCGATCGTGACATGGCCGTCGAAGAGGTGGACCCCGCCGCCCAGGTCGACCGGGGGCGACTTGGCGCGACGCCGCGCCGGCTTCAGGCGTTCGAGGAGGCTGGCTCGCGCACGCGTCCCCGCCCGGGCATGCCGATAGTATTCCTGCATCAGCCGTTCGGCCGCACGGGCGGGGTCGTCCCCGTAGCCCATTGCCATGGCAAGGGCCTCTTGCTCCTCGAAACCAAGCCGATCGGCTTTCCTGCCGTCGCGGGCGTGCAGCCGATTGCGAACCCGCCACAAGAACTCCTCGGCGGCGGCGATTTCGTTCGCCTCGCGCTCCACGAGCACCCCGCGGTGGAGCAGCTCGCCCCAAGCGCCCAGCTTTTCCTGGACGTCCGCCGCCCCAACTCGATAGCGCGCGCGAGCCGCCCAGCGCATGCCGTCGATGTCTCGCAGGCCCCCTGCCCCGCTCTTGACGTCCGGCTCGAGCAGGTAGACCGAACCGCCGAAGCGCTCATGCCGAGCCGCCGCTTCCTTCTCGAGACGCTCGATGAACGTCCCGAGCTCGTCCTCGCCGAAGACCCCTTCGCTGGCCTGGGCGATGAGCTCGCGCACCAGCGGGCCATCGCCCGCAAGATGGCGCAGATCGAGCAGCTCGGTCGCAGTCGCGAGATCGTCGTGCGCCAGCTTCACCGCGTCGGCTGTGCTGACCACTTGGTGCCCCACCGCCAGGGTCGCGTCCCAGAGTGGGTACAGGAGCGCCTCCGCGAAGGCCGCCGCCTGAGGCGCTCCGATCATCCGCGGGCTGACGACGACCACGATGTCCGCATCGCTGCGCAGGGCCACCGCGCCGCGGCCGAAGCTTCCCACGGCGGCGATGGCCAGTCCGTGGGCAGGCAGCCCCACAGCCTTCGCGGCGACGTCGAAGCGCGTGCGAAAACAGGCGTCGAGAAAACGGGCATTGGCCCTCCCGAGCGCCATACCGTCCTCGCCTGCGCCGAGCCGCTCGACCAGCGACGCGCGATGGCGCTCGACGCTCCCCCGAAGGTCGTCGAGCTGCGATGGCGGCGGCGGACGAACCGAGTGGGTCGCGCGGTGGGGCGTCATTTCTCCTCAGCCGACGGGCTTGGACACGAGCGCCGCTTCCGCCTTCCCAAGGACACCCGTTTCCATCTAGCCTCGGCACGGGTCGGACACCAGAGGGCAATCATGAAGATCGACAGGGCGTTACTTCCCGTGCTCGCCATTGCGGTGGTCGGGGTGGCCGGAACGGGTGTGAGCGGCTGCCACGTGGAAACACAGGCGAAAGTCGGGGGGGAACAGCCGCCGCCCCCGCCCGCTGCCCCACCGCCCCCCGCAAGCACAACGGCCGAGGCCCCTCCGCCGCCCCCGCCCGCGCCCGAGCCGCCCAAGCCCGAGCCGCCCAAGCCCGAGCCGCCCAGGAAGGTCATCGCGCTCAAGGGGGTCCAGATGAAGAGCGCGACGCAGATCGACATGCCGGGGGACATCGAGTTTCAAAAAGCCAGCTCGAAAATCGTGATGAACGACAAAACGAAGAAGGTTTTGACGCAGCTTTCGACCATTCTGAAAGACAACCCGGAAATCACCAAGCTCTCGATCGAGGGAAACAGCGACAACGAAGGGGAGAACAAGGGCTTCGACAACACGAAGCTCTCCGAGCAGCGTGCGCAGGCGGTTGTCGAATGGCTCACCAAGAATGGAGTCGACGCGAAGCGTCTATCTTCGGTGGGCAACGGATCGAAGAACCCTCTGGCGGCGAACGACACCCCGGAGCACATGGCGGAAAACCGTCGGGTCGAGTTTCACGTGCGCGAGTTCGGCGGCCAGATCGTCAACGGCGAAGGCCGGGCGAAGTCGCTTGCTTCCGGGCCGCCGCCCGCGGCGAGCGCCGCGGTCGCACCGACGGGTCCGCAGGCGGCCGACACGGCCAAGAAGGCGGCTAAGAAGGACAAGGACCAGGACAAGGACAAGGACAAGCCGAAGTGAACCGGCGGCCAAGGGGCCAATCGTTTTCCACCATCAGGGCGAAGCCCGGGTCGCACCGCCGAGCAGGCAAAGAAAAACGCCCCCCGGGCCGGCACTTCTCCGGGCGGAGGGCGTAAGAGCGAACGAGCACGGACGGAGGCGGGAGGGTACAGCAGACCCGTTCGCTTGGGCCGCACTTTTACTGCGGCAGTCGACAGATTGCAACCGTATGTGCGATGCCCGCTGACTGGGCCGTCCGGCAGCGGTGAGGTAGAGTGCGCCGCATACGGCGTCAGGAGATTTGCCATGGAGTTGCGTGCTCTCGCATTCGCGTTCGCCACGGCCGTCACCGCCTCGTCGCTTTGGGCGGGTTCGGCAGGCGCGACCTCTTGCACGAACGACATCGACTGCGCGACGGGCGGCACCGCCTGCGGCACCGACGTCTGCGATTGGAGCAAAGCGCCCATACAGACCTGCAAGCCGGCAGCGCAGTCCCCCGGGTGGTGCTCGGCGGATACCGATTGCAAGTGCGCATCGCTCGGCGCGCACTGCAACACGGCGTCCTTCAGCTGCACCTTCGTCCTCCCCGACGCGGGCGCAGGTGGAAGCAGCTCCAGCGGCAGCGGCGGGTCCAGCAGCAGTACGTCCAGCAGCGGCACGTCCAGCAGCGGCGGGTCCAGCAGCTCGGGCGCTGGGTCGAGCAGCGATGGCGGCCGCGCCCCATCGAGCTCGACGAGCAGTGGCGGGTGCTCGCTCGGCGGCTCGGGCTCGCCATGGGGCTTCGCGACGATCGTGGCAGCCGTCGGCATCGGGTTGGCGCGCAGGCGTTCTCGCCGATCCTGCGAAGCTACGACCGACATCCGTGAAAAAGGAAGCGCCCCCCGCCCGGCGTGATCACAGACGGGGAGCGCGCGGACGAACCGACGCGTGGGGGGGGAGGGATGCGCCCGTTCGGCCGATATTCGACTCGTATCCCACGCTGCAAGGCGCCGCAATGAACCTCAAAGTGTCCACCCCGACAGGTTCTCTTTCACTATTATTATCCGCATCCGCAGCATCCGCAGCGACCGTCAAGGGCGGTTCGCGACACACGAGGCCGTGGCCAGATCGTCGGGGACGACGAGGTTCATGATGTGCCCAGACCTCGTGACTTTGGTCTCGAGGTAGCGTCGGTTCGCGACGCCGGGTGGGATCGCGTGCGCCAATCGCTCTGTGACCGGAAGCCCGTAGCGCCTCAGCTGGGCAACCTTGTCCGGGTTGTTGGTCATCAGGCGAACCGACCTCACTCCGAGCGTCCGAAGCATCGCCACCGCGACTCCGTAGTCGCGCTCGTCGTCGCGAAACCCCAGCGCGAGGTTCGCATCGACCGTGTCTAGCCCTTCCTCCTGGAGCTTGTAGGCCCGAATCTTGTTGGCGAGCCCGATCCCGCGCCCCTCTTGGCGCAAGTAGAGGACGACGCCGCAAGGCAGCGACGCAATCTGCCGAAGCCCCAGCTCGAGCTGCTTTCGGCAGTCGCACCTCAGCGATCCCATCACGTCTCCCGTGAGGCACTCGGAGTGAATCCGAGTCGAGACCGATTCGACCCCAAACACGTCCCCATGCACGATCGCCACCTGTTCACGGTCGTCGCGGTCACTCGTGAATACTTGAATGCGGAAGTTTCCGAACTCGGTGGGTAGCGCGGCGGCGCTCACGAGCTCTACACGAGGAGCTCGAGCCGAGGCATCGACGAGAGTGGACATCGATTCAAGCGTGGTCATACGAAGCTCCTGCATTGGATGCGGCCTCGTGGCCGCCGGTAGCGCCGAAGACTTCGCCGATGGTCGCTCGACGAAATTCGCGTTGGGTCTCGGCATCGGCGCGCCGCATCACGCGAATCTCCACGTCAGGGCCGCAATCGCCGCGTCGAGATCGGTCCATGTCGAGACGATCCGCACGGCATCATCACGTATCCCCAGATCGGGTCCCCCTTCACCGCCAATCCAGATGGCCACCCGCCGTGGCAGCTCGGCGAGCATCCAGCGAATGCGCTTTGTCGTCGCCTTGAGGTCCGACGCGCGTGTGACGAGCAAACCGACGGCGTCGGCAGCGTGGCTCTGGGCGGCCTTCACGATTTGCTCGGCGGGGGTATCGACGCCGAGTAAGAGGGGGGTCACTTGGCTCACCGCCAGGTAGACCTGGACGATCTCCAGGCCGAGTCCATGACGCTCGTTCGGCAATGTCGCGAGGAGAACGCGGGGGGCACCAGCGCGCTCCTCGTAAGCGGACATCAAGACGCGAAGCTGCGCCGACAGGCACTCGCTCAGCATGTGCTCGTGACGCACTTCCATCTTGCCCTCGGCCCACAGGTCCCCGACCCGCACGCTCACGGGCTGAGCCACTTCGACGAGAAACCTCTTGGGACCGAGAACGACCGCGGCCTGGCGCAACTCGGCACGAAGCCCGGCGAGGTCGTCCCGCTGGAGGGCGGCCAGCAGCGAAGCAATGGTCGGGGTTCCCGAAGTGGCACGCGCCGGAACCTGCGAACTCACGAGAAGCATCTGTACGAGCTCTTCACGCGGTTTTCCGACGATCTCCCCAGGCCGGTACCCGTGGTCGATTGCTTGTCGAATCAACTTGAGCGCCTCGACCTCGGACTCGGAATAGGCGCGGCTTCCGCCGCTTGTTCGCGCCGGGCGCGGAAACCCGTACCGCCGCTCCCACATGCGCAATGTGTCGAGCTCGACCCCGGTCAGCCGCGAGGTCACCCGGATCGAGTATCGCGCGCCGTCCAGCTCGACGCCCCCCGACGAACCTCGATCTTGGAGGGCCGACTTGGACGCGCGCGTCGATCGAGCTTGAGCCACACGGACAAGCTAGACATAGACAAATGTTAGTCAAGCGCTAGCTGAACGACGACCATCCGGCGTCGGACGCGAAATCTCGGGCTGTCCAACACTTGCCAGATGTTGGACACCACCGATCCATCTGGCAGTCCCGCTTCATCCCGATCGCTCCCTTCTTGCCGGCTTCGCGCCGATGGGTCGGGTCGGTCAGCGGCGCGTTCGCCGCGAGAGTCGCGCGATTCCCTCCTCCACGAGGGCCACCGACGTGGGTAGCACCTCCCGGTCGGCCGCCAGCGCCCGGCGCGCCGCCTCGTCGAAGGAGACCAGCTCGTGATCGGCCACGAGATCCCAGAATGACCGGCCCGTCGGGAGCAGATCGCTCCTCAGCCCCTCCACCAACTCGCGCGCGACGTCGTAGTCCGCAGCGGTCACAAGCTTGAGCCAGTAACTCGAGAGGCGCGGCGTTAGGATCGGCACGCTCAATGTCACGGGTCGCGTTCCACGCAGCCGGGCAATGCGCATGAGAATGTCTTTGGCGCTGAGGATCTCGGGGCCGGGAAGCTCGTAGAGGCCAGCGTCGGTAACCGGCAACGTGAGCGCGGTCTCGAGGGCGAAGACCACGTCGTCGATCCCGATCGGCCGCGATCGGGTCGACAGCCAGAGGGGCAGCAGCATGGCCGGCAGCCGCGTTGCGAGATCGCGGACGATCTGCCAGCTGACGCTGCCGTGACCCACGACCATCGCGGCCCGCAGCTCGAAGACGGAAACGGCGCCGGATCGCAACACTTCCCCCGTCGCCAGTCGACTTCGCAGGTGACGCGAGGGCCGACCGCAAGGCGCGACGCCACCGAGGTACACGATGCGCTCGACGTCCGCCTGTGCCGCCTCTTCGACAAGCGCTCGCGCCGCGTCGAGCTCACGGCGTTCGTAGCCGGAGTCGCTGCCCATCCCGTGAACCAAGTACACGATCGCGCGGACCCCGGGGAGCGCCGGAGCCAGGGTGGCCCGATCGTTCACGTCCACCCGAACCCAGGTACGTTCCGGATGCGCCGCAGCCGCTCGCACGGGGTCGCGGGTGGCGCACCGCACGTCGAAGCCAGCCGCCTCGAGCCTCGGCAAGAGGTGGCCGCCGACGAACCCGGTGGCGCCCGTGAGAAGCACGGCCCCGGCGCGAGGGCGTTGTCCTGGTAGACCTTCGGCCGATTTGTTCTCTGTCATGTCCGCTCGCTATTAACTCGCCGCACCGCACGATTTGCAATGGGCGGGTGGCGCGCCTCTCAAGGATTCCGCGCGACCGTCGTTCTCATCGAACGGACCCCTTCGATTCGGGGATTCCCAAACGGCAAACCTCGCGCGAGCGGGGGACGCAAAGCCTACGGGACTCGCAAGAGTCGGCGTTATCGAAGGGACCATGATGAGAGGACGCGCGATACTCACGGGCGCCATCGGTGCGATGTTCTGCGCGCCGTCCGGCTGCGCACTCCAACCGACGAGCTCGGGAGAACCGGCCGAGGACACCACAGCGGTCATCGAGCCGATCATCAATGGGACGCAGACGACCGCGTATCCCGAGGCGACACTTCTGAACATGCGCGGCGCTTCCGGAGCCAGCTACGCCTGCTCCGCGGTGCTCATCGCGCCGCGAGTCGTGATGACCGCCGGACACTGCGTGGACGGCATGGTCTCCTGGAGCGTGTCGGTCAACGGTACCCAGGCGACCTCCGCGCGCGGAGAGACCTTCGACTGGCACGAAAACGGGGCCGCGAATGTCAATCCAAATCATCACGACATCGGACTCGTCTATCTGGATCAACCGATTCAGGTTCCTAGTTTTCCGGTCCTCGCGCTCTCGCCCTTGAAGGCGAATACGCCAGTCGTCGACGTGGGTCGAATCTTGAATGGCGCGCTGACCAATTCGTTTTACAAGGCGCCGCTGACCGTGAACGACGGCGCGGCCCTCGGCTATCCGTTCGACTACTACGGAACCGACGTCATCGAGCACGGGGACTCCGGCGGCCCGGTGTTCCTCCCGTCGACCCACACCATCGTCGCGGTGAACTCCGGGGCGAACGGCTCGATCGAAGTGCTGGCGCGCGTGGATCCGCTGAGCACCTGGATCGCCCAGCGGGTCGCCGCCAACGGTGGAGCTCCCGACGGCGGTGGCGCCGTCGCCGACGCAGGGCTCAAGCCGGCGGACGCTGGCGCGGCGGCCGACGTGGCGCGCCTTCCCGAAGCCGGTCCAATCGCCGACGCAGGGCCCAAGCCGACGGACGCGGGCTCGAGCGCCGACGTCGCACACGTTCCGGAAGCCGGGCCGATCGCCGACGCAGGTATGCGCGCCGACGCCCCGATCGCGCAAGATGGCAGCGCACCATCGAAGCCCGCCGTGGACGCTGGTACCAAGCCCGAAGGGGGCGCGACCTGCGCGCTCGAAACGGAGCCAAACGACACGGTTGCATCGGCAACCCGCCTTGCCGCCAGCCAGTGCGGAAGCCTGGCCACTCCGACCGACGTTGACTGGTACGTCGTCGTGGCGACGTCCGGAACGACCCGCGTTCAGCTGACGGCTTCGGCGGATGCCAGTCTGGCCGTCGGCTATCTCACGCCGGCGGGGACATGCTCGGTCGTGATCCCGGCGAGCGCGGGAGCGGTCGGTGTGTCGATCACCGTCGGCGGTCAGGCGGCGGCCGTGTCCGTGTGCGCGAGCGTGAGCTCTAGCGGCCGGAAGGTCCAGAGCTACAGCCTCGCCGTCGCGCGGCAGTAGGGCGATGTCTGTGCCGCTGCCGCCCATGGAGAGGCGGAGTTTTCGGCGCGAGCGCGAGAAAGTCACGACACGACGTCCGCCGGTCGCGCCCAACTACAGCTCCCCGCAACGGGGCTGCTGGGGCAGACACGCTCCACACCACGCACGACCTTGTGCGCAATGACATCCTAGCCTAGGCAATATCCCCCTAGGTTGCACACTTCTTGGTCGGCCGATCGCTATCCTTTCGACGATGGATGGTCCGGCGACCATGCAGGCGTGCAATATTGGGAATTCATTTTCGCCGAGCCCCCGCGGCGAATGGAGGGATGCATGACCGCACGGTCTTTGATCGTTCTCGAGCTGCTGGTCGCCGCCGCGCTGCCAATCTATGTGGGGTGTTCGAGCTCCACCGCTGTCCACTCGAGCCAGGGATCGCCGAACGGTGCTGGCTCCGGAGGAGTTGGCTCGACCGACGGTGGACGCGGCTCGGGGTCCGGTCCCGCACCGAGAGACGCCGGCTCGTTCGGAGATAGCGCCACCTCATCTAGCCCGGATAACAAGCATGTCGTGACGCAGCTCGACGCGGCGGTCGGCGCGAACATGGGATCACTGCCGCCACTGACCAACGTCACGGCAACGGAGCGGGAAGACTCGGTGGGAATCGACTTCGACCCCATCGACAATGCCGTCGATTACCGTGTCTATCCCCTGCCGAATCCGAGTGACGTGACCACGAACGCCGATGGGTCGCTCACGATCAAGAACGCGATGTACCGGTGCGCCGGCCTGAGACAAGCACTGGACCTGCCCAACAACACGACGAACGACGTCAACAAACCGGATGCAGGCCAAGTCTACGACAACGGAGTCTATTCGTGGGGCGCGACCGTCCCTGCGCAGCCGACGTTGGGTTACGTGTATCTGACGCCGGCGCCCGATCGCTCGCCGGTGTACGCGATCGCCGTCCATCCGCTGGCACCCGAAAACGGCTGGCGCGAAGCGCGTCCGAAGATTTACACGACCGACTCGAGCCAGCGGCAAATGCTCTTGAGCCAGGGAGGCCGCGACGACGGGATCGTCTTTTACGTCCCTTCCGCCGCGAGCGCCGCGACGCAAACGATCTACGGATCCGAGAGGGCCGAGGTCGTGGCCGGTCAGGGTTGGACGCAGTACACCGACTCTTACTTCACCGCGGCGGGCCAGGCTTCGCACGCGAAGGACTCGACACCCCCGGCGGCCGCGTTCCAGGTCCTTACCGCGGCCACAGCAGGGGCCGTGCCGCTCATGAGTGTCCTTTACCAAGGACCCCAGTTGCACGTCGAGCTCTCCGCCGGCAACGAGCGCTTCAAACGTGCGGCGAACCAGGGTCAGGGGCCCCTCTGGCATCTCGAGTGGTCAGGGCTGACGCAACCGACGACCCTTGTCGTAGAGGCCCTATCGTCCGGTTGCCCCTACCAGGGACTGCTCTCGCCGCAGTCTCTCTCCGCGACTCCGCACCAGCCGTTCCTCACGCTCGATCAAATACAGCAGGCGTCGCCCACCGGGGAGATCTACATCAATGGGCAATACGATCTTCCAGGCGCAGTCACCGGGGGCCTGCCGCTGCTGCAGACGCCGAACGCCGCCCCGGTCCCCATCGCGCGCTCGTTCGTCCAGGTCGCCCCCCAGCCTCACAACCCCGACGATTGGGACTGGTACCAGGGATTCGGCGTGGGAACGGAGCCGCCTGCCGAGACGGCGAGCACCGACCCCAAATTTTCGCATGACAACACGAGCGCACACTGGACTTCCTCACTCTTCGACTTTGGAGCCTATTCCGTAGACCATCCCACCGGCCCGTTGGTCTTCACGCACGGTCAGCTCCTCGGCCAATTCTGGACCGTCTTCGACGACTGGACGCAGGACGTCACCGGCCGCGTGCGCTTCACCGCGCAGCAGCCGGCGACGGTCGACGCGGACGCCACGAAGTTCCTGCACGTCACGTGGACGGTGAACACGGTCGGCACCGACCGGCGCTACCCGCAGGTGCTTGTGACCGACCAGCCGACGCCCGTCGAAGACGGCTTGCTGAACACCAACGGGAATTTCCTGTTGATCCAGACCATCCAGGGCCCGTCCATGCGCCTCGAAGTCCAAGCGTTCCACGGACTCGTCAACAACGGAGCGTGGGCCGTGAACAATCAGGCGCCCAGCCATCCCCTGATCGATTACGACAACTGGAGCGGCGGGAAGAATACGAACGCGACCATTCCTCCGGCCGATTCGCCCTTCGAGCATGCAGGCGTGGACCGAATGACGAAATACGACGCGTACATCTCGTCGAGTACGGTCTATGTATTCATGGACGGATCCCCGGCTGGCTGCGTGCACTACCCCACCGCGGGCTTCGCGCTGGCGGGAGCGGTCACCGTCACGTTCAGTGACGTTCTCTATCACGAAGGCGCCGCAGACGAGCGAGTCTGCAGCCAGGCCAAGCCCTACGGCTTTCTGCACGAGCACCAGTGCACCGAAACCGTGCGGCACTGGGACGATCTCGGGATCAAGAGCGGCATCGCGCCCCCCCCGTGGGATGCGAGGTTCGCGTGCGCCGCGTATTGAGAGCGGGCTCGATCGCCTTCGCGATTCTGGCGAGCGGATGCGGCTCGTCTCCGACGGGGGCCGCCGCACCGCCCGCCATGGACGCCGGCCTCGTGTCACTACCAGACGCCGCCGCCGACAGCGCCGAAGCGAACGCCGCCGATCCCGATCCGGTCATCACGCCGACAGAGCTGCAAGCGCTTCAAGCGCTCTCTCCCGCACCGCTCCCGGCGCCGCCACCCGACGCGACCAACCGTTACGCCGATGACCCGGCGGCTGCCCTTCTGGGCCAGAAGCTCTTTTTCGATCCGTCCTTCTCGGGCCCGCTCCTCGACACGGACAACGATGGCAGCCCGCGCGCGCTGGGCACCGCGGGCCAAACGGGCCGGGTCGCGTGCGCCGGCTGCCACATTCCGTCGTCCGGCTTCTCCGACACGCGCTCGTTTCAGCTTCAGATATCGCTGGGCGCGGGTTGGGGGCGACGGCGCGCGCCTTCGCTGCTCGACGTGGGACAAGCCAGTCTGCTCATGTGGGATGGACGGCGCGACGCCTTGTACAATCAAGTATTCGGTCCGCTCGAGAATGTGGTCGAAATGAACAGCTCGCGTCTGTATGAGGCCGAGCAGATTTACGCCGAGTACCGAACCGACTACGAGGCCATCTTCGGTCCGATGCCGCCGCTGGCCGATCCCAGTCAGTTCCCGCCGCTCGGCGCGCAAGTCACCGGGTGCCAGCCGAAGAACCCCACGGACCCGCAACCGACCTGTGACGGGACGTTCCACGGCATGCCGGGGGACCACGCGGAGTTCGACGGGTTGACCGCGACGCAGCAAACCGCGGTCACGACCGTAGTCGTCAATGCAGGCAAGGCGATCGGCGCGTTCGAGCGCAAGCTCACGTGCGGGCTCACGCCTTTCGACGCGTGGATGCATGGCGACTCGGGGGCGGTCTCACGCGCGGCGCAGCGCGGTGCGGCCCTTTTCGTCGACAAGGCCGGGTGCGCAAAGTGCCACTCCGGCCCGTTTCTGTCGGATCAGAAGTTCCACGACGTGGGTCTGGTCGCCACGATGGTGCAACAGGCGTTCGTCGACTCGGCTGACCACGGCGCGGCGACGGGGATTGCCGCAGCGCAACTCGATCCGCTCAATACCCTGGGGACTTTCAGCGATGGCAACGACGGTCGGTTGCCCGGCGCCGTGACGCCGGAGATGGAGGGCGCGTTCCGAACTCCGATGCTGCGCTGCGTGAGCAAGCGGCCGACATTCATGCACACCGGGCAGCTCGGCACGCTCGAAAAGGTCGTCGCCTTCTTCAACGACGGAGGCTCGCCCTACGGCTACCTGGGCACGAGTGAGATCCATCCGCTCGGCCTGAGCGACCGCGAGCAGAGCGATCTGGTCGCGTTCCTCGAATCGCTCGACGGGCCGGGCGCCGATCCGAAGTACCTCCAGGCCCCCTGACGCCAGCAGTAGCGCGCCACTGTGGCGCTGCTCAGGAGGCAACCGTGGTGCTAGGCGTCCGAATCGCTCGAGCTTGCGACGCAACACACCTCCGTCGTACGGCATCGCAAGAGAGCGCAGCCCTTAGAATGCCGACCACGATGTTTCGTCAGCCATATCCGCGAGGCCCCCTTTTTTTCGTCCTGCTGGCCGCAATGTTGGGAGGGGTCGATCGAGCGGCCGCCGATCCGCCGCCAGAGCCTCAGGCCGCCGATCCTTCCCCCATCGCCGACGGCATGCTCGCCCCGCCACCCGAGGCCCCGCGCCAAATCGCCTCGTGGGACGACGCCCTGGCGCTCATTCGCGCGCAATCGCCGGACTACCTGTCGAGCTACCAGAGCGTCGTTCGCGCCGAGGCGCAGAAGCGCATCGCTCTTGCTGCCGTGCTCCCCGTGCTCACGGGACAGGGAAGCTACACGCATCAGTTTCTGAACGAGCAAGTCACGTTTCCGACGGCGCCACCCGTCACGTTCGTTACCCCCCCCTCGGACGTGTTCGGCGTCGGTGCGACGCTCGCGTGGTCCGTCGTCAATCCGCGCGGCATCTATGCCCAGGGAACCTTCGCACGAAATGTCGATCTCGCCCGACTTTCGTTCGAAGACAGACGGCGCACGATCGCCACGTCGGTAGTCACCGCGATGCTGTCGACGTTGGCGGCCGCCCGCGTCACTGATCTGAACAGGGTCGGCCTCCGCGCGGCCCTCGAGCGCCTTGCGCTCACCCAGACCCGCCAGCAGCTCGGTCAGGGGACGGATCTCGACGTCGACCGTACGCAGCAGGACGTCGAGGCAGCGCGGGCGCTCATCATCGCCAGCGACGAGTCTCTCCGCCAGACGCGCGAAGCGCTCGGCCAGGCGGTCGGCTCCCCCGTCGCCGTCGCCGCTCCGGGAGATCTGGACCTCGAGCGGTTCGAGGCGGCCATCGCGCGAACCTGCCGGATGAACGAAGACGTCGAGAAGCGGCCCGACGTGCGCGCGAGCCGTTTGCAGCTCGAAATCACCGAGCGAGCGGTTCACGACGCCGACCTGCAGTACGCGCCCTCCCTAGGCCTACTGTCGCAGCTTGGCTACGCGACCGAGACGGTGCTCGCGCCCCACACCACCTGGTCTTTGCAGGGGGCCGTCATCCTGCCCATCTACGACGGAGGCGCGCGCCAGGGCGCAAGACGCGACGCACGCGCGGCGGTCGAGCAGGCTCGCCAGGCCCTCGTCGCCACCCGACTCGCCGCGATCGTGGCATCGGCCCAGGCCGATCGCGCGATCGGCGTCCTTCGGGCGTCTCGCGACGTGGCCGCCCGTCAGCGCGACCTCGCCGATCGAATCGATCAGCGGACGCGCTCCGGATACCGGCAGGGGCTGGGCACCAGCCTGGATCTCGTGACCTCGGCGCAAGCGCTCCGGCAGGCGGAGACCAACCTGGCCCTTCTCGACTTTCAGCTGGCTCAGGGGCGCGCCAATGCCGTGCTCACGAACGCGGAGTGTGTCTATTGAACCCGAAACCGATGTGCCCGTTCTCTTTCCCCATGCCTCCTTCTCATCGCGCGCGCGCTGCAGCGCTGGCGTTCGGGGTCCTCTCCCTTGCCGCTGGCGCCTGCGACAACTCGACGAAACCAGTCGCGCCGCCCCCGCCGACGGTTTATGTCGCGGCCGTCGAGCGGCGCGACGTCGCCCTCTATATCGAGGCCGTGGGCACGCTCGATGGCTACGACAACGCCGAAATCCGCGCTCGCGTGCGGGGCTTTCTGCGAAGCCAGGGCTACAAGGACGGCTCGTTCGTGAAGGCGGGGCAGTCGCTGTTCTCGATCGAAGCGACCGAATACGTCGCCGCGCAGAGCGCCGCACGGGCCGCGCTCACTCGCGCTCGAGTCGTACAGGCGCACAACAGTGTGCAGCTCGACCGCGAACGAGGGCTGCTCAAAACGGGCATGATAGCCCAGCAGGACGTCGACAACGCGACCGCCAATCTCGCCGACGCCGACGGTCAGGTCCAAGCCGCCGAAGCGCAGCTGCAGCAGGCCGACCTGAACCTGTCGTACACGCAGATCCGCGCCCCCATCGATGGGGTCGCAGGGCTCGCGCTCGTGCGCATCGGCAACCTCGTCGGGCAGGACGGACCGACGTTGCTGACGACCGTCTCGCAAATCGATCCCATCCGGGTGAACTTCCCGATGAGCGAAGTGGACTTCGTGAAGTACCCCGATCGCTTCAAACAGCTCGATGCGCGGGACATCGCCTGGGCCAAGCGGCAGTTCGCTCGCCTCGACGCCAGCGGAAAAACGGAGGCCGGAGACCCCGGCGTCGAGATCAGCCTCTCCGACGGCAGCACCTATTCGCACCGGGGCGTCATCGTGACGACCAACCGCCAGATCGACCCCAGCACCGGGACGATTCAAGTTCAAGCGCTTGTACCCAATCCCGACGGCAACCTCCGACCCGGGCAGTATGGACGGGTGCGCATCGCGCGACCCGAAGCCGGCCGCGGCGTATTGGTCGTCCCTGAGAAAGCGCTCATCCCGGTCCAGGGCACCTATTCCGTCGGTGTCCTGGGACCGGACAACAAAGTGCAGCTGCGCCGCGTCGACGTCGGAGCGAGCGCGCAGGGGCTGCGCGTCGTGGACCGAGGCGTCATCGAAGGCGATCGCATCGTCGTCGAGGGCGTTCAGAAGATCGCCGATGGCGCCCTGGTCGTGCCCAAGACGGCTCCCGAGCCCGCTTCTTCGAGCGCATCGGTCGCGCCTGCGAAGACCACCCCGAACTGACGAGAGGACGCCGCCACAATGTCCGCGTTCTTCATCAGGCGCCCGATCGTCGCGATGGTCATCGCGATCTTGACCGTCCTCATCGGCACGGTGTCGCTCCTCGGGCTTCCTATCGCGCAATTTCCGCAGATCTTGCCGCCGCAAGTCAACCTGACGACGACGTACACGGGCGCCGACGCGCTGACAATCGAGCAGTCGGTCGCGACGCCGATCGAGCAGCAGATGAACGGCGTAGACCGGATGCTCTACATCCAGTCGACGAACGCGAACGACGGGTCGATGAACCAGACGGTGACGTTCGACGTCGGCACCGACATCGACGTCGACAATGTCCTCGTCAACAACCGCTTTTCGCAGGCGCAGCCGTTCTTGCCGCAAGACGTGAAAAACTTCGGTGTGACGATCAAGAAGTCCCTCGCGTTCCCTCTGATCGTCGTCTCTCTTTACTCGCCCGACGGCCGCTACGACCCGACGTTTCTCGCCAACTACGCCCTCATCAACATCAACGACGCCCTCTTGCGCATCAAGGGCATCGGCGACATTCGAAACCTAGGCGCGGCCGACTACTCGATGCGGATCTGGATCAAACCCGATCTGCTCGCTCGCCTCGGCCTGACCGTCAACGACCTGCAGAACGCCGTCCGGGCGCAGAACGTCGTGAACCCGGCCGGCCAGGTGGGCGCGGAGCCGGCGCCGCCGGGGCAACAGCTCACGTACACCGTGCGCGCGCAGGGACGGCTGGTCGAGCCGCAGGAGTTCGAGAACGTCATCGTCCGCGAGAACCCCGACGGATCGAGCGTGCGCATCAAGGACGTGGCGCGCGTCGAGCTCGGAGCGCTCACCTACCAGCAGTACGGCACGTTCAACGGGAACCCGGCGGCCGTCATCGCGGGCTTCCAGTCGCCCGGGTCGAACGCGCTGGAAGTGGCGGACGCGGTCCGCAAGACGATGGTCGATCTGGCCAAGCGCTTCCCGCCGGGAATCACCTACGAGATCTCGCTCGACACCACGGCTCCCGTGAAAGCCGGCATCCGTGAGATCGTCGAAACGCTGGTGGCGGCGGTCGTCCTCGTCGCGCTCGTCGTCTTTCTCTTCCTTCAGAGCTGGCGAGCAACGCTGATTCCGCTGCTCACGGTCCCCGTGTCGCTCATCGGGGCATTCGCGTTCTTTCCACTCCTCGGTTTCTCGGTCAACACCCTCTCACTTTTCGGCCTCGTTCTCGCGATTGGCCTCGTCGTAGACGACGCGATCGTCGTCGTCGAAGCGGTCGAGCACCACATCGAAGAAGGAATGGCTCCGCGCGACGCCACGTTCCGCGCGATGTCCGAGGTGCAGGGTCCCGTCATCGCGATCGCGCTCATCCTCGCGGCGGTCTTCGTACCCGTGGCGTTCATGGCGGGAGTCACGGGGCGGCTCTACCAGCAGTTCGCGCTCACGATTGCCGTGTCCGTTCTCATCTCCGCGTTCAACGCGCTCACCCTCAGCCCGGCGCTCAGCGCCTTGCTCCTTCGGCCCCGGCCCGCGACCCGTGGGGTCTTCGGCCGGCTCGGGGGAGGCTTCAATCGATGGTTCGGAAGGACGACCGACGGGTACGTCTCGGTCAACCGTCTCCTGGTCCGCAAGCTGATCCTCCCTCTCACGCTCTTGGCGGGCGTCGTGGCCGCCTCCGTCCTCATCGGGAGGAAGATCCCCGCAGGCTTCGTCCCCGACGAGGACCAGGGCTACGCGATCATCGGCGCGCAGCTCCCGGACGGAGCGTCGCTGCAGCGCACCAAGGCCGTCTACGAGAAGATTGCCGACATCGTCGCGAAGCAGCCCGGCATCCGCACGTACAACGGCATCGCGGGCTTCAGCTTTTTCACGCGAACGGCCGCGAGCTACCTGGGCACGGGGTTCATCGGCCTCAAGCCGTGGGACGAACGCAAGTCACCCGAGCTCGCGTCGAGCGCGATCGTGGCCAAGCTCAACGCGAAGTTCGCAGCCATCCCCGAGGCGCGTGTGTTCGCGATCGGACCGCCCTCGATCCCGGGCATAAGCGCCACCGGCGGCTTTAGCATGATGCTTCAGGATCGCGGCGGCTCGCCGTACGAGTACCTCGCGCAGAACGTCCGACGCTTCATCGCGGAAGCGAGCACGCGGCCGGAACTGGCGGGGCTGCGGCCCATCTTCTCGCCGGCGGTTCCGCAGCTCTTTGCGGACGTCGACAAAGACAAAGCGATGAAGCAGGGCGTGGCCATCGGCGACGTGTACGCCGCGCTTCAAACGTTCCTCGGCGGATCGTACCTCAATGACTTCACGCGTTTCGGGCGCCAATGGCGGGTATTTCTGCAGGCCGAGCCGGCCTATCGGACCAAGGCGGAGGACATCGGGCAGTTCTACGTCCGAAACGGCAAGGGCGAGATGGTTCCGCTGTCATCGTTCGTCAAGGTCAAAACGACCATGGGGCCCGAGTACACCGTGCGCTTCAACTTGTACCGCTCGGTGGAGATTCAGGGTGTCCCGGCGCCTGGCTACAGCTCGGGGCAAGCGCTCGACGCGCTAGAGGCGGTCGCCGCGAAGACGCTGCCGGCGGACATGGGATATGCGTTCAACGCGCTCTCGTACCAGGAGAAGATCTCGGCCGGCGGCACGGCGCGTGTGCTCGGACTTTCCCTCGTCTTCGTATTCTTGATCCTCGCGGCTCTCTACGAGAGCTGGTCGTTGCCCTTCAGCGTGCTCTTGAGCACGCCGGTGGCGGTCCTGGGCGCGTACGTCGGCCTGCTTTCGCGCAAGTTCGACAACAACGTGTACGCGCAAATCGGCCTGGTGATGCTCGTCGGTCTCACGGCGAAGAACGCGATCCTCATCGTCGAGTTCGCGAAAGACCGGCTCGAAACCGGGCGTCCGATCGTCGACGCAGCGCTGGAGGGCGCGCGGCTTCGGCTGCGGCCCATCCTGATGACGTCGTTCGCGTTCATCGCGGGCTGCATCCCCTTGTGGATCGCGACCGGGGCCGGTGCGGCGGCTCGCAGGATGCTCGGGACGGCAGTCATTTCCGGGATGCTCGCGGCCACCCTTCTAGGGATCTTCTTCATCCCGGCCCTCTTCGTGGCCGTCGAGCGACTCTCGCACCGCGGGCCGAAGAAGGAGCAGCGAGGCGTCGACGCGGGGGTCACCGCCGAAATCGAGAGCGCCGCTCACGCGGAGTGAAGTGCGCCCAGCCCGCGCGGGGTGCAGATTCGGCCGGACGACGGCGTCCTACGACGGCGAGAAGTCGCCCGAGCTGATACGCGCCAGACTGTCGACCGGCCGGTTGTAGACGTAGACCCACGCGTGCACGAAGCGACCGCGGTGGCTTTTCACGGGCAGGATGCAGCGAATGAAGAGCGAGCTCGCCGCCCGTGCCGCGTCGAACTCCTCGTACCGGTCGAGGACCGAGAGGAGCTCGTCTCGCGCCTCGGGATCTGCGGGCAACTCGAAGAGCTCGCCGCGAACGACGTCGTCGTCGGCTTCGCCCGGGACCGCGGCCGGATAAGTCAGGGCTCTACCGTCGGCGGCCACCTCGTGACACCGATACATGCGGCCCTGGAGCGTCGCGGTCCCGAGCCGCTTGGCCCGCGCGGCCAGGACTTGGGCCTCCTCGACGTCCGAGCCGCGAAGAGTTCCGTAAACGAAGAGAAGGTCGCTACGGGGTGCGAACGAGCCCAATGACGCCGATGTGTCCTTTCCTCGGGTCGCGAAGCAAACGCTCATGCTGATGTTGCCGAGCGTCAACGTCAACAAGAGCGGAGCCCCGACGTGCAAGCGCGCGTACCGGAGCCGCAGCCACCTCAAACGGGCAGGCACGTCGAGGAGACGCCCCATTGCGCCGAACATTCGCGTGGGTACATCGACCATTCATGCGCGCATGACGAACAACCGCTCGATTGCGCGCGAGTACGGCGAACACTCGCGCACGAGTACGGCGAACACTCGCGCACACAAGCCGAACAATCGTGCGCGTACGCCGAACATGCGCATGCGTACGCCGAGCACGGGCATGCGAGCAACGAACAAGCGCATGCGCACGCCGAGCACGGGCACGCGTA
>CAZHED010000015.1:103587-105739 GCA_964531095.1 uncultured Polyangiaceae bacterium | reverse complement strand
TCTTCGGCCGAGGACCTTTGCCGATGGTCAAAGGACCTCTTCTCGTTGGCAGAGGGCCTCGGCCCGTGGAAGAACGGCCTTTTCCCGTCGACAAAGGCCGTCTTCCTATGAGCAAAGGGCCGTTCGTGCGAACTGGATCGCCTTTGGCAGGACAGAACGACGGATTCGACGAGAGCCAAGGAGCGGGGCGAATGCAACCTCGGTTGCGGTAAGCTCGGTCTTCTGGCTCGATAGCCAAAACACACCCCGACGCAACAATCGTGGAGCTCGCGACATCGCGCCTTCGTCTCCGCCCGGTCCGTGCGGAGGATCTGGAAGTCCTGGCCGCTGGCGGTGACGTCCCCGGAGAGTACACGCCGGCCGACTTACGGACAGTCCGTGAGTACGGTGACGCCTCTCGCCCGCAGCGTCGCGATGTCTTGCTTCGTACAGTCCAGTGCATTGCCCGTTACATCGACGGCGCTTCCGAAACCGAGGCTCGGGTTGGCGACCAGCGGTGCCAGATCACTGATCGCGTTGTTGCTCAAGTCGAGGCTCCTGAGCGCCGGGAGAAGCGAAAGCTGCGAAATGTCCTGAATCTGGTTTCCGCTGAGGTCTGCGTCCGTCAGATGGATCAACTGCGCGAGAGGGGCCGTGTCGACCAGCCCGCTCCTCGGCACACTGAGCCTTGTCAGGCCCCAAAGCGCCCAGAGCGCCCAACGGGCCGAGTTCGTACTGAAGTCACCACCGCCCGTCAATTCCAGCGATCGCAGGGAAGGCAATGCCAACAAGATCGCCGTCGTGTTTCCGTTGATGGACGCGTAGAGCGCGGTGACTTGAGGCAAGCGGGGAAAACTGGACTCTTGGGCCGGACCGAACCAAAGGGCGGCGAGGTTCGGAAGAGCCGCAAGCGGCGTGAGGTCCAGAAAGAAGGGGTCGACCTCGACCGAGCGCACGTTGGGGAGGCACTCGACGCCGAGCAGGGACGTGATCAAACCGTCGGCCTGAGGTGGACCGGAGTAATCGATACAGGGGCCGAAGAGAGTGCTTTCCTCGCCCCCGTCGGGATAACACAGCACAAATCCGGCGTTGGGGAACACGCTTTCGAAGTCCAAGTCGGTAAGGCCGGCCACGTCGGCCGCGTGGATCGGCCCGCTCGGTAGCCCGATGCCTTGCCGCACGACGGTCTCGACGTCTGGGTCCGCGAACGTCAGGGGATCGGCGCACGACGTCTTTGCGGTGTCACCGGAGCCGGATGCGTCGCCGGTGGCTTGGCCCCTGCCCGGGTGTGTTGCACGATCGACGAGCGGTCCCGAATCGGCGATTCCCGAGACCGCGTTCCCGCTGCACGCGAGTGCGCTCAACGCGGACGCGACCAATCCCAGCGGTCGTACTCTCTTCAGGCTTGTCCACCCCATGACGCATTCCTCGACTTTGGTCCAAGCGCTCACGGGTTGTGCGTGCCAGCAAACCCCGTAACCGCAACTGGAACCGAGCTCCAACCCACCGCGGAGCCGTTCCCGAGCTGGCCGCTCGAATTGTCCCCCCAGCATTCAATCCCGCCGCTCGCGGTGAGCGCGCACGCCGAGGTCCACCCCGCCGAGAGGGTTCTCACCCCACCCGAGAGGCCCGCGACGGGCACCGGAGGGTAGGTCGGAAACTCGAAAGGGCCCAAAGCGGGCGTGTCGCCCCAGCACTGGACTCCGCCCGGGGTGAGGGCGCAGGCGAATTGACCTCCTACGGCTAGGGAGGTCGCACCGCTCGAGAGACCCGCGACCGGCACGGGAATCGACGGAACGGCGACGAACGTACCGAGTTGCGCGATGTACCCCCAGCACCGAACTCCTTCGCTTTCCGTGAGCGCGCAGGCGGACGGGCCCCCCACGACGATCGCGGTCACACCGCTGGCAAGACCGATGACGGGCACGGGAAGAACCGGGGAGTCGAAGCTCACGGAATTGTTCCCGAGGCCACCGGACGGGTAGTTGGTGCCCCAGCACCGAGCTCCTCCGCTTGCGAGTGCGCATGCGGAAGAATCCCCCACGGAGATGGCCGTCACGCCACCCGTGAGACCGGTCACGGGTACGGGGACCTCGCTCGAACCATGCACGGAATCATTCCCGAGCTCACCGCTCGTATTGTCGCCCCAGCACTGGACCGCCCCGCTTGCCGT
>CAZHED010000015.1:80291-103487 GCA_964531095.1 uncultured Polyangiaceae bacterium | reverse complement strand
TCCCGAGCTCACCGCTCGTATTGTCGCCCCAGCACTGGACCGCCCCGCTTGCCGTAAGGGCGCATGCGGAAGAACCTCCCACCGATATGGCCGTCACGCCACCCGTGAGACCGGTGACGGGTACGGGGACCTCGCTCGAACCATGCACGGAATCATTGCCGAGCGCACCGCTCGTATTGTCGCCCCAGCACTGGACCGCCCCGCTTGCCGTGAGGGCGCATGCGGAAGAACCACCCACGGATATGGCCGTCACGCCGCTCTCGAGGCCGGCGACAGGCGCGGGTGCCGAGCTGAATGTCCCTTGGAGAGCGCTTCCGAGTCGGGAACCCCAGCACTCGACGCCGCCGCTCGACGTTAGCGCGCAGGCTGTGGACCCACCCATGGACACCGCAATCGCCGTCTCCTGAACTCCCGAGTCGGCCGTCCCCGCTTCGTCGTCGCCTGCCTCGGGAGAATCTTCCAAGACCGCGGCGTCATTCGACATGGAAAGAGCGTCGGAAGTGGCCGCACCCTCTCGGTTTCCGCCGTCGGCGGGGGTCGATGCACCGGCGCCGCGGGCGCCGCTGTCATTGCCCGCATCGCCGCTTCTCGAGATGGCATCGCTCGCTCCGCAAGCCCCCGCGGCCCATAGCGCGCACCATCCGAGCGGCCCCGCGAGCCTCTTCGTTTTCATTGGTCGGCGGCGGGAGGGAGACGCAATCCCTGCAGGATACCATCCCCGCCGCGTAGGCCGGCAATGCGAGCGGATCGCGAAGGGTCGACTCGCTGGACGAGGATCCCCCGCCAACTCATGGCGGTGGTCCTGGCCGAGTTGGGTCCGTCATCTCAGCAGACGTTCCACACCAGCATCGATCGGAGAGGTACGATCCCTGCATGTTGCAAACGGCATGAAGACCACATGGAAGCCGCATGAGAAGCACGGGGACCTGACGGAGCGGGGCGATCTGCCATCGAGCGTCTACGCTTTCCCGGACAAGCGGAAGGAGCCGCTGACGGACGCCTCCCACGTGCGCAACGCCATCGCTCGTTTCGATCAGGTCCGCGGGGTCTCCGACGCCGAGCGCGATCTTGCATTTGCCAACATCCAGAAGGCTGCCAGGCATTATGCCGTCCACATGACCGAGACGGAGTGGAACGAGCTCGGCCGACGGCCGGGCTAGTAGCCAAGGTCCATGGGTTGCCGAGCCAACCGTGGGGGCGGGGCTGAGGTAACGAACGCCCTGCTTTCCTCCTTGCACATCCCGCGCTTGCCTTTCATGCCCACGACCGCGACGACCTTCGCGCGGCAGCGATGAGCATCGAATCCCCGAACTCGTGCCCCACGAAACCCCGCAGGGTTGCGGCTTCGTGCTCCCACGCGAGCGGACGGGCCGCCGAGGGCATCTCGCTCGCCCACGGTCGCGACGCGAAAGGAGTCTGCACGTGCCAGAGCGCGAGGGGAGCCGCGATATGGGAGTACTGGACGGGCCGCCCCTCCTTGTAGAGAGCTGTCCAGAAGCGGTCTCCGCCGAGCGCGAAGCGGAGATCGACGAGCCGCTCCGACGACGACGCGACCCCATCGACCTTCGCATCGAGCCCGCCGGAAAAGAGGAGTGAGTCCCCCACACGGACGCGGGGCGGCAGAGGGCGATCCTCCGTACGCGTACGCCAGTCGCCAGCGCCGAAGAGGACCGCACGCCAGGCGCCGTCGCGGGAGGCGAGCAGCCGCGCCTCGACGGGTTCCCCGGCGGCGGTCGCTCCCCGAAGGGAAGCTGGGAGCGTGGCCGCATCGTTCAGGACGACCAGGTCTCCCGGGCCCACGAACATCACGAGGTCGCGCACGCGCTGGATCTCGAAGCGATTCGTCCGCGGATCGACGACGACGAGCCCCTCGTCGAGCGGCGCCTCTCGCGGCCACCGCGCGGGGGTCACGGCGTCGCCTCCAGCCTCACGCCGTTCGCGAGCGTCTCCGCCCGTTCCACGATCCGCACGACGCGCGCCGCCACCTCCGTGGGATTAGCGAGTGTGCGCGGGTCCGCTTCTGGAATCGCGTCGGTGTGCATCTTCGTGTTCATCTCGCCCGGGTCCACGCTCACGAAGCGAACCCCCGTACCGTCCAGCTCCGCGCCCCACGTCCGGTTCAGCTGGTCGAGCGCCGCCTTGGAGATTCCGTAGGCTCCCCACCGTGCGTACGCGCTCACCGCGGCGTCCGAGCTCACGTGCACGACGACCCCGCGCCCGCGCAGCGCCATCGCCCCCGCGATCGCCTTCGTGAGCCGGAACGGACCCACCAGGTTCACGGCGAGGGTCCGCTCGACGTCTTCGCAGTCGGTGTCGAGGAGCAGGCGAAGCGGCACGGGACCGAGCGTGCTCGCGTTGTGCACGAGAAGATCGATGGGCCCGACCAGCGCCGCGCTCGCTCCGGCGACCCGGTAGATCGCCTCCTTGTCCCCGATGTCGGCCGCCACGGCGTGTGCCTCCCCCCCGCGCGCCCTGATCCGCGCCACGGTGTCCTCCAGCGCGGCCTGCTCGCGCGCGACGAGCACGACGCGCGCCCCACGCCCCGCAAGCGCTTCCCCCAGCGCCGCTCCGAGCCCGCGGCTCCACCCGGTGACGATCGCTCCCGCTCCTCGAAGATCCATGGGCGTCCTCCTTCCAGAGGAGAGCGTGCGGTCTCGATGCTCGTTCTTTGGAGGAAATGACAACATATTGGAAAAAAGCTACTCCCTGAGCATGGGCACCGACCTCGCCGCCCGTTTCGGCCTCAACGTGAGGCAGCTTCGCGAGGCGCGCGGCGCCACGCAGGCGCAGATGGCCAAGCTCGCCGGCGTCCCGCGCGCCACGTGGGCGAACCTCGAGTCGGGCGCCGCGAACCCGACGCTCTCCGTGATCGACCGGGTCGCCACCGCCCTCCAGCTCACGATCGAGGAGCTCGTCGCCGTTCCGCGCGCGTCTGCCAAGCGCTATGCGCGCGGCGCGCTCCGGGTGCGGCAGCGGGGTGAGGTCACCATCCACAAGCTCTTGCCAGACCCCATCCCCGGCATGGAGATCGACCGCTTCGAGCTCCCGCCAGGGGCGCGCATGCCGGGCGTCCCCCACACCCCCGGCACGCGCGAATACCTTACGTGCGAGAGCGGGGAGATCGTCCTCGTCGCGGCCGGGGAGCGCTTTGAGCTCGCGCCGGGCGACCTCGTCGCGTTCCACGGGGATCAGCGCCATTCGTACGCGAATCCGGGGGCGAAGATGGCCGTCGGATACTCGGTCGTGGTCCTGGCGAGGTAGCTACCACATCGCGCCGGTGGGAACCGCGACCCTGGGAGCCGGACGTTGGGGCCAGCTCGATCTCGCCGGCGAGATATGGGAATGGACCCTCGATGGGTTTGGCTCCTACGTGTATCGCTGCACGGATTGCGCGAACGTGACGATACCCGATTGGTATCCAATGGCGGGCGTCTCTTACGCCACGAGCGGTGCCCCGTACGTGATCCGGGGTGCCTCGTACTCCGACCCCGCGGTCCACTTGCTTCCGTCGTGCCGCGATTGCGATGGCCCCTCGGCCTACCGCAACGATGTCGTGGGATTTCGGTGTGCCAGGACTCCGTAAGGCGTCTGGGCGCACCCGGCGCGAGGGTGCGCGGGCTCGTCTTCGCTCGGCCGGGTTCCGCTGCGCTGACCAAGAGAGGGGTGTGGCCGCAACGTCAGCCGCGGATCCAGTCTTCGACGGTGACGCCAGGAAGGCGGTTGTAGTGACGCTTGTTCCCCGTGATGACGGTCGCTTGCTTCGATGCTGCGATCGCGCCGATGAAAAGGTCAGCGTCCGCGAGGCGCTGCCCCTGCCGCTCGAGCAGGGTCTTGGCCTCTCCGAAGATCTGCGCCGATGCTTCATCGAGGCCAAGCACCGGCAGCGTGCAGAGAAAGCTCCTCACGAGCGCGACGTTTTTCTTGGGGGCGACGGACTTGGCGGCCCCGTAGTGCAGCTCCGCGGCCGTGATCCAAGTAGTCACCACCTCGTCCTCGGTAGCCGCACGCCGTTCGATCACCGCCTCGTTGCCGCGCAGGATGGCAATGCACGTGTCGGTGTCGAGGAGCTTCAAAGATCAACCTCGCGTCCGGGCGTGCGCTTTGCCGTGACGCGCTTAGCCTCCGCCGTGCTGTCGACGTCCGATTCCCATTGGGCGGCTAGCTTTCGCCACGCGGTGACCTGAGCCTCCACGTCGGGCCGGACCGGGCTCTTCGGACGCTTTCCGAGTGCGGTCTCGAGCAGGTGGACGACCTCCTGGGTCAAGCTCCGCCGGTCGTGCTCGGCGGCGTCCCTAAGAGCTTGAAGGAGATCATCGGAGAGGTTCTTGAGGGTTAGCGAAGCCACAGAAACCACCATTCAACCTTTGTGCAACCATTATGGGGTCCTTTTGGTTGCCGATCAAGCGCTCCCAGCAAACGCCGGGCTGGGCTTTGCGTGGGGGCTCCCTACGACTTTGACACGCCCTCGAAGATGACGTTGCCTTCCGCCCAGACCCTCCAGACGCGGTTTACCAGGTCGCGTTCCCCTTGAAGAGCGGCGACGGCCCCCGCAAGACGCCGAGCTGTTCATCTCGAACGAGGTCGCCGTCTTCGACCAGGATGACACCCGAGTGCAGTTCGCGAGCGCGAGCGAGCTTCACGAAGTCATCGACGTTCTTGGTCGCCAGGACTCGATCTCGACGTAGGCACGCTCCAAGACCTCGTGGTCCTTGGCTTCGAGAAGCCCACGGTCGCGGATATGAACGGCATCGAGCCCATCCTCCGTGCGCAGGGTCTCGGCGACCCTCGGGGAAATGTTCTCATCGAGCAGCAGTTTGACGTTCACGCGGCGATCGGCTCGGACCAGAGGATGGCATGCAGCTCGGCAAGAACTGCGCGGGCCTGAGAAGCCGTCGGAACTCCCAGCCGCTCGGTCAAGCTTGCGTCGGCCTCGCGTGCAGCGTCGTTCATAAGCGAAGCGATGGCTTGCTCCTGCGCATCGTGCACACGATGGCGCGCGTCGGCGTCGAGCTGGGACGCAAGCCACTGCGCGACCGCCCACGAAAGCTCTGCGTGACGAGTCTCGTCGCGAGCGATGCGGCCAAGGGCTCGCCGAATCTCGGCATCCTTGGCGCTCTTCGCTTGGAACAGAGCGAGCGCAGCGCCGAAGGTTTCGCGCACGCATCCCTCGACGACATTTTCTACGGCCATCTCCTGAGGACGACCTCAAGGCTTGGGTCGGCTCTGGACATGCACGACGAGGATGCGCCGGCCAGCAGGAACTCCATCCCACAAACCTCCTGCGGTGAAGCCGAGACGTTCTTTACAACCGAGCACCCGGCCGGCAACTGAACGCCGACGCCGCCAGCATCCGTCGTGGCGCATCCGATGGAAGTTGCTCGCGCGTCCCCAAGACCGGCTGCGCTTGGACTCCCCGAGCAAGCGACGAGCAAGGGCGTGGCGACCGCTGCCAACACCGCCCGGTTGAGGGCGCGATCGAGTGTCCGAGCTCGCGACATGTGCCACGGAGACGCAATAGGCCCCTGAGCGACTAGCGCGCGCTCGCGAAGGTCTACCGCGTGACGCCCGAGACATGCGGCGGCACACACTGGCACATCGGCGGGTAGGTAGCGCTAGCCCCCTCCGCGGCGCAAGAGAGCAAGACGTCATCGGCTGGCCACGGCGGGAAGACTTACGCTAGGGAGCCAAGCGCCGATGGCCTTGCGCGATATCGCTGCCGCCCGTCGTCTACCTACCGGGCGCCGGCGGTCGCTCGTCGTTTTCGCGCCCAGTGGCGGACCGCCTCTGGCGTCGCATCGCGGACCTGATCGAGCGATTCCTTCCGAGACCTCAGATGCACGCTACCGACCATGTCTCGCTGCGCCTAGCTCGCCCGGACGACGAACCTTCCTCCTGGCGATGCTGTTTCGCGCGGCACACGGGGACGACGACACCGATGCGCGTCCTGAGCACCTTCTCGGGATGCCAGCGCTCGCACGTTACGTGGTCGGTTTCGGCGTGGAAGGAGACCTGGGCATTGTCGCGGAGGCGCCGGAAGGACCGGTTGGTGCCGCATGGGTGCGCCTGCTCGCCGGCAACGCTCGCGGTTACGGTTGGGTGGCTGACGACACCCCGGAGCTCGCAATCGGCGTCGTGCGCGGGTACGTCGGTCGCGGTGTGGGCACGCGTCTAATGAGCGAACTGCTCGCTCGCGCGCGTGGTCGTTTCCCCGCGCTATCGCTCAGCGTGCGCCGCGAGAATCCCGCGCGGCGCCTATACCTGCGGCTCGGCTTCGTGCCGCATGCGGAGGTCGTCAACCGGGTCGGTGGGCTTTCCGACACCATGGTGCTTCGCTTCGCGTGACCGGGCCGCCCACGCAGACCCCCTGCCCCTCATCACATCGCAAGTAGCCGCAGGAGCGATGCTCCATGATGATCCGCGCGGACGGGGCACCTATCGACTGGGATCGATGACACGCACGGCGCTTACGGCCTTGGCGTAGTCGAGAATCGCGCTATCCCGGGTCACCAGCACCGCGTCCAGCAAGCGGGCCGACGCCACGATCAAACGGTCGGCTGGGTCGCGATGCTCCCATGCGGGCAGATCCACGGCGTCCACCGCGATCGCGGGCTCGAGCGAGATCACGGCGGTGCGTGTCTCGCGCAGCGCCCCGACGACGAAGTCCAGCACGGACCCGCTCACGCGGACTTTCCCTTTCCGGACGAGCATGGCCACCTCCCACGGTGTGATGGCAGCCACGTAGAGCGAGCCGCCGTTCGCGGCGACTTCCAAGCGGCGCCGCACGCGCATCGCAAACCGAGTCGAGCGGCCGAAGGCGACGTCGAGCCAAATGTGCGTATCGAGGACGAAGACCTCAGCGCTCGGCATCCCAGCCTTCGCCCGTGGAAAGAAGCTCTTCGTCCTCGGCCAGAAAGAGAATGCGATGCGCTGCTGCGCCAAAGATGGGCCGCCGCGCCGCTTCGTCGCTCTCGGCGGGGACGAGACGCACGAGCGGCTTGCCGCGTTTGGTGATCTCCACGGGTTCCCCCGTGGCCGCGACTCGATCCATGAGCTTCAGGCAGGTGGCTTTGAACTTCCCTGCGGCGATGCGCTTCATGTGACCATAATAGCATGGTCATAATGGGGCCCCTAAGGGGTAACAGCGGAGGCGTCGAGTGGTTTGGTGATCCGCACGATAGCGGCTCGACGGGCAGCGCGCGCGCAAGGTCACGCGAGGGCTGCGTCCACCAGGAGGCGGACACGCGCGTGGTGCGCGGACCACGATTGCCACACCGACTCGGCCCAGGCCCTTACGGCTCGAGCGTGCGCTTCGGCGCCGGCCGCGTCGACGACGCTCCTCACGCTGAGGGCGCTGCCGAACGCCGGGGGCTCGAGCCAATCGAACTCGCGCTTCGGCGTCGCCATCTTCGCGAGCATGCGCCCCCGGAACGTGGAGGGCACGCCACGCTCGAGGGCGAGGAACAACCCCGCGAGGTGGAGCCAAACCGATTGAACCGCCGCGCGCGAGCCTCTCGAGGGGTGCTGCGCCATGTATGCATCGACGCTCATCCCGTGGGACGCGAAGTAGCCGCTGCCGGAGAACTCGCGGGCCATGATCTCGCCGTACGCCGCCCAACACGCCGGCGACGCGACGCCGTACGGGTCGCTGGCTCCTTCGATCGCGGGGAGCACCGCGCCGCAGCCGGCGCAAGCCGTGTCCATCCCGACAGGCAGCGTAGCCGATGCACTCGTCTCGCCCTATTCTTTCCGGCCGTCACGTCAGCCATCAGGCTTCACGAAGGTCGCCACAGAATCGCGTCAAGTTCGGCGCATGTTCGCAGGACGTCAGCATCCGTGCCGGCGACACGCGCGAGCGCCTGGATTCGCCGCTACGCCTTGCAGCGTGCGACCGATGACGTGGCCGAAGTCCGCGATGTCGCGGGTCAGCAGCACCTGGCAGCGTGAGGCCACGGCGGCGGCGAGAATCGGCTCGCCTTTGGGCGGGAGGCCGTGACCATCATCGAGCTTCTCGGCCAGCACGCGACGGGGACGAGGATGGCGCCCAACCCTCGCGACCCCCTCTACTTCGAGACGGAGGCGACGCTGCCAGTGGACTTTCATTCCTTCCGGCGTGCGTTCGCTTCATCCCTTGCCGAAGCGGGCGTCAACGTCCAGCACGCCATGCACCTGACCGCGCACTCCGATCTGCGCGTCCATGCCCGCTATGTCATGCGAACGACGGCCATGCGGACTATCCCAGAAACAGCCATCCCGAGGCTGCACGTCGGGGTGCTCGTGGTCGCTGCTGAGCGTGACGAATCGCCTCCCGAAGGGGGTCCGAGGCGGCGAGAATCGTCATAACGTCTGACGATTCGCCCAAAGCTCCGGCTGCAGGACTCGAACCTGCGACCCGGCGGTTAACAGCCGCCTGCTCTACCAACTGAGCTAAGCCGGAACGTGAGAACCCAGAGTTTTACCGTCCAGCGACCTTAATCGTCAAGCAACGCCGCATGCAGCTCACACGCCTCACATGCCTCCCGTGCCCGCGAAGCCGCCATCCGGGACTTCGAGCGGCGTTTTGTCTTCGTCGGCCATCAGCCGGGCCTTCAGCTCGACCGCGGGCGTGACGTTACGAGCATAGTAAAGCGCCGCAGCCACTTTGCCGTCATAGAACGCGGCGTCCGGATGACCGGCCGCCACGGCGCCCTTTGCTTTGAGAGCGATTGCCGCCCCCTCGAGCAGTAGCCACGTGACCGTCGTCTCCGCCATCATCTCGAGGAAGCGATTCGCGTTGAGCGGCACCATCGCGAGCTTGCCCGTTTGAAACCACGTGAGCAGGCGCATCGCCGTTCCGGAGATGGCCTCCTGCGCGAGGCCCAGAGTCTTCACCGACGGCCCGAGAACCGGGTCGCCCGCGTGCTTTTGCACGAACTCTGCGACGTCGGCGAGGAACGCCTGCAAGTTCGCGCCGCCGTTCTGCCCGAGCTTGCGTCCGACGAGGTCCATCGCCTGAATATGGTTGGTTCCCTCGTAAATGCTGAAGATCTTCGCGTCGCGACAGTATTGCTCGACCGGGTAGTCTTTCGTGTAGCCCACGCCGCCGAACGTCTGAATCGCCGTCTCGCAGATGCGGAAGCCCTGGTCGCTTCCGTAGGCCTTCACGAGCGGCACGAGGAGGTCCACTTGCCCCTGGTGGTATGCCTCTTTTTTCTCGTCGTGGCCGGCCAGGGTGCGCACGCGATCTTGGTGGTGCGCGAGCTTGACCGCGAGCGCGCGGATGCCTTCGACGCGAGCCTTCATGTCGAGCAGCATGCGCCGCACGTCGGGGTGCTCGATGATGGCCACGCGCGGCGCCGTCGCGTCCTTCCAGTGCGTGATGCTCGACCCCTGCTTGCGCTGCATCGCGAACTCGACCGCGTTGAGAAACGCGCTCGACGCCACGCTGATGCCCTGCACACCGACGGCGATGCGCGCGCTGTTCATGAGCTTGAACATCTGCGCCATCCCCTGGTTGATCTTGCTCTCGCCCCCTACGGGCCATCCGATGCACCCGCCGGCGTCGCCGAAGTTCAACACGCAGGTCGCCGAGCCGTTGATCCCCATCTTGTGCTCGATGTTCGCCACGGTGACGTCGTTCGGCTCGCCGAGCGAGCCGTCGGCGTTCGGCCGGACCCTCGGCACGATGAACAGGGTCAACCCCTTGGTGCCCGGAGGCGCGCCGTCGACGCGCGCGAGCACCAGATGCACGATGTTCTCGGCGAGGTCGTGGTCACCGCCGGAGATGAAGATCTTCGTGCCTCGGATCGAATATCCGCCGTTGGCGCCGCCGACGCGCGATGCGCTCGAGCTCGCGCTGCCGACGTCGCTGCCGGCCTGCGGTTCGGTGAGGCACATCGTGCCCCCCCACTGACCGCCGAACATCCTCGGGCAATACAGCCGCTTTTGCTCGTCGGTTCCGAACGACGCGATGACCTCGGCCGCACCGAAGGCCAGCCCCGAGTACATCCCGAACGCCGTGTTCGCGCCGCTGATCATCTCCTCGACCAGCACTTGCAATGCGTGGGGCGCACCCGCGCCGCCCCACTCTTCATCGACGGCGATCTGCTTCCAGCCCGCCTCGTAGAGGCTCTTCCAGGCCTCCTTGAATCCGCGAGGGGTGATGACCCTCCCCGACTCGACCCGGCACCCTTCGACGTCGGCGACGGCGTTGAGCGGACCGATCACCTCGCAAACCCAGCGGTAGCATTCGGAGAGCGTCGAGACGCATTCCTCGCGGCCCCACGCGGCGAACGGCTGCTTACCCAGAAGCTCTTCGATGTGGAACTGCTCGAAGAGCAAGAAGTGGAGCTCGCGCAGGGCGGCCTTGTAGCGGTTATGCGCTTGGATGGGCTTGGTCACGGTCTTCTCGCTTCCGATGGGCACAGATAAGCTTAATGTCGCATCGCAGCGTAAACCAGCTCGTCCTGGTGCAGCCTCCACTCGCGGCCCTCCCGCGTGACCTGTGCTCCAATCACTCGGACCTCCGCTCCGCCTGACGCCCCGCGGCAGACCCTTCAGGGAGCGACCCGGTTCCCTTCGTGACTACGCGAGCACGTGCACACGGATCGAATTCGTGCTTCCGCTGACGCCGATGGGCGCCCCGAACACGATCACCACCCGTTCGCCGGGTGAGCCGAATCCGGCGGCGAGCAAATCGCCCGTGCACCAGTTGACCAGCTGATCGGTGTCGACCTGCGCCGCGGGCATCTCGCGCGGCACGACCCCCCAATAAAGCGCCATCCGGCGGCGGGTCTTGGCGTTCGGCGAATAGGCGATGATCGGAACACCCGGCCGCGCGAGGCTCACGGTCATCGCGCTCGAACCGCTTTCCGTGAAGGCGACGATGTACTTCGCCCCGATCTCCCTCGCCGTGTTGCAGGCGCCGCGTGCGATCGCCTCGGCCACGCTCGTCGCGCGCGACCCGTACGGAGCCTGCTCGAAGAACGGACTGGTCTCGGCCTCGGTCGCGATGCGGCTCATCATCGAGCACGCAAGCTGCGGGTGGTCGCCCGTGGCCGTTTCACCGGACAGCATCACCGAGTCGGCTCCGGAGTAAACGGCGTTCGCGACGTCGCTCGCTTCGGCTCGCGTCGGCCGGGTCGACTTGGTCATCGACTGGAGCATCTCGGTCGCGACAATCACGGGCCGGCGCACGCGCCTGGCCACGCCCAGGATCTGCCGCTGGATGACCGGCACGCGCTCGGGCGGGAACTCGACCCCCAGATCGCCGCGAGCCACCATGACGCCGTCGCTGGCGGCGACGACGCTCTCGAGGTTCTCCACCGCATCGGGCGTCTCGATCTTCGCGATGACCGGTGTCGGTGCGCCCCACGCCTGGCAGATCTCGCGGATCTGGAGGATGTCTTCGGCGCGGCGCACGAAGCTCATCGCGATGTAGTCGACACCGCTCGACAGACCGAATACGAGGTCTTGCTTGTCTTTCTCGGTGAGCGCCGAGATGCGCATCGTCTTGCTGGGCAGGTGCACGCCGACGTGGTCGCGCATGCCCCCCCCTTGCTCGACCCGTGCCTTGACGCGGTGCCCCTCGACGCCGTGCACGATGAGCACCAGCCGCCCGTCGTCGAACATGATGCGGTCGCCGACACGCACGTCCGCCGCAAGCCCCTCGTACTGGATGGCGACGACACGCTCGTCGGCCGACGAGTCCCCCTCGACGAGGACCACCTCCGCGGCGGTCGGCAAATCGAACTTGCGCGGGAAGCTGCCGGTGCGAATCTTCGGACCGCAGAGGTCCTGAAGGGCCGCCACGGACTTCCTTTCCAGGTCCGACGCTTCGCGGAGACGCGCGAGCCTCGCCCCATGCTCCTCGTGCGTGCCGTGGGAAAAATTCAGGCGCGCGACGTCCATCCCCGCATTGATGAGGCGACGCAAGCCATCGAGGGAATCGCACGCCGGCCCCAGCGTGCACACGACTTTGGCCCGACGCATTGCCGACATGAGCCCGACGAGAATAGTCGATGCCCCCGCGCGTCGTGAGCTTTTTCTTGGGGTGCGCCCCGTCACCGAGAGATTCTCCGAGCTCGGCGGGCGCTAGGAGCCCGGAGGGCATTGCGCTTTGCGCAAGTGCCAGGACGGGCTCCGTCGTGACGGGTCGCGTTCGAGGGGAGCGCAGCCGCTCCCCTCGAGCTCCCCAGCCGTCACCCGTTTACTTGGCTCCTTGGCTAGACTGCGCCGCCATGAGTCCTGCGCGCGATTCCGGACCTGTGCTTTGCCTCGGCGGGGTCGACCTTGCATGGCTCGCCGATCAGTTCGGCACGCCCGCGTACGTCTATGACCTCGACGGAATCGCCGCCGAAGCCCGCGCTCTGCAAGCCGGGTTCGACGGGGCCGCGCATCTGGTGGCGTATGCCGTGAAGGCGAATAGCGCCGGGGCGATCGTTCGAACGCTGGCGAGCGAAGGCTGCGGGGCCGACGTCGTGAGCGACGCCGAGCTGCTCGTGGCACTCGCGTGCGGAGTCGCGCCGGACCGAATCGTCTACAGCGGGGTAGCGAAGCAGGACCGGGAGATCGATCGCGCGATCGTCTCCACGATCGGCGCGGTGCAGATCGAGAGCGTCGAAGAGATCGCGCGGGTCGAATCGCGCGCTCGAGCCGCGACACGAAAGGTGCGGGTCAGCGTGCGGGTCAACCCCGGGGTCGACCTCTCGCTCGCAACGCACGCGCACGTGGCGACGGGCCACGATCGGGCGAAGTTCGGCATCGTGCGGGACGACGTGGCCGCCGCCGTGCGCGCCATCGACGCCTCGCCCAACCTGGAGCTCGTGGGGATGGCGACTCACGTCGGGTCTCAATTCATGTCTCTCGAGCCGTACGTCGAAGGAGCGCGCATCCTCCTCGACCTCGTACGCGGCTTGCGCGACCAAGGATGGCTCCCGTCGCTCGCGTTCGTCGACACGGGGGGTGGGTTCGGCTTCGACTATGGGGATCCGTCCGCGACCAGCGCCGTGATCCGGCCGCGTCCGGCCGATTTCGTCGCTGCCGCGAGGGCCGAGCAACGGGCGCGGCGACTCGACGACCTCGCCCTGTACGTGGAGCCCGGACGGGCGCTCGTGGCGGCGCACGGCGTTCTCATCGCGCGCGTCGTTCAACCGAAGGTAACCCCCACCGCCCGCTGGCTGATGATCGACGCGGGAATGAACGACCTCATACGCCCGGCGCTCTACCAGGCGCGCCATCGCATCGTCCCGCTCGATGGGACAGGCGCGGGCGCGAACGTCCCGTGGCGGGTCGTCGGACCGGTGTGCGAGAGCAGCGACGACTTCGGCGAGCACCTGCTCCCGAGCGAGCCACCCCGCGCGGTCGCCATCCTCGACGCGGGGGCGTACGGGTACACCATGGCGAGCCGGTACAACGGCCGGCAGCTACCGGCCGAAGTATTTCTGCGCGGTGGTCGCGTGGTCGGACAGGCGTCGCGGATCAGCGTCGAGAGCTGGGTCGAAGAGCGGGCGAAAGCGGGCGGTTGATCCGCCCCGCTCACTTCTCGTCTTTGGCCGTTCCGCGCTGCGGCGTGGAGCGCGGCGGAGGCGAGGAGCGGGGCGAGGCGGGGCCTCGCGAGGACGGAGGCGGGGGTATGGTTCGCGCCCGCACGACCTGTCCGTCCGCGACCACTTCGACGCCGATCGTTCGGCATCGCCGCGCGAGCCGGTCGAGATCGACTCCGGGCGTGACCAGGAGCCCACCGGACGGCGACGGATCGATGAAGAGCTCTTGCGTGGGCCGCCGGGTCCGCAGCATCTCGCGCACGTTGCCGTCCTCGACCCAGAGGAAGCCCGCTGCAGCGGACCACGTCGCGCGCCCTACGACGATGCTCGCCTGCGCGAGGGTGCGCGAGAGCGATTCGGGCAAGGGCGCGAGCGCTTCGATTCGCGCGCGCAGAACCTCCGCGTCCAGGCCGGCGGACAGAGCGCGCGCGAGAGTCTGCGGGGCCACGATGAGGTCGAGGGTCTCGGCGGCTCGTCCGACTTCGACGAAGGGGGCCACCGCCAGGATCGCGCAGACCTGCGCCTGCGGACCGAGCCGCAGCACGTGGGTGTCGAGAAACTGCGAGACGGAGGCTTCACCCGACGGAACTTTTTCCGCGAGCAGGGCCCGCCCGCGCGCGGTCAGGCGCAACGCGACGGGCGACCCGGCGGAGTCGCCATCCCGGTCGCGCGCGAGACCTTCGTCCTCGCCGAGGTCGAGGATGCCCAGTCCGGGCAGGCTGTCGTGCACGATGCGGCGAGCGACCTCCATCGGCTCGACGGCCTCGAGGCCCCCGCGCTCCGCCCAGCGCCGAAGGAGACGCGCCAGCCCGGGGATCCTCTGGTCGCTCTTGAGCCAGCCGGCGACCGACGCCCATGGGACCCACCGGCCCTCTCCGAGCTCGCGCAACGCTTCGAGCACCATTTCGCGCACGACGCCCGCGGGGCTCGAATCGCGCACCTCGGGTGCCAGACGCAGCACCTCCGGCTCCGCGCGCGCCTCGTCCCAGGCCCCGCCGCGCTGCCACGTCACGAACAGATGGTGCGTCAGCTCTTGCATCGTGAAGCTGCCCGGCGGAGCGGACGAATTCGTCGCCGACGCGTCCCACAGGCCGATCGCGCGGGAGAGGGCGAAGACGAGGCCTACCTGCGACGGTTCGCGGCCGAAGCGAGCAGCGAGCTTCTGCACGAGAGACTTGGGCGTTCCGACGCCGGAACGGAGATCGGCGAACGTTCCCGAGGGAGACCGCCCTTCGGTGGGTCGCCCGGGTGACTCGCGCGCCGCGACGGCCAGAGCCATCGCCAGCGGAGTCGGATCGACCGAGAAGCGGGCCCGCCGCGGCGCGTGATCGCCCGAAATCACGAACGCGCGCACCTGCTCCCGCCGGGCGGCGCGCTCGGTGTGATGCTCCGCGCCGATGATGGCGCTCACCTCCGTCGGAACGACGTGACGGTTGGGATGGACCGGGATGAGGAGGGCCCGCCGCTCGAGCGAGAACCCTACGCCGCGTCGCGACGGCGTCGCGCCGGTTGCGGTGCGCAGGCGGAGAGGCTCGCGTTCGAGCTCCAGAAGCTCCTCCGTGTCCACTTCGCCCCCGTCGGCCTCGACCCCCTCCAGCACGCGGCGCTCCGTCGGCGAGAGCCGGGCTATCTCTTCGGCGAGCCGCTGCGGATTGCCCACCACGTCCCAGGCCGGCTCCAGCGACAGGGCGATGGGAGGCGTCGCCGGGCGGCCCAGGTAGTGGGCCGCGATGGCGCTCATCGTCTCGAACTGCGTTTGCGGGAGAAGCGCGCGCAAGCTGCGCGGGTCTTCGCCCTCCCAGGTCTTGAGCTGGACGAGGTATGCCGCCGGAAGGATCAGCTCGACGCCCGCGGGCGCCGAGCGGGCGAACATCAAACCGCGCGCGAGGAGCGGCTCGAGCGAGGGCGGCACGGACGAAACGACCAGAGTGCCGCGCGCCTCTGCGACGCGGTGAATGAGCTCGAGAGAGGCGGGGTGCAACCGAGAGGGGTCGCGCAGCTCCGGGAGCGAGACGAGGGCGCGTGCCACTTGGGACGACACGTCGATGCGCTTGGCCGGATCAATACGGATCCCGAGACGCGAAATGAGACCATCGAGCTCCCCCTGCGGCAGCGCCCGAAGGATGTCGGCAAGGTGGGGGGGCGCTTCCGTGGGGCGCGAAGTCGATGGGGGCAAGCACCGGAGCGTAGCTCCGCCGGTACGATATTTCCAAAGACGCTTGCAAGTGGGAGCCAGGGGCGTGAAAGACTCGGCAGCGTGATCCCTTCTCCCTCGCGTGCCGCGCGCACGCGGCCCCGCGGCCCCGCGGCATCCGCGGCATCCGCGGCATCCGCGGCATCCGCTGCATCCACCGATGCCGATGCCGATGCCAGTCGAGAGGCATGGCTCGAATGGCCGGGGCGGCGATGGGCGCCACGCGCGCGGGACCAAGAGTCCATCCCGGATGGAGAGCCGCCGCCGGAGATCGCCACCACGGAGGTCGTGGACGAACCCGGAACGACGCCCCTTCTGACCCGCGCTGCGCGCGAGGCCGGGGCAGAGCCCGGCCGGCTCATCGCCGGCGACGCGCTCGACATCGCGCGCGGGCTGGCCCTCGAAGGCAAGCGGGGCAACGTCGACCTCGTGTACGTCGATCCACCGTTTGCCTCGCAGGCGGCGTATGTCCACGAAGCTCGCCTCGACGGCCCGGCCGACGGTCGCGTCGTGCGCACGCAAGCCTACGACGACCGGTGGGGCCCGGGGCTCGGCTCGTATCTCGAGATGATGGCGCCGCGCCTCGAAGCCCTCGCGGGGCTGCTCTCGAGCCAAGGGACGATCTGGGTGCACGTCGATTGGCGCGCGTCGTACCTCGTGAGAGCTCTGCTCGACGAGATCGTCGGGCGCGAAGCGTTCATGAACGAGATCGTGTGGCGGCGCGCGCCGAACCTCGGGCGACAGGCGACGAGCAACCAGTTCGGGCGCACTCTCGACACGCTGATCGTTTACGGCGGCCCCGACGCGAAGCTGATGCCGCCAACTCGCCTCGACCCGGTGCCCGCCAACGCGGTCCGCCGCGACGAGCAGGGGCGGCTCTTCACCAGCGCGCCGCGAGGTGACTACACGGACGCGTCGATCGCAAAGCTCGACGCGGAGGGGCGCGTCCACCGCACCCCCAGCGGCAAATTGTACGTGAAATACTTCCTTGTGAAGAACGCGGAAGGCGTCTGGTGCCGTGAGCGTCGGGTGGATGCGCTGTGGACGGACGTGCCGCCGCTCCGTCACGCGCGCAGCCGGGAGCGGACGGGCTTTCCGACGCAGAAGCCGCGGGCGCTCCTCGATCGGGTGATCGCGTGCGCGTCTCGGCCCGGGGGTCTCGTGGTGGACTTGTTCGCCGGGAGCGGAACCACGGGAGAGAGCGCGCATGCGCTCGGGCGGCGGTTCGTGCTCGGCGACCAGTCGCCACTCGCGCTGGCGACCGCGCGCGCGCGTCTGCTTCGCGCCGGTGTGCCGCTCCTCGTTCAATCGTGCGCACGAACGTCCGCCACGGAGGGCAAGACCGCCGGGCGGGCGCGGGTCGAGCGCAGCGGGCAACGGGTCCGCGTGCACCTGCTCGAGCCGCGCGAGCCGCTCGCGTGGGCGATCGACCGTGCCCACGACCCGCGTGGCCCATTCCGGGTCGCGTGGCACTCCGAGCGCGAACCGGGCGCGCGGTCGGTTCGACCCGCTCTCGTCGACGCGACCATTGAGCACGCGCCGGGGCCGGTGGCCGTCCGAGTCTTCTACGATGACGGGCACGTCGAGACGCAGATCGTGGAGGGCGCATGATCCTACGCGACCCCGTGCACGGCCTCGTTGCCTTCGAAGGACCCGAGGAGCGGATCGTCGAGGCGCTCATCGACACGCCGGAAATGCAGCGCCTGCGCCGCGTGCGACAGCTTGGGGTCACGTCCCTCGCGTTTCCCGGCGCCGAGCATTCGCGGTTCGCGCACGCGATCGGGGCGGCCTTCGTCATGAAGCTGCTCATCGCACGCCTACGCACGATTGACGGCGCGCTTCCCCAGGGTCAGCGCGTCACCGAAGAGCGCGCGCACGAGGCGCTGGCTTCGGCGCTCCTGCACGACGTCGGCCACGGTCCGCTCTCGCACCTCTTCGAAGACGTGATCCCCGGCACGCCGCCGCACGAGACGTGGACGGAGCGGATCGTGCTGGACCCGTCGACGGGGGTGCACCGTCTGCTGGCCTCCGTCGATCGATCGCTGCCGTCGCGCGTGGTAGACCTCGTACACGGGCGGCACGATCTGCCGTTCCTGGCGAAGGCCGTGAGCGGCGAGCTCGACGTGGATCGGTGCGACTACCTGCTGCGCGACGCGCACGCGACCGGCGTCCGCTACGGCGTGTTCGACCTCGACTGGCTCCTTCGAAGCTTGCGCTTCACGCCCGCGCCCGGCGGCGGCTCGGACGGAGAGCGAGCGCCCGCGCTGGCGATCGACGGCGCCAAAGGGCTCCCCGCGATCGAGGCATTCATCACCGCGCGCCTGTTCATGTTCCAGCAGGTGTACCTTCACAAGGCGACGCGCGCCGCAGAGTGGATGATCCGCACGACGTTCACGCGCGCCATGTCGCTACTCCGCGACGGCACGGCGCTCGGTGCTGTCCCCGCAGCGGTGGCCTCTGCTGCGCGCGACCGACCGATCGCGCTCGGCGAGTACCTCGAGCTCGACGACGGGGTGCTCTGGGGCACGATGCACGCGTGGGAGGAAGCGGCCGACCCGCCGCTCGCGGATTTGGCGAGGCGCATTCGCGTGCGGGCGCTGTTCAAGACGCTCGAGCTGTTCGGCGAGCACGCGACGCAGACGGGGAGGCAGCGAGCGCTCGCCATCGCGCAAGACGCGGCCCGCCGGCAGGGTCTGGATCCCGATGCGTACGCCGGCCTCGATGTGGCGAGCGTCGAGCCTTTCGGCTTCGACGCGGAGCCGCTGATGGTCGTGTACGCGAAGGGACCGGCGCGGCCGCTGCACGATGTGTCGTTCCTCCTCGGACGACTGGCGGGGCAGGTGCTCTCTCGCGTGCGACTCATCCTCGCGCCGGAGCTGCGCGAGCCGGTCACGCATGCGCTCGGGCTCTGACCGCGCGGCCTTCGCTGGCGTTGCCGCGGCACTGATGGTGTCTGCGGGCAGCGCGGGCGCCGACGGCGCCTCGGTCGACCCCAGTTACGGCCGCGTCCAGGGGGACATTGCCGTCGTCGTCGGCGCGGGGGCGGTGGTCGCGCCGCGCGGACCGCGCGCCGAGGCGGAGCTGAGGGTGCGCTACCTCGAGAGCGCCGGGATCTTCGCGACACTCGAGGACGCCGAGCTCGTGGGCTCGCCATCCGAGCCGCGGGGCGCGCTCGTCACGGGGCTCGAGCTGCGGCCGCTCTTTCTCTTCCGATGGCTCAAGGGCCACGAGGTGCAGCGAGCACGGTTCGATCTGGCGCTTGACTCGATCGGCCTCGATCTGGGCGCAGTGTTCGCGCAGCCCGCGGGGACGGGGTTCGCGTCGAGAACCGGGTTCGAGCTGGGATTGGGGCTCGAGCTGCCGATCCTGGAGCAGGCCAGCGGGCCGTGGATCGGCGTGCGCGGGGGCTTGCGATGGAGCGACGGCGCGCTCGGCCATGCTGCTGCGGCGGGCGCGGACGCCTTCCAAGCCGTGCTGGCCGTCACGCTCGCATGGCACCAGATTCTGTCGGTGCACGTGGTCGACGTTGGCGATCGGCCGCCTCGGTAGACCTGGCGCTCCGGGCGGTTTTCTCTGGTCGGCTCCTCTTTCAGCTCTCTGCTGGGCCTCTACGGCGACCGACCCAGCTCGGCATCCACGCTCCCCGCGAGCGCGCAGTTGTTCGCCTGTCGCTGCATCGCGTCGCGGGTCTCTGGATCCGTGACCACCCGTTCGCCCGCGGGAATGACCCGTGCCTCACCCGATCGGCGCAGCCTCAGGATCTCTTTGCCGCTCGGCAGCTCGAAGAGATGGACGCGCGCCGGGTGACCGACGAGCTGGAGGGCCCCTTCCGTGAGCACGCCACCGTCGGCGAAAGGGATCGCCTCCGGCACGTCTTCATCGAGGACGAGCAGGAAGAACTGGGCGCGCTTCACCACGTCGACCGCGAGCGGAATCTCCTCGCGCGCCGCCTTCTCGTATTGCTCGCGGAAAATGCGCAGCCTCAAGTCGTCGTCGGCGTCCTTCACCACGTGCACCCAGTCGTCCGTCAAGATGCGCGTCGCCCCGTAGGCTTGCGCCAAGTTCCAAGGCTGCTCCGCGAACGCTCCGCCGGCGACCTCGCCGCGCGCGCCTCGCTCGTTCGGTTCGCGCAACAGACAGGCCACGAACCCGTCCTTCCGAGAGTCGGCGGCCACCGCACGAACGCTGGCCGCGTCTTTGGCCTCCGCGACGCGCATCCGCAAGTACACGCCCGGCTGCGAACGCCACTCTCGTCGCCGCGCACGCGGATCGATCATGTCCCCCGCGTACTCTCTTGCCGACGCGAGCACGCCGCTCTCGAGCTTGTCGCGCAGGGGGAACCACTCCGAACCCAGCGTGGCGGCGACGGCACGCTGCTTCGCGAGCAGCGCCTGTTTGCCGTCGTTCAGCTCGCGCGCGCTGACTACCTTGTACGCGATGAAGCTTCCGATGATGGCAGCGGCAGCGAGCGACCCCGCGTGCGCTCCCCACCGAACTCGCCCCTGCGACCGGTCGTCACGCGCCCGTTCGATGGCAGCTAGGCCGCGGGATGTTTTTTTCACGATGCGGCGCCGCTTGGCAGCGGGCTGAAGCTGGCCCCTCGAGCTCCGAAACTAATTGTGCGACTTGGGGAGATTGTTGACCATGAAGCTCACGTTCGGGAAGCCCGCGAACGCAGCTGTCTGAAACACGCTCTTCACGACGACCGCCTTCACGTTTTGGTCGATCTGGAGAAGAACGACTCCCGGGAAGTCCTTGTTCGGGTGCGTTTGCTTCCAGAGCTCGCGCTTGGCCTTGAGGACGTTGAAAAGCTCGTCCATGCGCTGCATGCGATCGGACTCCTCGACCGCGCGGGTGTTCCCGGCGGGCGCGCCGTCCACCAGCACCTGGCTGCCGACGATTGCCGCCATCGGCGCGTCCATCATGTCGAGCGTGTTCTCCGCCTTGGGCATGTTCAGCCCCTTGGCGATCGGCGTCTCGCCGCTGGCGCTGAACGTCATGAGGAGGAACACGACCGTAACGACGAGAAAGTCGATCATGCTCGTCAGCGATAGGCTCGCATTGGTGGATCGATGCCCGCCCCCTGCAACCTTTTTGGCGACGAACTCGAGCCCAATGTGGCCCATCAAACGGCGACCCGGCTCTGCGATAGGCATGGCTAATTCACCGCGAACGTGATGTTGAACGCAGGGAGCTTCTCGGTCTTTCCGCCGAGCTGCATCTCCCGATGGACCTGATAGATCGCGTCGATGACGCCGATGATGTACTTGAACTCGGTCTTGTTGTCGGTGTGCAAGATCGCCTGATCCAGCTTCTTGTCGGTCGGGTTCGAGTGCTGCCCCTTGGCCTTCCACTCGCTCTCGCACTTGGCCGCGAGGTCTGGGAAGCGCACGACCTCGACCGGTCCCTGCTGAGTCACCACGTCTTTGCGGGGCACGTCGATCGAGTCGACCGTCGTGCTTCCCTGCTTCCACACGAGCACGAACTTGTCCTCGCCCTGCATCATGACGTGCAGCTGCTTCTCCGGCTCGATCTTCTCCTGCTCCACGTCGGGGCGCGGGGGCCCGGGAACCTGGGCGTCCGCATTGATGCGCGCCATATGCGTCCACACCGCGGTGATGAGGAGAAACGAGATGGTGACCATCAGCAGGTCGATCATCGGGATCATGTTGATCTCCGAATCGAGCGACTTGCGTTTGCCTTTGCCGCCGCCTCCAACGTCTACGCCGCCCATGCTTCTTCTCCTGCTTCTCCGTGTCCCGCTGTTCGCATCGAGTTCAACTGACGCGTCGTGGAGCTCGGAAGCGAGCCCCACGACGCTCCACTGAGGCCTCTGCCGGTCTTGCGCGCCTTCCGGTATCCGCGGCTCAGCCGGTGGGCAGGCCGGCCATGTTGACCTTCTGCCTGTTGGTGACGACGAGGTTGAGGACTTGAACGCTCGACTCGTTGATGTCGTCTTCGAGCGTCTGCGTCTTGCCGTTGAGGATGGCGTACCCGACGAGGCCGATGATGGCGACGATCAGCCCGAAGGCCGTGCAGTTCATCGCCTCGGAGATCCCTTCGGCCAAGATTCGGGCCTTCTGGCTCGGGTCCACGCTCTCGCCGGACACGGCCCCGAAGCTCGTGATGAGCCCGGAGACGGTGCCGAGCAAGCCGCTGAGCATCGAGAGGTTCGCGAGGAGGGCGAGGTAGCCGGTTCGTTTGGCAATGCGCGGGATCTCGCGCAGGGCCGCTTCGTCCATGGCTGCCTGAACCTCTTCGTCGGGCCGGTTGACCTTGACGAGGCCCGCCTGCACGATGCGCGCGAGCGGCGCATTGGCGGCGGAGCACATCTTGACGGCTTTCGCGATGTCTCCCGCGAGGATGCACTTCTGCATCGTTGCGAGGAACACGTCCTTGTTGATGGACGAGCCGTACAGGTAAAGGGCCCTCTCGACGATTACGCCTATCGTGATGATGGACCAGAAGAGGATCACGTACATTCCCCAACCGCCATCCTTGAAATGCTTCCAGACTGCAGCCATCGAACCGTCCTCCGTTATGTTTTTCGTCGGGGTCGTCTCAGGACCTCGCCCCCAGGACCGATCGGGGACCCGCCCCTGCCGGACTGATGAGCTTCCAACGAGTGTCTTGCGAGCGAGCCGTTGACCTCGATAGTAATTACGCGCACAAAGCCCTGTCGGGGGCCCGTGGGAAGCGACCAAGCTTCCCGGCGAGCAAAACCCGTTCGGCGGCGGGCGAAGTTATCCGAACGACATGAAACGAAGCAAGCGAGTCACGTCGCCTCACGTCCGAAGGGCTCACGCGGCCGTGCACGAGCACGCGGAGCCTGACAGGTGAGACCAAAGCCCGTCAAGGGAGTTTGGGTCGCGTGCGGCAATCGAGACGTTCATCGAGGCGATCGGGGCTCAGAGGGGTACAAACCGGAAAGTATTGGCTGAAGTTTGTGATGTGGGTGTTCGTCTCGTGCAGCCTGCACTCCGCCCCTCCGGCGTGGCCTGTGCTGCAATCCCTTCGGGGCTCCGCTCCGGCTGACGCACTTACACGCCGTTCACCCGGGGGGAGCGCGGACGCTCCCCCCGAAGACCCCCCACCCGTAACCAGGGTGGAGGAGACCTGACGGGCGGGTGGCTTTCGGCTGGGCTCGGGCCGCTGGGGGGAGACCTGACTGGTGGACGGGGGGCTCGTTGTGGGTGTCTCCCGATTAGAGGGTTCGGAGGAGGGCTCGCTCGGCGCCGCGTACCGAATCAGTCAGCGGGCGCGGGGAGGAAGTTCCCGATCTCGGCCGGCGCGCGCGTGACGAAGGCGCGGCAAGCTGGACTTTGGGTGACGGGTGGGGGGCTCTTCGGGGGGAGCGTCCGCGCGCTCCCCCCGGGTGAACGGCGTGTAGGTGCGTCAGCCGGAGCGGAGCCCCGAAGTGCGACGCAAACAAAGCAACGCCGGAGGGGCGGAGTCTAAGGCTGCACGTGACGCGTGTAGGTG
>CAZHED010000015.1:67718-80191 GCA_964531095.1 uncultured Polyangiaceae bacterium | reverse complement strand
CCGGAGCGGAGCCCCGAAGTGCGATGCAACAAAGCAACGCCGGAGGGGCGGAGTCTAAGGCTGCACGTGACGCGTGTAGGTGCGTCAGCCGGAGCGGAGCCCCGAAGTGCGATGCAACAAAGCAACGCCGGAGGGGCGGAGTCGGAGGCTGCACGAGAAGAGGCTGCACGAGAAGAAGCCCGATTTGACCTTTCGAATCGGCAGGCGGTATCGTCGCGGGAAGAGTCGGTGCGGGCCCGCGGCCATCTTCGCGCGAGGACCTCCACCGAACGCGCATCCGAGACACACGGAAGCATCGAGCCGAAGCGTCGCGAGTCGATCGAGAGAGCGCGATTTCCCATTTTCCTCTGGCCTGCCGCTATACTGGCCGCCAGCGAGTTGCGACGAACACCACGCGCCGCCAGAGGCGCTCGGGCATCGAGTAAAGTAGAAAGGAGCGTCGGGGAATGTTGGTGGTCCTAGTTGCGGAGCAGGCGGCGCAGGCTGCGAGCGGGGGCGGCGGTCTCATGGGCGCCTTCAAAGAGCGCCCCACGTTCTTGGTCGCCAACTTGGTCGTCAGCGCCGTGGTCATCGCGATGGTCATCGAGCGCGTCGCCTTCCAACTTTCGAAGTACAGCGTCAACTCGAAGGAGTTTTTCGCGCAGATCAAGAAGCTCGTCACCGCCGGCAACATCGACCGCGCCATCAAGCTCTGCGACGCCGGCGATTACCCGACGCTTCAGCTCGTGAAGGCTGGGCTCACGCACGCCAACAAGGGGCCCGACGAGATCGACGCCGCGATGAGCGAAAAGATGAGCGAGCTCCGGCCCGCGGTCGAAAAGCGCATCGGATCGCTCTGGTCACTTGCCAACATCGCCACGCTCATCGGTCTGATCGGCACGGTCACCGGCCTTATCCTCACCTTCGCGGCCGTTTCCGACCCGCGCCTTTCGGCGGCGCAGCGCCAGGCCCAGCTCTCGCTAGGCATCTCCGAAGCGATGTACAACACGGCGTTCGGTCTCGGAATCGCTGTGACATGCATGATTGCGCACCTTTTTCTGCACCAGCGCGCGAAGAACATCCAGCACGACTTGGACGCGACGCAGGAACGAGTGTTCAATCTGCTCACGATCCAGGCGCGCCCCGGTAGCTACTGATCGCGACTGGAGCCCGGGATGCCGGAGAACGCAAAACTCAGCGCCGCGCAGCGCGGTCGAATACGACGCAGATCGACCCCGACCGAGCTCGACCCGGCTGAAGAGGGGGGCGAGCTCAACATCGTTCCCTTTCTCGACATCATCACCAACGTGCTGATGTTCGTCCTCGCGACGATCACGGTGACCTTCACGACGATGATCGACTCGCAGCCGCCCAGGTCCGGCGGCCCGAGCTCGCGGCCGCCCACCAAGCCGACCTTGTCGCTCAATATCATCGTGGTCGACAAGGGGTTCATCGTCTCCGCATTCGGAACGCGCATCGGGGAAGGCTGTCAAGGGCCGGGATCCGGCGTCGCGGTCGGTCTCAAGTCGGCCGACGGCCGGCAGGACTACGATTACTCTTCGCTCACGCAGTGCGCGAAGCGCCTGAAGAACCAGGTGCCCGAGGCCGCCGACGAGACGGCCGCGACGCTGACGGCGAACAAGGACGTGCCCTACCAGGTGATCATCGGCACGATCGACGCCATTCGCCGCGCCGACGACGGTCAGGAGCTCTTCCCTGACATCAATTTCGGAGTTCCGAAATAACCATGAACGAGCGACCGGTCGGGTCCCTGCAGCAGGTCGGAACGCCGCCGCGTTCGCCGCCCGCGAGCCTCGCGGTTTACAAGCGCGAGCTCCGGAAGGCGATCGCTCGGAACCGTCTCGAGCCCGAGATCAACTTCCTCAACATCACGGCGATGATGGACATGATGACCATCATCCTGGTCTTCTTGCTGAAGACCCTGAGCGCGTCCACGGCGTCCCTTCCGCAATCCAACGACCTGACTTTGCCGAAGAGCGTACTTTCGACCTCTCCGGATTCCGAGCCCGAGGGCCTGCCCGTCCTCGTCTCGAAGTCACAGGTCATTGTCGGAGAGACCGTCGTGTGCCCCGTTCCGCCCGACGCCGCCCAATACGGGATCGAGGCGAAGTACAAGCGAGGCTCGCGCAACGACTACTTCATCGTTCCGCTGGGTGGCGCGCTTCAGTCGTGGCGCGACTCGGACAAGCGGATCCGTATGGCGACGGGCAAAGACCCGACGCAAAGTGAAGCGATCCTGATCGCCGACGTCTCCACACCGTACCGCCTGCTGACCGAGGTGATGTACACGCTCGGGCAGACGGAGTTCTCCAAGTTTCACATGATGGTGCTGCAAGGCGCGAAGAAGCCGCAGTAGGCTCACAGAAGCGCCATGGCCCGCGTCGGCGACGCGTAGAACCGTCGCACCGACACGTTCATCACGAGCCCGACCCCGATCAGCATCGTCATCACGCTCGACCCGCCGTAGGAAAAGAGCGGCAGGGTGACCCCCACCACTGGGAGCAGGCCGGTGGCCATACCCAGGTTGAAGACCGCGTGCCAAAAGATGATGCTGGCGACGCCGACAGCGAGCACGGCGCCGAAGCGGTCCTTCGCCGACGACGCGACGCGCAGGCACCAGAGCACCACGAAGCCGTAGAGCGCCACGAGCGCCATGCTCCCGACGAATCCCCACTCCTCGGCGAACACCGGGAACGGGAAGTCGCTGTGTTGCTCGTGCAAAAAAAGGAACTGGTTCTGCGATCCCTTCATGAATCCCTGCCCAAACCATCCGCCGTTGCCCACGGCGATCCGCGCTTGGCGCGGATCCCAGTTGTACCCAAGGATGTTCTCGTTCGGGTTGAGCCACGCGTTGATGCGTTCGTTCTGATAGCCGCGCAGGCCGTAGCTCCAGAAGACGGGAGCGACGATACCCGTGGCGACGCCGAGCCAAACGAGGCTGCGGGTCTGGATGCGCGTCAGCGTGCAGATCGACACGAAGACGAGGATCAGAATCAGCGCCGTCCCGAGGTCGGGCTGGAGCAGCACGAGGGCGGTCGGGATGGCCGCGATGACAGTCGGAACGATGAGCTCCTTGAGCGTCCGGCCTTCGCTCTTCGGGTCGTCGTGCAGGTACTTGGCCAGCGCAATCACGAGGAAGAGCTTCATGAACTCGCTCGGCTGGAAGCTGTACGAGCCGATGTAGATCCACCGTGAGCTGCCGCGAATTTCGCGCCCCAGGATGAAGACCAGCAAGAGCAGGACGACCCCGCCCAAGTACAGCCCGTATCCGAGCCGCTCGTAGTGACGGTAGTCGATGGCGGCCGCGATCGTGGCCAAGATCCCGCCGCCCACGAGCCAGTAAATCTGCTGGATGTAGTCTTCGGAGTGCGTTCCGCGAGCGACGCTCGTGGCCGAGTAGAGGTTGATCACGCCGATGACCGCAAGCGCCGCGATGCTGATGAAGAGCGTCCAGTCGAAGTGGTCGCGGACACGCCCGAGCGCGCCGACGTAGCCGGTGCGAAGTCTCATGGCCCTCCCCTCCCCCCCGATACCCCCGCGGGGACGGGCTTCGGCGGCTTGGACGCGATCGGGAGCGCCGCCTTCGCGGATGGCGTGTGACCGGAGCGGATCGCTTTGAGTCGCTCGTACTCCCGGACGATCTGCATCGCCACCGGCACCGCGACCTCCGGTCCCGAACCGCCGTGCTCGACGAGAACGGCCACTGCGATCTCGGGCGCGCGCGCCGGCGCGATGGCCGCGAACCAGGCGTGGTTTTGCGACAGAAACCACCCCATTTTGGGCTCGTCTTCCTTTTTTGCGACGTAGCCCGTCTGGGCGGTTCCGGTCTTTCCCGCGACATCAAGCGAAGGATCGCGCGCCGGGTAGGCCGTTCCGTTGGGGTCGTTGACCACGTCGAAGAGCGCGTCGGTCACGCGCCGCAGGTTTTCCGGCGCGACCTGAATCTGCCGCCGAACGCGCGGGGGAAACTCTTGCACGACCGTGCCGTCGCTGGTTTCGACCGCTTTCACGACTTGGGGCTGGTAAAGCGTGCCGCCGTTCGCGAGAGCGGCATAGGCCATCGCCAGCTGCAGCGGGGTCACGGTCACGTCGCCCTCGCCAATCGCCATGTTGAGCGTGAAACCGACGCGGAACTGACCTCGGTACCGCAGCGCGTACCAGGACCGGGTGGGGATCCGACCGGGCGCCTCCGGATTGATGCCGAGGCCTGTCTTTTGCCCCAGGCCGAACGCCTGCGCGAGGCGCGCGATCCGATCCATGCCGACGGTCTCGGCAAGATGGAAGAAGTACACGTTGCACGAGCGCGCGATGGCGTCGCGCAGCCGAACGTGGCCATGCACGTGGCTGCACCGGAAAATGCGGCGGCCGAACGTGACGTATCCCTCGCAACGTTCGGGGTGCTCGGGCTCGACGAGGTGTTCTTCCAGCGCGGCGAGGGCGCTGAACGGCTTCATCGTCGAGCCGGGCTGGAACGCGCCGCTCATCGTCTTGTCGACCATCGGCCGCAGCGGGTCGACATAGAGCCGGTTGAACGTCTCGCGCACGCGCGCGTGTCCGGCGCCGCCCGAAAGGTCGTTCGGATCGAAATCCGGCTTCGAGTAAAACGAAAGCAGCCTGCCCGTCCGCACGTCGACTGCGACCACGGCCCCCGCCGCGTGCGGACGCATGGCCTTCTCGATCGCCTGCTGTAGCTCGACGTCCACCGACAGGCGGAGATCCCGGCCGGGGATCGGGTCGAGGCTGGCCGGCGCGTCGATCAGGCGTTCGGCCTCGGGGCCGGTGCGGTAGCGACCGCGCGCGTCGACGACCCGCTTTTCCCAGCCGCGCTGCCCGCGCAGGTACGACTCCCATGCGTGCTCGATCCCGGTCGCGCCCACCGTGTCGCCCGCTTCGTACCCCAGCGGGTTGGCGCGCTGCTGATCCTCGCGAGGCAACTCGTCGAAGCCGCGCGGACGGTACTTCGCGAGGGCCTCGGCGTCGATCTCGGCGACGTAGCCGAGCATGTGGGCGCCCAAATCTTTGTACGGGTAGAACCGAACGGGCGCACTTACCACGTCGACCCCGGCCAAGTCGTCGGTATGCTGCTTGAGCTCCGCCACGACGTCCCGCGGCACGTCTTCGCGCACGAGGATCGGCGTCTTCCAGCACGGAGATTTGTCTTCGTCGCTGCCGCACGCCGCGCGAATGCGCGCCTCGAACGCACGGCGTTCTTCGGGATTGAGGCGAAGGATGTCGGCGAGCTTCGGCCAGGAATCCGGGTCACGCGCGACGGGCTGTCCGCCGCGGTACCGCAACGGACGGGCGCTGGGCATCACCCGGCCCGGCACGACCTCGACCTCGTAGGATGGACGGCTGGACGCCAGCACTCTGCCGTTCACGTCGCGCACCACTCCTCGCGTCGTCGGCGCCACCACGCGCCGGATGATGTTCTCGTGCGCGATGGCCGAGTAATCCGTGCCGCCGAGCACCTGGAGCTGAAAGAGGCGCGACGCCACGGCCAGAAAGGCGAGCGTAGCGAAGAGAGCCAGCCACTTGTAGCGTTTGCGAAACTCCCCGAAGTCCGATCGCGGGACGAGCAGGTTCGTCATGCGGGGGCGCCCCCGGCGGTCTCGGCCCTCGGCGAGCCCGCCGTGATGGCGTGGATCGCTTGCGAAATGCGAAAGGCCAGCGGTGCCACGGCGGCGGTCGCGATCGCGTGCGGCAGCGCGAGCGGGTAGAGCGAGCGGGGCACCCAGGCATCGCGGCCGAAGATCGCCAGGAGCACGAGGACCATGGTGCTCTGGACGATGGCGAACGCGCCGACGAGCAGCACCTGCATCCAGGTCGTCTGCGTAGCCAGCCGAACCCCGGCCGCGCGCGCGAGCACGAACGTGGCCACGTACGTGAACGTGTACAGACCGACGGGCGCGATTCCGAGCACGTCGGTCCCGTAGCCGAGGGCGAACGCGACGATCGCGCCGCGCGCCAACGAATACTCGTGCACGCCCATGAACAGGATGAGCGGCAGGACCAGAGCCGGGATCGGGCGCGCCACGTGGGCGTGCGCCACGTGAACGAGGAGCGCGTACCCGAGAAGCACGCTCGCGGGCAGCGACCAGTCCGGGCGAAACGTCGACGGAGCGCGTGCGGGTGCCTGAAACCCGCGGGGTGGACGGGCGGCCCTGGCCACGTCCATGGCGGCCGCCAGCACCCACGCCGCCGCGGCCAGACCGGGTTGGACGCCGTCGATCACCCGAAATACGTTCGCCTGGAGCACCAGCAGAACGAGGCCGACCGCGAGGAAAGCCACGTTGCGCATCACGGCCTCCCGCGCAGCCCGATCCCGGGCGGACCGCCGCCTGGACCCGGGGCGGTCGGCTCGTCCCCGGGAGCAGTCACCAGAACGAGGACTTCGTCGAGGCGCGAGAAGTCGACCGTCGGTGCCGCGTCCACGTCCTGATCGCGCCCGAGCTCGCGCTTGATGACCTTGGTCACGCGAGCCACCGGAATCCCGCGCGGAAACCATCGGCCTTTGCCGCTCGTGACGAGCAAATCGCCGATCTCGACCTCGTCGCGCGAGTCGACCATCTCCACTTTGCAGCCGTATCGGGCCGGGTCGCCGGTGCCTCGCACGAAACCGCGTGCGTGCGTGCGTTCGTCTTCGACGTCCACTCCGAAGGCCGCGTCGACCGCGAGCTGCACGTCGACCGCGTCCTGCGCCACGTGCAGCACCGCTCCGACGACGCCGTCCGGCGCGATCACCGGCATGTGCGAACGCACGTCGCGGGCGCCCTTGTCGAGTACGATGCGCGTCACGCGAAAGAACTCGGTGAAGTCCTTGCCGACGACCTGCGCGCTGACCGCATCGACTGCGGTCGTGTCTTTGAGCTGCAATAGCCTGCGGAGCTGGCGGTTCTCGACCTGCGCCCGCTCGAGCGCGTGCACTTGCTCGCGCAGGCGTGCGTTGTCGTACGAAAGGCGTTCGCTGTCGCGCTTCACCTCGACGAGGTACACGTAGTCGTTCCAGACATCACCCACCCCTCGGGCGAGGGTCGCCGCAGCCGCCTGGATCGGCGCCGAAATGCGCGAGACCGCGCGGTCCATGGGTCCCTGGTTCTCGGGCGACTTCATGTTCGCCTTGAGCACGAAGAATGGCACCGCGAGAAGCACGGCGACGATCGCGAGGTCGCGATAGCGCTTGAAGGCGGGTGACACGGCGCGAATGACTCCTAGCTCGCGATCATCGAGACGCCCGTCGAGACAGAGAGAGACCTTCTCGGGACGAGAGCTCCGCCAGCGGCTAGGCGATCGTAACCTCTTTCAGCAGCTCCATATGATCGAGCGCTTTGCCGCTGCCAAGCACGACCGCGCTGATCGGGTCGTCGCTGACCATCACCGGAAGGCCGGTCTCTTCCCGGAGCAAGACGTCCAAGTTGCGCAGGAGGGCGCCGCCCCCCGTGAGGACGATCCCTTTGTCGACGATGTCGGCCGCGAGCTCGGGCGGTGTCTTCTCGAGCGCCATCAGCACCGCCTCGACGATCGCGTGGATCGGCTCGGCCATAGCCTCGCGAATCTCGTCGCTATTGACGATGACCGTCTTGGGAACACCGGCGACCAGGTCGCGCCCCTTCACTTCGGTCGTGAGCTGCTTCTCGACCGGGTAGGCGTTGCCGATCTGGATCTTGATGCGCTCGGCCGTCTGCTCCCCGATTGCCAGGTTGTACTTGCGCTTCAAGTAGGCAGCGATCGCGTCATCCATCTTGTCGCCGCCGACCCGTACGCTCTGCGAGTAGACGATACCCGCCAGCGAAATGACGGCGACCTCGGTCGTGCCTCCGCCGATGTCGACGATCATGTTGCCGCTGGGCTCCGTGATGGGAAGGCCCGCGCCGATCGCGGCGGCCATCGGCTCTTCGATCAGGTACACCTCGCGGGCGCCAGCGCTCTCCGCACTTTCTTTGACCGCGCGCTTCTCGACCTCGGTGATTCCGAACGGGACGCAAATGATGATGCGCGGTTTTACCAACGTGCGGCGGCTGTGGGCGCGGGCGATGAAATACCGGAGCATCGCCTCGGTGATCTCGAAGTCGGCAATGACGCCGTCGCGGAGCGGACGAACCGCGCGGATGTTGCCCGGCGTGCGCCCCAGCATCTCTTTGGCTTCACGGCCGACCGCCAATACTTTGGTGCCCCCGTGAGCGTCTTTCTGCACGGCCACCACGGAGGGCTCGCACGAGACGATGCCCTTGCCCTTGACGTAAATGAGCGTGTTTGCCGTGCCGAGATCGATCGCCAGATCGTTCGAGAACAGGCCGTGAAGCCAGTCGAAGATCATTGCGCACTCCTCCCTGGGTTGACCGGGGCTCGGCCGACGGCCCAGCCGGCGTCGCTACGGATGACTTGGCGAGAACGTGCGGGTAACGCGGGCACGCCCGCTTCTACCACAGGACGAGGTCGTGTCTACCGGCGTGGCGCGCCGGAGCTGCGCAGATGCGCAGAGAATCGATCAGCCCTTCGAGATCTTTCCCTCTTTGTGGGGGAAGTGCTTTCGGCACACCGGGCAGAACTTCTTTATCTCGAACTTTTCGGACATCGTCCGCTTGTTCTTGGTGGTCGTGTAATTCGCGCGCGAGCAATTGCCGCAGGTCATCTTGATGATGTCACGCATGGGAGCCTCACCCGCGGGCCTTCCGCGGGGCGCAACAAATGCCGCACCGGCACGCAAACGTCAAGCGCAGGCGCGCCCACCCCACCCGCCCCCAACCGTTTCGGCAGCTCAATCGTCGTCGTCGCCGCCGTAGTTGAAGCGGTTGCCGCGGGGCTCGTCGCGTTCGACTTTCTTCTTCTTGGGGCCGCCGCCGTCTTCGAAGGAGCGCTTGCGCTTTTCTTCGTGCGCGGGCTTTCGGTGCGCCGGACCGCTGGGGCCGCCGCCGCCGCCGCCGGCAAACGCCGGAGGAAACGGAGCCGAGAAACCACCGCCGCCTTCCGGCCGCGCGGGTCGTTCGCCTTTTGGGTGCGCGAGGTTGACGATCAGTCGCCGCGCCCGAAGATCGGCCGACCGGAGCTGGTCGGCCGCGGTCTTCGCCGCTTCGGCGCTGGCCATCGTCACGAACCCGAAGCCCCGCTTTCTGCCGTCGGCATCCATCGGGAGGTGAACGCGAACGACGCCGTCGGGCACGACGCTGTTGACGAGGGTCTGCACTTCTTCCTGCGTGGCGTCGTAAGGCAAGTTGCCCACGTAGAGGGTTCGGTCCGGCGACGCCTGCGGTGGACCGCCGCCCAGCGCCCGACCGGCAGCTGGAGGTCCCCCGAGACGAGGGCCTCCCGGCGCCCCCATCGCATCCCTGCGGGGGGGCTCGGCCTGGAAGGGTCGAACCGAGATGGATTTGCCGGCCTGCATCGACCCATCGAGGGCGTCGCGTGCAGCCTGGGCTTCCTGTGGCGTCCCGAGCGTGACGAAACCGAAACCGCGAGGGCGGCCAGTCATCCGATCCTTGGGCAAGCTGACGCTGAGAACCTTGCCCCCAGTCGCCTCGAAAAGTTGCTTCAGGACGTCTTCCGAGATGCTGTCGGGCAGACCTGCCACAAACAGCTTCGCTTCCTCATTCGCCATGCGAGAACTCACAACCTCCAATTCTGAAAACCTCGTGGGTAGGGACCATCCGCCGGATCGCGGGACCGGAAAGCTACCTTCCACGATATCTAGCACGTTTCGGCAGTCAACAGGTCTCCCAGGTGCAGCCTCAGGTGCAGCCTCCGCTCCGCCCCTCCGGCGTGGACTGGGCTCCAATCACTTCGGGGCTCCGCCCCGGCTGACGCGATCGAACGAGCTCCAACACGGGGGGAGCGCGGCCGCTCCCCCCGACCCCCAAGCCGTTGCATGGCGCGGCCGCTCCCCCCGACCCCCCAGCCGTTGCATGGCGCGGCCGCTCCACACTGGTCTGGCTGCCCTAACTCCCGTGCTTGCCGCAGCCTCCAACCCCACGGCTTTCTCGCCCGTACTCGTGCCCGTGCCCGTGAACGTGCCCGAGCTTCGTTTGCCTGGTGCGTCCGCCCGGCGCATCGAAGCGGGCACGGGCACGGGCACGTTTGCGGGCAGACTATGAACAGCCCCTTGCCGTCGCATGGCTAGGAACCGTACGGAATCGACATCGCGAACGTCGCCCCCTGACCCGCTCCGCTCACGACCCAGGCGCGGCCGCCGTGGCTTTCGGCGATGTGCTTCACCAGCGCGAGGCCGATGCCGCTCCCGCGGATGGGGCGGCCGCGAGCGGTGGACCCGCGAACGAAACGCTCGAAGATCCGCACCTGGTCTTCGGCGGGCACGCCGGGGCCGCGATCGACCACCCGGACCACGATGGCGCCGTCCTCGCGCTCGACCCGCACGGTGACGACAGCAGAGCCCGGAGCGTACTTGAGCGCGTTGTCGATGAGGTTGATGACCGCGAGCTCCAAAGCTCGCCCGTCGATTCGCGTTCGCGGCAGGTCCGCGCCGAGCTCGATCGCCAGCTCCACGCCTTCGCGCTCGGCGCGGTACCGGTACACGTTGACGGCCTTGACCACCGCCTCGCCCACGTCTCCTTCCGAGAAATCGTATGCCTCGCGTCCGCGATCGACCCGCGCGAAATCGAGGACGTTCTCGATGAGGGCCGACAAGCGCTCGCTCTCGCCGACGATGATGTCAAGGTACTGCTGGCGCTTCTCGTCGCTCGTGACACGGCCAGACTGGAGCATTTCGCCGAACATTCTCACGAGAGCGAGCGGCGTCTTCAGCTCGTGGCTCACGTTGGCGACGAAATCGCTCTTGAGCGCCGAGATCCGCCGCTCCCTCTCGGCGGCAAGGAGGATGGTCGCCACACCCAAGACGATGACAGCGCACGAGAGCACGACCATGACGAGCTCGAGCATCGCGCGGTTCTGTACGCGCGCGGTGAGCTCGTCGCTCGAGCTGGGCGAAACCTGCACGCGCCACCCGTAGAGCGTGGTGGGAAAGCGAACCGCCACCGTGAACTCGCTGCTCCGGAGCGGCGGGCCGAAGATGATGCGACCATCCTCGTCCAAGACGTTGACTCGGCTCGGGGTCGCGGCCTCCGAGAAGAGCGTGGGCATCGTGTCTTTGACGATTCGCCCGATGTCGTGCCAGGCGACCACCAAGTAGCGACGCGCTTGCCCGGGCGGGAGGCTTTCCCCTACCCCGTCCGGCGTGGGCGCGACCACGCGCTGCCAATAGCTCACGAGGTAACTCTGCCCGCGGTAAGCGCGATGCAGGTGGCGTAGCTCGTCCGGTTCCTGCTTCGCGAGCTCCATGTCCGCACACATTCGCTGGACGAGAAGCCGGCGGAACGCCTCCTCTTCGGCGAAGACGCCGCCGGCGCGCGAAGCGAACGCGAGCACCGTGCGCGATTCGTCGAGCACGAGGATGGCTCGGACGGTGGGGGTTTCGCGCTGCGCGGTGGGCAGCCAGCGGAGCGTCAAGTCGGAGAGACGCTGCGGGTCGGCGATGGCGAAGACGACGTTGTCCTGCTCGATGATGCGCGCGTCGAGGCGGTCCGCCTTCTCGTTCGCCAGACCCAGCGTCGCCTCGAGCACCGACTGCTGCCGCAGCCGCTCGACCTGCAGCGTCGTCCGGAACGTGAAATAGGCCAGCACGCCCACCGCGACGAGCACCGCGGGCAGGATGACGAAGCTGGCAAGCCGCTCGGGTCGAAGGGGCATTGGACCCCCAGCCGTCGGGGACTGGGCCGGACTACCTCACGCGCGAGCCAATTCGCTGGGGGTCGGTGACTATGCCATGGGCCTCGACGAATGCGGCGAACTGTTCGGCGATGTAGGTCACCGCGTTGCCTTCGGCCTCGGTATAGGGCTGACCGTCCAGCGGGTTGAGGAGCTCGATGGCACCGAGGAACCGCCCGGACACCATGACGGGGGCGACGATTGCGCTCCGCGCCCCTCCGAGCGCGACGTAGCGATCGAGCGACGCGGCCTCGCCTCGGGTCGCGTCGACCAGCACAAGCGCTCGGCCTTTGCCCATCGCCGACGCCAGGACCGCGTCCCCCTCGGGGTGGCGGCGCAAGAGCAGCGCGCTCGCGCCCACTCCGCGCGTGCTCGTGACCAGAAACTCGCGCCGATCGATGTCGTACAGGTGCACGATGCCCGCGTGCGAGGGGATCTTCTCCATCGCGAGACCAAGGCAAAAGTCGCCACCCTCGACCGCGTCTCGCAAGAAATGGAGCTCGTGCATCGACTCGAAGAGGTCGGCGATGAGCTCCTCGCCGCGGACTCGGGTGCGACGCTGGGGCGCGACCGCGGGCTCCGGCTCGTGTGCGGGTGCCGGACTCACGACGTGCGCAGGCGCGGGCGCTGCGGCAGCAGGCGCGGGCTCGGTGGGGGGCGTGACCGCGGCGGGCGCCGGTCGGGGCGCGGGCGTCACGGTGGCCGGCGCAGGCGCCGCGGCCGGCGTGGGCGTCACGGTGGCCGGCGCAGGCGCCGGTGCG
>CAZHED010000015.1:63396-67618 GCA_964531095.1 uncultured Polyangiaceae bacterium | reverse complement strand
GGCGGCGCAGCGGGCGTGGGCGTCACAGTGACCGGCGCAGGCGCCGGTGCGGGCGGCGCAGCGGGCGTGGGCGTCACAGTGACCGGCGCAGGCGCCGGTGCGGGCGCCGCGGAGGGCGTGGGCGTCACGGTGGCCGGCGCGGGCCCGCGTGCGGGCGGCGCAGCGGGCGCCGGTTGGGGCGCCACGGCGGCGGGCGCCGGTCGGGGCGCGGGGGCTGCGGCGGGCGCCGGTGCGAGCGCAGGCGCGACGGAAACAAGCACGGGTTCGGGCGTGGGCGCCGGGGCTGCGGCAGACGCAGAAGCGCCGTCGGCGTCGGACCCGGGCGCTTCGCGCAGGGCGATCTCGGGGACTATGTCAGTGGCAACACTTGCAATCGTCGCGGGGACAACCACCGGCGCGGCGGCCAGCGCGACGGGGGCCGGCGCTTCGGGGATCGCGGCGGGCGCCGAAGCGGACGACAGTGGGGCCTCGAACGGGGCGGACTGCACCGGAGCCGGGTTCGCCGCCTTCTGGCGCAGCGCCTGGTCCGCGAGAGGAGAGCTCGCCCTGCGCTTGTACCCCGGTCGGCGCGGGAACTCGACGACCGGATCGTCGCTCCAGTCTTTCCACATGAGCGTCGCGAGCGGGCGAACCGAGGGCTTGCCTTGAAACGCGACGTCGAACACGCCAAGGTTCACGAGCTTGCCCGCGGGCGCCCTCTCGAGCGACGCGCGCACCAGCTCGATCTGCGTACGGAGCAGGGCTTCGGCCGCCATTTCGCCGGTTCCCGGAGGGACCAGAAACACGTACTCGCGATAGGTGAGAGCCCGAGCGTCCGTCGCGTCTTCCTCTCGCTTGAAGACGACTTGCGAGGCAATGCCCAATCCGACGTCGGCGCGGGGAGAGGGCGGCGCCGTGGCGGCGGTCGCCACTGGAGAAGGCTGCGAGGCAATCGGCGCGGCTGGCGCCGGCGCGGGCCGGCTCGCCGCGGTCGGCGCAGGGCCCAACATCACCGCGGCCACGCTCGGTGAAAGCGATGGCCGCTTCGAAGCACGGGGCGGCTGCGACGACGGGCGCGGCGGTTGCGACGACGGCGGGTTGTGCCCGGGCGCTTGCGACGCCGGGCGTGGGGTCACCGGGGGGGGATCGGTCGCCCATGGGGGGCCATCGGGCTGTGCGGGGAGGAACGGCTGTGGGTGCACACCCGCCATGGGCCGCACCTCGTCCACGTCCGGCGCGCGACGAACCTCGTACCGCACGCGCGAGGCCGAGTCGACGGCGCGGCATCCCTCGTCCGACAGCTCGATCGAGAAGCCGCTCATGGGCGCCGACTCGCCACGCAGCTCCCGGGCGGCCTGCAGGGCCTTCTGCCACGACTCACCTTCCACGTGGAGCGACTCCGTTTCGGTCTTGCCGAGCGTCATCACCTCGACGAGCCAGCGCATCAGTCGCTTTGCCTTTCGCTTGCCCCGCCCGATTCTTATCAGGGTGACGTCTGGACGGTCAACGCAAGGCGATCACTCGGCCCGCAAGCCGTCGGCAGGTCTGAGCTGCGCGGCATACACGGCGGGGAAGATAGTGGCGACCAGGCAGATCCCGAGCGCGACCAGAGCGGGCACGACGAACTCGACGGGGCGCATCGAAACGGGCAAGCGCGAAATGAAGTACACCTTGGGATCGAGCGGAAAAGTATACGCGAGCAAGAACCTGCAGCAGAGCCAGCCGATGAGGATCCCCAGCGCCGTCCCGGCCAGGCCGATGAACCCACCCTGATAGAGGAATATGCGCAGGATCGCGTCGTTCTTGGCGCCGAGCGCCTTGAGAAGCGCGATCTCTTTCTTTTTCTCGAGCACGACCATGATCAGCGTGGCGATGACCGTGCACGCCGCAACGAGGACGATGAGCCCGAGCATGAAGCTCATTCCGATCTGCTGGATGAGGAGCGCGGTGAAGAGGCCGTGATTCAGCTGTTTCCAGGTCATCGTGTTGTAAATGCCGTTGTTCAGCCGACGCCCAATCTCGCGCGCTACGGCGTCGGCGCGATCGATGTCGTCGAGCTTCATCTCGATCCCGGTCACGCTGTCGCCGTACTCGTAGAACGCCTGCGCCTCGTAGAGGTCGGTGTACACGAGCTTCGAGTCGTATTGGTCGAACCCAGCCTCGAAGACGGCGATGACGCGGAACTGCTTCGCGATGGGCGATCGAGCTCCGGCGCCGAACGAGATGCCGATCTGCGGTGACGTCACCTGGACGCAATCGCCGAGCCCCACGTCGAGCTGCTTTGCCAGTGTCCGACCGACGACGATGCCCGGCATCTTAGCGATCTCGGACGGGCTCTTGCACGGATCGGGGTCGATCGCGTCGGGGATGAAGTCGTCGTCGGGGAGTCGGCTCTTGTAGCCGCCGCGGGGCGTGGCGTCTCCGACGAAGGTCGCGCCCGCGTCGACCCTCGCCGCAGGCCCACGGCTCTCCTCTGCTACGTCTTGCCCGCTTTGCACGGCGCCATCGCGACCTGCGTCCGCGCGCTGCATCGCTTCGTCGACGTCCCGCTGCATGAAGTGGAGCAGCGAGTCCACTCCGCCGTCGCCGTCCAGCATGTCCAGACGGCGGCTCGACGACTCGAGCTCGCGACGCAGCGGGTCGAAGGCTGGCTCGGGCGGCTTGGCGTTCGCGCGGCGCAACCCGGCGAGGCTGCCGGCGGTCACGTGCTTGGGCAAATCGAGCACCCCGGGCATGAGCTCGGGGTCGACCCCTTTGAGTAGAACCCCCGTGGCGGTGTGGTCGCCGTGGGTCACCATCATCGGGTTGATGACGAACGGCGCGGCCCCCACGACGTGCCGTACGTCTTTCACGTCCTTCATCACGTCGCGGTACTCGCGGAAGTCGATCGAATACTTGAGCACCAGCACGTGCGCGTTCACACCGAGCACCTTCTCGCGAAACTGCTCTTGGAACCCCCCGGTGACGCTCATGACGATCGTGAGCGCCGCCACTCCGAGCAGCACGCCGCCGATGGCGAGCGCCGTGCTGATGGAGATCATGTTCTTCTTCTTCGAGCCGAGGTATCGAAGCGCGACGGTGATCGGGTAGCCCATCGTGTTTTTTCGGGGAGCCTCGGGCAGTCGTAGCAGGTTTCCACGAGAGGGCGGAGCTGACCGAACGAGCTCGGGCTTGGGAAAAGGCGGGGACTCCGCCGCAACTTCCGATTATAGATGCGGGCGCAATCGCCCAGCTTGGAAAGGAGACCGACGATGCGCGACCAGCTTTTTCGCCGTGACGTGTTGATCCGGAGCGCAGCGTTCGGCGCGATGGGGGTCGGCGTGCTCGCGTGCGGCAAAGACAAGCATGCGCTCTCCTGCAACGACACGAGCGGTCTCTCGCCGGCGGACGTGCAGCTGCGGACGACGCTCGCGTACGCCGACATCTCCGTCGAAGCGGGCAAGTCTTGCGCGCGGTGCCTTCAGTTTCTTCCCGGGCCGACCGCGGACGGCTGTGGCGCCTGCAAGATCCTCAAGGGCCCGGTCAACCCTCAGGGCAACTGCAAATCGTTCGTGCTCAAGCCGGCGTGACCCGCGGAAGTCTAATGGCTCGGTGCCCGCCTCGCAGCCCACGCGTGCACGCCCGCAAGCCCGGCGAGCGCCCCGAGCGCCGCGAAGACGAGACGCTCGGGTGCGGCGCCGTGGCGTGCGGCCGGCAGGACGACGAAGCTCACCAGGGCCGCTAGCAAGGCTCCGACGACTCCAGCCCCGAGATTGACGACGACGCCAGTCGCGCCTCGCCGGAAAGGCCCGATCATTGCGGCAAGCGACGCCGCGGCGCCGATCGCCATCGATGCGATCAATGTGTCCGTGTGCATGGCAACGCTCTCACTCGGCCACCGAGTCGCCGTCGACCGTTTCGACTTCGCACAGCCACCACTCGTCTTGCGGCCCGGGCGGCAGCTGCAAGAGAATCCGCTCCCCCGGGCGCACATCCCCCAACCTCGCCGGCGCGACGCGCGCCGAACGGATCACGCGGGCCTGCACCCAGTCGACCAGCGCACCTCGAACGCGGGCGGGCCCGACGGGTTGGAACAGCTCGTACGGACCGCGCAAGATGGGCTCCTCGGGGCCGAGCTCGTAGACGCCCGCGCGCGCGACGTCGCGTACACGAATGACCTGAGGCATGAGTGCTCACTTTCAGCGCATCTTCAGCGCATCGCGCGTTCGAAGGCCGCACGAGGCAGCGTTTGCCAGAAGCGTTC
>CAZHED010000015.1:0-63296 GCA_964531095.1 uncultured Polyangiaceae bacterium | reverse complement strand
TTCAGCGCATCGCGCGTTCGAAGGCCGCACGAGGCAGCGTTTGCCAGAAGCGTTCCAGCGCCGCGGCCGTCTCGAGACGTCGTTCGAAATGCGGCATGCCGCGTGTCGGCGACACACGCAGCGCGAACCGATTGTGGCGGCCGTGCAAGAATGCCTCGAGCTGCGCGGCTCGAGCGCCTCGGCTGTCATGCACGACCAGAACGGGCACGGTGAGCGCGCGATAGAGCGAGACCGTTTCGCTCGCGCATGATCGCAGGGCAAGGCCCGCGAGGCGGGCCCGGTAGACGACGCCGGGAGCCCTCGCGATGGCCTGCTCGTACGCCAGGAGCCCCTCGTCGGGAAGGCCGTGGAAGCGTGCGCGCAACGAATGGCGGACGAGCGGCCGGGCCAAAGACAGCGCGAAGACCGCGCGCGAGACGCGTTCGCCCAACAACTGCCTCAGGTAGGCGCCAAGCCAATCGAGCGCGGCGCGATGCGCTGCCCCGAGGGGCGCCGGCTCGAGCATCACGATCGACCGTACGAGCCCGGGCTCGTCCCGCGCGATCCGGGCCGCCACTTCGGAGCCGCGCCCGAGCGTCACCAAGTCGAGCGGAGGCTCTGTACGCCGAAGCTGGCGCAGAAGCTGGCCGAGGACCGCCGCCGACCGCGCGGGCGGGCAGGGAGAACCGAATCGGTCCGAGTGCCCGAAACCGGGAAGGTCGACCGCGAACGTGGGACGGCGCCAGCGAAAGTATTCGAACAGCGGCCGCATTTCGTGCGCGCTCGACGTGGGTTGCAGATCGTGCATCAGGACGAGGGCGCGCCCGCGGCGGCGATCCGCGACGTACAGGCACACGCGCCCTTCGTCGTAGCCGGTCGGCCTCCACCGCCGGCACTCCCCGTCGATCGCCGGGCCAAGCTCGTGAGCGCTCGGGCAACGCTTCATCACGCGCGCCTCCGTCAAGTGGTCGCCCCGCCGGGTGACGCCGGGCGTGGCGTCGCGCGGAGCGGTGCGATCGACGTGCCAAGGGGGTCTCGACGGAACCCGTCAGCGCGTGCTCGAGGTCGCGACGGCCGGCGGGAGCTTGCGTGCTCGATGGCCTGACCACGTCGGCTCGAGCGGAGGTCGCCCGAGGCCCTCGAGGGTCCTCACCACCGTGCCCTCCGAGCTGCGGACCCGGACGGCCGCGCTTCATCTGTAGCAGCGGCCGGAAGTCGGTCGGGCGCAACAGAACGCCTCGGCAACGCGGTTACGCGACCGATGCGGTGATCGGACGTCGCGGAAGCGGCCACCGTGAGCGCGATGGCGATCGCAGCTGCCGGCGCGACGCGGATCGACCGCTGGGGCGCCGTCGGCGCGGGCTCGCGAATGGCAGAGCCCATCGCTTGGTGCAGAGCGCGCCAGAAGCTGCCCACCGTCTGCCACCGTTCGGCAGGAAACACCGCGAGTGCGCGCAAGAACACGCTCTCGACCGCGTCGGAGACTGGGCGCGCCAGCGCGCGAGGCGTGGGACGCCTCCTCGGGTCCGTCGCCACGCGCGCGAGCTCAGCGGGCGGGCCGTCGCCCATCGGCTCGCACCCGGCCAACAGCTCGACGAGAATGAGCGCGAGGGCGAACACGTCCGTCCACGGACCCGTGACCCCGTGACTTGCCGAGAACTGCTCCGGAGCGCCGTAGAGCGGGGTGAAGCCGCACGGGCGCAACGCCGGCCTGCCCTCCGCCATCGTTCGCTGCGCGTCGGAGAAGAAGCTGGCCGTGCCGAAGTCGAGCACTTTGAGGACCCGATCTTCGCCGCGCGCTTCGCCGAGGACGAAGATGTTGCCCGGCTTCAGGTCTCGGTGGCAGATGCCTTTGGTGTGAGCGAGAGCGAGCGCTTGCGCGATCGGCTCCAGGAACGCGACTGCCTCATTGAGCGCACGCGGCGGGAGCCCCACGCGTCGCTCATGCCAGAGCACCGCTTCCAGTGTCTCGCCGTCCAGCCATTCGAGCACGAGGTAGGGCACCCAATCGCCGCCCCTAGTGACCAGCGTGGCCGTGTCGCGCGCTTGTACGATCGCCGTCGTGCGCTCCGACAGGGCAGCGAGGATCGCTCCCTCTTGCACGAAGGCGCGAAGGAGCACGTCGCGGGCATCGGAATCGAGCGCCTGAAATCCGCGGAAGGCTTTGATCGCCACCGGGTGGTTCCAGAGCGTGTGCCGAGCGCGGTACACCACCGAAAAGCCGCCCTCGCCGATGACCTCTTCGACCGCGTAGCGGCCGGCAATCGTGGAGCCCACCAGGCCGAACGGGTCCAAGCTCTTGGCCATTTTCGGGACTCGCGTGGCTGCAAGTCGCGTGCAAGCGTCGGCGAGACGGTCTCGTCCTCGCGCGGCCGGCGCCGTTCATGCGCGCGCGATGAGCTCGATTCGCGTGAGCTCCGCGCCAGAACCGACGCGCATGGGCGGCCCCCAGTAGCCGGTCCCCGTGCTCACGTAGACCCATGTTCGCTCGACGAGATGAAGCCCCGCGATCAGCGGTTGGTCGAGCCGCGCGATCCAGTTGAACGGAACCATCTGCCCGCCGTGAACGTGGCCCGAGATTTGAAGGTCGACATCCCATAAGAGCGCCTCTTTGAGCGCCTTCGGTTGATGCGCGAGGAGCACGACTGCGCGAGCGGGATCGCGTCCCGCGAGGGCCTTTGGCACGTCCTGGCCGTGATCGGGGAGCATCCGGTGGGCGCTCGCGTCATCGACCCCGGCGAGATCGAATGCATCGCGGATCGAAACGCGCTCGTTTCGGAGAACGCGGATGCCCAATCCGTGCAAATGCTCGATCCACTCGGCGGCGCCCGAGTAGTACTCGTGGTTGCCGGTGACGAAGAAGACCCCGTCCCTTGCGCGCAAACCACGCAGCGGCTCCACGAGCGCGCCGAGTTGCTCGACGGTCCCGTCCACCAGATCGCCGGTGATGACGACCAGGTCGGGCGCGAGCTCGTTCGTCTTGCGGACGACTGCTTCGACGAAATCGCGCCCAATCGTCGGACCCACGTGGACGTCGGTGAGCTGGACGATACTGTAGCCCGAAGCGGATGGCGGCAGGCGAGCGAGCGGGACCCGAACGCGGCGGACGTCGAAACCGCGCGCGACGTTCGCGAGCCCACCCAAGCCGATGAGGCCCGACAGCCCCGCGACGGATCCGGCCGCCGCGCGCGCGAGAATGATCCTGCGCCCTGGATCGGCCGGGAGCGTCCCCGTGATCCACCCGACGGCGCGCCCGGCGTCCGAGACGACGGTGAGGAGAAACAGATAGAGCGCGAACCCGAGCCAGGTGTAGACGACCCAGGCCAACGGAGCGTTGATGAAGCGAGGCAACCATCGCATCGCGAGAAACACGACCGGCACGAGCGCTCCGAGGACGCAAACCGCGAGCGTCAGCGCCCTCCCCCAAGGCGCTGTCCACGCTGCATCGCGAACGAGACGCGCCCACACGTACCTGTGCATCAGCCACGACAGCGCGGAGAGCACGGACGTGGCAATGAGGATGCGACTGGTGTTCATGGAGGGTAGGATGCGCGAAGGGCCAGGGTGGGGTCTGCCCAGGTCGCTCGTCCCCTCGTGGGCTTCGCTCACCCCTTCGCGGAGTTTGCTTGTCCCTTCGCGGACGTCCTTCGTCCCTTCGCGGACTTGGCTCGTCCGTACACGGACATCCCTTGTCCCTTCGGGGACTTGGCTCGCCCGTACACGGACACCCTTCGTCCCTACCCGGACGTCGCTCGTCGGCGCGCGGACATCCTTGGTTCCTTCACGGACGTCGCTCGTCCCTTTGAGGACGGGGCACGTCCAGCTCCCCACCCGCCTGGTGGAAGGATGGGGAGACGCTCGGGAGGCTGTTCGACGGGTCCTAAATGTCGAAGTAGAGGTAGAACTCGTACGGCGTCGGGCGCATCCGAACCGGATTGAGCTCTTTCGTGCGCTTGAACTCGAGCCACTCGTGGATGGCGTCCTTCGTGAAGACGTCGCCGCGCAGCAGGAACTCGTGGTCTCTCTCGAGCGAGTCGAGCGCCTCCTCGAGGCTACCGGGCATGTGAGGAACCTCTTTCAGCTCCTCGGGGCTCAGGCCGTAGATGTCCTTGTCGAGCGGGTCGCCCGGGTTGATCTTGTTCTGGATCCCGTCGAGCCCGGCCATCAGCATCGCCGTGAAGGCGAGGTACGGGTTGCAGCTCGGATCCGGAAAACGCACTTCGACCCGACGGGTCTTCGGGTTCGGCCCCGTGATCGGGATGCGCAGGGCCGCCGAACGGTTGCGGCTCGAGTAGGCCAAGTTGATCGGCGCTTCGAAGCCGGGGACCAGTCGGCGGTACGAGTTGGTCGTGGGGTTGGTGAGCGCTGCGATCGACTTCGAGTGCTTAATGACGCCGCCGATGTAATGGAGCGCCGTGTCGGACAGACCGGCGTAGCCGTCCCCACCGAAGAGGGGCTTGCCCTCCTTCCAGATCGACTGGTGGGTGTGCATCCCGCTTCCGTTGTCGCCGAACATCGGCTTGGGCATGAAGGTCGCCGCCCTCCCGTGTTTGCGCGCGACGTTCTTCACCACATACTTGAACCACATCAGCTGATCCGCGCAGTCGACGAGGCGCTTGAATTTCATCCCGATTTCGCACTGCCCTCCGCTCGCCACCTCGTGGTGACCGACCTCGACCTCGACGCCGGTGGCCATCAGCGTCGTCATGATCGATTGACGAATATCGCCGAGGGTGTCGGTCGGTGGGACGGGGAAGTAACCCTCCTTGTGGCGCGTCTTGTAACCGAGGTTCGGGGATTCCTCGCGGCCGCTGTTCCAAGCGCCCTCGACGCTATCGAGATAGTAATAGCCACAGTTCGGCTGCGACTGATCGAAACGAACGTCGTCGAAAATGAAGAATTCCGCCTCCGGACCCATGAAGGCCGTGTCGCCGATGCCGGTCTGGCGCAGATACGCCTCGGCCTTCTTGGCGATGTGGCGCGGATCACGCGAATACGGTTGCTTGGTTATCGGGTCGAAAATGGAACAAACGAAGCTGATCGTCGGGATCGCGTAGAAGGGATCGATCACCGCGGTCGCCGCGTCGGGGATCATGACCATGTCCGAAGCGTTGATCGGCTGCCAGCCCCGGATGGACGAACCGTCGAAGGCAAGGCCATCTTCGAATAGCCCGAGGTCGAGGCGAGTCGCCGGGATTTGCGTGTGTTGCCAAACCCCAGGAAAGTCGATGAACTTGAGATCGACGAACTTGACGTCGTGCTTTTTCGCCAGCTCCAAGGCATCCTTCGGTGTCATGTTTCCTCCGCGGACCACGAATTGGGGTCCGTCAAATCGCTTCCTTACCACGCTCCCCCGTCCGGATACGAACCGCTTCTTCGACGGAAACGACGAAGATTTTTCCGTCGCCGATGCGCCCGGTCTTGGCGCTCTTCTCGATCGCGTCGAGCACGTCGTGCACGATCTCATCAGGCACGACCACCTCAATCTTCACCTTGGGCACGAAATCGACGACATATGCCGATCCCCGATACACCTCCTTCTTGCCGCCCGTGCGACCAAAGCCCTTTACTTCGGTGACGGTCATGCCCTGTACGCCGACCTCGGCGAGGGCGTCCTTTACTTCATCGAGTTTGAACGGCTTGATGATGGCTTCTATTTTCTTCATTCCTATTCTCTCGGGGCACGGCGGGAAGGGATGGAAGCCCGGCGGGGCGCCTGATGCAAGCCTCAACAATTCGCCTACCAAAGCCAGGTTTCGCGTGTGTTTCGCCTCGATCTGACGCGGTGCGGAATGGACAAACCGTCTGGCACTAGCCTGGAGCTCGGCCGCTACCCCACGCCGGTCGAGCGCTTGGACGCGCTTTCGACCCGCGATGTGGATCTCTGGGTCAAGCGCGACGACCGGACGAACGACGTTTACGGCGGAAACAAGGTGCGCAAGCTCGATCGCCTGCTCGCGGACGCGCGCGCGCGGGGCGCCCGACGCATCGTCACCGTCGGGGCCGCCGGAAGCCACCATGTGCTCGCGACAACCTATTTCGGGAGGCGCGAGGGGTTCGGCGTGGAGGCCGTGCTCGTTCCGCAGCCCCGCACGGACCACGTCGTCGAAGTGCTCCGCGCCTCCGTCGGGCTCGGCCTGCATGCGATCCCGGTGGGGTCCTGGTCCGCAGCGGTGCCCGCGCTCATGCAAAGGCTCGTCGGGCGAGGCCGAGAGACCCGGTTCTTCATGGTCGGCGGCTCCAGCGTCGTCGGTGCGATGGGGTACGTGGCCGCCGCAGGCGAGCTCGCGGCGCAGGTGCGCGCCGGCGACATGCCAGAGCCGGACGTGTGCGTCGTGGCGCTCGGTTCGGGTGGAACGGCGGCGGGCCTCGCGGCGGGCCTCGCGGCGCAAGGAATGAAGACGCGGGTCGTCGGCGTGTGCGTCTCCGAGCCGCCCTGGGTATTGGGTCTCACGGCGCGCTTTCTCGCGCGAGCGTGCCTGCGACGCGCCCGACGCGCCCGAGAGGAGGGGGCGCTCGCGCGCGCGGCCGACGCGGACTCGGAACGCTTGGCGCGCCTGACGCGGGCGGCCGAGTCCAGGCGCCCGATGGGATGGCGGCTGGCCGTCGACCCTCGCTTCCTCGGGCGTGGCTACGGCCACGCGACGCCCGAAGGAGAGGAGGCAACGGAGATCGCCCGCGCGGCCGGGCTGACGCTCGATCCGACCTACACGGCCAAGGCGTTCGCCTCGGCACTCTGGCACGTGAGGGCCCGAGGGCAGCGCACCGTCTTGTATTGGCACACCCTCTCGAGCGCTCCGATGGGCCCCCTGCTGAGTGCCGCTCCGGGCGAATCGTCGCTCTCCCCGCGCATTCAGGGCCTGCTGCTGCCCGGTTAGGGGCGGCGGGCGAAGACGGCCAATGCGGCAATGCCGGGTGGTACCTGGGGGAGGCGCGCCATGGTTCGTGGGCTTGTGTCGGCTCGCCACTTATCGCGCGGTGCGCTAGCCTCTTACGCTCCCCGCCTTCGCGCGGAAGTCCAATCCCCGTTCCCCCGGGTCCCACCATGCCGCGAAAGCAACGCTTCCCACCGGAGCCGGATACGAGGCCGGACGCAGGCCGACCGCTGGTCTCCGCGCCTCGACCGAGCGCGCCCGCACCCAAGAGCCGACGCGAGCGCGCCGAAGCGCCGACCCTTCCACCGCCGAGAGCGGCGACCGGCCAGCGATTCTCGGAGGCCCTGAACCGCGCGGACCGCGCCTCCCAGGCTCCCCCCGAGCGCCCTGCCGACGAAGCCGACGGGAGACCGTCCGGGGTTCGCTCGCGGCGACCCGCGCGGCCGTCGACCCCCGCGGCGACGGTCGACGAGGTGGTCGCGGACCTGTCAAAGGATCCGCGGCGTGAGCGCGACGACGACGAGTGACAGCGGTGCACGCAGAAGGCGTGGACGCACGTGAGAGCGTCGGTCTCGCCGATGCGGAAGATAGGATGGCTTGCCGCGAGCACGGTCGTCCTCGCCGCGTGCGGTGATCCGCCGCAGACGGTCGACGCCACGGCACCCGAGCCTCCCGCCCCGGTGGAAGCCCCGCCGCCGACGACCCCGGCGGCGACTTCGATCGCCGAGGAGGCCCACCCCGCCTGCCCGGACGACATGGTCCATGTCGACACGAACTTCTGCCCGGACGTCGAGCGACGTTGCCTCGACCTCGAGCACGATCGCATCAACAACATCGACATCTGCCACGCGTTCGCGCGCGAAGAGCGCTGCCGCGGCGCATCGCGGCGCCTCGCCTTCTGCATCGACCGCTACGAGTACCCGAACCGCCTGGGGGCACATCCGGTCTGGATGCTCGACTGGTTCGAGTCGCAGGCCACCTGCGAGTCGAAAGGCAAGCGCCTCTGTTGGTCGAGCGAATGGACGGCGGCGTGCGAGGGCCCCGAGCACACGCCGTTCCCGTACGGCTTCGAGCGGGATCACCGCGCGTGCAACATGGACAATTTTTACATCGAACCGACGAGGCCCGGCCCGCGCGCTCAGTTCTTCTTCTATTCGAAAGACAAGGACGTCGCCTTCAAAGAGCTGTCGCGCCTCGATCAGAGCGTGCCGAGCGGATCGATCGAGAGGTGCAGCAGCGGCTTTGGCGTCCACGACTTGACGGGGAACCTGGACGAGTGGGTCGTCAGCGACGAGGCGCCGCGCGAGAAGTCGAGGTGGGCGGGGCTGAAAGGCGGAGCGTGGGGACACGTGCGGAGCCAGTGCCGCCCGATGACCTACAGCCACGAGCCGGAGTTTCGGTACTACTTTGTCGGTTTCCGCTGCTGCCGGGACGCAGCGGGCGCTCCGGATTGGGTGCCGTCGCCGCAAGCGGTCCGGGCGCCCGCGGTCGAGCCGGCTGACTTCGCTCCCGACCCGATCGCTCCCATCGGCGCACCCGGCCCGTCGAAGACGAAGTTCACGTGGATCGCGAAGAAGGAGTGAGGCGCGCAAACGCTCGAGCTCGGCGAGGCTCGCGAGCCTCGCTGTGCCGCGCCATCGATTGCGCGATGACAGTCCGCGTGGGACATTGAGGGAAGAGCGTGCGGGCGGGCCTCGCGCGCACTTGGGCCAAGGCGAAGTGATTCCCGTCCAGCTATCGCTGCCGATCGACGAGTTTCTCGCGCGACCTCAGGCCCCCGGCATACCCCGCCAGCGGCGCATCTTCAGCAACCGCAACCTGCGCATGAGCGGAATCTCGTGGGTCGGCTTCGACATGGACTACACGCTGGCGATCTACAACCAGCAGGAGATGGACGAGCTCTCGATCCGGGCGACGATCGCGAAGCTCGTCGAACGACGATACCCCGACTTCGTCTGCTCGATCCCGTATCAAACCGCGTTTCCCGTGCGCGGGCTGCTCATCGACAAGCGGTTCGGTCATATCTTGAAGATGAACCGCTACAAGTTCGTCACCAAGGGTTACCACGGCCTGCGGGAGCTCGCGAAAGACGAGCTGCGGCAGCTCTATCACTCGAAGAAGATCCGCCCCGCCACGCCGCGGTACCACTGGATTGACACTCTGTACGCGCTCAGCGAAGCGACCCTGTACGCGGCGCTGGTCGAAGCGATGGAACGACGCGGGCAGGCGATCGACTACGCGAAGACCTTCACGGACATTCGCGAGTGCATCGACGAGGCCCACCGCGATGGGACGATCCTCGAGACGGTCGCCGCCGATTTCGCGCGCTTCGTGCACAAGGACCCGGAGCTCGCTCCGACACTCCACAAGCTCCGAAGCTCGGGCAAACGGCTCTTTCTGCTGACGAACTCGCGCTGGCCGTACACCGACAAGATGATGACGTACCTGCTCGACGGCGCGATGGGCGAGTACCCGCACTGGCGCAACTACTTCGACGTCGTTATCGCCGCGGCGATGAAGCCCGCCTTCTTTCAAGAGCGGCGTCCGCTCCTGGAGCACGCCGGCGACGACCTGGTGCCTGCGGCGCTGCCCCTCGAGCGCGGCAAGATCTACGAGGGAGGCAACCTTCAGGATCTCGAGGCCGCCCTGGGCGCAGTCGGCGACGAGGTGCTCTACGTCGGAGACCATATCTACGGCGACATCCTCCGAAGCAAAAAGGAGAGCGCCTGGCGGACCGCGATGATCATCCAAGAGCTCGAAGGCGAGGTGCAAGCGCACGACTCCTGCCGCGAAGACTTCGCGCGGAGCGAGCACCTCGAAGACGCACGCGACCGGTTGGAGGACGAGCTCCGTTTCTACCAGGGCCGCTACAAGGACCTGTCGCGCCGCATCGAGCACGCGCACGCGAAGACCAACGGCTTCAACGTGGCCGGGGCGGAGGTCGAGCGCGGTCGAATCAAGCGCGCGATCGACCGGGTGCGCGGGCGGCTCCGCCTGGTCGACGGCGAGCTTCACGCGATCGAGCGGCGCATCGACCAGAGGTTCCACCCGTTCTGGGGGTCGCTGCTCAAAGAAGAGAACGAGGAATCCAGCTTTGGCTCGCAGGTCGAGAACTACGCCTGCTTGTACACTTCACGCGTATCGAACTTTCTTCTCTACTCTCCACAGCAATACTTTCGGAGCCCGCGCGACGAAATGGCGCACGAGCTCGAGCGCTAGCTCCGCGCGCCACAGAACGGCCCCCTGCTCGGGGCACGGACGGAGGCACGGGCAGAATAGGAGGAGGTCGCGCCGGCTCCCGGGCCTGATCGAACGCCCATGACCGGGAGAAGGACCATGGCGCCCAAGTCGCGAGCCACGGCCTCGGGGGCACTCTGCGCGGCGTCGCGCCACTCCGCGGGTGCCTTGGCGGCCCTTCAAGCACCCGTAAGGTACGAGGGTGTGTGTTAATGACTACGGCTTGCTTGTTGCGTAATCCTTTGGTGTCGTAGCCGTATGACCCGCTGTGTCAGGTAACTTTGGCGAGGAGCCCATGACCGAAGCCCCAAAGCCTCCGCCGGTCCCGCCTCGCCGACCGGCGCCTCCCCCCAGGTCGGGGGGAGCGGCCTACGCAGCGACGGTGGAGCTCGACAGCTCGGACGCGGTCGACGCACCCGACACGGCATTGCCGCCCGCTGCGAAGGCGGACCCGTACGTCGGGCGGACGATCGACAACCGCTATGTCATCGAGCGACTGCTGGGCGAAGGAGGAATGGGCGTCGTGTACGCCGCACGGCACAAGGTCATCGACAAAAGAGTCGCGATCAAAGTGCTGCGCGGCGAAATGGCGACGGACCATGAAGCCAACGAGCGCTTCTTGCAAGAGGCGCGCGCCGCGAGCGCCATCGGCAATCCGCACATCGTCGACATCAGCGATTTCGGTCAGCTGCCCGACGGGTCGACGTACTTCGTCATGGAGTTTCTCGCCGGCAAAAGCCTGAGCGCGGTCATCAACGATGCGAAGGGCCCGCTCTCCGTCGCTCGCCTGTGCCACATCTCCAAACAGATCGCGCAGGGGCTCGCTGCCGCACACGCGGCCAACATCATCCACCGGGACTTGAAGCCCGACAACGTGATGCTCGTCAAACACGGGACCGAGAAAGACTTCGTCAAAGTCCTCGACTTCGGCATCGCGAAGGTCGGAACCGGGACGAAGCGGATGACGCGCGCGGGAAGCGTATTCGGAACGCCGCATTACATGAGTCCCGAGCAGGCCGCCGGAACGCCGGTCGATCACCGGACCGACGTCTACGCGCTCGGAGTGATGCTTTACGAGATGGCGAGCGGAAAGGTGCCCTTCGACGCGGACAACTTCATGGGGATCCTCACGCAGCACATGTACAAGGCGCCGGTTCCCATCCGCGCGCTGGTGCCGGAGGTCGACGTCCCCCCGGGCCTCGACGCCATCGTGCTCAAGTGCCTCACCAAGAAGCCGGAGGGGCGATACGCCAGCATGGATCAGCTCGTGGCCGAGCTCGAGAAGCTCGAGCAAGGTCTGATGCCCGACGCGGTGCAAGAAATGATGGCGAGGTCGGGCGCGTTCCATGTGCCGTCCGACTATTTCCGCTCCGGAGGGATGCCCGAGCCCGTGCCGGCCGAGCCGGTGCTGCCTCGACAGCGCTGGCCGCTTTATGCGGTCATCGGCGCGGTGGCGACCGTCGTCGGCGTGGTCGGCGTCGGCGTCTTCGCCAGAGGCTCGGGGAGTACGGCGCAGGCCCTACCCTCCGCGACGATCACCGCAGCGGCGGCGGCGAATCCGACCGCTGCGCCTATTCCGGTCCCGGCGGCCTCGGCAACGGCGTCGGCCACACCGGCCGAGCACGAGGTGCTGGTCAGCGTCGTTCCGTCCGATGCGACGCTCGCGCGCGACGGGACAGAGCTGGGAGTCGGGCCCGTCGCACTCCACTTGGCGCAGGGCGAAGTCGCTACGCTCGTCGTGACCCGCAAAGGATTCAAGACGAAGACGGTCGCCGTCGACGCGAGCGAGCCGAAGCAGGTCGTCACGCTCGAAGCGACGTGGAGCGCGCCGACTCGCCAGCCCAAGCCGCAAGCAGCCCCGGCGCCGAGAACCGGCGGCCTGGACGACGTGGGCGACCCGTTCGCCAAGCACTGACGAGGGCTACCGGATAAACTGCGAGCCGTTCCACGTGTAGCGAACGCTGGAGATGCCCCCCCAGGGCAAGAGCAGCGGTTCGAGGTTGCCGTCGCCGGGCTGGTCTTGTGCCCACGGGTAGGTCTTCGCGTTCCAACCTGTTGCGCGCCCGGGCGCCGAGAGGATGTCGAACGACTTGCCGCCGGGGGCAGGGACGAACTGCACGAGGCCCTGCACGCGCTTTCCCTTGTGCTCGCGCGCCGTTTCGATACCGAACACACGGGCGATCGCGTCGTCCTTCACTTCGTACACGAACATCATCTCCACTTCGACGCTCGACTTGCCGGTGCTCTGGCGGCGGACGCCGCGCACGACGAGGTCGGCGGCGCCGCTGCCGGTAAGGTCGCGCGCCGACATCTCCCGGATGTCGCTCGCATCCGCGAACTGTTGCAGCGTGAGAAACGTGTAGCCCGTCCCGTCTTTGAAGCCGGGGCCGAAGACGACGATGTCGCGCCCGAAGAGAAGAACACGCTCCGGACGCGAGTCGCCGGTCACTTGCACCATCAGATCGGCCTTCGGCGCGCTGCCAGAAGAAATGGCTCGGTCTTTGCGGTACTGCTCCAGCACCTGCGCGGACAAGTCGCCCCCGCGCGCGACCTTAGGAGTCGGCGGCTCGGCGGGACGAACGAAGACGGCGCGCGACGGCGACTCGCCGACGGGCCCGCGGTCCTGCCCCTCGTCCTCTTGTCCTCGCTCGGTGGTCGCCGGCGGTGCGCCGCCATGAATGGCCTGCGTGACCTCCTTCGCCCTGGCGAAGCGCGAGCCGTCGAAGCGAAACACCTGCGACCGCACCCCGCCCCACGGCAGAAGGATCGGCTCGACGTCCGTGGCGACCGGTTCGTCGTACGTCGCCGCCGCCCAGCCCGTCGGAGGCTCCGTGCTCACTTCGATTTGGCCGCGCGACAAGTGCACCGCGTTGTCGACGTGGCGGTCCGATTGCCGGATCCCGATCTCGTGGGCGAACGTCACCTGCGGCTCCTGGTTGGCGGAGAGAGCGCTGATCACTTCGATGTACTCGCGCGTGCCGTCGCCCGCGCTCTGGCGGCGCCGGACGACCACGTCGCCTCGTCCGCGGCCCGAGACGTCGCGCACTTCGAGCTTGAGCAGCTCGCCGACGAGATCCCGATAGAAGAAGGCGGTTCCGCCCAGGTACGATGGGCCGCAGATCGTCAGATAGTGCTCGAAGACCGCGATGCGCTCTCGCACGCCGTCGCCGGTCAAGTCGGCCACGATCTCCGCGGCCGGAGCGATCTTCGTCAACCCCTTGGGGGCGAGAAGCTGCTCGATCATCGCCAGCTCGGGCTCGCTGGGCACCCAGGCCATCGCGGCCGGGCGCTGCGCGTCCCCCGGCCCGGTGGCGACGACGCCGTCTCGGTTGACGTAGGCGGCGACCCCATGAACGCCCACGCGCGTCGACCGCATTTCGGGGATCGCGCCATAGGGGACGATCGCTTCGAAGGAGTACCCGTCCTCGGTCGGCGCCTCCACGATCTTCGCCCCCGGCACGGTGCCGTGCCGACCGTAGCGCACGCTCCCCGCGCTCTCGCCCGGTTTGCCAGCGAAGAGCGCGAGATCGTACGAGGCGTAGGCGCCCCCGTCGCCCGGTTTCGGGACCGCGAGAATCAGCGAGACGTAGTCTTTGCCGGCTACGAACGACGGGTCGATCACTTCGCCCCCGACGTAGAGCTTTGTCTCGTCGTACTGAAGGGCGACTTTGAGTGAAGCCTTGGTGGTGCCCTGGACCACGACCGTTGCCTTTGCCATCGCGGACCACTCGCTCAAGACGCCGTCGAGCTTGACCGGGCTCTTTCTGTCGAGCGCCTCGAGGCGCAGCCCGTCGGCGCTGACCTCGGGAGCTTCCTCCGGCTGGTCGAGAGACTTGATGCCGTGGGTCGCGGCATACTCCGTGAAGCCGCGATCGTCGTCGGCAGGCGTCTTCGCGATGGGTCCAGTCGCCTGCTCGCCGGCGCAGGCGACCAGGAGCGCGGCCACGGTGAAGAAGAGCGAACGGCGCATGGCGGGAAAGATAGCAAGAGAGGCTCGGACCGGAGGCGGGAGCGAAGGTTCCGTACTGGTGTGATTTTCCACGTCCGCCGTCACGCCACCCGCCCCTGCACCCGCTTCGCCACTTCCACCGCCGGCACGATCGACGCGGACAACACCAGCAGCATCCACCACTCGCGGCCGTCCATCGTGAAGGTCCGAAACACGGGCTGCAACACCGGCACCAGCACCGCGACGAAATGAATCGCCGCGCTGATCGCCACCGCGCCGATGAGGGCGAGCGGCATCACGGGGCGGAGCGCGAGGAAGGACGCGGTCGCAGAGCGACAGTTGAAGCCGTGAAAGAGGGGGCTCAATGCGAGGAGCGAAAACGCGATCGCTCGCCCGCGCTCGATCGCGTGCGGGTCGTCGGGCCGCCACCGGAAGAGGTAGCAAACCATCGCCGTTCCCCCCATCCAGACGCCCACGAACGCGATGCCCAGCCAGTCGCGCCGGCCGAGCAGACCGTCGGTGCGCTTGCGCGGAGGCTCGCGCATCTGGGTGGGGTCGGGCGGGTCCACGCCCAGCGCGAGCGCCGGCAGGCCGTTGGTCACGAGGTTGATCCATAGAATCATCAGCGGCGTCAGCGGCTTGAGCCCCGTGAGGAAGCTCGCTACGAACACGGCCACGAGCAGGCCGGCGTTGCTCGACAAGAGGAAGAAGATGAATTTTTGAATGTTGCGCCAGATCGCCCGGCCCTCGCGCACCGCCTCGACGATCGTCGCGAAATTGTCGTCGGCGATGACCATGTCCGCTGCTTCGCGAGCTACGTCGGTTCCGTCTTTGCCCATCGCGACACCGATGTGTGCCTCGCGCAGCGCCGGAGCGTCGTTGACGCCGTCGCCGGTCATCGCGACGACGTGGCCCCTTCGCTTGAACGCGCCGACGATGCGGAGCTTTTGCGCCGCCGTGACACGCGCGAACACGCGCACGCTCTCGATGCAGGCGTCGAGCTCGGGGTCCGACAGCCTTTCGAGCTCGCCGCCCGTGAGCGCGACCGCGCCTTCTTCCCACATTCCGAGCTGCCTGGCGATCGCCACCGCGGTCAGCTTGTGGTCGCCGGTGATCATCACCGCGCGCACATGCGCGTCCGCGCAGAGCGCGACCGCCTCTTTCGCGCCTTCGCGCGGCGGGTCCAACATTCCGACCAGGCCCAAGAACGTCAGCCGGGTCTCGATCTCCGCGTTCGACGGGGCACCTTCCTCGAAAGGGCCGAGGTCGCGCCGAGCCAGGGCGAGCACCCGGAGCGCTTCGCTGCTCATCCGGTCGGCCTCGTCGAGGATCGCACGGCGGGATGCGGGATCGAGCGGCAGCCGGCCGCTCGGAGTCTCGTGTGCGGTGCACAGCGGAAGAAGGACGTCCGCGCTACCCTTCGAGTGGACGACCTCGCGGCCGGCCTCGTCGAGGGCCACGATCGTCATGCGCTTGCGGTCACTGTCGAAGGGCAGCTCCTGGACCACCTGGTGCGAGCTGACGACCGACTCGTGCGACACGCCTCCTTTGGCCGCGAGCGTGAGCAGCGCCCCTTCGGTCGGGTCACCGCGCACGCGCCAGCGCCCGTCTTGCTCTTGCAATGTCGCGTTGTTGCATAGGGAGGCGGTGGCGAGCAGGTCACCCAGCGGTCGCGACGCCGCGGGCACCGCCGCTCCGTGCTCGTCGAGGATGGCCCCGTGCGGGTCGTAGCCGGTGCCCGTGACGTCGAAGCGCGCACCCCCGCAGTAGACCTCGCGCACCGTCATCTGGTTCTGCGTGAGCGTGCCCGTCTTGTCGGTGCAGATCACCGTGGCCGCGCCGAGCGTCTCGACCGCCGCCAGCTTGCGCACGATGGCGCCGCGCTTGGCCATTCGCTGCATTCCGAGCGCCAGGGTGATCGTCGTGATCGCCGGCAGCCCCTCCGGAATGGCGGCCACGGCCAGGCTCACGGCCTCGAGCAGAAGCTCGTGCCAGCTTCGGTCGCCCTTGAAGAGGCCGCGCACGAAGAGAAGGGCGGCGAGCGCGACGCACGTCCAGAGGATGCGCTTGCCGAACGAATCGAGCTTTTCTTCGAGCGGCGTCGTTCGGTCGCGCGGGCGATTGACCAGCGCCGAGAGCTGACCGAGCTCCGTGCCCGCGCCGGTCGCGACGACCACTGCCCGCCCTTTGCCGCGCACGAGGGTCGTGCCGACGAAGAGCATCGTCGGGCGATCGGCCAGCGGAGCGTCGTCGGCCACCGCGGCCCGCGCGTCTTTTTGCGCGGGAGAGCTCTCGCCCGTGAGGGAGCTCTCCTCGGCCGCCAGGTCGATCGTCTGCAAGAGCCGCGCGTCCGCCGGCACCGCGTCGCCCGCCTCCACTTCGAGCACGTCGCCGACGACCACTCGCGATGCCGCCACGACCCTCACTTCGTTGTCGCGCCGGACGCGAGCGCTCGGCGTCTGCATCCTCGCCAGCGCGTCGAGCGCCGCCTCCGCGCGTCGCTCCTGGACGAGCCCGAGCACGGCGTTGAGCACGACGATGAGCAAGATCGCCGTCGCGTCGCCGAAGCGAACGAGCAGCGGGTGGCCCGTCTGGCTCGCGCCGTTGACGAGCGCGATCGCCGCCGCGACCAGCAGCGTGATGACGATCGGGTTCGCGAACTGAGCGAGCAGCTTGAGCAGCGCGCTCTCCTTGGTCGCCGCCGGCAGCTCGTTCGCGCCGTTGCGCGCCAAACGGGCCAGAGCCTCGGCCTCCGCCAAACCGTGCGCTGGGTCGGTGTCCAGCCGCGCGAGGAGCGAATCCGGCGGCTCCGAGTGCACGAGGACACTCGGCGAGCGCTCTTCGGGGGTCAGCTGGGCGACGGCGGCCACGACCTCAGCCTGGGGCGTGGGTCACCGCCCCGCCTTGCGCTTCTCCTCTTGGTGTTGCTGCTCGACTTCCAGCTCCTCGAGCGCGGCCGCAACTTCGTCCTGCTCACTCTGCGCAGGGGACGGAGCGGCTTCGACGCGCGCCTGCACCGCGCGGGCGGGAGCGACCGCTTCCTCCGGGGGGAGCATCCCCATCTTTCGCTTGAGCGCCACGAGGTCCTCGTCGGCGCTGTGCGTGTGCTCGAGCTGCTGAAACTGCGTCGCGAGCGCGTCGCCGGTGTATTCCTCGGCGAGCTCGGTCTGCGCCTCGGCCTCCGCCTCGAGCTGATCGATCTTCTGCGCCATGCGGTCGAATGTCTCGAACGCGCTCTGGTCGCGAAGGCCGCTCATTGTCTCCTGGATGGCCTTTTGCGCCTCCGCGCGCTTCTTTCGCGCGACGAGCACGTTTCTCTTTCGCTTGGCCTCTTCGATCTTGTCGCTGAGGAGACGCAGGGCCTTCTTCAGCTGATCGACCGCCGCCTTCTGCTTGGTCCACTGGTCCTGGTACGTCGCCGCGAGCTCGTCATGCTCGCGCTTTCGGGCGAGCCCTTCTTTCGCGAGCTGCTCGTTGCCGGCGCGCAGCGCCATCATCGCGCGGCGCTCCCACTCTTGGGCGTTCGCCGCTTCCTGCTCGAACTGCTTGGCCAAGCGCTTCTCGTCGGCGATCGACGCGGCGACCTGCTTTTTGGCCTCGACGAGCTGGTTGTTCATGTCGAGCACGACCTGGTTCAGCATCTTCTCGGGGTCTTCCGAGCGGCTGATGAGGTCGTTCAAGTTGCTCTGGATGAGCTGCGCGAGGCGGCTGAAGATTCCCATGCTTAACCCAACTTGGTGACTAGCTCGTCCTTCGCGAGGCGAGCGAGCTCCGGCACGTGCTGCGCGAGGGCGACGTCGATCTCGTCGAGCGTCGCCTGAAGCTCGTTGAAGTCCAGGTTCTCGAGCTCGAGCGCGCTCGACAGGACCACGTGATCGTCGTCGAGCCCATAGCTCGCGTGGACCAACTGCCGCGCGTTCAACTCGAGCAGCTTGCGAAATAGCGGCGTGTGGTCCGCCCCGCGCTTCACGTCGCCGATGTGCACCCGCACGACGACCAGAGGCTGGTCGACCCGAACGGCAACGGGGGGCATGCCGCCGCTCGTCTCGACGAGGAAAGTGCCGGGCCGGCCGTCGACCGCGTTGAACCGCCGATTGAGGCGAAGCAGGTATGCCTCGACGTCCGCCACGGTGCGCATGGTCGGCAGACTAGCCCGGATTTTGCCGAAGGTGTTGCGCGCGCCGCGTGGGGCCTTAATGATTAACCCGGCAGGATGTCATCGCCGACCCCGCGCCCGCGCGCGCTTGCCTTGCTTCCCCTCGCCGTCGCGGCGTTCGGCGCCGTTCTGGCGGCGCAGACGATCGGACACGACCCTCGCTCGGCGGTGCCGCTCCTGGCGTTCGCCGCGCTCCTTCTGGCGCCCGCGTTCGTGGGACGCCTGCGGATGCGAAGGCTGCTGCTGTCCGGGGACGTCGAGCGCGTCATCGCCGCGTGGGAGGGATCGATTCTGCGGGTGCCGCACTCCGAAACGGTCGTGCCGCTGCTCCGTGCGACGGCGTATGCCGCTTACGGGTCGATCGAGGCCGCGCGACGGGCCCTCTCTCGCGCCGCCGCAGCGAAAGGGCCGGCGTGGGAAGCCGCCCTCGAGCAGCGGCTCTTCGTCGAGACGCTGCTCGATACGTTCGAAGGGGACCGCGAGACAGCCACGCGCAAGGCAGAGGCGTTGCAGGCTCTTCCCATGGGAAAGGGCAGCCTCCTCGCTCGCCGCCGGATGGCGCTGCTGCGCCGGGGGCTCGCGGCGCTCGCGCGGGCGTTCGCGCACGCGAGTCGGGCGGGAGACGCCGAGCTCCTCGGGAGAGCCGCCGCCGCGTCGCCGCTCGTACATTGGGCGATGCGGTACGCAGAAGCCGTGGTCGCGGTCGATAGCGGTCGCGCCCGGGAGGTGCCGGCGCTTCTGACCGGCGCCCCGCAATGGCCCCGGGGAAGCGCCTTTCACGCGTATCACGAGGAGCTGATCGCCCGGGCCACCTCCTGAAGTGCACTCCCGGGGGAGAACGTCGGGCACTTCGTCCCCGCGCCGGTGGATGATCCGGGCTAGAATCGGTGCGATGGATGCGGCCTCCGCCGCGCAACGGGGAAGGTTCCCCCAGCTCACCAAGTACGAGCTCATCGAGGAGCTCGGCCATGGCGGCATGGCCACGGTATATCGCGCGGTCGATCGGCGGCTCGGGCGCGAAGTCGCGGTCAAGGTGATCCACCCGCACCTGCGCGACTCGCGGGAGGTCGTCTCGCGCTTCAACACCGAGGCGCGCGCGGTGGCGAAACTGCGCCATCCGAACATCGTCGAAGTCTTCGACGTCAGCGATCCCGACGAGCCCGAGCAATACCTCGTCGTGGAGCTGCTTGGGGGAACGACGCTCCGAAGGCTGCTGCAAAGGCACAAAGCGATGCCACCCGAGGTGGCCGCCGCGCTGGCGCTCGAGCTCCTTGGCGCGCTGGCGCACGCGCATAGCAACGGGGTGGTGCACCGCGACGTGAAGCCCGAGAACGTGCTCATCGAGCACCGCCCCGGCGGAACAGCCACCCCCGGTGGCGTCATCGTGAAGCTGACCGACTTCGGGATCGCCAAGCTGCTCGACGCGCAGGGTGTCACGTCGACCGGACAAGTCCTCGGTAGCCCCGCGCACATGGCGCCGGAGCAAATCGAAGGGGCGGAGGTCGACGCGCGAGCCGACGTGTTCGGTCTGGGCGTGCTTCTGTACGAGTGCATGGTCGGGCATCTGCCGTTCGAGGGGGGCAATCCGGCGCAAGTGCTGCGGCGCGTGCTCGAAGGGCGCTACCCGGAGGCGCAGCGAGAGCGGCCCGTTGTGGGAGGCCGCTGGAGCTCGCTCTTGGACCGGGCGCTCGCCCACGCACCCGAGGACCGTTTCGCCGACGCGACGTCGATGCACGCTGCGACCGTTGCGGAGCTCGATCGACTGGGCATCTCGGCCCCGGCCCAGGAGCTCGAGGCTTGGTTCGACGATCCGGAGCGCTTCGAGCAAGCGCACCCAAAGCGCATGATTGAAAGGCTGTGTGCGCTCGGGAACGAGTCGCGCAAACGGGGGGACATCATCGCGGCGGCCTCCGATTACAACCGCGCCCTCGCGCACGCTCCCAACGAGCCACAGCTCCTCCGGATCGTGGCTGCGATGAACCGCGCGGAGGCGCGCCTGCGGTTCGTGCGGCGCGCGGCGGTGGCGCTCGTCCTGATGGTTGGCCTTGGCGGAGCGGCGTTCGGAGTGGGCCGGTGGCTTCGAGGACGAGCCGCTGCGGGGGCGCCGCCCGCGCCCAGCGCCGCGAGTCGGGTGGTGGTGCAGCCACCTCGGCCAACGGCAGTCCCGCTGGCGGACGTCGCAAGCGCGAGTGCAGCGCCGGCCGCATCGGCTCTGACGAAAGTCGTGTCCGGCCCGGTGATCGCCTCCAGAGTCACCGAGCGCACGATCACCCTCGACCTGACCCCCGCCATGGGCGTCAAGCTGTCGATCGACGGCGCAGCATCGATCGACGAGAGCACCCTCGCCACCTTGCGGCTCGACACCAGGACGCACTCCCTGGTCTTCGACTGCGAAGTGTGCACGCCCGTGCAAGTGACGCTGCCGGCCGGCGACAAGGACGAGAGGCTGCCCGTGAGCGTGCCGATCAAGCCGGCGACGCTGATCGTGAGGGGAGACAACGACAAGACGTATCAGATCGTCGAAGATCCCCAGCTCGTCGTCCGGGTGGGAGCCAACAGCGTCGCGCTCAAGAGCCAGTACCGGTCGATCACCGTGCGTCAGATCGAGACCGACGAACGGCGACCGGTTCGCTTGGTGGCGGGCCAGGAGATACGGGCGGTTTTTTGAGCCCGTGGCGGCCCGTGGCCCTCACGATCGAATCCGGTGACCGAGAAGCGCCTCAAGCGACGAGTCGTTCGGGGACCGCTAGGAGGTCGTCGTAGGTAGCGCGTCGCTCGGCCGGGTCGCCCATCGCCCGATGATTCTAACGCTCACCCGGGCGATGCGCCGCCGGGCCATCTCGGCCGGCTTACGCGGCGGGGCTTTCGAGCACAATCTTGCCCTCGACGGCCCCGCTGGCCAGGACCTCCAGCGCCTTGCGCGCTTCGAGCAGCGGGAACGACCTCGTGACCATCGGGTCGATCTTCTTTTCCTCCACCAGCGAGAAGATCTTCGGCAGGTCCTCTCGAAGAGGCGTCCGGTCTCTCCGGTAGAGCGCGGTGATGCCGTAGAAGCTGCCTCGTCGACCGCGCAGGCGCGAACCGAGAAAGATATTGGCGAACATCGCCGCCGTGGAGAGCCGGCGGCTGGCAGCCATGAAACCGTACGCAACCAGGTGGCCCCCGAGACGCAGCGCACCTATGCACTGGCCGACCATTGGGCCCCCGACCCCGTCGAAGGCCAGATCGACGCCGCTGGGCTCGAGGGCACGGACGAGTGCATCGAGCTGGCCCGCCCGGTAGTCGATCGGCACCGCGCCCAGCGCGCGCAACGTGGCGTGCTTGCCAGCCGACGCGGCGCCGTAGACCTTCACCCCCGCGAGACGCAGCAGCTGCAACGCGGCCGTACCCACGCCACCGGCGGCCCCGGTGACCAGAGCGGTCTGCCCGGCTTTGGCTTTTCCGACTCGATGGATGGCTTGGTAAGCCGTCACATAATTGAGGATCACGGCCGCCGCGTCGCGGTCGGAAACGCCATCGGGAATCGGCAAGAAATCAGCCGCGTCGCGTACGAGCATTTCGCCGAAGCCGCCGTACACCGTGAGCGAGGCCACGCGTTGTCCGATGCGGAAGGCGTCGACACCCGGGCCCACGGCGTCGACGACGGCTGCGATCTCGTAGCCGGGAACGAACGGGATCTTGGGGGCGAACAGATAAGTGCCGCCGAGGATCATCAGGTCCGTCGAGCCGACGCCGGCGGCGCGCACACGGACCCGAAGCTGGCCGGGACCGGGCGCCTCCACGGGAAGCTCCACGACCTCCAGGACGTCGAGCGCCCGGGCCCCCCCTTTGCGGGTGAGCATCACGGCACGGTAGGTGGCGGTCATGGGCAACACTCCTTCGCTCCGCTCTTGGCCCCTTCCGTCCGCGCGCACAAGAGCACCGTGTCCGCCCTGAACACGCTCCAACAGTGGCAGCGGCCACCGCGTCGGCATCTCGCGCATCGAGACGGCTCAATGCCGAGCCGCACGCGTAGTCGTCGCAACCCGTCCGGAAGGCTCAACGTTTTGCAAAAGCCAACGGGACGCAGTTTTGACGGGCGATCACCGAAACCCTGCGATATAAAGCGCCGCGTTCATTTCGACGCCGTTGACCATGCCGCGGCGAGGCCGCCGGCGCTCTCTCTGGAGGCCCCATGTCCGTTCACGAGTCGCCCAACCAGCGGCCAAACCTGCTCTCGCGCGCATCGAAACAGCGGTCTCGCATTCTCGTTTGTGCCCTATTCGCGTCGCTTCTTGGCGCCGCGCAGCTCGGTGCGTGCGCCAACTCGGACTCGGGCTCGGGCAACAACAACAGCGGATCGTCCGGTGGCAATGGCGGGAGCAACGGCGGATCGTCGGGCGACAATAGTGGCAGCAACGGCGGATCGTCCGGCGGCAATGGCGGGAGCAACGGCGGCAACGGCGGATCGTCCAGCGGCAACGGCGGCGGCAACGGAGGCAACGGCGGATCGTCCAGCGGCAACGGCGGCGGCAACGGCGGATCGTCCAGCGGCAACGGCGGTGGCAACGGCGGATCGTCGGGCACTGGCGGCAGCAACGGCGGGTCGTCGGGCGGCAATGGCGGCAGCAGCGGCGGATCGTCGGGCAATAGCGGCGGGTCGTCGTCTGGTTCCAAGGACGGCGGCCCCGACGGCACGGTCGCGCACGACGCCGGCGGCCTGTGCACGAACACCGACATGACGAAGATCAACATCGATTCGTCGGGATTCGCTTGCAACAATATGTGGGGTATCACGGGCGCTTGGTATTGCTTTGCGGATACCTCGGGAAAGAGTAGCTGCCCCGGTGGAACGGCCGGGACCGGCGTCATCCCGGTCAACATGACCGGCGACTCGATGTGCCTCAGCGGCACGACCGCATCGTCGATGCCGAGCGCCACGGCCTACGGCGCGGCGATCGGCATGGAGCTGAACCATGTCAATCCCGACGCGGGCCCGAAGTCGCCGTACAATGCCAAGTCGAAGAACATCATCGGCTTCGCAATCACCATCTCGGGCGACAGCGGCGGGTCGATCCTCAACATCAACTTCCCGCCGGCGCAGTCAACAACCGGCGAGGCCCCGGGCGTGACGGTGCCTGGGGTGGGCACGGGCTCGTCGCCGATGACCTACAACGTTCTCTTCTCGGACGCGATCATGTCCGACAACAGCGCCACGCCGATTCCGAAGGTCATCGACCCGACGAACGTGACCGACGTCCAGGTGAAGATCGACGTGGACGGGATCGCGCACAACTACAACTTCTGCGTCACGAAGATCGTACCGATCATGGCAGCGCCCGCCGCCCCGGGAAGCCTCGCGGCCTACGGGCCTACCTTCAACGAAGGCAAGCAAATCGTCGTCACGGGCCTCGGTCCGTATGGCGTGCAAAACGACCCGTTCAACGTCGGAAGCGATCCGATGAGCATGCAGGTGTCCTACGGCGGCGGGCAGGTCGGCTTCACCGCAACGCCCAGCTTCACGTCCGGCAGCACGACCCCGGGGGCATTCCCGTCCGTGGCATACGGCTGGATTCACGGCGGGAATTTCGTCGGTGGCAGCGACACCGGCGCGTACACCACGGCCAAGACGATCGGCGCATTGCAGTCGGTGACCAGCAGCTGGTCATTCTCGGCGGGCAGCGGCAACTGGGACGCTGCGTACGATTGCTGGTTCGGAGGCAACTCGGATTCGATCAACCCAGGTTCCGAGCTGATGGTCTGGTTGGCCCACGGCGGGGTCAACCCCATTGGTGGCCAAAATACGCCGATTACCATTTCTGGTCCGCCCGGCACGTGGACCTACAGCACCGGGACCAACGGCACGGGCCAGCCCGTCGTCAGCTACGTGAGCGGGGGCTCGATGACCTCCGTCTCGAATTTCGACTTGCTGCCGTTCTTCAAGGAGGCGGCCGGCAGTGGCCGCGCCTCGCTGAGCACCGGCTCGTATCTCCTCGGTTGCCAGGCAGGGTTCGAGCTCTATAACCCGGGCACCTGGAAGACGAACTCGTACAGCATGAGCGCCAAGTAACGCCTTCGCTCGGTAGGTGCACATGTCCCAGAGACTTCTTTACGCATTGGCATTGGCGATCGTGAGCGCGGCCGCGATCGGGTGGTCCGCGGGCTGCTCCAGCGACAGCGGCGCCGGCAATCCACAGGGGCCCGACGCGGGCAACGGTTCCGACGCGAAATCGCCGGAGGCTCCCGACTCCTCGGTGAAGAAGGGCGATGGCGGCTCGTCCTCGGACGGAGGTGCGGCCGAGGCCGCGAGCTTCACCTATGTTCTCATCGACGACATGGAGACCACGACCCACGGGCCAATCGAGCTCGCCGGGGTCAGCCCTCCGCTCACGCCGGGGTACTGGTTCAACTTCGGCGCGGCCAAGGCCGATGCCGGGGACATGGCGACGCCGCCGATCCTCGCGTTCATGTTCACTGCGCTCGCGAGCCCGACGACGACCTACAACGGCGCGATGAGCGCCCACGCCGCTCATCAATTTTGCGCGCTCACCGGTCAATACGACGTTTGCGGTCTCGGGTTCGAATTCGCCCAGGTAACGGATCCGGACGCGGGAATCGGAGGCGGCGCGGGGGCGCCAAACGACGCGGCCTCCGGCGCGAGTGACGCGCCGTCGGCGCGCGACGCAGCCTCGGCGGACGCCTCGGTCCAGAACACGGGGAGCGACGGGGGTGACGCGGGGCCGCCGATTCCCAAGATCACCGTGCCTTTCGATATCAGCCAGTACAAGGGAATCGTATTTTGGGCGAAGACGGCCGGCGACGCGGGCACGCTCGACCTCAAAGTTCAGTTTCCGGACACGGACACCGATCCGCGGGGCGGCGTTTGCAACGGCGTGGCGGCTGGCGCCTCGGGCCCGAACGACACGTTTGCCTGCTACAACAGCTACGCCGTCCACGAGATGATCACCGGCGACTGGCAAGAGTACACGCTCTTATTCACCGACCTGGCGATCGATCCGACCTTCGGTTTTCAAATGCCCGCTCCGTGGGACGGGAAGAAGGTGTACGGCATCAATTGGCAGGCGCAGAAGAACAGCGTGGCCGATGGGGGCGTCGAGACCGAGGACTTCTGGGTCGACGACGTCTACTTCATCAAGTAATCAAGTAACCGCGGTCGCCGGCCGCCGCCTCGCTCTGGACCGAGCCCGAGGGTCGGAATCACTGCACGATACGTGGCGGTGATCGTGGATCCAAGACGTTTCCCCGCAGCTGAGGCTATAGCTACAGCTGGAGTGATGTGTAGAAGGCCGCGAAGGACTGCTTGGACCGCTGTGCTCACCGGAGGGGAAACACGCCGGCCAGCGTCCGTTCCATGGCCATGGGAGATGGGTCGACGGCGCTCCGAAAGAAACGGGGTCGGAAACCCGCCCGCTGGATAGGGGAACGAATGAAGTACATTCGCCTACCTATTTGCGGGACGCGTGACCGAATGAGGCCGGAGCGCGCACTGCTTTGCTTGGTGCACCCCCTATCGAAGCTGACCCGAATCGAAGGGAGCCGCACTCGATTCGACTTCGGCGCTGGCCGAGTTCACGTGGGTGGGCACGGGTCGATGCGCGGGGCGGGGCTCGCCCTGGTCGCGCTGCTTCTGCTTCCTGCGCGCGCGGCGCACGCCGACCCGGTCGCCGACCTCGAGAAAGCGTACAGCGCCTACGCCGCCCGTAAGTACGACGATGCCGAGGCCCGCCTGCGCGCTCTTCTCGACGCGAGGAGGAGTGAGCTCAAGGACCCGGACAAACTGGCCGACGCGCGGATGTACCTCGGCGCGGTGCTCGTCGCAGAGGGGCGAAAGGAAGACGCCGGGGCCGTATTCGAGCAGCTCCTCAAAGAAAAGCCGGACTACGACCCCGACCGGCTGCGCATCCAGCTCGAAGCCGTCGATGCCTTCATCGATGTTCAGTCGCGACTTCGAACCGAGCTCGAAAAGATTCAGCAAGAAGAGGCGCAGCGAAAGCAGGCGGAGCGGGTGAGAGCCGAGTTGGAGCGACAGCGAGCGCCGCTGCGCTTGGCGATGCTCGAGAAGCTCGCGACCGAAGAGCGGATCGTCGAGCACAACTCACGCTGGAGAGCGCTGGTGCCCTTTGGAGTCGGACAGTTTCAGAACGGCCAAGACGGCTGGGGATGGGTGTTTCTGTCGAGCGAAGCGCTGCTCGCGGTAGGCAGCGTCGTGGGGGCGGCCGTGTCTCTTTACGAGAGCGGCCAGGCGAGTGACGCCTTCGCGCTCAACGAGGGCGTCCTGGCGGGCGCGTATCGGGACACGGCGTACAACGCGGCAATCGGCGGCGACGTCCTAGCGGGCGCGTTCCTCCTCACCGCGATCATCGGCGCCGTGCACGCCCAGATCACGTTCGTGCCGGAGCTCGTCCACGTACGAAAGCGCGAGTTGCCACGCCTTTCGCTCTCGCCGGGCGGGCTAGGTATCGCGGGCAGTTTCTAGCCCACTCGGGGGGTCTCTTGCTCACGGCCGGGGTCCGGGCCGGTGATTGCCCTAGGCCAACGCCTCTCTCACGAACAGATCCTCCAGCGTCTCGCGCTTCGGTGCCACGCTGTCGAGTCGCGCGCCCTCGGCCAGAGCGCGCTGCACGACGTCGCGCACCGCGGCGTCCCCTTCCACTTCCATGACGATCGTGTCGCCTACGGCGCGGGTGACGCGCGCGATCGTCGTGAGCTCTCCCCGGAGCGACTCGCTCGCGCCGCCGATCGTAATCTCGCTGCGTCGCTTGCCCTCCGCGAGCAAGTCGCGGAGCGCGCCCGCGACCACCACTCGTCCCTTGCGCAGAATGCACACGCGGTCGCAGAGCAGCTCGACGTCGCTCAGGATATGGCTCGAGAAGAAGACAGTGCGGCCCCGGTGCTTCTCCTCGACGATTAGGTCGCGCACTTCCTTGCGTCCCACAGGGTCGAGGCCGCTCATCGGTTCGTCCAAAACGAGAAGCTCGGGATCGTGTACGAGCGCCGCAGCGAGTGCCACGCGCTGGAGCATCCCTTTGGACAGCGCCCGCACGGCCCGGTCGATCGCATAGGCCACGCCCACCCGCTCGATGACGGCCGCGACGCGCTCGCGCAGGACGACGCCGCGCAAACCCGAAAGGCGCCCGCAGAGCGTGACGAACTCGCGCGGGGACAAATAGGGATAGACGTACGGATTCTCCGGGAGGAATCCGACGCGCCGCCTGACGTCGGGAGACGGAGCACGCAATCCGAGGATCTCCATGGTGCCTGCCGTGGGCGCCACGAGGCCCATCAGCATCTTGATCGTGGTGGTCTTTCCGGCTCCGTTGGGGCCCAGAAACCCGAAGATCTCGGCTCGCTTCACTTCGAACGACACCCCGCAGACCGCCTCGACGCGCTTGCCGGAGAGCGGCTTTCGAAACGTCTTCGCCAGCTCCCGTGCCAGCAAGACGACGTCGCTCACGACTTCTCCTTCTGGTCTTGCGTGTACTCGTGGAGTTTGTACTGAATCTTGCGGGGGCTCACGCCGAGCAAGGTAGCGGCCTTGGAAGTCGAACCGCCGCAGGCTTCGAGCGTCTTCAAGATCGCGAAGCGCTCGAGGTCGGCGATCGTGCACCCCGGTATGGCCGGGAAACCGTCGCGCAGCGAGGAGGGAACGACGCTCGGCGGCAGATGTTGCTTTTCGATTCGCCCGCCATTGGCGAGCACGACCGCGCGCGCGACGACGTTCTCGAGCTCACGAACGTTCCGCGGCCAGCGGTATTCGACGAGCATCTGCAGCGCGTCGTCAGCGAACGTCTCGATGGTCTTGCCGTTCTCGGCCGCGTATCGCCGCAAGAAGAAGCTCGCGAGCCCGGGGATGTCGCCGCGGCGCTCGCGGAGCGGCGGGAGGTTCAGCGTGACGACGTTGAGCCGGTAAAAGAGGTCCTCGCGGAAACTGCCGTTTTCGATCTCGGCGGCCAGATCCCGGTGGGTGGCCGCGATGACGCGCACGTCGACCTTCAACGGTTCGCCACCACCGACACGCTCGAACGTCCGCTCCTGGAGAACGTGCAGCAACTTGACCTGAATCGTCGGCGAGATCTCGGTGATTTCATCGAGGAAGAGCGTGCCGCCGTCCGCTTGCTTCATGCGCCCTTCGCGCTCCGATACCGCGCCCGCGAAGGCGCCGCGCCCGTGCCCAAAGAGTTCCCTATCGAGCAGCTCCTCGCTGAGGGCCGCGCAGTGCACGCGCACGAACGGCGCGCTCGCGCGGGGGCTCGCGAGGTGAACCGCCTCCGCGACTAGCTCTTTGCCCGTTCCGCTCTCGCCGATAATGAGAACGCTCGCTTTGCTCGGCCCGGCCTGCGCCACCAGCTCGAGCACAGCCTGCATCTTCGGATCGCTGCACACGATATGGCTGAATGCGTTGCGTTCGCGAAGCCGATCGCGAACTCGCTGCGTCTCGTGAACGAGGTGTGCTTTCTCCATCGCTCGCTCTACGATCGCACCGAGCGCCTCCGGGTCGAGCGGTTTGAGCAAGTAATTTTCCGCTCCTTTCTTCATCGCCTCGACGGCGCTGGAAATGGTTCCAAAAGCGGTCATCACCACGAACACTGCGCCCGGCGCGGCCGTGCGCGCTTTTTCCATGAACGCGATTCCGTCCAGCCCAGGCATCTTGAGGTCGGTCAGGATCACGTCCGGCGTGAATTCGTCGAGTTTTCCAAGCGCCTTGAAACCGTCGGCGGCCGTTTCCGTTGAATAGCCCTCGTCGCGGAGGATTTCGCTCAACGCGGCGCGCGCGTTCGACTCGTCGTCGACAATGAGGATGCGACCGCGATGAGGCATGGCAAGGGCACCTTTAGGACCCGTGAAGCTTACAGCGTTGTAGAGAATCGTCGCGACTTGATGATAAAAGGCTCAGGTCTCAAAACCGCCGCACACGGCCGCTGCCAACGCACCCGGAGACAGCCCTCATGAGTTGCTTCTCGCTTCGGTCTTCTTATTTCGCTTCGCTCGCCGTAGTGGTCGGTCTCGCGCTCCCCGAGAGCGCTCGCGCGCAGGGAGCATCCACCTCTTCCGGCGGACGAGCGGCGTCCGCGGGCAACGTGTTGGCGCAGCCGGCGCTTCCTCCACCGCCCGCGGCACCACCACCTGCGGCTCCGCTGCCGCCCGCCCCCGCCGCTGCGCCGGCACCGGCTGCACCCCCCGCTGCCGACGCAAATGCGCCCGCCGCACCGCCGGCCGAAGGAGCCCCCGCAGCCGAAGGAGCTGCCCCGGCGGAAGGGGCGCCCGCAGCGCCCCCGCCCGCAGCGGAGGACGCGGAGGAGGCGGCCCAGAAGGCGGAGTGGATCGCGCGCGACGAGCTCGCCAACGAGCAGAACACGATCACTGGAGGAGTGGGGCTTCTCAAGACCCAGCACGCGCAAAGCGGCGCGCCCGGACAGTTTCGCGTCAACTTCGTCGGCGAATGGTTCTCGGCCGGGTTTCTTTGCTCGGCGACGTTTCCCTGCCCTGCCAACCCGCGCGGCGGGCCGCGGATCACCAGCGATACGCTCAATCACACGGGCGGAACCCTGTCGCTCGGCGCGTCGCTCTTCGCCATCGGCGCCGGCACGTTCGAGGCCTACCTCTCGACCACGGCGTATGCGAACAGCGATGCGGCGAACGCGCCGCCGCTCTTGCAGGTGCTCGGCGACAGCAGCCTTGGCATCAAGTACGTTGCGCCGGTCGGCGACGTCCTGCATCTCGGCCTTTTCACCGAGCTCTGGCTCGTCAACAACACCGGAGCGGTGGGCTTGGACGGCAGCGGAACGAGCGCCAAGTTCGGCGGCTTGGGAACGGTCGACTTGCGCGGGCTCGAGTCGCACGTACCGCTCCGCCTCAGCCTGAACGCGCTGTACTCCGTCGACAACACCGCCGACGTCCTGACGACCACCGAGCAGGCCCGCGGCACCGTGGCAAACCCGCAGCCGGTAACGCGCATCGAGCGCTACGGGCTCGGCGTCAACCGCGTCGACCATTTCGACTTTCTCGCCGGCGCGGAGTTCTTCGCCGCCGAAGAGCGCGTCCGTCCGTTCATCGAAACCAAGATTCTGATTCCGGTCAACCGACAGGGCTACCAGTGCAAGCAGAACACGAACCCCAGCAGGGATCGGTGCATGGCCAACGATCAATTTGCGCCGTCGACCTTGACGATCGGAAGCCGCTTCTTTCCTTGGAAGCGCGGGTTCTCGCTCCTCGCAGCGGTTGACATCGGGCTCGGGGGCACGAGCGATTTCGTCGAAGAGCTGCAGCCGACCCCACCGTGGACAATCTTTCTCGGCGCGAGCTGGGCTGTCGACACGTGGGAGCGGCCGCCGGTCATCAGGACGAAGACCGTCGAGAAGGTAGTGGAGAAAGTGGCCGTCAAGGGCCACGTCGTTGGCTTCGTCCACGAGAAAGACAAGAACACCCCGGTCGCCGGAGCCATCGTGTCCTACCGCGATCAGGCGATGTCGCCCCTGGCGACCGGCGCGGACGGCAAATTCGGAGACGAGGTGCCGCCGGGCCAGTACACCTACGATATCAAGGCGGACGGGTACAAGCCCGGGGCCTGCGAAGCGAACGTTCCCAAAGAAGGGGGCGAGCTGACCATCGACTGCCCGCTCGAGGCCCTGCCGCGCGTGGGCAGCGTCTCGGGTCGCGTGCGCGACGCGGACACGAGCCAGCCTCTCGGCGGCGTCCCAGTGGTTCTCACGGACGTGCAGAAGAAGGAGCTGCGCCTGACCACCGATTCGGCCGGTGGCATCAAGTTCGACGGCGTGTCGCCCGGAGCCGCGGAGCTCAGCATCGTCGCCGACGGCTACCTTGTTCTGGTGGCGCCGATCGACGTGAAGCCGCGGCAGGACTCCGCAGTGGACTTGCTGCTGCGGCCGAAGCCCAAGAACGCCAGCGTGCAGGTCACGGGCAGCGAGATCACGATCAAGCAGCAGATCCAGTTCGCGCTCGACAGCGCGGTCATCCTGCCGGAGTCGTTTGGCCTGCTGACCGAGATCGCCGATACGATCATCCGCCACCCGGAAATCCGGCGGGTCGAGGTGCAGGGGCACACCGACAACAGCGGCACGCCGGACCACAACATGATTCTGAGCGAACAGCGCGCAGAAGCAGTGCGGGCATGGCTCGTTCAGCACGGCGCGCAGTCCGACCGCCTCTTCGCGAAGGGCTACGGGCAGGAGAAGCCGCTCGTTCCGAACATCACGCAGCAGATGCGGCAGAAGAATCGCCGCGTTCAGTTCATCATCCTCGAGAAGGACGGCGCTCTTCCCGGGACGCCCGGAGCTCCGCCGAAGAGAAATCCACTGCCGGGGTTCTAGGCCCGCCCTCGGGGCCATGTTCTGCCGGTGATTGCCCCCGATCTTCGAATCTCAAGCGAACGAGCCCTTGATCACCGCCCCGCCCGGCGGTAGTGTGTCACGCCCAGTTTGGCGGTTTTCAAACACGCGGGACCCCAATCCGGGGCCCGCGTTTTTTTTCGTCGATACACCAGCAATGTCGAGTCATTCGCCCCCCCTCCACGGAATCGATCGAGCCGCGCTTGAACGCGTCGTCGAGCCGATCATGCGCGCCCACGGCGCTGAAGTGGTCGACATGGAGCTCAAGCCTGATCGCGGCGCGTGGGTGCTCCGGGTTTACGTGGAGAAGGCGGGCGCAGCAGCACAAGGCCTCTCTACCCGAGACGCGGCGGTCGACCTGGAGCTCTGCGCGAACGTCTCGCGTGACCTGAGCCCGGCCCTCGACGTGGCGGATCTCATTCCGCACGCTTACCGCCTCGAGATCAGCTCACCGGGCGTCGAACGCCCCCTTCGTGGGGAGCGAGACTTCGCGCGGTTCACCGGCCAGAAGGCGAAGCTGAGGCTCCGCGATCCGGTCGACGGGCAGCGCGTACTGGTGGGCGCGCTAGACGGAGTCTCCGAGGGCAGAGTGCGTGTCGCTATTGGCACCCACACCCGCGAGGTGCCGCTCGCGTCGGTCGAGAGCGCACGCCTCGTCTTCGAATTCGGCTCCAGCGGCAGGGACAAGAGGAAGCACTGAGGGCATCCATGGCAATCCAGCAGCAACATACCGGCGCAGACGTCACCCTTCTCCAAGCGATCGAAATGGTCGCGAAGGACAAGGGGATCGACAAGACAAGGCTCGTCAAGACCGTCGAGGAGGCGATCCTCAAAGCGGCGCAGAGCGTGTTCGGTGCGAACCGCGAGCTCGAGGCGCGTTTCAACGAAGAGACCGGGCAGGTCGACCTGTTCCAGTACTTGACGGTCGTCGACGATGTCGCCGACGAAGAGCGCGAGATCGCGATGGAGGACGCCCAGCGGCTCGGCCTCGAGGCCGAGCTCGGCGAGGACCTCGGCTTCCAGATCTTCTGGCACCCGGCGGACGCCAAGCGGGCCGCGGAGCAGGACAAAGACTACGGTGACATCTTGCGCGTGAAGCAGGCGCGCCAGGCGTTCGGGCGAATCGCGGCGCAGACGGCCAAGCAGGTTCTCATTCAGCGTGTGCGTGACGAGGAGCGGGACCTCATCTTCAACGAGTTCAAGGACCGCAAGGGCGAGCTCATCAAGGGCGTCGTCCGCCGCTTCGAAAAGGGGAACAACCTCATCGTGGACCTCGGCCGTACCGAGGGGATTCTCCCCTTCCGTGAGCAAACGCCGCGCGAGACCTACCGCCCAGGTGACCGGATCATCGCGTACGTCAAAGACATCGACCGTGAGGCGCGTGGGCCCCAGGTCATCCTCAGCAGGAACGACCCGCGACTCGTAGAGAAGCTTTTCGAGGCCGAGGTACCCGAGATCTACGAGGGCATCGTGAAGATCGTCGCCTGCGCCCGGGAGTCCGGCGCTCGGTCGAAGATCGCCGTCACGAGCCGCGACGCGGACGTCGACCCGGTGGGGGCGTGCGTCGGCATGAAGGGCGCGCGCGTGCAGGCGGTCGTGCAGGAGCTGCGCGGCGAGAAGATCGACATTGTTCCGTACGACCGCGATCCCGCCCGCTTCGTCTGCGCTGCCATCCAGCCGGCAGAAGTGAGCAAAGTGATCGTAGACGAAGCGGACGGACGCATGGAGCTCGTCGTGCCGGACGAAAAGCTGAGCCTCGCGATTGGCCGCAAAGGCCAGAACGTGCGCCTGGCGGCGCAGCTTTCGGGGTGGAAGCTCGACATCATCAGTGAAGCGAAGTTCAAGCAGATGGAGGAAGAAGCGGTCGCGCAGCTCCTCCAGGTCGACGGGGTGTCCGAAGCGATCGCCAGGAGCATGTACCGCCTCGGCTTCCGCACGCTCGAGGAGCTCGCGGAGGCGAGCGAGCAGGAGCTGGCCTCGATTCCGGGCCTGGGTGGCGCCGACGCAGCGGCGCGCGTTCGCTCGAGCGCGGAGGCGACGATGGAACGCCTGCGCCAGGAGCGCATCCGCGCGGCGTCGTCGCGAGTCGAGCCGCTGACCGAGCGCGAGCGATTGCTGTTCATCCGCGGCGTGGGTGAGCGGACGGTGCAGCTCTTGGAGGACGCGGGGTACAAGACCGTGGAAGACATCATCCGCGAAGACGAGGACAAGCTCGCCATCAAGACCGGCCTCGGCATCAAGAAGGCCCGCGCCATCAAGCACGGCGCCGAGCACTTCCTTTCCAGCGAAGCGAAAGCGATTGACGCGGCCCGGCGCGAAGCGCTGGCCAAAGCCCGCGAGGCGGTGCAGCAGCAGCCGGCGTGACGGTTTGCGCCGCAGCGGCGGCGCCAAGACTCGAAGAGGAATCCCATAGAGACGTGCCTTACGCGACCATGAACCCAAGAACCGACGACAACCCGCGCACCACGGCCACGGCCACGGCCACGAGAACGTGGCGAACGTGCGTGGGCTGCGGCCTGCGTGACGACAAAGCGGCGATGGTGCGCCTGGCCTTCGTCGGCGGAGAAGTCGTGTTCAACGCGCAGATCCCGAACGGGCGCGGCGGGCACATGCATCCGCGGGTCGAGTGCATCGCGCGGACGCCGCGCGGGCTTGCGCGCGCCTTCAAGGCATCCGTGCGGGTCGACGCGGCCGACCTTGGGCGGACCCTGGTCATCGCATGCGAGAGGAGAATGGTCGGGCTCCTGCTTGCCGCGTGGCGCAGTCGCTCGCTCGCCATCGGATCGGACGCGGGGCGTGCAGCGATCGCCGGCGGTGCTCCGCTGGCCATCGTCGCCACCGACGCGGGCTCCGTCCGTGGCAGCATCGAAGTGGAACGGGCGGTCTCCGAAGGTCGGGCCATCGCCTGGAAGACGAAAAGTGAGCTCGGGGCCTTGCTGGGTGGCGAAGCGGTCGCACTTTGTGCGGTTCGCCACGCTGGCATCGCATCCGAGCTCCGGTTCATGCGCGCTGCGGTCGATGCGGGAACGGCGGCGACGAGGGAAGGTGCGGAATGCAGCAGACGTCCGGAGGCTCGATGAGCGGCAAGGTTCGTGTCTACGAGGTGGCCAAGCAACTGAACCTCGACCCGAAGCAGGTCGTCGGGCTCTTTCAGGCCATCGGCGTCGCGGAGGTGCGCAATCACATGAGCTCCGTCGAGCCCGAAGCGGTCGAGCGCGTGAAGCGCCACCTCGAAAAGCAGCGGACCCACGACGTCGTCGAAGAGCGCATTCGGCCAGGCGTAATGAAGCGGCGAGCCGTGGCCAAGCCTTCGTCCGCGCTGCCCCTCGCCGGCCCCCCGGACGTCGCATCGGTTCCCGTGCTGCCTCCCCCCCCCTCCAGCCCGTCGATGCGCGTCGTCGACGACGTCGCCGCAGCTCCGCCCGAAGCGAACGGCCACCCCGCCGAGCCCGCAGTCGCACGCGACAGCCTGTCCCCTTCTGTGCCCCTGCGCCTGCCCGACGTGGCGAACACGTCGACGATTCCGTCGGGACGGTCTCGAAGCGCGGCTGCCGAGAGTGCGCGCGTGCCCGTGCCCGAAGATCGACCGAGCGCGCGAGCGCTCGAGCCGCTGCCGATCCCGCGCGATCACGCGAGCACCCGTCCCGTCGTCCCGTCGGAGCCGGTGCCCGCGCACGTGCCGCCGGAGCCGCCCCCGCCCGAGAGGCCAACCGACGACGCCGTGGCCGCGGCAGCGCCGGCGCCCTCGATCGAACCGAGCGAGCCGTCCGCACCGGTCACACTGGTCGCACCGTCGCCGGCGCCCCCCCCTCCACTCGCCCCTGCCACGCTCGCACCCGCTGTGGCGGAACCCTCCCAGGGGCCGCGCGCCAGCCAGGCGGCGCAGGCGCCGAAGACTGGCGTCGAATATTGGGGCGGTCGGCCGGGCGTGCCGATGCCCGCTCCCGGCACCGCCGGCACCTCGTCGTCACGCGCCTCGTCCACGCAGCCCAACATGCCCCGGCGCGTTCAGTACGACCCGCGGGCCGGAGCAGCGGGTGCTCCCAGCGGAAGGCGCGACGTGCGCGCTCCCGGGCAGCAGCCGGGCCGACCGATGATGGGGCGCACGCCGGGAGGCGCCGGCGGACGCCGGATGAGCGGCCCGATGCCCCCGAGAAAGCCGCCGATCGTCTCGACGCAAGAGATGAGCGCGCACAAGAAGGTCATCCGCATCGAGAACGACGTGACCTTGCAGACGATGGCCCAGCGCATGAGCCTCAAAGCAACCGAGCTTCTGATGAAGCTGCTCTCGATGGGGATGAGCAACGTTCATATCAACACGACCCTCGACGCCGACACCGCGAAGATCCTCGCCGGCGAGTTCGGGTGGGACGTCGAAGACGTCGGCAAGAGCGAAGAGCAGACGATCGCCGAAGCGCGCGGGGACGAAGAGAAGGGGGTTATGGAAGAGAAGCCGGTCGGCGACATGCGCCCCCCGGTCGTCACGGTGATGGGTCACGTCGACCACGGCAAGACGAGCCTCCTCGACCGGATCCGCAAGGCAAATGTCGCGGGCGGCGAGGCGGGCGGGATCACGCAGCACATCGGCGCATACAAGGTCGAGGGCAAGCAAGGGACGATTGTCTTCCTCGACACGCCAGGCCATGAGGCGTTCACCCAGATGCGGGCCCGCGGCGCCAGCGTGACGGACATTGTCGTGCTCGTGGTCGCCGCGGACGACGGCGTGATGCCTCAGACGAAGGAAGCGATCGCCCACGCGAAGGCGGCCAAAGTTCCGATCATCGTGGCCGTCAACAAGATCGACAAGCCAAACGCCGATCCGGAGCGGGTGAAGCGTGAGCTCGTCGAGCAGGGTCTCGTTCCGGACGACTGGGGCGGGGACACGCTCTTCGTCAGCGTCAGCGCGGTCACGGGAGAGGGCGTCGATCGCCTGCTCGAGTCGATCGCACTCCAGAGTGAGCTCCTCGAGCTGAAGGCGAACCCCAACCGCTCGGCGAGCGGAACGGTGCTCGAAGCGCTCCTCGACCGCGGTCGCGGTCCGGTCGCGCGAGTGCTCGTGCAGGACGGTACGCTTCGGGTCGGCGACTTCGTCCTCGCGGGTGCCGGGTTCGGCAAAGTGCGCGCGATGACCAACGAGCACGGCAAGCAACTACAAGAGGCCGGCCCTGCGACGCCGGTCGAGATCCTGGGCCTCAGCGAAGTGCCCAACGCCGGCGACCGCATGGACGCGGTGAAAGATCCCAAGAAGGCGCAGGAGATCGCGGAGAGCCGCAGGGGAAAGATGGCCAAGAACGTCATCCCCGCCACGGCGAAGGTGTCCCTCGAAGAACTGTCGAAGCGAATCGCCGAGAGCGGTCAAGAAGAGCTGCGGGTCATCATCAAGGGGGACGTGCAGGGCTCGGTCGAAGCGCTCGCGGACGCGTTGGCGAAGCTGTCGAGCGAGAAGGTCAGGCTGTCGGTCATCAACGCCGCCGCCGGCGCCATCACCGAGGGCGACGTGAACCTGGCGATCGCCTCCAAGGCGATCATCGTCGGCTTCAACGTCCGCCCGGCAGGCAAAGCGGCGTCGCTGGCTGAAGAGAGCAAGATCGAGATCCGGATGTACTCGATCATCTACAACGCCCTCGAAGACGTGAAGGGAGCGATGGAAGGGCTCCTGCCGCCGACGCTCGTCGAGAAGCAGCAGGGCAAGGCGGAGGTGCGACAGATCTTCAAGGTCAAGGGCACCGCGGTCGCGGGCTGTCACGTCACCGAGGGGAAGATCGTGCGCAGCGGAAAGGTGCGTCTCGTGCGGGAGGGCGTGGTCGCCTGGGAAGGCAAGATTGCGAGCCTCAAGCGCTTCAAGGACGACGTGCGCGACGTCCCGGAGGGCTTCGAGTGCGGGATCAGCCTCGAGGGATACAACGACCTGAAGGAGAAAGACGTCATCGAGTGCTTCGAGGTGGAGGAGATCAAACAGAGGCTCTGATGTTCGTTGGAGTCTTGCGCCTCACGTTTCACGTTCCGCACGCGCGGTCGCTCAAGGACAAGCGGCAGGTGGTGCGCAAGTTCCGCGATCGTGTGCGCGCCCACTTCGACGTGTCGATCGCCGAGGTCGGCGCGCAGGACAAGCTTCAGCGCGCCGTCTTCGGCGTCAGCGTCGTTTCCGGCGACGCCGCCGTGTGCGACTCGGTGCTCGAGCAGGTCGCGAGGGTCGCGGAGACCCAAGAAGAGGCGGTGCTAACGAGCCGCGAGACCGAGCTCGTCCCCATGGGCGACGAGTTGTACGGAGGCGAAGATGGCCGCTGAGCACGGGATGCGCGTCCGGCGCGTCTCGGAGGCCGTGCGCGAGGAGCTCGCGTCCCTCTTGACCAGCGAGGTGAAGGACCCGGGCGCCGCCGGGGCGATCGTCACGCGCGTCGAGATGTCGGGCGACCTGCGCAGCGCACGGGTCCAGGTGAGGCTTCTCGAAGGGGGAGGCGACGCAGCCCGGCGGCGTGCGGTGGTCGAGGCGCTCGGGCGCGCTTCGGGAATGCTGCGCCGCGAAGTGACCCGGCGGCTTCACCTTCGGCACGCTCCGGAGCTTCGCTTCTTCTTCGACGACGGGTTGGACGGCACGATGCGCGTTGAAGAGATTTTGGCGGAGATCGAAGCCGATCGCTCCCGGCGATCGCGCGACGGATGATTTACTTCAACCTCGTCACGTACCAAGCGCCGCGCCAGGCCACCATCTCGTGAATGGTCACGACTCGCGTGCGGCCATCCGCGATGAACGTCAGCCGCGAGCCGCTCACCGTCCATAGGGCCTTCTTCCAGCCGTGGCGTCGCGGAGTCGTCTGCCGAATCGCGCCTCCGAGAACGAGCGACACCCCCTGGGTGTGACTCCGATCGCGCTGCTGCCGTGAGAGCGCGTGCACCGTTCTCCGGAAGGGCGTCGCCACGTGACTCTCCCAGTCTTTGCCGGGGTCCGGGGTGTCGTGTGTGGCGAGCCAGCCGTCGCGCGGAAACAAGATGTCCCCCGCGAGCGTGGCATCGTCCTGGGAGATCGCCTCGAGAAGGTGCCCCGCTCGCGCCGTGAGCTCATCCCCCGTCGGGGGGAGGACCGAGTCGTCCGGCGGTAGTGGCGCAGCGTCCACGGCGGGGGCCGCCGCTTCGCCTACGTCGGCATTCGCATCGGGCTTTGCGCCCGAATCCGCCCCGCGGCTGACAGGCCCTGCCTTGCACCCGCCCAGCGCGCAGGCCACGAGGGCCGCTCGCCACGCCGCGGTCACGCGAGCATCGGCAACGTCACGAGGTCAACGTGCAAGACTTCGTTGAACGCCTTGATCTCGGCGAGACAAGCTTCGGTCGGCCTCGATAGCAGGCGCAGCTTTGCGCAAGCAGCCACGCCCCCGCCCTCGAAGACGGTGTTCGAGACCTCCTCGACGTTGATCCCATGGCGTTTGAGCACCGCAAGCACGTTCGCGAACGTGCCGATCTTGTCCATCATGCGGATGACGAGGTGAAAGCGCGCCGCCGACGACGACGCTACGTTGACGACGTTGGGGACGGTTGCCTCGTGGAGGAACGACCGGATGACGCGCACTGTCTCCGCGGCGATGGCGAGTTGGGCCTGATCGGTCGCCGCGGCAATGTGCGGCGTGCCGTAGACGATGCCTCCGGAGGCGTACGTCCGAAAGATCTCGGGAGAGCCGAAGACGCGCGATCCGCGCGGCTCCTCCGGATAGATGTCGAGCCCGACCCGAAACCCGCGCTTGTCCACCGCCTCGAGAAGCGCCTCGTTGTCGACGAGGTCCGCGCGCGCGGCGTTGATGACGATCGCCCGGTCGGGCAACAGACCCAGCACGCGGCGGCTCACGATCTGCCTCGTTCGCTCGACGAGGGCGAGGTGCAGCGAGAGGATGTGGCACTTCGACGCGAGCTCCTCGATCGACCCCGCGTGGGCGACTCCGAGCTCTGCGGCGCGGAGCGGAGTGAGCGAACGGCTCCAGGCGATCACGTTCAGCCCGAAGCCGCGCGCCCGATGCGCCACCTCGCGCCCAATCGCGCCGAGCCCGGCGATGCCCAGCGCTTTGCCGTGAAGCCCTTCGGCTTTGCTGAACTCCTGACGCTCCCACTTGCCCGCGCGAAGCGACGAGACCGCGTCGGGAATTCGCCGGTCCAGCGCGATCATCAGCCCGTAGACGAGCTCGGCGACCGCCGACGCATTCTTGCCGGGGCAGTTCGCGACATAGATGCCCCGCTTGCTCGCAGCCCGCACGTCGATCGTCGTGTACCCGGCGCCGGCGCGCACGATGAGGTTCAGCTGCTTGGCGTTCTCGATGGCCGACTCGGTGACCTCCGTCGACCGAACGACGAGCACGCCGACCCCGTGCATATTCTTCTCGAGGCTTTCCTTCGTGAGCTCGGGCTCGTAGACGACCTCTAGCGGCAAGGTCCGTAGCTCCTCGATGGCGCGCGGGTGAAGCTTATCGGCGATAAGGAGACGCATTCTGGACTCCGGCCTATGCTAGCCCAAGCGCGCTCGTTTCGCTCCGATCGCGTGCTCGCTCCCGCCGATGAGCACCGACGGGGGATCTGCCTCCGACAGCACCGGCGCCAGAGACGCCTGGGCGTGGCGCGAGAGCTTCGCCTCGTATGGACCGAATGCGGCAAAGTGCTTGACGACGGCGTAGAGCGCATCGTCCGCGCCGATGCGCGCCTCGCCAGGGTCCCAAGGCTCCTCGGTTCCGTCGCTCAGCGTGAGGACGATGCGCTCGGGCTCGATTCGCACGGCGCGGACGATGTACGGAGCGTCGTCGACCGTGAAGTACGTCCAGTCGTAGCCGTTCGTGAGGATATAGCGACCGTCGTCAGGGTGGCGGCTGATCCAGGAGTGCAGCGCGGCGGCCAGCCCCGGATGCTCGACCCGCCGGTCGTCGTGCCAGAATTGGCCCTGGGCATCGAGTCGGATGGTGCTCTCGCGCGATCGCCCTTCCGGGGCGGGAAGGCGGAAGAAGTCGGGGTGGTCGCCGGGTTTCATGGCTCTGTTTCGATGGGCAAGGCCTACCGCGCCGCCTGGAGGTTACGAGCGGCCGAGCAACGCAAGCCGTCCGTCCGGCGAAGCTCCTACAGCGTAGCGCCCGCCCTCGCGTCGATCTGGATGATGGGCGCTCGTCGCCTTGACGGCCTCCGACCCGGAGCCTAAGAGCTGTTCGTTCAATTTATTTTGAAAGTTGTTTGGAGGCGCGATGGCGTGGGACGGCATGGGCGCGTTCGTTCGTGCGCTCGAGCAGCGCGGAGATCTCGTGCGCGTCCGACGCCACGTGGAGGCCCGCCTGGAGGTCGCTGCGATCGCCGACCGCGTCATGAAGGCCGCCGGCCCCGCGCTCCTTTTCGAGGACGTCTCCGGATCGACGTTCCCCCTCCTCATCAACGGGTTCGGGTCGCGACGGCGGATGTCGCTCGCGCTCGGCGTCGACGACCTCGAAGAGCACGCGCGCGCAATCGACGATCTCGTGCGCACACGCGCCCCCTCGAGCGCCCGCGAGCTCGCCCAGATGGCGCTCAAGCTCCCGGAGCTCGCGCACGTACCGCCGCGCCCCGCCGTACGCGCTCCCTGTCACGATGTCGTGCACACGGGCGCCGACGTCGACCTCGACGCCCTTCCGATCCTCACGTGCTGGCCGAAAGACGGCGGTCCTTTCATCACGCTGCCTCAGGTGATCACGCGCGACCCCGAGACGCAAACCCGCAACGTCGGCTGCTACCGGATGCACAAGCTCGACGCGCGCAGCACTGCGATGCACTGGCAAGTGCACAAGACCGGGGCCCGTCACTTCCGCCGCGCCCGCGACCTGGGGTTGGCCCGCATGGAGGTCGCGGTGGCGCTGGGGGGCGACCCGGCGCTCACGTACGCGGCCACGGCTCCGCTGCCCGACGGCATCGACGAGTGGATGTTCGCGGGCTTTCTCCGCAAGCGCGCGGTCGGCACCGTTCGGTGCAAGACCGTCGACCTGGAGGTGCCCGCCGACTCGGACTTCGTGCTCGAAGGCTATGTCGACCCTCGCGAAGAGCTGGCCTTCGAAGGCCCGTTCGGCGACCACACCGGGTACTACACTCCTGTGGATCGCTTCCCGCGCTTTCACGTGACAGCGCTCACGCACCGGACCGACGCCGTCTATCCGGCAACCGTCGTCGGACCGCCCCCGATGGAAGACGCGTGGCTCGGCAAGGCGACCGAGCGCCTCTTCTTGCCTCTCTTGCGCACGCTGTTTCCCGAGATCGTCGACATGAATCTGCCCGTCCACGGGGCGTTCCACAACCTCGTGCTCGTCTCGATCAAGAAGCAGTACCCGTTTCACGCGGCGCGCATCGCCCACGGACTCTGGGGCTCGGGGCAAATGTCTTTTTCGAAGGTGATCTGCGTCGTCGACGAAGACATCGACGTACAGGACCTGGGGCAGGTGGCGTGGCGTCTTCTGGCGAACCTCGACCCGAAGCGCGATTTCGCATTCGTGGACGGCCCGATTGACCAGCTCGACCACGGCGCCAACCAGGCGCTGTGGGGAAGCAAGGTGTGCATCGACGGGACGCGCAAGTGGCGCGAGGAGGGGTACGCGCGTGACTGGCCGGAACCGTGCCGCATGAGCGACGAGGTAACGGCGCGCGTGCAGGCGATGTGGCCCGAGCTCGGCATCGACCTTCCACGGCAAGCTCCGTCGGCAAGCGCCAACGGCGCCGACGATGGAACGGGGACGATTGCACGCGTTCTGGGCGCCGCGCGCGAGCTCTTGCAGAGGGCGCGGACGTGACCGAGCCTGTCGCGCCCGTCGCGAAGCTGAGCGCCCGTCGAGGCGACGAAGCGCGGCACGAGAGCGCCGCGCGGACGATGTTCGACCGCATCGCGCCGACCTACGATCTTCTCAATCGACTCATGTCGGCAGGCATGGATCGGCGCTGGCGGGCACGCGCGATCTCCGAAGTCGCGAGCGCCCCGGCAGGACCCGTTCTCGACCTCTGCGCCGGAACGATGGATCTCACCGCGATGCTCGCGAAGGTGCGCCCCGACGATCGCGTCGTCGCTGTCGACTTCGCACCCGCGATGCTCGAAGCGGGTCGCCACAAGGTGCCGCGAGCCGAAGTGGTCGTCGCGGACGCCGCCTCGTTGCCGTTCGAAGATGCGTCCTTTTCCGCCGTCGTTTGCGGGTTCGGGATCCGAAACCTCGCGGACCCCGCGACGGGTGCGCGCGAGGCGCTCCGCGTGCTTCGCCCTGGCGGCGTCTTCGTGACCCTCGAGCTCTTTCGCCCGACCCGCCCCGCGACGCGAGCGTTTCACCGCGCGTATGCGACACTCGTGCTCCCGGCGCTCGGTGGCTGGGTCTCGGGGGATCGCCCCGCGTACGAATACCTCGCGCGAAGCATGGCGGGGTTTCTGGCGCGTCAGGAGTACGAGCGGATGCTCCTCGGTGTTGGCTTCGCGCACGTGCGGGGCTCTGACTTGACCCTGGGGATCGCCTCCGTCGTGCGCGGGCAGGTGAGGTCGTGAGAAAGAAGATTGTCGTCGGGATCACCGGCGCGAGCGGCGCACCTTACGCGCGCCGGGTGCTTGCCGTGCTCAAGCGGCGCGAGGACGTCGAAGTCGCCGTGTGCGTCTCGCAAACGGCGCCGGAGGTGTGGGCGCTCGAGTGCGGCGGTGACCTGCGCGAGGCGATCGGTCTCCCCGTTTGGGGGGTGCGCGACTTCCGGGCGCCCTTCGCGAGCGGAAGCGCGGGGTGGCAGGCGATGGTGGTGGTCCCGTGTTCGATGGGGACCGTCGCGCGGATCGCCCACGGCGTATCGGACACGCTCGTCACTCGCGCGGCCGACGTGATGCTCAAAGAGCGCCGCACGCTGATCGTCGTTCCTCGCGAGACTCCGCTCAGCGTCGTGCACCTCGACAACCTCGCCTACCTCGCCCGCGCCGGCGCCCTGGTGCTCCCGGCGATGCCTTCGTTTTACGGCAAGCCGGAGACATTGGACGACGCCGTCGACACCGTCGTGGGGCGGATCCTCGATCATCTCGGCCTCGACCACGATCTCGTACGGCGCTGGGGGCAGCGTTGAGCGCGCTCGTCGATCGCGCCATTGCCGCGGCCGGGCTCTCGAGCGTGCTCGCGTCTCGTCGCGCTGGCACGGTGGGTGAAGCCGACGTGGCCGTGCTCCGGGCCGCCGATCTCCTCGCGCTGGGGGCTCTCGCCGACCGCGTGCGAAGCGACGAGGTCGGCGACACGGTGCGCATCTACGCTCCGCCGCCCGAGCGGAACGGGGGTGCGCTGGTCTTGCCGCAAGAAGGCGGCGACCTCACCGGCCTCGATCTCCTCCGTGAGATCGCAGTCGCGCGGGTGACCGGCCCTCCCGCTGCGCGCATCCGGATCGACTGGACGCGCTCGGGTCTGGAGCTTGCGCAGGTGGGCCTCGGCTTCGGCGCAAACGAGCTCACCGGACACATCGCGAGCAAGCGCGGGCTCCCGTTCGCCGACGGCGAGCTGACCGGCGTCGGCAAGCGGTCGCGCATGCAGCCGGCGCAGGTCGTCAAGAAAAGAGAGCTCGCCGGGTTCGTCCGCCGCACCGGGCGCATTCCCGTCTTCGTCCACCCCGACGGATCCGTGGAGACTGTCGACGAGGCGATGTCGATCTAGGAGAAAACGGATGCTCGACACGATTGTCCAGAAACTCCAGGCGGGCGAGCGGCTGTCGTTCGACGATGGTCTCGCCCTCTTCCGCCACCCCGATGTCGTCTCGATCGGTCGCCTCGCCAATGAAGTGCGCGAGCGGCTGCACGGGGACCGCACGTACTTCAACCGCAACATGCGCATCGAAGTGACCAACGTGTGCGTCGCGTCGTGCCTGTTCTGCTCGTTCGCCAAGCTCGAAGAAGGAGCGCCGGGGGCGCACACGATGCGCATCGAAGAGGCGTGGCGCGAGCTCGAAGCGCGAATGGATGACCCGCCGGGCGAGATCCACATCGTCAACGGGCTCCACCCCGGCCTGGCCTTCTCGTACTACGAGGAGCTCCTGGCCGGCTTCAAGCGCATCAAGCCCGACGTGCACATGAAGTGCTTCACGGCGGTCGAGATCCATTTCTTCGCGACCCACTACGGAATGACCTACCGCGAAGTCCTGGAGCGCCTGCGCCGCGCGGGGCTCGACAGCCTGCCCGGCGGGGGCGCCGAGATTTTCCACCCCAGCGTGCGCACGCGCATCGCCCACGACAAGGCGACCGCTGACGAGTGGCTCGAGGTCCACCGCGTGGCCCATTCCCTGGGCATGAGCACGAACGCGACCATGCTCTACGGGCACATCGAGACTTTCGAGCACCGCGTCGACCATCTCTTGCGCCTCCGCGCACTCCAGGACGAGCGCGGCGGCTTTCAGGCCTTCATCCCCCTCGCCTTTCACCCGGACGGGAACGGGATGCGCAACCTGCCGGCCCCGACGGCGATCGACGCACTGCGCACGGTCGCCGTGTCGCGCCTGATGCTCGACAACGTCCCGCACATCAAGGCGTACTGGGTCAGCATGACGCCGGAGGTGGCGCAGATCGCGCTTTGCTTCGGCGCAGACGACATCGACGGCACCATCGTGCACGAGACGATCTATCGCGCGGCAGGATCGCGGTCGCCCGGGGCCCTGACCGCGGCGCAAATCGTTCGACTGATCCAGGAGGCTGGGCGTGTTCCCGTCGAGCGAAGCTCGCTCTACGACGTGTTGCGAGAGCATCCCCGGGCGTCGCTGCCGGAGGCGGCCGTGAACGTACGAGAGCGCAAAGCGACCAAGCACTTGGAGGTGTTGTCGTGAACAACTCGGGCGAACGCTTGCGGGCGGCCGCGGTGGGCTACTTGAACGCCCGGCCGCTTTACGAGGGGCTCGACCGCGAGCCCGCGAGCGGGCGACTGCGGCTCGATTGCGCGTCGCCGAGCGAAGTCGCGCGGCGCGTCGCCGAGGGCGAGGCGGACTTTGCGCTCATGCCGGTCGCGGCCGCGGCGACCATCGGCGATCTACGCATCGTGCGTCACTGCGCCATCGGAGCTCGGGGGGCGGTGCGCAGCATCGCGATCGTCGCGGAGCAGCCCATCGACACGCTCGACGAGCTCGCGATCGATCTGTCGTCCCGAACGAGCGTCGTGCTGGCGAGGCTCGTTCTCCGCGCGCGCAAGCGGCAGCGCGAGCCTCGCTTGTTCGGCGCCACGGCCAAAGAGGCGATCGCCGCCGTGTCCGGGGCGCGAGGCGCGCTCGTCATCGGCGACCCCGCCCTGGAAATCGAGGGGCGATTCCCGCACGTGCTCGACCTCGGGCTCGCGTGGTGGGAGCTCACCGGCTTGCCGTTCGTCTTCGCGGCGTGGTGCGGCCGCGAGGGGGCCCTGTCGGCAAGCGACGAGAGCCTGCTCGTGGCCGCGAAGGCCGCGGGGCTCGGCCGGCGCGACGCCATCGCCGACGAACACGCGGCGCGCTCCAGCCTGTCGTCCGCATCGCTGCGCGCTTACCTTCACGACGCGATTCGCTACGACCTCGGTGACGACGAGCGGAAGGGGCTCGAGCGCTTCTACGACCTGGCGGCGGGGGCCGGGCTCCTGCCGCGCGCGCGTGTTCGCTTCTTCGACGACGATCGGCGCAATGGCGCCACGACGCCGTCACTCGACTCGCTCCTCGGACGCGCCGCCGACGGCGAGAGGCTGAGCGCGGCCGAGGGCGAGCGGCTCGTGTCCGAAGCCTCGCTCTTCGACCTCGGCCTCGCCGCCGACGCCGTCCGAAAGCGCAAGCACCCCCACAACGTCGTGACGTACATCGTCGACCGCAACGTCAATTACACGAACGTCTGCACCACGAGCTGTCGCTTCTGCGCGTTCTACCGACCCCCCGGACATCCCGAGGGATACGTGCTCACCCGCGAAGAGCTCGCGAAGAAGCTCAAGGAAGTCGTCGACGCGGGCGGTGTACAGATCCTCCTTCAAGGCGGCCTGCACCCCGATCTACGGATCGAGTGGTACGAAGACCTCTTCCGCTGGATCAAGCGCGAGTTCGCCCTCGGCTTGCACGCGCTCTCCCCCGAGGAGATCCTGCACATCGCGCGGCTCGAGAGCCTCGGCGTCGGCAAAGTGCTGGGCCGCTTGCGCGGCGCGGGGCTCGACAGCGTGCCCGGAGGCGGCGCCGAAATCTTGGTCGACCGCGTCCGGCGCAAGATTGCTCGGGCGAAATGTACGAGCGACGAATGGATCGGCGTCATGCGCGTGGCCCATCAAATGGGGCTGCGATCGAGCGCGACGATGATGTACGGCACGGTCGACACGGTGCAAGACCGCATCGCGCACCTGATCAAGATCCGCGACTTGCAAGACGAGACCGGGGGCTTCACCGCGTTCTTCTGCTGGGACTTCCAGCACGAAAAGGGGACGCACATCGAGCCGGGAGACAACGGAACGGTCCTTTACCTGCGACAGCAAGCGACCGCGCGCATCCTGCTCGACAACGTCGACCACGTCGGCGCGTCTTGGGTGACCCAGGGGCCGGAGGTCGGGCAAGTGGCGCTGCGATTCGGCGCAGACGACTTCGGAAGCGTGATGTTCGAAGAAAACGTCGTGTCGAGCGCGGGGACGACGTTCTGCATGAACGCGGAGGCGATGGAGCGCCGCATCCGCGCCGCGGGCTTCAAGGCGGCGCGCCGCAACGTGCGCTACGACTGGCTGACGCTTCCGGGATGAGGGACGCGATCGTGCGCATCGTGCACGCGGACGCCGTGATTCCCGGGGACTCACCAGTCATCCGGAACGGTGCTGTGGTCGTCGATCCGCGCGGCCGTATCGTCGACGTCGGTCCCGCCGGCGACATCTTGCCCGCACACGCGGGCGCGATCGTGGAGCGCGTTCGCGGCGTGCTGCTGCCTGGGCTCGTCAACGCACACGTGCACCTGGAGCTGAGCGGGCTGCGCGGACAGGTCCCAGGGGGTGCCGGCTTCGTGCCCTGGGTGGAGCACCTGCTCGCGATCCGCGCCGAAGTCTCGCCCGAGGAAGACGCAGGCGCGATCGATCACGCGGTCGACGAGCTCGTCGTCTTCGGCACCGTGGCGGTCGGCGAGGTGACCAACACGCTCGCCGCGGTCAAGGCGCTGGCGCGCCGAGGGCTCGTGGGTTCCGTCTTTCACGAAGTCTTCGGCGTCGAGCGCGAGGCGCTCGAAAAGCGGGTCGCCGCGCTGCCGCGCGTCCTCGACGAGCAGGTCGGGTCATGGCCCAGCGCGGAGCTCACCTACGCCCCGACTCCGCACACGCTGTACACGACACACGCCGACGTGACGCGGCGACTTCTGCGCGAAGCGGGAGAGCACGGCGTGCGCGCGAGCGTGCACGTGGCCGAGCACCCCGCCGAGCGGCGCTTTCTCGAGCGGGGCGACGGCCCGATCGCCGATTGGTACGAGTCGCGCCTCAAGCTCTCGCGCGACCATATGATGTGGCCCGGAAAGTCGCCGATCGACCTCGCCGACGAGCTCGGCGCTCTCGCGCCGCACGTCGTCTGCGTTCACCTCACGGACACGCGCGCCGAAGAGCTGGCGCTCGTCGCGCGTCGAGGGGCCCCGGTGGTGTTCTGCCCGCGGTCCAACCTCTTCATCGAGACCAAGCTCCCGCCGCTCCTGGCCGCGCGCGCCGCAGGAATTCTTCCGGGCCTCGGAACCGACTCGCTCGCCTCGAACGCGTCGCTCGACGTATTGGCCGAAGCGCGCGCGCTGGCCGACCGGTTTCCGACCGTGCCTGCGCAGGAGCTCCTGCAGATGGCCACCTGGCAGGGGGCGCGCGCTCTCGGGCGAAGCGACGTCGGACGGATCGCCCGTGGCGCGACGCCGGGCCTTCTCGCCATCGACGGCGAAGTTGGAGAAGACCCCTGCGCGTTCGTGCTTCGCAACGTCAAGGCGCCGCGGCGGTGGATCGCGCGGCGGCCGAGCGGAGCGTCCCAATGACGATTCTCGCACGCGTACGGACGTACGGGTCGCTCGTGGCGTTGGCGCACACGATTTTCGCGCTGCCATTCGCCGCGAGCGCCGTCGTCCTGTCGCTCGCCGTGCCCCATGCGCCCCTCGGGGCGGCGCGCTTGGTCGCGATGCTGGCGTGCATGGTGTGTGCGCGCACCAGCGCGATGGCGTTCAACCGCTGGGCCGACCGCGACGTCGACGCCCGCAACCCGCGTACACGCGGGCGCCACGTCCCGTCGGGCGCCGTCCGCGCGTGGGAGGCGCTGGCGCTGGCGGGGGTGTCCGGCGTCGCGTTCCTTGGCTTCGCCGCGACGTTGGGTCCGTGGCCGGCCTTCTTGGCGCCGGCCGTTCTGGCCGTGCTACTCGGGTACTCGTACGCCAAGCGGTTCACGTGGGGCGCCCACGCGTGGCTGGGCGTCGCTCTCGCGCTCGCACCGGGTGGGGCATGGATCGGCATGGGCGCGGCTCCGGCGTTGGGGATCGTGCTCCTCATGGTGGCGGTCGTCGCGTGGCTGCTGGGGTTCGACGTCCTCTATTCTTTGCAAGACGAGGGCTTCGATCGCCAGGCGGGGCTCCATTCGATCCCCGCCCGTTTCGGCACCCGGCGGGCTCTCGCGATCAGCGCCTGCTCGCACGTGGTGACGGTGCTCGCGCTCGCCGGATGCGGCGTCGCCTTGCATCGCGGTCTCGCGTACGGCGTTGCCGTGGCCGTCTCCGCGGCGCTGCTCGCCTACGAGCACGCGCTCGTACACCGCCGCGGGCTCGCCGCGATCGACAAAGCGTTTTTCGACGTGAACGCGTGGGTCAGCGTGGCGTTCTTCGCGCTGGTGGTGGTGGACGAGGTCGTGAATCGATCCGTTCACTAGCCCTGCTAACGCCCCCAGTGAATCAGCGCCATCTCCGCGGGCACGCGAACGCCTCTGCGATCGGGAACGACGCGCACGGTGAAGTCACTTGCCGGTCGCGACGTGACGACGGTTGCCGCGAAGAGGAGGCCATTCGGGCTGGTGGGGGCGTCCTTCACCGGCTCCATCGGGCGGAGAAACGGGGGCTCATCGCCAGGAGTGTCCGCGAAGAGCTCGACGCGCACAGCGTCCGGGGGAACCCTCCCGAGATCGACGGAGACGTTGAAGTCGATCGCGCCCTGCCGGGTCGCAAAGTCGCTTTTCCCGACACGAATCTCGTTCCAGTGCGACTCCAATGCCTGCTGCCACGCCCGAAGCTCCTTGGCCAGTCGGGCGCCGCCGTCGACCCGCTCGTGGAATCTCTCGGCAGCGCCGACGTAAACACGCTCCGCGTACTCGCGAACCATCCGGTTGCTGCTGAAGGTCGGCGCGAGGCCCGCCATGCTCGCTCGGATGCGTGCGAGCCAGCGGCGCGGGATGCCACGCTCATCGCGATCGTAGAACTCGGGCACCACCTGCTGTTCGAGGGCCGTGTAGAGATCCTGGGCGTCACGCCAATCGGTCGTGACCTCGGCGTGATCTCCGAGCGCCCAGCCGACCTCCGGCGTGTACGCCTCTGCCCACCAGCCGTCGAGCTCCGAGAGGTTCAGCCCGCCGTTGACGAGAACCTTCATCCCGCTCGTTCCACACGCCTCCCACGGTCTACGCGGCGTGTTGATCCACACGTCGACCCCCTGGACAAGCTGCTCGGCTAGCGACATGTCGTAGTCCTCGATGAACGCGGCGCGGTGTCGCACGTCGGGCCGGTTCACGAACGCGATCCACTCGGCGATGATCCGTTTGCCGACCTCGTCTTCGGGGTGGGCCTTGCCCGCGACGACGATCTGCACCGGCCGCGCCGCGTCCGTGAGGAGCCGCGCCAGCCGATCGGGCTCGTGAAGCAGCAGATCCGCGCGCTTGTACTCGGCGAAGCGCCGCGCGAGCCCCAGGGTCAACGCCCCAGGCTCGAAGATGCGCGCCGCGCCCTCGACGACGCTCGGCTGGGCCCCCCGCTGCGCGAACTGCCGCTCCAGGCGACGACGGGCGTACGCGAGCAGATCCGCCCGCTCTTCGGATCGCATCGTCCATAGATCTTCGTCGCTCGGCGCCGTCATCACCTCGGGCAAGCGGTCGCTCGATCCCCGCCAACGCTCTTTTCCACACGCGTTCGACCACAGCGAGTCGGCGGCGCGAGAGTCCCACGACGGAACGTGGACGCCGTTGGTGACGTGATCGACCGGCACTTCGCTCTCGGGCCACCGCGGAAAGAGCTCGGCGAAGAGGCGGCGGCTTACCGTTCCGTGAAGGCGGCTGACAGCGTTGGTGTACGAGCAGCCCCGCATCGCAAGGTGCGCCATGTTGAACGGCGCGGCCCCGTCGTTCGGGTCGCGGCGTCCGAGGGCGAGCAGCTCGTTCGAAGAGATCCCGAGCCGGGCGAGGTAATCGCCGAACGGCGGCAGGTATTTGCTCAAGAGCTCGGGGGCAAAGACGTCGAAGCCGGCAGCGACGGGCGTATGCGTCGTGAAGACGTTTCCGGCGCGCGTAGCCCAGAGCGCTTCGTAGAACGAAACGTTCGCCCGACCCATGAACTGGCGCGCACGCTCGATGACGACGAACGCCGCGTGGCCTTCGTTCAGATGGGCGAGGCTCGGCTCGAGATCGAGCGCCAAGAGCGCACGCCACCCGCCGATCCCGAGAACGAGCTCCTGCAAGAGGCGCGTCTCCGGCCCGCCCCCATACAACTTGCTCGTGATGCCGCGATCGACGGGGGTGTTCAAGAGGTCGTTGCTGTCGAGCAAGTAGAGGGCCACACGGCCTACGTTCGCTCGCCACACACGGAGCCACAGCGTCCGCCCCGGCAGATCGATTCCCACGCGCAGCCAGCCGCCGTGCGGCGCCGCCACCGGTTGAATCGGGAGCATCGTCGGGTCGTTGTACGGATACGCCTCGTGCTGACGGCCCGCCGCGTCGACGATTTGCCGGAAGTAGCCTTCCTGAAAGAGGATACCGACGCCGACCACGGGCATCCCGAGGTCGCTCGCGGTCTTGAGGTAGTCGCCCGCTAGGATGCCGAGACCCCCGGCGTAGAGGGGAATCGCTTCGCTGAGCCCGAACTCCATGCTGAAATAGGCGATTGTCTCGTTCTTGAGGCGAAAGCCGTTCGCCGAGAACCAAGTGGACTCCGTGAGGTGCTCGCGGCGCTCGCTCGAGGCCCGCGAGAGCTCGTCGCTGAACTCGCTGTCCTGCGTGAGCTCTTCGAACCGCTGCTGGCCGACGTTCTGCAGAACGGCCCATGGGTTGCGCGTCTGGTCCCACATCGTGGCGTCGATCTTCCGCCAGAGCGCGTCGCCGCTGTGGCTCCAAGTCCAGCGCAAATCGAGCGCGAGCGCGGTGAGCTCTTCGAGCTTCGGGGGAAGTCGGCGGGGAAGCGTCCTGATCATCGTGACTCCTTGCCAGTGGATCGAAACCGCTCAAGTGGAACGCACGCGCCAGCGCCAGTCTCGAACCTCGGGCATGTCTTCGCCGTGCTCGCGGATGTATTGCCGATGCACGACACGCTTGTCGGCCATCCGTTGCTTCACGTGCGCTTTGCGCGATCCCAGCCCCGGCACACGGTCGATCACGTCTTCAATCAGATGAAAGCGGTCCATGTCGTTTCGAACGACCATGTCGAAGGGCGTCGTGGTGGTCCCCTCCTCTTTGAAGCCGCGAACGTGGAGATTCGCGTGATTCGTTCGCCGGTACGTCAAGCGGTGAATGAGCCACGGGTAGCCGTGGTAAGCGAAGATGATGGGCCGGTTCGTCGTGAAGATGCCGTCGAAGTCGAGATCCGACAGGCCGTGCGGGTGCTCGGCCTCGGGCTGAAGCCTCATCAGGTCGACCACGTTGACGACCCGCACCTTGACCTCCGGGAGGCAGTCGCGCATCAAGTCGACGGCGGCCAAGGTCTCGAGCGTGGGCACGTCGCCGGCGCAGGCCATCACGACGTCGGGGTCGCCGTCGAGGTCGCTGCTCGCCCAGTCCCAGATCCCGACGCCCGCGGCGCAGTGGGTCGCCGCTTGGTCGATCGTCAGCCATTGGGGCGAGGGCTGCTTTCCCGCCACGATGACGTTGACGTAGTTGACGCTTCGCGCGCAGTGGTCGGTGACCGAGAGAAGCGTGTTCGCGTCGGGCGGAAGGTACACGCGGATCACGTAGGCCTTCTTGTTGACGACGTGATCGATGAAGCCCGGGTCCTGGTGGCTGGCGCCGTTGTGGTCCTGGCGCCAGACGTGCGACGAGAGCAGATAGTTGAGCGACGAGATCGGGCGCCGCCACGGAAGGTCGCGCGACACCTTCAGCCACTTGGCGTGCTGGTTGAACATCGAATCGACGATGTGGATGAACGCCTCGTAGCACGAGAAGAAGCCGTGCCTCCCGGTGAGCAGGTACCCCTCGAGCCACCCCTGGCACTGGTGCTCGCTCAGCATCTCCATCACGCGCCCGTCGATCGCCACATGGTCGTCGGCCTTGCGGATCTCGGCGACCGACTCGCGGTTCGTCACTTCGAAGACCGCACCCCAGCGGTTGGAGGCGGTCTCGTCCGGGCTGAAGATCCGGAAGTTTCTGCGGTCGCGGTTCAGCTCCAGCACATCGCGAATGAGCTGTCCCTGGACGCTCGTCGCTTCGGCGTCGACCGCTCCAGGCGCCGCAACGTCGACCGCGTACGACCGATAGTCGGGCATTCGTAAGTCTTTGCGGAGAAGGCCGCCGTTCGCGTGCGGGTTCGCGCTCATGCGCCGCTCACCGCGGGGCGCGAGCTCCGCAAGGTCGCCGACGAGGCGGCCTCGTTCGTCGAAGAGCTCCTCCGGCTTGTAGCTCTTCATCCACGTTTCGAGCATCTCGAGGTGCCGCGGATGCTGGGCGAGCCCCGCGAGAGGAACCTGATGCGCGCGGAACGTGCCCTCGATGGGCACGCCGTCCACCACCTTCGGTCCCGTCCACCCTTTGGGCGTGCGCAGCACGATCATCGGCCAGAGCGGTCGCTCTTGGAAGCCACGCGTCCTCGCGGCGGTCTGTATCGCCTGGATTTCGCAAATCACGTCGTCGAGGGTCGCGGCCATCTTCTGATGCATCTGCGCGGGATCGTCGCCCTCGACGAACCGCGGCGTGTAGCCGTACCCGCGGAGGAGCTGCTCGAGCTCGTCGCGGGGAATGCGCGCGAGCACGGTCGGGCCGGCGATCTTGTAGCCGTTCAGGTGCAGAATCGGGAGGACGGCACCGTCGCCCACCGGGTCCAAAAATTTGTTCGAGTGCCAGCTCGTGGCGAGCGGCCCGGTCTCGGCTTCGCCGTCGCCCACGACGCAGCAGACGAGCAGGTTCGGGTTGTCGAACACCGCCCCGTACGCATGAGAGAGCGAATATCCGAGCTCGCCGCCTTCGTGGATGCTCCCCGGGGTCTCGGGCGCGACGTGGCTCGGGATCCCGCCGGGAAAGGAGAACTGCTTGAAGAGGCGCTTCATCCCGTCGACGTCTTGCGACACGTTCGGGTACACTTCGCTGTAGGTGCCCTCGAGATAGGTATTCGCGACTACCCCGGGGCCTCCGTGGCCGGGACCGGCGATGTAGATCGCGTCGAGGTCCCTCTCCTTGATGACACGATTCATGTGCACGTAGATGAAGTTGAGCCCGGGTGTCGTTCCCCAGTGGCCCAAGAGGCGCGGCTTGACGTGCTCGATACGAAGCGGCTCGCGCAGCAATGGGTTGGCGAGCAAATAGATCTGTCCGACGGAAAGGTAGTTCGCCGCCCGCCAGTATGCGTCCATCTTGCGAAGAAGGTCGGTCGAAAGCGTGTCGTTCATGGCGTTCCTCTTCGACGTGGTCTCGCGCTCGAGGTCCTGCCTGAAGGCCGTGCCGCGCGCAAGACACATCATGCGCAAACACTCGGCTGAACGTCCCGGGCCCGTCCGCACCGCCGCGGCAGAAGCAGCGGTGGCGGACGTGGCCGCGACGCATCGTCGCGCACCGGACAATCGATGGGGCCGCAAGCCGACCACGCCCACGGCCGCGACTCGAAGCCGGGCTCGCCCACAAAAAAAGATCGCCCGAGGTGTCGATTCCGGGGACCCTGGTTCGTCCTATGGGCCGGCAGATGCCGACAACCACGAGGAGACGACGATGCGATTCATGATGCTTGTGATTCCCAAGGGCTATGCGCAGGCCGCGGCGGGAACCGTGCCCGACGTGGAGCTCGTGGCCAAGATGGGCGCGTACAACGACGCCCTCCGGAAGGCTGGCGTGCTGCTCTCACTCGACGGTCTCCACCCGCCGGCGACGGGTGCCCGCGTGTCTTTCTCCGGAGGAAAGAGCGTCGTGACGGACGGGCCGTTCGCGGAGACCAAAGAGGTGGTCGGCGGCTACTGGATGATTCAGGTGAAGTCCAAGGCCGAGGCGATCGCGTGGGCGTCGCGCGCGCCGATGCTCGACGGCGACGCGATCGAAGTGCGGCAGGTTCAGGAGATGTCGGATTTCCCACCCGAAGTCCAGAAGGTGGCACGATAGCGGGGGGGCGACCACGACCACGACCGACGATTCGCGATCACGGCCTTTGGCGGGGCCGTTCCGCGCCCTGCGTCACCGAGACTTCCGACTGCTCTGGCTCGGGCTCGTCGGTTCGGCGATCGGGACGTGGATGCAGATCGTCGCCCAAGCGCTGCTCGTCCTCGAGATCAGCCACGGGTCGGCGCTCGCGCTGGGCGCAGTCTCGCTCTCGCAAGCGGTGGCGTTTTTCGCCTTCTCCCTCTTTGGCGGGGCCGTCGCCGACCGGGTCGACAAGCGCCGCCTGCTTCTGACAACGCAATCGCTGTGCATGACGTTCGCCGCGCTTCTCGGAGTGCTGACCGTGCTCCACGTCGTGACGGTATGGATGGTCGTCGTTCTCGCGTTCTTCCAGGGCACGGCCTTGAGCTTCGACCAGCCGACCCGCGCCGCGCTCGTGCCGGAGCTCGTCCCGAAAGACGAGCTTCTCGGCGCGCTTTCGCTCCAGTCCATCGTCTTCACCGGCTCGTCGACCGTCGGTCCGGCGCTGGCAGGGCTGGCCATGGCCGCCATCGGTTACGCGGGGAACTTCTTCGCCAACGCCGTGAGCTACCTCGCTGTCCTCGCCGCGCTGGTCGCGATACGGCCGCGCGCGGCCGGAGGGCCGACACGCACTCCGAACCCGCGCGCGATCCGAGACGCGTTCGCCGCGGTGCGCGCGGACACGGTCCTTCCGTCGATCCTGACTCTCTACGGCGCCCTTCTCTTCCTCGGACCGTCGCCGTCCTTGCTCTTGCCCGTCATGGGGACCAAGGTGCTACGCCTCGACGCGGTTCGACTCGGCGTCCTCTTCGCCGCATCCGGCGGAGGCACCGTCCTCGGAGGGCTCGGTCTCGCGTCCGCCGGTGACCCGCCGCGAAAGGCGCGCATCGTCCTGGCGGCTTCCGTGGTGTGGGCCCTCGCACTCGCCGGATTCTCCGCGAGCCGGGCATTCGCGCCGTCGCTGGTCTCCCTTCTCGTCCTCGGCGTGTCTCAAGTCGGCGTCAGCGCGACCACGATCACGCTTCTGCAGACACGGGTTCCGCGGTCGATGGCGGGACGGGTCATGAGCTTGAATACCCTTCTCATCATGGGGGTGCGCCCGCTCGGAGACTTTGCCGCGGCGGCGGTCATCGGTCGCCTCGGGGCGCCCCGCACGGCGCTGGCGAGCGCCGTGCTGGTGGGGCTCATCGCACTGGCGGTGGGGGCGAGGCGGGCGGTGAGGGAGGCGTAGAGGCCGGGGATGTCGCGCAGCCACGGCTGGCGCCTGCCGCATCCTTATTCACGGCGGACGCTCGAATCGGGAGACGTTGTACTCGACGTCGACCAGGTCGAACCGCGCGTAGACGTAGTCCCCCTCGGGATGACCCCACACGGCGTCCCCGTGCCCGGCAACCATGCGACCGCGGTAGTCGCGGTAATCCTTGAGGGGGGTCGTCCAGCGGTAGCGGCGATACGTCTTGCCGTCGGCCGATTCGGACCGATCATCGGAAGAGAAGCTCGTGAGGGCGCCGCGGTCGTCGAACGAGAGCACCGCCGAGATCGTATTGCCCGCATTCGTGAACGTGGCTTTCGCGGTGTGCGTGTCGACCTCCTCCCACCGGATGGCTTCGTCGATGAGCGTCGCGGGCGCGAGCACGCACATGTCGTTGAACATCGTGACCGTCTCGCTGCGATTCATCTCGGGCCCTTTGGCGTCGACGACCGGCAGGAGCCCTGCGACCTTCACGCGCATGGTCGCGCAAGGCCCCGCGTAGAGGTGCAGGGCATCGAAGGGAATTCCAGCCCGCACGGCATGCATGAGAAAGACGCGCTCCGGCTCATCGAAGAAGTTGGTCTGGTCTGCGGTGATCCGCATCCAGCCGGCGTCCGGTTTGGGACGCATCTCGCCCCGGAAGCGCGCTCGGACATTGACGACCCGGACCTTTCCGACAGCACCGTGGTACCGGAGGTACCGCTGCACCGGCGCCGGCAGGTGGACGAGATCGGCTTCCGTGAGAATCGGCTGTGCGGTCGATCGGCGGAGCGCGCGGTCCACTTCGCGCCGGTAGATCGACGAGAAGCGCCGGGGTGCGCTGCCCGCGGCGACCCCCGAAGCCGATCGACTGCGTCCACCCCACTTCAGCACCTCGAACCAGGTGATGCTCAACGCGCCGGCGCCGAAGCACAGCGCCACGTCCAGCGGACCAAGCGCCGCGAAGCGGAACAGATGCGCGAGCGAAGGCACGTAGACGATCAGGGCGAGAAACAGAAGGGCCCCCGCCGCGACGGCCCATAGCGTGGCGTCGCGAAGCGACGACGACGCGATGACCCGTGACCAGGATCGGTTGGTGAAGATCAATCCGAGGTTCGCGATCAGAAATGTCGCGAACGTCAGCGCCCGCGACTCGGCCTCGGTCTGTCCCGAACGGAGGGAGAAGAAGTACACGCCCAGAACGACGACGAGCACCGAGGCGCCCTGGGCGCTGCTCAGCCCTATCACCCGGCGGCCGAACAGCGGCGCTCGCGAATCACGCGGCGGGCGGCGCATCACGTCGGCCTCCTCGGGCTGCGCCTCGAAGACGACCGAGCAGGCGGGGTCGATCACCAGGTGCAAGAACGCGATGTGAATCGGCATCAGGACGAGCGGCGCGCGCAGCGCGATCGGAACGAGCGTCAATCCGACGATCGGCAGGTGCACCGCGAGGATGTACGCGAGCGCTTTCTTCAGGTTGTCGACGATGCGCCGGCCGGTACGGACGCCGTGCACCAGCGACGCGAAGTCGTCTTCGAGAAGGACGAGCGAGGCGGCCTCGCGCGCCACGTCGGTGCCGCGCGCGCCCATCGCGATCCCCACGTGGGCGGCCTTCAGGGCCGGCGCGTCGTTGACGCCGTCTCCCGTCATCCCGACGATCTCGCCATTGGCGGCGAGCGCCTCGACCAGCCGGAGCTTTTGCTCCGGGAGCATCCGCGCGAAGACGTTCGTATCGCGCACGCACGCCTGCAAATCGTCGTCGCTCATGGCCGCGAGCTCGGGTCCGCTGACGACGCGCGCCGTGTCGAGCCCGACTTTGCGTGCGATCGCCTCGGCGGTCGACGGGTAGTCGCCCGTGATCATCACGACGCGAATCCCTGCGCCCCGGCACTCGGCAACGGCGGCCGGCACGCTCTTGCGCACGGGGTCGACCAGCCCGACCAACCCCACGAAGCGAAGGCCGAGCGCCCCGGGGTCTCCGGGAACCGCAGCCTCCTCGACCTCCGACCGCGCGACCGCGAGCACCCGCAGACCGTCCGATCCGAGCGTGCGAACGCCGGCTTCCATGCGCGCCAGCGCGGTCGCGCTCAAACCGCAGAGCTTTCCGATCGCTTCCGGCGCGCCCTTCGCGGCGACCTGGAGGGGGCCCTCGCCGCGCTCCCGCCAGACATGGATGACCGCGAGCCGCTCTCGCGTCAGCGGGTACTCTCGTACGAGCTGCCAGTCCGGATGCAAATGCTCGGTCCCCGCGAGCTGCCCCTCGCCGAGCTCCATGAAAGCTCGCTCCATCGGATCGAACGGGTCGCGTCGGCTCGCGAGGATGCTGTATTCGACCGTCTCGTGCGTCGATTCGGGCAGCGGCTCCGTGCGGAGCCGTTCGAGATCGAACGCTTCACCGTTCGCGAGGATCCTGCTCACGGTCATGCGGCTCTCGGTCAGAGTTCCGGTCTTGTCGACGCAGAGCACCGTGACGGCGCCGAGCGACTCCACCGCCGGGATCCGCCGCGCGAGCACTTTGCGCCGCGAGAGACGCCACGCGCCGAGCGCGAGGAACATCGTGACCACGACGGGAAACTCGTTGGGAAGGATCGCCATCGCCAATGTGAGGCCCGCGAGGACGCCGGAAAGGACGTTGCGGCTGGCCAGCGCGTAGCCGATGGCGGTCAACATCGAGAGCGCGCCCCCGACCCACGCGAGCTTGGCGACGAGCCGGCGCGTTTCCGCCTGCAGAGGGGTCTCGTGCGCTTCGGACGCCCGCATCACCGCGCCGATGCGGCCGATCTCCGTGCGCGGCCCCGTCGCGCAGACCCGAGCGATCCCCGCTCCGGCGGTGATCAGCGTGCCGGCGTACACGAACGGCAGGTCCTCCCCGCCGGGCCGGGCGAACGCGAGCGCCCCGTCCCACACGCACTTTCGAACGGGCATCGCCTCGCCGGTCACGAGCGACTCGTCGGCCGCGAGGTGGCTTCCTTGCACCATGACGGCGTCTGCAGGGACGCGATCGCCCTCCGCGAGCGCGATCAGGTCGTCGCAGACGAGCTCCCCGCCGGCCACGCGAAGGCGCTGGCCATCGCGAATGACCAGCGCCCGCGGGCTCGCCAAGTCGCGGAGCGATTCGAGCGCGCGCTCCGTCTTTCTTTCCTGCACGAGGGTCAGCGCCAGAATGAAGACGACGAACCCAAGGAGCATGAGGGCTTCCTGGTGGTCCCCGAGGGCGACATAGATCCCGCCACAGACCAGAAGAAGCAGCGACATCGGCTCGCGCAGGAGCGTGACGATGTCCGCGAGCAGGCCGCGGCCCCCGGCGGTCGGCAGCTCGTTTCTGCCGTCGCGCTTCATTCGTCCGGCGACTTCGGCCGCGGTCAGCCCCCTGAGGCCTTCGCCAGGAGCCGTCGCGGCGTCGTGCCGAATGGGGCCGTTCATCGGAGCCGCCCCGGTTGCAAGAAGGTCGCCTCGCCGGCTGGCGATCGGCTTGGGCCATCCTAGCAAGAGCGAACGCAGTCCGTGCGCCTTCGTGCAATGCGTGCGCCGGCCGCTTCACCGGGCCGTGGGCCCCCGCGGTTCGAATGGCGTCGCCCTCGCACCGGTGCTCACGCGGGACTCGCCACTGCCTCGTGGCATGCGCGCTCGGCGCGGCTCTTGACCCCGAGCAACATCCGGCGATCCATCACGAAACCCACGGGTTCGACCAGCGCCGCCCCGAACTGAAGGCGCGTGGCGAGGTCGCCCGAGCTCGCGCAACGAAAACGGCTGACGAACCGGCATCGGTCCGATCCGAGCGGCTCGACCAGGAAGAGCCAGCTCACTTCGACCCACGGCTTGCCCGCACCACGCGCCTCGACGCTCGCCGGGCCGTGCGCGACGAACCACCGCCGATCCGGATCGGTCGTCACATGCAATGGCGGCGCGTCCGGATGGAGGACGAGCCCGTCCCCGTCGTGATGCGTCCACGCGGCGTGGATCGATTCCGCGTTGCGGAGCTTGCAGCCGGCGAGGTTCTCGAGCCACTGGTAGCTGTAGAATCCCGCGCGGTCGGCGCCGATTTGCGCGACCCAGGGCCACACGGCGTCGGCGGGTGCCTCGATCTCGACAGCGTGCGTCCACCCCCAGCGCGGGTCCGGGACGAGGTCGTCGCCGGGAAGCCGCCGCGCGGCGCTGTCGGCGTCGAGCCCCCAATGGCTGCGGGCGTTGCGCAGAAACGGCGTGAAGAAGGCGACCGCCATCGCGCCGGCCCCGCCGATCCCCGCGAGCACGTCGCGCGGGCTGTCGGGAGCAAGCCGTCCCTCGGCGCGCTCTTTGAGATTTCGCAGCTGCGCACGCTCCATCAACGCGTGGACAGGGCCGATCCACATCCGGTGGAGCCGCCCACTCGTCGGAAAAGCCGCGCGTGCGCGGACGTGCAGGCGCGTCGACGACGCGTTCAGGCGCTCGAGCGCGAAGCTCCACGTGACGTGCCAGTATCGGTCCGGCCGGGCCGCCCAGAACGGCCGCTGCATGCCCGCGCTGACGTCGAAGAGCCCACCGAGGACGAGCGCGCGAAATCGCTCGATGCGCAGTACTTCGAACCCTTCGTCGGACGCGGGCGTCGCGGGCAGAATGTCGCCCACTTCGATGTGCTGGAGCTCGGCGTGAATCTCTCGCGCACTCGGGACGTTGGCGTTGTCCAGAAGATCGTGACTGTAGTAGCCGGCCCGGCGGCAGCCCATCTGGACCAGCCACGGCCAGATCGACTCGGGGGAAACGTCGATCGTGATTCCGTGCGTCACCTGTTCGCTGGCATCGGCCAGGAGATCGTCGCCCGCGAGCGGGCGCTCGTTCTCACGCGATTCGGGTGTGCCGAGCTCGGCCGAGATCGCGCGGAGCATCGCATGTCGTATGAAGCGAGAGGCCGGCCCGACCAGCCGAAAATACGAAAGGAACTTGCCCCACGCCTCGTCGTCGGTCGCGTCGACCCGAAGCTCGACCGTCAAGCGCGCGTCGTGCTCGCCGAGCGGCTCGATCTGAATCGCCCACGCCACTTTGACCTGGTCGGGCGCGTGGAACGCCGCGAAGGCGTCCGAGTCCGCAAGATGGACGAAGGGGATGTCGAGGTGCCACACCTTCCCGATCGCGCCGACCGCGAGCTCGCGCGGCGGTGTCTCTTCGAGGACCTGGAAGCCCGGACGCTCGGGCGTGGATCGCATGCTGTCGAGGGTCAATTCGAGGGGCACGGGTGCGGTACCTCCGAGCCGCCCGGGGATCGTTCGAACGGCGAAGAGCGCGCGAACGAACGGGGACTTCGAGAAGTCGAGGTGCCGAGCGACCCGCCATACGCGATCGGGTTCCGCCGCCAGGTCGACGCTGTGGCGCTCCAGGAGGCGCGGCATCGGAACGAGGCGATCGAGCGCGTTCATGTGCGCCGGGGTCAGCAACGTTCGTGCCTCGGCCCCGCGGGGAGCGGAGAAGAAAGCGTCACCCGCACTGGATGCCGCAGGCGCACCAGGGCGTGCGTGCGGGCCTCAGCGCACTTTTTTCCACGGACCGACCTGTAGCCGGCCACTGAGCGGATACGGCCCATCAACCGGGAGAGCCCATCGACATGTCAGCCACCAAACGCGGCCTCGGCCGAGCCCTGGCGCTCGGTGTCGCTTGCAGCACGCTCGCCGCCTGCGGGTCGAGCGCGAGCAACACGGAGAACGGTGGTGGCTCGTCGGGCTCGTCCAGTGGCGAAACGGCCGGCAGCGGTTCTAGCAGCGGTGACGTGGGCTCGGGTAGCAGCAGCGGAGCGAGCACCGGCAGCAGCAGCGGCGGCAGCACGGGGTCGAGCAGCGGGACCGGCAGCGGCAGTAGCAGCGGCTTCGCCGCCGGCAGCAGCAGCGGGGCCGCGGGCAGCAGCGGGGGGGCGGGCAGCAGCGGCTCGACCAGCGGCTCCGGTTCGAGCAGCGGAACGGCGAGCAGCGGAGGGGTCGACGCGGGGAAGATGGGCGGGTCGAGCGGCGGCGGGGCCGGCGAAGGCGGAGCGGCTGGTTGCCCGGCGGGAGCGACCTTCTGCGACGACTTCGAAACCGGCACGATGCTGGGCGGGGCGTGGACGGTCGACAACACGCTCGGGGCAACGGTCAACGTCGTGAGCACGTTGACGACGATGCCCGGGCCCACCATGGCTCACTCGGGCAAGAACGCCGTGCAGATCAGTTTCACGACCGGATCCGGATACGCCATGCTCGTCAACAAGAGCGGCTTTCCGGACCCCATGGGCATCTGGGGCCGAGTCTGGATGTACATCGAGACTCCCGCGACGGACACGGGTCACGACGTCTACATCGAAGGGTCGACCGGCGTGACGTTGAACATGTACGGCATTCGTCCCTTCAACTCGCAAAAGGGGAACATCTCGATCAATCAATCCCAAATGGGACTCTCCGAATCAGGCCCCACCAGCACGATGGCAGTCCCGCGCGGGGCATGGACGTGCTTTGAATGGAATATTTCCGCGAGCGGCGCTTCGGGCACGCTCGCCCTCTATGTGGGTGGGGCGATGATGCCGCTCCAAAGTCTCAAGTCGCAGATCCCGACTCTGGTGGAGTCGCGTGTCGGCTACGAGCGATTTGGGGCGGGCACCGCCGGCAATCTTTGGATCGACGACTTCGCCGTCGGGGCCACTAGGCTCGGCTGTATGTAGCGGGTCACTTTTCTTCTAGCGGCAAGTAGCTAATGGCGATTCAGTTGCAGCAACGACGTCACGGATGAAACTCCAGCACCTGGAGAACGGAGCCAACATGATTCGCTCGACAGGATCGCGAGCTCGCTTTTTGCGAGCCGCGTCCCCGCACGTTGTTTTCCTCGCCCTGCTCGGCGCGTGCACCGCACAAGTGGGCGGTCCAGTCTCAGGGGGCGGCTCCTTGAACCCCTCTGGCGGAGGTCCGGGCAGCGCGGGCGGGCCGGGAACGCCCGCGGGAGTAGGCGGAGGAGGCCCGACGGGTCAAGGAACCCCAGGGGGACCGGGCGCTTCCGGCGCGGCGCCATCACCGGGGACCCCAGCGAATGCGGGTCCGCGCGATCCGGGGCGGGTGACGATCCGGCG
>CAZHED010000014.1:0-113980 GCA_964531095.1 uncultured Polyangiaceae bacterium | reverse complement strand
GAGCAACACCGCGCCCAGCCCGGTGTACTCCCTACCGAGCTACTCGTTTGCGGTCTTGGTATTCGGCCCCTGACCGCTTGGTGGGCGCGCCAGGCGAGAGTCGACGGAAACCTACTTCACGCGCCGTCGCGTCCGACTCCGTCAACGACCGAAACGAAGAAGACACGGCGCGGCAATTCCACCGCGGCGGCCCCGCAATGGGCAGCCTGGCAAGCTCCCTCTCCAACGCTGGCACGAGGCGGGAAGGCAAGGCTTGCCGTGAGCGAGGGCGATGGGTTGTCGCGGGTGGTCATTGTCGGCGGCGGGTTCGGCGGACTCAACGCCGCCCGAGGGCTCGCCGGCGCGCCTGTGACGGTCACGCTCCTCGACCGCCGCAACCACCATCTATTTCAGCCGCTTCTCTACCAGGTGGCCACCGCGGCGCTCAACCCGAGCGACATTGCCATCCCCATCCGGCGGATTCTGCGCCGTCAGAGCAACGTGGAGGTGCTTCTCGCTGAGGCTACGGCAGTGGATCTTCACGCGAAAGTCGTGATCCACGACGCCGGAACGATTGCGTACGACAAGCTGATCGTCGCGACCGGAGCCAGGCACTCGTACTACGGAAAAGACGACTGGGCGCCCTATGCTCCGGGGCTGAAAAGCATTGGCGACGCCCTCGAGATCCGCCGTCGCGTCCTTTCGGCGTTCGAGTTCGCGGAGCGCGAGCGAGATCCCTCGCGACGCGGCGCCTGGCTGACCTTCGTCGTCGTCGGCGGCGGCCCGACGGGGGTCGAGCTGTCCGGTGCGCTCTGCGAAGTGGCGCGCTACGCGCTGGCCCGCGACTTTCGCCGGATCAACCCCGTGCAGGCCCGCGTGATCTTGCTCGAGGGCTCCGCGCGCGTCCTACCACCCTATCCGCCCGCCCTGTCCGAGAAGGCGCGGCGTCAGCTCGTGGAGCTCGGCGTCGACGTTCGCACCGGGCAGAAGGTCACGTCTATAGACGCCGAGGGGGTGCGGGTCGGCGAAGACTTCATTGCGACGCGGACCGTGCTCTGGGCCGCCGGCGTGGCGGGCTCCGGCTTCGGCCGAGCGCTGGGCGTTCCGCTGGATCGCGCTGGCCGGGTTGTCGTCGGGCCCGATCTGGCCATCCCCGGCCACTCGGACGTGTTCGTGGTCGGCGACCTCGCCTCGCTGGCTCAAGACGGCTCGCCGGTGCCCGCGGTCGCCCCCGCGGCGATGCAGCAGGGCCGCCACGCCGCTCGCAACGTCTTGCGAGCGGTGCGGGGCGAGCCGACCTTGCCCTTTCGGTACAAAGACCGGGGCTCGCTCGCGACCATCGGCCGGTCCGCGGCCGTCGCCAACCTCGGCACAATCAGGCTCTCGGGACCGATCGCCTGGCTTGCGTGGCTCACCCTCCACGTTCTCTTCCTCGTCGGATTTCGCAATCGGGCGATCGTCGTCTTTCAGTGGGCCTGGTCGTTTCTGTCGTACGATCGCGGCGCGCGCCTGATCACGGGCCCGCTGCGCCGAAAGCCTAAACCAGCCCCGGTGGAGCAAACGTGACGCTCGCGACCGTTCGCGTCAGGCCGTTGCGGCGCCACGCCGGTGGGCCGTGATCCGGTTCAGAAAGGTCCCGATCGGCTCGTCGCCGAAGCAGATGCCGAGGTCTCGCCCGGTTGCCACCGTGTCACTCTGAACATCGACGCCCCGCGTTCCGCCCACCACCTCTTCGAAATCCACCAGTCGGATTTCGCCGCCGACCTGCGCCACCATGCCGCTGTGGTCCGTTTCGGCGACGAAGCGAACCGCCGCGCAGCCCATACGCTGCGCCAGCAGCCGGTCGAAGCTGATTGGCGAGCCCCCTCGCTGCAAGTGCCCGAGCACCACGGCTCGCGATTCGCACCCGGTCGCAGCCTCGATTTCGCGCGCGAGGCGCTCTCCGATCCCTCCAAGGACCGCGTGCTCCTTGAAGACGTCCTTCTCCCCCTTGTAGAGGGCCTCCGCTCCCGCGGCCTTCGCGCCTTCCGAGACGACGACGATGGCAAAGTCGCTCCGGCGCAGGTATCGCTCGCGAATCTTTTCGCATACGCGATCGAAGTGATAAGGGATTTCCGGGATAAGGATCACGTCGGCGCCGCCGGCGATCCCTGCATGGAGGGCGATCCAGCCGGCATGGCGGCCCATCACCTCGACCACCATCACCCGACGATGGGCTTGCGCGGTCGTGTGCAGTTTGTCCAAGGCGTCGGTCGTCGTCGCAACCGCCGTGGCAAACCCGAACGTCACGTTGGTCCCCCGTAGGTCGTTGTCGATCGTCTTGGGCACTCCAATCACCCGCGGCAGACCGCGTTGCATCAAGCGTCGCGCGATGGTCATCGACCCGTCGCCGCCGAGCGCCACCAGCGCATCGATACCCAACGCGCGGAAGCGGTCGACGACGCGAGCCGATACGTCGGTGGGAAGTTTGCGCCCATCGGACTCGACGGGGTAGTTGAACGGATCGGCGCGGTTCGTCGTGCCGAGAATGGTCCCCCCGAGGTGCGCGATCCCGCGCACAGCGTCCCGGTCGAGGGTGATCACGGCCTCCGGATCGTCCTCCAGCAAGCCCTCGTACCCGCGGCGGATGCCGACGACTTGCCAATCTCGATTGAGCGCGCTCAGAGCCACCGAGCGGATTACCGCGTTTAGGCCTGGCGCGTCGCCGCCCCCCGTGTTGATCGCAATGCGTCGGATCATCTCCGCCTCCGGCGCCGAGCTTACGAGAAGGAGCGCCTAGTCGCCTCTGCAAAGAGTGCGTGCGAAGCACGTCGGGCGACGCAATGTGCTGGATACCTCGGAGCAACGCCCAGGCAGCGAAGGCGCAATCGGACGCAACCAGCCCCGAGGCGCCGGTGGGCGCCTCCAAGCGGTTGATCCAGGTCCCGTTCACACGTTGCTTCTCCGAAACTCAGCCGCAGCAGTTTCGCTGTAAACTCCCCCCATGTCCTACGTCGCTCCGCTCAGCCTATTGTCCGCCACGGTGGTGTTGGATTCGTCGATGGAGGGGTGGTCTCTCCTCGACCCCTCGACGGGAGAGGACCGCGCGTTTCGGTATCACGTATCGTTCAGCCGACCCTTCTCGGCCCCTCCTGTCGTTCAAGTCGGGATCGTCGGTCTCGACGCGAGCAAAGAGGACAACCTTCGCGTCCGCGTGCGCGCCCACGACATTACCGCGAATGGATTCGCCCTCGAGGCGATAACCTGGCTGAACACGAAGATCTGGTCGGTGGAAGTCTCGTGGCTGGCCATCGGCAGCTGACCCGTTCGTCGCGAGCCGCCCCTCGCGGGGTGGTAAATAGGAGCCATGAAGGCGCAGATCGTCCTTGGCGACAACGCCCCAGGTGTTGCCGACCTTGCCGGACAGGTTTGCTCGCCTCATCTACTTGGACCCTCCGTTCGACACTGAAAGGGAAGGAGAAATCGTCGATGAAGCTCGTCCAGATCGAAGATGTGATCCCGAAGCTTTATCAGGACCAGCTCGAAGCGGAGACGGCAGCCCTGGGCTGGTTCTTCCACAAGGAGAGCGCCAGGCCGGGACTGAGCTTCTCCAACAACTACGGGGGATTTTTCCATATGGCCTTCGACGCCGCGTCGCCGACGCCCGTGTCGTCGGCCATCAATGCGTTGCTGGTCCCACTGCTCTTCGTGGCGTGCGACAAGGCGAATCTGAAGTTCAATGGCTTGATCCGGATCAGGCTGGGGATGTTTCCCGAGACGCCGGTCGACGTGCCGTATCACAACCCACACGTCGATTTCTACGAGCCGCACATCGTGGGGCTCTATTACGTCAATGATTCGGACGGAGACACGGTGATCTTCAAAGAGACGTTCGACCATTTGACCGTCGAACAGTCGGTTCGGCTCGCGAATGAGAGAGGGTTCACGGAGCTCGCGAGGGTGTCACCCAAAAAGGGAAGAATGGCCTTCTTCGACGGCAAGCACTACCACGCGAGCATGCACCCCCGGAAGCACTCCCATCGGATCGCCATCACCATCAACTTCAAGTAGCGCGCCTGCTTGCCCCACTTGGCCCCCCCGACAACCGACTCGTCGAGGCTCAAGGCTGCTTTCGCACGCAGACGTTGTTGGCACACCAGAGGCTGCAGCAGTCGTTGTCTACGACGCATGCGGCGCCACGGTCCAAGCAACGCCCTGTGCCCTGTGCATTCGTGACGCCGGGGCCAGGCGCGCTGGAGGTTGAACATCCCAGCAATCCCGCGATTAGGAGGACGGCGGAGCTCATGGTTCGAACCAAGGTCCTTGCGATCATCCCTCTCGATGACGCAACGTCCGCGCCCACGCAAAGCAGTCGCGCTTTCGAACGACTCGATGCCGAGCTCGTCCCGCGCGAAGCTCTTGGTCAGTCGGGCGATCACCCGCTCGCGCCGTCACGAACAGCGACTTTGCCCGGATGTGCCTCGTCCTGCTTGAGGAACCGCCGGATCGCCGGTCACGCGCCGTCCCGTCGTGTTCCCGCAACAGGTCGGAAACAGCCTCGGCCCTCACATGCAGCCAATGTTCACGCCAACCATGTCCAAGCACGCTGCGCCCAGGCCATACCGGTTCGTCGACGTTCTGTTCTTCCTTGCCGCGAGCATCGTGATGCTCGCTGGGTGCAAGAGCAAGAGCGACGAAGCGGCCGCCACCGCAAGCGGGACCGCGCCAGCGACAACGGCCGAGAAGCCGTTCGTGGTCGGCTTCATCTACGTCGGACCCAAAGGCGACTACGGGTACAACCAGGCGCACTCCGAAGGTGCGGCCGCGGTAGCCGCGATGCCGGGGGTCAAAATCCGTGAAGAGGAGAACGTCCCGGAGACCGTCGCCGTGCAGAAGACGATGGAAAGCATGATCGAGCTCGACGGAGCGTCGGTCCTATTTCCGACGTCGTTCGGGTACTTCGACCCGCACATCCTCAAGGTGGCCGAAAAGTATCCCAACAAGACGCTCCTTCACTGCGGCGGCCTGTACCAAGAGGGTAAGCACCCGAAGAACGTCGGCAGCTACTTCGGATACATCGACGAGGCGCAGTACGTCGCCGGCGTCGTTGCGGGGATGACGACCAAGACCAACAAGCTGGGATTCATCGCGGCCAAGCCCATCCCCCAGGTGCTTCGCAACATCAACTCGTTTACGCTGGGCGCTCGCTCGGTCAACGCGAAGGCGACGACCTCTGTGGTCTTCACGGGCGACTGGTCGCTACCGGTCAAAGAAGCGGAGGCTGCCAATAGCCTCGTCGATCAAGGTGTGGACGTACTGACCATGCACGTCGACTCACCGAAGGTCATCGTCGAAACCGCGGAGCGCCGCGGGATCTTCGTGTCGGGCTATCACGCCAATCAGTCGACCCTCGCGCCGAAAGGCTATCTCACGGGCGCAGAATGGAACTGGGGCAAGATTTACACCGACTACGTCACTTGGATTCGCCAGGAAAAGACCTACCCGCACCTGTTGCGGGGCGGCTTCAAAGAGGGGTTCATCAAGATGTCGCCCTATGGCGCGGCGGTCTCAGCGGCCGCCAAGACGCAGGCCGACGCCGTCAGGGCCAAGCTCACCGACGGTTCGCTGGTAATCTACACCGGGCCCATCAAAGACAACGCGGGCCACGTCGTCATCCCCGCGGGAACGGTGCGACCGCAGACCGACATCGAGCTCGAAAAGATGAACTACCTCGTCGAAGGCGTCGTCGGGAAGATCCCGTCGTGATGGCGGAGGGCCGGGCGTGACAGGGGCGCCCGCCAGCGCGCCGACGCCGGCCGGCTCGGCGCCGGATCCCACCGGCGACGTCGAGATGCCCGCGCGAGGTTCGGCTTGGCTCGAAGCGCTCGTCATTCCATGCGGCGCCCTCGCCGTCTCGTTCGTTGTCTTCGGCGCCTTCGTGGCGCTCGCGGGAGCGAGCGTGCCGGGCGTTTACTACCAGATGTACCGAGGCGCCTTCGGCACATGGTTCTCTTTCCAGAATACCCTGCTCCGCTCCGCCCCTCTGATGCTCACGGCCCTTTGCACCGCGTTGCCGGCGCAGCTCGGGCTTGTCGTGATCGGAGGAGAGGGCGCGCTCGTCTTGGGTGCTCTTGCTGCGGTCGTGACGGCTCACGCGCTCGTCTCCGGCAATCCGTGGGTCGTGCTCGTCGGCATGGCCGCAAGCGCCAGTGCGGCGGGGGGCGCGCTGGTGGGCCTCGCCGGCGCGCTCCGCGTGCTACGCGGGGTCAACGAGACGATCAGCACATTGCTGTTGAACTACATCGCGATCGGAGTCTTCAAGCACCTGGTGGAGGGCCCGATGCGCGACCCGGCGAGCTTGAACAAGCCGTCGACGCGCCCCATCGGCGACGCCAACGCCCTCGGCAACATCCCCGGCATGGAAGTGCATTGGGGCCTGGTCTACGGCGCCGTCGCGTGCCTACTCGCCTACGTGCTGATGCGCCGCACGTCGTTCGGCTTCGCCGCGCGCATGATAGGCGGCAACGTTCGGGCCGCCCTTCTGAGCGGGCTGGCGGTCAAGCGGATAGTCGTTATCACGTGCGTTCTCGCGGGAGCGTGTGCGGGGCTCGCGGGCATGGCCGAAGTGGCTGCCGTCCACGGTACGGCCAACGCGTCCCTCATCGCGGGCTACGGGTACACGGGAGTTCTCGTCGCATTTCTCGCGCGACAGAACCCGTTGGCGGTCGTGCCGGTCGCGATCTTGCTCGGCGGGATCGGAGCCAGCGGAGGGCTGCTTCAGCGTGAGGAGCACCTGCCGGACGCGGCCGTCAACGTTCTCCAAGGGATCGTCTTCGTCGTCATCCTCGCGAGTGAGACCGTTCGGGGCCGGCTGTGGCCGCGTCTGCCCCGCGGCCTGCAACCGGCGCCTGCGGCCGAGGGAAGCCGAGAAGCGGCATGAGCGGCGCGTCGATGGGCCTCTGGGGTCTGCCCATTGCCCTCGCGGGCGGGGCGCTCCGCGTGAGCGCTCCGTATCTGTTCGTGAGCCTCGGAGAGTGCCTGACCGAGAAGAGCGGCCGCATCAACCTGGGCCAGGAGGGCACGCTCATCATGGGGGCGATGAGCGGGTACGGCGTATCGTACCTGTCCGGGTCGGCATGGCTCGGCGTGCTTGCGGCCGGCGCGATCGGGATGGTCCTGGGCGCGCTGCACGCGTGGTTGTGCTCGCTGCCGCGTGTCAACGACGTCGCGGTCGGCATCGCCCTCATGCTTCTCGGCATCGGGCTGGCCTTCTTCTTGGGTAAGCCCCTCATCCAGCCGACGGCGCCGCGGCTCTCGGCCTTGGAGCTGGGGGCCTGGAGCGCCAACGCGAGCTTGCGGACAGCGCTTCAGATCAACACGCTCTTGCTCGCGGGGATCGCCGCCGCATTCGCCATGCGCTCGTTCTTCCGTCGCACTCGCTGGGGCCTGGTGATCCGGGTCGTCGGGGAGGACGCCAACGCGGCGCGAGCCATGGGCTACGACATCACGCGCGTCCGCTTCTTGGCCACCGCCGTGGGCGGCTTCTTCGCGGGCGTCGGGGGCTCCTTTCTATCGCTCTACTATCCGGGCAGCTGGAACGAAGGGCTCTCGAGCGGTCAGGGGCTCATGGCCGTCGCGCTCGTGATCTTTGCGCGATGGGACCCCGTGCGCTGCCTCTGGGCGTCCCTTCTCTTCGGCGGTGCCAGCGCGGTCGGGCCAGCGCTGCAGTCGGTGGGAATCACCGTCGGGTACAATCTCTTCGCGACCGCCCCCTACGTGCTGACGCTCGCGATCATGATCGCCACGAGCTCGGCGCGGCGGACACTCGCCGGCCAACCCGCCGAGCTGACGGTCGCTCGATGAGCGCGCCGGCCGCTCCCTGGGTACCGCCGTCGCGGCACCGCGTCCCGCCGCCTCTGCTGGAGACCGAGTCGCTGAGCAAGCGGTTCGGTGCCTTTCGGGCGCTCGACCGCGTCACCATTCGGGTCGAGCCCGGCAGCGTGCATGCGCTGCTCGGGGAGAACGGCGCGGGCAAGAGCACGCTCGTCAAATGCATCATGGGCTACCACCGACCCGACGGCGGCCGGATCCGTCTCGGCGAACGCGAAGTCCTGCCGCGCAGCCCACGAGAGGCGCAAGCCCTGGGCATCGGGATGGTGTACCAGCATTTCACGCTCGTCCCGAACATGACGGTCTGCGAGAACCTCGTTCTCTCACGGGCCACGTTGCCGTTCGTCGTCGACTGGCCCCGCGAGCGCGCCGCCCTCACGTCGTTTCTGGGCCGAATGCCGTTCCAGATCGATCTCGATGCGCGCGTCCGATCGCTGTCAGCTGGAGAAAAACAGAAGATCGAGATCCTCAAGCAGCTGTATCTCGAGAGCCGGATCGTCATTCTCGACGAGCCAACGTCGGTGTTGACGCCCGCCGAGGCCGATGACGTCCTTACGATGCTCCACGGGATGGCGCGCGGCGGCGAGATCAGCATCCTTATCATCACGCACAAGTTTCGCGAGGTCACCCGATACGCGGACGAAGTCACGGTGCTGCGCCGGGGCCGGGCCGTCGGCCGGGGACGGGTCGGCGAGCTCACGACGGGTGCCATGGCCGAGATGATGATGGGCGCTGCGGTCCCGAGCGAGTCCAGGGCGCCGGCGCGCGCGGCCCTCGGCGAGGTTCGACTGCGCGTGACCGGGATGGAGGCCAACGACGACGCCGGAGTTCCAGCGCTTCGCGACGTCGGCTTCGAGGTTCGGGCGGGCGAGATCGTCGGAGTCGCTGCCATCGCCGGAAACGGGCAGGAAGAGCTCGTCGAAGTCCTCGCCGGGCAGAGACCTCGCGAGTCCGGGAGCGTCGTCGTTTCCGGCGAGGAGTTCACCGCCACCCGCGACCAAATGCGCTTGCGCCGAGTGCGCTGTCTTCCCGAAGAGCCGCTGCGCAATGCCTGTGTCGCGACGATGAGCGTCGCCGAGAACATGGCCTTTCGAGCGTTCGACGAACCCGCGCATACGGTGATGGGGGTGTTCGTCTCCAGTAAGACCATCCGCCGCGCAGCAGAGCGGATGGTGACCGACTACGGCATTCGCGCCCCGTCGATCGAATCGCCGATAGGCCAGCTGTCGGGCGGCAACGTTCAGCGCTCGGTTCTCGCTCGCGAGCTGCACGGCGAGGTCGACGTGCTGATCGCCGCCAACCCTTGCATGGGCCTCGACTTCGCAGCCGTGGCCGAGATCCACGAGCGGATCCGCGCGACGCGCGACCGCGGGGCGGCGGTGCTGCTCGTGAGCGCCGACCTCGACGAGATCTTGGCGCTCGCCACCCGTATTTTGGTCATGAGCGAGGGACGAATCGTCTACGAAACACCCGTCGAGACCGCGGAGCCCGCCGTTCTCGGAAGGTACATGGCGGGACACGCGTGAGTGAGGTGCTCTAGGATGGTCGACGTGCTCTCTCCTCTACGTGGTGCCGCCGCAACGCTTTGTCTTCTCGCGTGCGGCTCCGGACCCACCGTGGGCCCTCTGACCCCCGCCGCAGCGGAGCCGGGCTTGTCGACGCCGACGGCGTCGCCGACCGTCCTCGTGCCCGAGCCGACGGTGAGCCGGCCGTTGCCCGAGCCCGTTCACCACGATCCGGCGGAGCTCGACCCGTCGCGGGCGACAGCACGCGCGCCCGACCTCTTTCGCGCGCGCTTCGCCACGACGCAGGGGGAATTCGTCATCGAAGTGCGCCGGAGCTGGGCCCCCAACGGGGCCGATCGCTTCTACAACCTCATCAAGTTGGGAGTCTACGACGACACACGTTTCTTCCGAGCCATCGACGGCTTCATGGTGCAGTTCGGCATCCCGGGCGACCCGCAAGTCGCCGCGCCGTGGCGCGTGGCCAACTTTCCGGACGATCCGGTCATGCAGTCGAACCAGCGCGCCTTCGTCACGTTCGCGCAGACCGGGGCGCCCAACTCGCGCGCGACCCAGGTCTTCATCAACTACCGCGACAACTTCGGGCTCGACCGCTCCGGCTTCGCGCCGTTCGGTCGGGTCGTCGACGGAATGAACGTAGTCGACTCCCTCTACCGGGGTTACGGAGAAGGCGCCCCCGGAGGTGACGGCCCCGACCAGTCGCGAATCCAGCTCGAAGGCAACGCGTATCTTGACCGGGAGTTTCCCAAGCTCGATCGCATCCTCTACACCGAGGTCATCGCGCCTTAGCAGCGGGTGGACGCTGCCGATAGGAGCGCATAAGACCAACCCCGGTCCCATGGTCGCTATCGGGCCAAGAGCCCTGCGTCTCGCGGTCGCGATCGCGGCTTTGTCGCTCGTCTACGCCGCGGCCGCAAGACTCGGCCTAATGCTGGGCGCGGTGAGTGTCTTCGCGACCCTCGTCTGGGCTCCGAGCGGCATTTCGCTGGCGGCACTTCTCCTGCTCGGCGACCGCGTCCTGGCAGGCGTTTGGCTGGGAGCGTTCGTCGTCAACGTCTGGACGGGAGCCCCGCTCGGCGTGGCGTTCGGGATCGCCAGCGGCAACACGCTCGAGGCGTGGGCGGGTGCGTATGCCCTTCGCCATCTGGGCGGGTTTGCGGGCTCCTTCGACCGCCTGCGCCACGTCATCGTCCTGGTCGTTCCCGCGGCGACCATGAGCACGCTCATAAGTGCCACCATCGGAGTCAGTTGCCTCTGTCTCGGCGGCTTCGTCGCTGCCTCAAGTTTTCTGGAGACCTGGAGGGCGTGGTGGGTGGGAGACATGCTGGGGGATCTCGTCGTGGCGCCCGTGCTGCTCGCGTGGGCGACGTCCGACTACGCGAAGCCAACCGCGATCCGGGCAGCCGAAGGACTCCTTCTCGGCGGGGTTCTCGTCGCGGCGAGCCTGCTCATCTTCTTCACGCCTGCGTCGGGGGCCTCGTACCCGTTTGCATACCCGTACGTCCTGTTTCCCATCTTCATCTGGGCCGCGCTTCGATTCGAGCTGCGCGGCGCGGCCACCGTCACGGCCGTTGCGTCGGCTCTGGCGATCTGGGGCACGGTCCGAGGCAGGGGCCCCTTCGTGCGAGAGACGCTCGCACACGGCCTGCTCGCGCTACAGACCTTCATGGGGTGCGCTGCGCTGACGCCGCTCGTCGTCGCCGGCGCCATCTCGGACCGTGGGCGGGCCCTTCGGACCCGCGAGACGTTCTTGGCGACCGTCTCTCACGATCTAAAGAATCCCCTCCACGCGATTCAGATGAGCGCCGTCACTTTGGCCAAAGCGCTGCCCGATACCTCGGCCGCCCGTATCGAGAAGCACGCCAAGCTGGTCCAGAACTCCGTCGACCGAATGACGCGTCTCATCGCCGATTTGCTCGACGCGGCTGCGATCGACGCGGGGCGCCTTTCGGTGGAGCCACGCGAAGTGAGCGCTCGAGCGCTGGCAAACGAAGCGGTCGAAATGCTCCGGCCCCTGGTCACGCCCAGAGGCCAGACCCTGCGGGTCGCCAGGGCGGAGGACCTCTTGGTGGTGTGCGATCGCTCCCGGGTGCTGCAGGTCCTGTCGAACTTGATCGGGAATGCCATCAAGTTCTCCCACGATGGCGGCGACATCGAAGTCGGCGTGGAGGGCGGGTCCCGTTCGGCGCGCTTCTGGGTCCGAGACTACGGCGTCGGCATCGATCCGGTGCAGTTGGGGCACGTCTTCGAGCGGTACTGGAGCACGAGACCAGCGGGGGGCGGAGGAACGGGCCTGGGGCTCTTCGTGGCGAAAGGCATCGTGGAAGCGCACGGGGGAACATTGTGGGCCGACAGCAAAGTCGGAGCCGGAAGCACGTTCCAGTTCACGCTGCCGGTCGCCGGACGCTCGCCGAGCCGCAAGGCTGCCGCATAGCTCGGTCGGGTCCGGGGGCTGGTATCCTCCCTAGCGAACGGAGCCAACAACCATGAACATCTGGAAGACATCGACGATCGCGCTTGCACTGGGACTCGGTTTCATCGCCGGCAAGGATGCCCTGACGGGCGCCGAAGCAGCCGGGAGCCTCGCGAATCGAGCCGACCGCATTGGCTACGATTGGGCCGAGGAGCAGCCCCATATGGAGCAGGCCCTGCGAGACCTGCGTGGTGCCCGCCACTCGCTCGAAGCGGCGTCCGAGCACAAGGGCGGCTGGCGCATCTTGGCTCTCAAGCACACGGACGAGGCCATCAACGAGACGATTCGGGGAATGGAATACGCACGGCACCACCCGAAGGAGTGAGGAGGCGGTCATCCCGGATGACCGAGCGGGTCTCGCCCCATCCGCACCGGCGAAGTCCCCGTCCGGTCTCCGAACCAAGGCACGTCCGGACCGAGGAGCCGTCACGCTGCTCGGTCCGGTCGCGACCACTGCCCGTCGACAAATGTGCGCGCCTCGTCGAAGCGCAGGCCACGTTCGTCCGTTCCTCGACTCCCCGGGCACCGAACGCGGGACAGTGGTTGCGCCGCGTCGCCCTGGACGCGCCGCGCGCACCGTCCGGTGAAGCTCGTTATCCAGATCCCCTGTTTGAACGAGCGCGAGCAGCTGCCCGAGACGCTCGCGGACCTGCCGCGTCATGTCGACGGAATCGATGAAATCGAAGTCGTGGTGGTCGACGATGGGAGCACCGACGGAACCAGCGACGTCGCGGTCGAGCTCGGCGTTCACCACGTCGTCCGCTTTCCGCGGCGCCGCGGCCTTGCTGTGGCGTTCATGGCGGGCATCGACGCCTCGTTGCGTCTGGGCGCGGACGTCATCGTCAACATGGACGCCGACAATCAATACCGCGGCGCAGACATCGCGCGCATCGTTGCCCCCATCCTCGGGAACCGCGCCGACGTCGTCGTCGGCGACCGTCAGACCCACACGATCCGGCACTTCTCGCCGTTGAAGCGATGGTTGCAGCGATGGGGCTCCCGGCTCGTTCGCCACATCTCGGGAGCCGCCGTGACCGATGCGACGAGTGGCTTTCGCGCGTTTGCGCGGCACGCGGCCTGCCAAGTGTTCGTGCACGGCCGCTTCACGTACACGCTCGAGACGATCATCCAAGGGGGCCGTTCGGGATGGGTATTCGAGGACGTGAGATTGGAGACGAACGCGAAGCGGCGCGAGTCGAGGCTCGCGAGGTCGACCGCTCACTACGTGTGCATGTCCGCGGGCCTTCTCGTGCGAGCGCACGGCATGTATCGGCCCGTGCAGACGTTCGCGTACCTCGCTGTGCTGCTCTTCTCTTGCGCCGCATTCCTTTGCGGGCGCTTCCTCTTCTTCTACTTGCTAAACCCGGGCTACAGCGGGCATACCCAATCTCTGGTCGTCGGGGTGGGCTGCGCCATCCTGTCGTTCTTGGTGGCGCTGGTCGCGATGCTGAGCGACCTGCTCGCAGCCAACCGTCGCCTTCTCGAGGAGGTGCTTGCGCGCGTGCGACGCCAGGAGACGCAGTTCGCGCGCATGGCCCTCGCGCGCGGTGAGCCCATCGACGGGGTGCAAAAGACCGGCGCTCTCCCGTGGCGGAAGGGGCCAACGCCGTGACCGGTGGCAGTCAGGACCGAGGTCCCATCGTCGGCAATGTGTACGACAAATACGGGACGAGAAACCCGCTCTCACGCGCGCTGATGCGCGGCTTTCTCGGCGCAGTGACCCAACTCTACCAGCGCATCGCGCCCGCCAGTGTTCTCGAGGTCGGTTGCGGCGAAGGCCGTCTGGCCCATCACCTGGTCACGAGCGCCGCGCGCCCGGAACGCTTCGTCGCATCCGACATCGACCTCGGCGCGGCGGCGGCCGGGCTCGACCGATTGATCGAGCTCCAGCGGGCTTCCATTTATGACCTTCCGTTCGAAGACGCGAGCTTCGACATGGTCGTCTGCTGCGAAGTGCTCGAGCACCTAGGCGACCCGCATCGCGGCGTCGCGGAGATTGCGCGCGTTTCACGTCGCGCGGTGCTCCTCAGCACCCCGCGCGAGCCACTCTGGCGGCTGCTCAACGTCGCCCGCGCACGCTACCTTCGCGACCTCGGCAACACCCCCGGGCACGTGCAGCACTTCAGCAGTGGCTCGCTCGAGCGCCTTGCCCGACGTCGCCTGGTCATCCTCGATCGGCGTACGCCGCCGCCCTGGACCGTGCTCCTCGGTGAACCGATTGGCCGGCGAGGCGACTCGGTGGGCTGATGGCGGCACGTGAAATCCGTATGTCGGACGCTGCGTCGAGCGCGCGGCGCGTGGAGCGAATCTCGCAGGCCGTGGTCGTCGTCGCGACGGTATGGTTTACGCTCGCCGTGTCATGGGGGCTATTCGGGCGCGTCGCAGCGGGCCACGACGCGGTCGTGGCCGCGCGCGGGATCATCGCCGAAAACATGCTCGCCTGGCACATCGGCGGGCCCGTACGCGACTACACGCTGCAGCGCCCGGCTCCGAACCTCTATTACGCGCACCACCCCTGGGGCACGTTCTGGGGAATCACAGCGCTCGCGGCGCTCCTCGGCCGGCACTCCTTCGTGCCGCGCCTTTTTGCGATTGCAGCGAGCGCGGCGACTCCTCCTTTGCTCTACGGCATCGGTCGCGGGTTGTGGGGCCCCGTGGCGGGCGCACTCGCCGCGCTCGCCTACGCGACCTTGCCCATCACCCTGGCGTTCGGCAATTTCCCGGGCTTCGAAGTGCCGCTCGTCGCGTCCTGCCTCCTGACGACCTGGGGCTACGTCCGCTTCTCACGCAACCGACACTATCGGTGGATGGCCGTCAGCTTGATCGGGGCGCTTCTGAGCGCCAACACCGACTGGGAGGCCCAAGTCTTCCTCGCCGTAGCCGTCGGGTGGTTGACAGCCACCGCGCTCTTCGGGCGCCGACGCAGGTTCGGGCGGCTCGACGTGTTGGCGCTCGGACGCTGGTCATGGCTGGTGGCTCTCATCGGAGTCGGCACCGTCTCGGCCTACGTCTATTACTTCCAGCACATCGGCGCGATCGGCGACCTGGCCGCGCAGCTCACGTCGCGCACGCGCGGCAACTCCGATCCTTTGAGCGACGTGCTCCAAGCCCGCGCGTATTGGATCGACGTCACGTTCACGCCCCTCGCCATCCTGGTCGGCAAGATTGCTCTGCCCCTGTTCCTCCTGCGCATTTTCTTCTTGAGACGGGCGCTCGAGATCTTTCCGATCGCCATGTTCGTGATGGCCGCACTTCAATACGTCAAGTTCAAGAACGGTGCGGACGTGCACATCTACTGGCCCTTCCCGTTCGCTCCTTACTACGCGCTCTCCCTGGGAGTCATCGCCGACAGCGCCGACCCGATCGCACGGTGGGTCATCCGTTCTTGCGGCCGCCTCGATTGGATAAACGCCGTTCCGATCGCCTGCCTCGCCTCTTTTGGCTTGATCCCCCTCGTGATTCTGCCCGACGGCATCGAAGCGCTGCACTACGCGCGCATGACCGGCGGGCGATTCAACGAGAAGGGAAAGCTCGCTCTTCGGGAAGAGGACAAATCACAAGCGCTCGAATGGATGGCGGGGCGAATGGACAGCCGCACCACGGTCGGACTCCACGAAGGGATGCGGCCCACTTGGGCGCAAGCATGGGCTCTACACCGGCCTGTTACGCAGTCGAGCACCGTTCCCGTGTCCCGGACCAACGGTGCCGACCGTTATTTCATCGGCGACCTCGCGTTCATGACGTCCCCCGAGCAGCTCCAGCTCGCTCGCGCGTTCTCGCTCGTCGCCGTGGGCCAATTCGTTCTCGCCGACCGGGCGAGCGCGCCGCCGGAGCCCGTCCAAGGACTGGTGTTCGACGAGCGGGAGCCGACCCCGCTCGAGTGGTACTTCTTGTCGGGTACCGACCCTATCCGCGCGGTGCGCCCCGATGCCTTCTATACCTGGGAGCTGCGCGACGCCTTCGGACAGACGCCCAACCCGACGCCCGATGCCTCGCCGACCACGGCGGACCAGCTGCGGATTGCGCACAACATCGCCGTCGCCGCGAACGATTCGGAGCTCGCGGAGCGCTACGATCGCGAGCTCATGGCGACGCTCGACACGAGGGTGGCCAGGACCTACCGCGACGGGACGAAGCTCCTCGGCGAGCGCTATACGACGGGCGTAGCGCCGACCCTGGCCGTCTATTTCGAGGCTGCTGGACCGACGGCCGTGGACAACCAGTTCGACGTCTTCTCGGTGGTCGACGCCAGGCGCTTTCTGTCTCTCGTTCCGCCGGATGAGAGGACCAAATCATTTGGTACGCCTTTCGTCATTGCGCCTCGGCTATGGAGAAAGGGGTACATCTATCGTTCGCGAGTCGAGATTCGGCATCGACCGGGCCACGAGACGTTCTTCGGCTGGCTGGGCAGCCCCGCCGCGACGCCTCCCGCGTCCGTGGACGAGACGAACGACGTTCCGCTCTTGGAGCTGCGCTGACGGTCGGTTCCGAGCAAACGCCCCGGCACTTTCCGCGAACGTAGACCTCCATCGGAATATTGGACCAGACGGGTCAGCAAGCGGATCAACCGCGATAGAACGAGGACCTGACGGGTCAGCAAACCGCAACGTCGATGGGAATCTCGTCATCCACTCACCATGGCCCCGCCCACCGACTTTGCCCACGGCCCTTCCACAATCCGCCTCGGAGATCTCGAAGTTGTCCGCCTTGGCTTCGGCGCGATGCGCCTTCCGGGCCCCGAGATATGGGGTCCCCCCGAAGATCCGGCGCGCGCCCGCGAGGTTCTCCGCCGGGTGGTCGCGCTCGGCATCAACCTGATCGACTCGGCCTGGTACTACGGCCCCAACGTCTCGAACGAGCTCATCGCCGAGACGCTGCATCCCTACCCGAAGGACCTCGTCATCGCGTCCAAGCTCGGGGGAAAGCGGTTGCCCAACAAGGGCTGGGCCCCGTACAGCCGGCCCGAGGAGCTGCGGCAGGGTTGCGAGACCGATCTGCGTCAGCTCCGTCGCGAAGTGCTCGACGTCGTGCACCTTCGATCCATGGGCAAGGCTTCACCCGTGCCGTTCGCGGAATCGCTCGACGCGATGATCGAGCTCAAAAAGGAGGGGAAGATCCGCCACCTCGGGCTCTCTACCGTGGGTCCCACCGAGATTGAGCACGCGCTCGCGCGGACGCCGATCGTCTCGGTGCAGAACATGTACAGCGTTTCGGGAGGGGGGGGCCCCATGGCGCAGGCCACTCATTCCGCCGTCGAGTCTCCGGAGGACGTGCTCGACATTTGCACCAAGAGGGGCATCGCTTTCATGCCGTACTTTCCGCTCGGCGTCGGGGCACACGCGAGGCCCGATGCGGCGGTCGCCGCGGTAGCCAAGCGTCACCGGGTGACTCCGGCGCAGATCGCGGTCGCGTGGTTGCTCGCCCGCTCGCCCGTGATGCTCCCCATCCCCGGCACAAGCCGGCCCGAGCACCTCGAGGAGAACTGGGCGTCGCGGTCGATTGCTCTTTCCGCCGAGGAGGTCGAGTCGATCGCGACGGCCGCTCGAGCCTGACGGCCGCCCTTTTGGAAGCCTTTCCGTCTCTCCCGCCAACGACCACGCACGCCATCGCCGATGTCCGCAGGACGACGTGGCGGCGAAACCGTCGGGAAATGGTCAATCGGTTGCACTGTCACCGGTCCGAGCGATGTCAACGCACGGCCTGGAAACGGGATCATGGGCAATCCAGACAAAAAAAACGGCAAGCATGGGCCAAACGGCGACCACCCTCCGGTGACCGCGAAGCTCAAACGCGAGGCCTATGAAGAGAAGTTGGCCGAGCTCCACTTCGAGCTGGTCAAGATGCAGTACTGGATCAAAGAAACCGGCAAAAGGCTTGTCCTTCTCTTCGAGGGTCGAGATGCCGCGGGCAAGGGCGGCGCCATCAAGTGCATCTCGGAGCCCCTCAATCCTCGCGGCTGCCGCACCGTCGCTCTCGGCACTCCATCCGATCGCGAAAAGACCCAGTGGTATTTCCAGCGTTACGTTGGCCACCTTCCCGCGGCCGGCGAGATCGTCCTTTTCGATCGAAGTTGGTACAACCGCGCCGGCGTCGAGCACGTGATGGGGTTTTGCAGCGACGACGAGTACGACGAGTTCCTGCGGTCATGCCCAGAGTTCGAGCGCATGCTGGTCCGCTCCGGCATCATCTTGCTGAAGTACTGGTTCTCGGTGAGTGATGACGAGCAGGAGAAGCGCTTCAAAGAGCGCGCGGGAGACCCGGCACGGCGGTGGAAGCTCAGTCCGATGGATCTTCAGTCGATGTCCAAGTGGGTGGAATACTCGAAGGCCAAAGACCAGATGTTCCACCATACCGATATCAAGCAGGCCCCCTGGTGGACGGTCGAAGGCGATAACAAGCGCCGGGCGCGTTTGAATTGCATCGCGCACATTCTCCGCTCGGTGCCCTACAAGGACATGATCCCCCCGCCCCTCGAGCTGCCCCCACGCGGCGAGCCCGACGCGAAATACGTGCGTCCTCCCCGGTCGAAGCAGCATTACGTCCCCGAGCTGAAGTTGTAGTCTCGAATGACGAGTCTCTCCCGCCCGATGGCTCAGATCGAGCGAGGGGAAAAGAAGCCCCTCACCCGCGAGCAGCTCTCCGTCGCACGCCCGTCCGCGGACTAGGCTCGTCCCCTGGCAGCCTGAGGGCGACGGCGATCTTGTGCGATCCCGAGGTTCATCCTCGAACGCGGCTTTCTGTCTGCAAGAGACGCTCCGGCTCGACGAAGAGTCCTTGGACTCGCGCCGGAGCGGCTTTGATCCGCGCGAAAGGAGCACCGGCGTCGACGAAGCGCGCTCGGAGAAGGGCAACCGTACCTCTTGCCAAGAGCAAAGGCCATTTGTCTGCTGGAAAAGGCCATTTGTCGACTGGAAGAGGGCCTCTGACAACTGTCCGAGATCCGCGGCCGATAAGAAAAGGTCCTCTGACGAGAGACAAATGTACTTTGCAATCGAGCAACGGTCCGCTACCAATTGACAAAGGACCTCCTCCAACGAGGAGAGGTCTTCTCCTCACTGGCAAATGTCCTTCTCGAACCAGAAAAGGTCTTCTGACAAAAGACAACGGACCTCTGCCAAGAAAAAACGTAACTCGACGAATTGGCACATGTCCTCTACCAAGAACAAGTGGTCCTCCAAGAAGAGGCAAAAGACTTCTACCAAGAAAAAACGGTCCTCTGACAAGAGGCAAAGGACCTCTTCCAAAACACAAAGGTCCTTTCCGATTTCGCTGCGGCGATTCGCGCCCTCAGCCTTCGCCAAAGCGCATCAATTTCCGCCCGGAGCGCGGAGACATCGAACCGCGGTCCTTCGCACCGGGCACGGGATCGATCGCGCCCCAGGAGCTCAGGATCGACGATCCAGTACCACGTGACCCGAACGCCGCGTACTCGACGAGCTTCTCCACGCGATCGCGCCGCTCGTCGCGGGGGGACGCGCAAATGGGACCAACGACTCGGCTGTCGACGTGCGGCGCGCCTTTGGCTAACGTCGCGCTTCGTGGTGGACCCGAAGAACGGAAACTGGACGGCCCTCGAAGCCGGCGTCTTGTGGACGCCTTACAATTTTGGCGGCGGAATCGCGACGACGTTCGTCTTCCGCGGCAAGGACGATGCCCTCGTCGTCATGAGCCCAGGCTGCGGGCTCGACGGCGCGACGCTCGACAAGCTCAAGAGTTACGGGCATGTGGCGGCACTGGTGGCGATCAATGGCTTCCACCATCTTGGCCTGCCGGCGTGGCGACAGCACTTCCCCGACGCCAAGTGCTACGCCCCCCGCAGCGCCATTGGACGCCTCTCGAAGAAGGCCCCGGGCGTGATGTTCGCGCCGCTCGAGGCGCTCGCGCCCTTGCTTGGCGACGGTACGCGCGTGCTCGAACCGGACGGCATGCCAGGCAGCGCCTTCGCCTTCGTCCGCGGCGCGGGCGGGACGTACTGGTACGTCTGCGATCTGCTCTTCAACATTCCCGAGCTTCCAAAACAGTTCGTCTTCAAGACGTTGATGTCGATGACGGACTCGGCGCCCGGCTACAAGCTGTTTCGTCCTGCCGTCTGGCTGCAGGTGAAGGACAAGAAGGCGCTCACGTCCTGGTTCGACAGGCAGCTCTCCGACGCGCCCCCGACCACCATCGTTCCAGGGCACGGTCCCCCCGTACAGCGGCAGGATCTCGTTGAGGCGACGCGCGCTCAGATCGCGCGGTTGTGAAAGCGGTCGCCGAGAAGCGAAGATCTCGAACAGCCCGTCGCGACTTCGCCAGAAGGGTTGTAAGTAGGGCGCAGGCAGTGCTCGCCGGGAGGAGCTACGCGCATGTCGAGGCTTCGGGTCAACGCGTTTGGAATCTCTATCGATGGTTACGGCGCCGGTCCTGACCAAGCGCTGGACAGCCCTATGGGCGTCGGAGGTATGGCGCTGCACCAGTGGGTCTTCGGCACGAAGACCTTCCAGAAGATGCACGCCGACTTCGCTGGGTCGCTGGTCGGTGACCAGGCCGCCCGAGAAGACGTCGATGACAAATTTGCTGCGCGCAGTTTCGAAAACATCGGCGCCTGGATCATGGGCCGCAACATGTTCGCGCCGTCGCGGGGCGCCTGGCCCGACGACGGCTGGACGGGATGGTGGGGCAACAACCCGCCCTACCACGTCCCCGTCTTCGTGCTCACGCACCACGCTCGTGCGCCCCTCACGATGGAGGGCGGAACGACGTTCTACTTCGTCACCGATGGGATCCACGCCGCTTTGGATCGCGCCAAGGAGGCGGCTCAGCGTAAGGACGTACGACTCGGCGGCGGAGTTGCCACCATTCGCCAGTACCTTGCCGCCGGGCTGATCGACGAGATGCACCTCGTGATCGCCCCCGCGCTTCTGGGCCGGGGCGAGAACCTCCTCGCCGGCGTCGATACGGTAGGCCTCGGCTACAAGTGCACGGAGCACGCCGCCTCGGACCGCGCCACCCATGTCGTCCTGGCGAAGTAGCGAATGGCCCAACCGCGCACGCTCGTCACGTGAGCCACCCGGGGAGCTTAGTATTCGCCCTTGATCACGAAGAACGAGCCGCGGATCGTGCCGGCCAGCTTCGACTTCTGCCTCGCGAACTTGAAGCGTTCGGCGAGCTCGGCGGGGACCTCCATTCCGTCCGACAGCTTGAAGCCGACGGCCCGTTTCTTCGAGTCGTCGATCGAGTACATGACGTTGATCGAGAGGCCGCTCTCGTAGAACACGTAGGCGATCCGGATCCTCTCGACCTCGAACGCCGTGGCCTCGAGCGGGCGTGATTCGATGACGATGCCGCGCTCTTTCTCGAGGATGCGGTGCACCCAGTCGATGGCCTTGTTGGCCTTGCTCGCAGGCTCCACCGTGAAGACGTGGTCGTACTTGTTCTTGAAGTAGCGCGCCTCGTTCGCGCGCAGCCCGGCGAGCGCGGGCGCGACTGGCGACGACTCGAGACCCGCGGTCGAAACGCTCTCGAAATTCACGACCGGGCACATGGGATCGCCTACGCCTCCTCCGCGTCACCGTCGGGCGACGGGAGGATCACGGTATAGCCGTCCGGATCGCGGATCCACAGCTCGCGGTGGTTCGCGCTCGGACTCCGCCTCAGCCTTCGCCAAGCGCATCAACTTCCGCCGGGAACTGGCGTTTCGCCCATCATTGCAGGGCTCTCTTGCGCGCTAAGACGCTGACGGTCGCGTAGTAGACGCCCCAGCTGGCCGGATCGGCGGCGAAACGCAGGTAGCCATCGAGATCGTCGTCGCGCACGACGCCGGTGGCGAGGTACTTGTCGCGCAGCTGACGTGTGGACATCGCCATCATCGCGGCGACCGGCTCGCCTCCGCGACAAAGCGGCGCCGCGTTCTCGGCACGCTCGACCCGCAGGCCGCGTTGCTCGAGCGCGGCGGGAAGGCGAACGCCGAGCGCCGGGTCTTTTGCGGCCTCGCGAAACATGGTGCGGATGGCGGCGTTGACACGGTCGAACGCACCCGCGTCCCTGCCGAAGGCCGCCTTGGCCACTGTGAAGTCCGGCTCCTCGATCACGAGAGCTGCACCTGGCTTCAGCGACGCGACGGTCGCATCGAGCAGGGCTTCCCAATCGGCGTTGTGCACGAGCACGTAGCGCACATGCACGAGATCGAAGCGCGAGGGAGCGAGAACCGCGCGCGCTTCGCCCTCGACGATCCGAACCCCAGACGCATTCGCAAGCAAAGGGCGCAGAAACGCCGCGTCGAGGTCGACGGCGATGACCTCTCCCTGATTGCCCGCGCGCTCAGCAAGCCAGAGCGCGATGGAGCCCGCGCCCGCGCCGATCTCAAGGCACCGGGCACCCGGCGCGACCCCACAGGCGTCGAGCAGCCGCCGCGATGCGGGATCGAAGATCGCCTGGATGCAGCGGAGCCGCTCGAGCTCGAGCAGTCGGTCGACGTTTGCGAAGGTGTATTGGTCACCATCGGAAACAACCGCCGGTGCAGGGGAGATCGGGTCACCCATGGCCGGCCTCCTTGAGGCGTACGATCAGACGTTCTCGAACCTCGTGCCAGTCGTCCGCTACGATCGAAAACAGCACCGAGTCGCGGACCGTGCCGTCGTCGCGACGCTGAAAGCGACGCAGGGTCCCTTCGTAGCGAGCGCCGAGGCGCGCCATGGCCTGCTGGGATCGCTCGTTGCGAACGTCGGTTTTGAGCTGCACCCGCGCGGCCCCGAGGGTCTCGAAGGCGTGCGCGAGGAGCAGAAGCTTCGCATCCGGATTGACCTTCGTGCCCCATACGGCGGGCACGTAGAGCGTGGCTCCAATTTCCAGCCGGGCGTCCGTCGGGGCCACATCGAGGTACGACGAGGTCCCGACGATGGCCCCCGTTGCTATCCCCGCATAGGGCTGAAGGAGCCTCACGATCCAGACGAACCTGCCTTCGGCCTGGCGTTTGGCGAGGGTCGCGGCGAACTGCTCGGGGCTTTTCGGTCGCCCCGGAACATGACGCCAGACGGCGTCGTGGTTGAGCGCATGGAACAGAGGTCCGGCGTCATGTTCCGGGACACAAGGCGAGAGCTCGACGACGTGTCCCGTCAGGCGAGCGACTGTTGGTGGCCACGTCATGCTGGGCCACGGCGTGTCACGGGGTCGTTCGTCGCGGATCACTTCAAAACGGGTCAGCCCGGAACCCATGAAACTCCTTTTCTATCCGATAACGTCTTTTTATCCGCTCCAAACATAGGTGAACGCAAGGTAACCGGTTAGCCCAATGACCGTACCGTGGTCTGTTCGCCGAGGAAGGACGTCTGGGCTGACGACGAAGCGCAGGCGTACATCGACGGGCTAAACTATGGCGATGATCAATTGGAGCGTCGTGTGGAGGCGGCGCGAGACCGCGTAGACTCCCGGGACGCATGACCACCCCTCCGCTGCGTATCTCTCGCTCCTCGCGCGTCTTCGTCCTAACCGGCGCAGGGATCTCGGCCGAGAGCGGCATCCGCACGTTCCGCGACGCCGGCGGCCTCTGGGAGCAGTACCGCTTCGAAGAGGTCGCGTCCCCTGAGGGATGGGCCGCTCACCCCGAGGTCGTGTGGCGCTTCTACGCGCAGCGCCGCGCGCAGGCGGCGACGTGCGAGCCGAACGTGGCGCACCGGGCGCTGGCGAGCCTGGAGCGCGCCCTCGGCGACCGGCTCTACCTCTGCACCCAGAACGTCGACGACCTGCACGAGAAGGCCGGGTCGCAGCGCGTGCATCACATGCACGGCGAGCTGATGAAAAGCCGGTGCGAATCCTGCGCGCGCCCGCCCTTCGAGGACAGGGTTACCCACGAGCGCATCCCGACCTGCGGGTGCGGCGCGCGCATCCGCCCGCACATCGTCTGGTTCGGCGAGGTGCCGCTGGACATGGATGCGATTGCTCGAGCGCTTCGGGACAGTGACGTCTTCATCACGATCGGGAGCAGCGGCGCCGTCTACCCCGCCGCCGGCTTCGTCGCCGCGGCACGAGGGCGCGCGCACACCGTGTACGTGGGGCCCGAGCGGCCGGACAACGCGAGCGCCTTCGACGAACTCAGGCTCGGCAAAGCGGGGGACGTCGTCCCGTCGCTCTTCGACGCGGAGTAAGCGAAGGCATTGCGCGCTTTTTTCCGTCATCATCGAAGCCGTGAGTTTGCGGGGTCCGGCATGAAAGCGGGCGGCGAATCCGCTTGCGCGGTTTGTGGCCTGTCAGCGGTCACGCGGATCCGCAGAAGGACGACGACCAGGCGAACAGACCAACGATGGTCCCCGGCCGAGCTTCAACCTCCCGGTGCCTGAACAGCGGTCACGCGCGGCACTCAGGTATGCTGGATAACCGGTAACCTCGTGGCAATCGACTTGGAGCCGCAGGGCCGCGAGTGGTCGATCCTCGGCGAATGGCCGGAACGCCCGCCGACCCGCAGCTGAATGGGACCGAGGCGCCATCTGCGGCGCTTGAGTCAGGCCGCACAGGACCGGCGTCGGACCCAGGTTTGGGCGGCCAGAGGGAACGACTTATGCTCACACCATGGCGAGCAGCTCACCCTCTCCCTTACCGTCCGAGACCGTTTCCCTTGGGGCTGAAGGAGAGGTGCGCACCTCGGACGTTGACGCCACGTTCGCGGTCACACCCGCTGGAGCATGCGAGAACTATCCCCGTGAATGCAGCTCGGGGGATGAAACCCGGAGTGAACGGAGGGCAAGATAAAAACGGGGTGTCACGGTGTTGTTAGCCCAGTGATAGAACAGAGAAGAAATCGGATCCATAACCGCCCCCCGATGAGCCACGCGAAGGCCAACGTGGCGAATTCGTTGGAGGGGGCCGGGATCCAAGTCACCGCGATCGGCCCGTGATTTTGGAAGTTCCTCGAACAAAGGCTGTCGACAACGGTCGCCTAACCTTCGGCGCTCTCGCTTCGCGTCGACGGATTGAGTCCATCTTGATGGGCGCCCGCCCGCGCTGGTCGAACGGCGCTTGCTAGAGTGGACTTATGCGAAGACCTTGGCTCTTCTTGCTCGCCGTCGTCACAGGGCCGCTGCCTGGCCGCACCGCGGCGGCAGACGATGCGGGTGGCGGCTCGGCGTGCCCCGAGACCGCGTATGGCATGCCATGCGACCCGGGAGACGGGAACGCCTGCGGAGGCTTGTGCCTACCCGACTTCTCGAAGGCAGGCCGACCGATGGCATGCCTGGCGGCGACCGCCGACGCGCTCGCGCGCGCGAAGCTGACGAGCCTCGACGGCATCGATTGCGCGCCGGCGGGACCTCCCGGCACTGATTGCGCGCACGCCTGCAGCGCAGGGGCGTGCGTCGCGACGAACGCGCCTGCAGGCGCCGCGTGCATGCCGGCAGGGGTCGACGACAGCGGGATCCCAGGCCTGCCTGTCACCGTGTGCAGCGGAGCGTGCGACGGCGCGGGCCGATGCCCCCTGCTCGATCACGGCTGCGACAAGTACGGCCGCGGAGAGCTCGACTTCTGCCTTTATACCGCGTGCAACGTTGCATCGAACGCTCCCGGCTGCGTGCAGTTCGCGAGTCCCGCCGGCGCGGCGTGCTCTACCGAGGACCCGTGCATCACGGGCGAGACGTGCAGCGGGCAGGGCCTCTGCACGGGCGGAGCGCGCATCGCGAACTGCTCGGAGCCGAACCAAGATGCCAGCCTGTCCGAGAACATCGACGGGTCCGCGGCTGACGGGGCGCTCCCGACGCGTGGGCCTGCCGCCGACACCGGCGTGACTTCGGGCGGTGCTGCCCCGACCTCCTCCAAGGGGTGCTCGACCGCGGGCGGGGCCCGCGACAGCGCTCGAGGATTAGACGCCGTGGCCCCCACGTTGCTCCTCGGATGGTTCGTGGTCGCGGCACTGCGCCGGCGTCTCAGTAGGGCCCCTTCGCCGCCGACGCCGTCGTGAGCGCGAAGGCGGGGAGCTCCGAGGGCCTTCTTGCGTCCATGCCGACTCACTGCGATCGCTTCGCGACACCGTGTTCCCGAACGGCTCGGCCGCGAGCGAACTTCGACCGGGTCCGCCGTCGCGGCTCACAGGCGCCGTCCACCAATCGCGCGCGTTGCCCTCGGCGTCGAACTGCCTGCCCTCGTCATCGAAGCCGTAGGTCTGCGGAGGGCGGCGTGAAGCGGCCGCTACGTACACGCGTAGCGGCGAATCCACTTGCGCGGTTTATGGCCTAAACCCACCCTGGGCGGATGAGGATCTCCTGCGCTGTGCTTACCATCTCCGCTATCTGCGTTAGCGTTCTCGGTGCAGGTTGCGGTAGCGGCGACTCTGACGGCTGCTGCGGATCCTGTTCCTGTTCCCCAAGGGCCAATCCGGTACCATTGTCCGACGGTGGCGTGTCTGCTGCCACGGATGCAGCGGGTGAGATGGGCGAGCAGTAGGGCAACTTCAAACTCTTTGTGCGGCAGATCTCGTGGTCGGTGAGGTGACCTTGCGCTTATCCCATTGGGCTTCGCTGTTGGGGGTTCTCTGTTGTTCGGCCTGCGGCCGTACGTCGCCGATCGACGACGGGGGGCTCACACCGCCGCTCTCTGATGGTTCGGCAGCCTCGGCGGGGGGAACGTCCGACGACGCGGCCGCTCCGTCCGCGACGCAGTCGTGCGGCGGAGCCCTGTGCGGCGGGGTCTGTACGGATCTGAGCGCCGATCGGAGCCACTGCGGAAGCTGCACGGTCGCCTGCGCGGCGAGCGAGGTCTGCGCGGCGGGCGCGTGCCGCGATATGTGCGCAGCAGGGCAGACCGCATGTGGCGGCGGATGCGTTGACCTCTCGAGCGACGCGTTCCAGTGCGGCCACTGCGGGAACAGCTGTGCGCCCGGTCTGGTGTGTCGGGACGGCGTTTGCGCCTGCCCGGGCTCGCACGGCTCCATGTGTGGCGGCGCATGCGCGAACCTAGACAGCGACCCAAACAACTGTGGAAGCTGCGGGAACTCATGCTTGACGCCGCCCAAGCTCCCGGTGGCCTACGTCTCGTACACGAGCCCTGACGGTGGATGCAGCGCGAGCTCGTGCGTTCCGGCACGCCCCTGCAACGGGCTCGGAAGCGCCCCCCTGAGCGACAGTGGCTCCAACGTGCCTCACCCCACACCGTTCTATTGCGTCGCGGGCGCCTGCGTGTTGTATGGCTGTCCGACCTCGAACTGCTGCCCGTGCGGTCTCTCGATCTGCGGTAGCCAGTCGTGTGTTGATCTGAAGGCGGACGACTTGAACTGCGGCGCCTGCGGTGTCGCCTGCGCGGGGGGGGCGCACTGCAGCGCGGGAAGCTGTGCGTGTCCCGGAGGCCTTGCGTACTGCGATGGCGCTTGTATCGACGTCCAGGCGAGCGTCGCAAATTGCGGGGCGTGCGGAGCAACATGTCCGGTTGGCGCTACCTGCATCGGAGGGACCTGCGTTCTTAACTGTCCTGCCGGCCAAGTGCAGTGCGCGACGAACTGCGTGGACCTGTCGAACACGAAGGACCACTGCGGCTTTTGCGATCAAGTTTGCAACGGCACGCTCATCTGCGTGCAGGGGCAGTGCGGTTGCCCTCCCGGGCTGAGCGACTGCGCCGGCTATTGCGTGGACCTGACGTCAAACCCGGACAACTGCGGCAGCTGTGGAATGGCATGTTCCGAGGGAGGCGTGTGCAGCGGAGGTGCCTGCCTTTAGGCGGTCCACCGCGCCGAGACACCCGTGCGCGCGGGATCTTCGGAAGGTCGTGGACGAAGCGATGACCTCGCGCGGATGAGCGCACCGATGTCCTTCGAGGTTCGCAAGCGCATGTCGTCGTCCGGCGACATCCCGGGATGTCATCGCTCGTTGACATTGTGGGCATGTCAGCCAAGCGGCGTTGCCGCTGGTGCTGCGCGCCACGCAGGATTCGAACCTGCGACCTACGGCTCCGGAGGCCGTCGCTCTATCCAACTGAGCTAGTGGCGCGTGCGACTTTCGCGCCCGGCTGCGTCGTGCCGGCCGGGCATCCGCCGCTCCAAGAACGGCAAGGGGCCCTCTGTAGCGCATCTTGAGCCCCGCCCCAACGCGTTCCCCGCCCCTTCCGTCCACCGTCGACGCATTTTTCTGTCAGACGTGCGCATGCAGCGCGTCGATCCCCTCCGACCGATCGTGACGGCACGCGTTCCACCTCCTTCAAGTTCACTTTCGTGAGCCACCTGCCCGACGAGAGGGAACATGGTACCTTTGCCCCGTTTCATGCGGGCGCACGCTCCCGTCGTGGAGAGCGTGGCAATACCGCTGCGGAATTTCACGCCATTTCTCTGTGACCGAGGCCATCATGCGATTGTCAACACGAACGCTCCTCCAGTGCACGTTGCTCGTGGCCATGGTGCTTGCCCCGGCCTTTGCGGTGAGCTGCGCTCACTCCACCAGCGTCGGGCCCAGCGGCTTCGATAACAACGGGGGAAGCGGCGGCAGCTCCGGCGGTGTGTTCGCCACGCCGACGGGGGGTTCGGGCGGCGGCGGCGGCTTTGCCCCGGCCACGGGGGGCGGCGGCAAGTGCGCCATGGGGGTCTGCCAAGACTTCGCATCCGCGCCGATCTTGGACGCCAAGGGCATGCCCTCCGGCGATCCTTCGACGCTATTCGGCCCCGCGGGCAGCGGCTCGATGCAAAATGGTCCGTGTCTGGTCGAGCCCGCCGACGGCGCCCTCTACCCGAAGAACTGGCTTCGCCCGCGCGTCTACTGGAAAGCGGCGCCTGGGCAAAACTTGTTCGAGGTCCGGCTGCACAGCGACGGCGAGGCGAACGACTTGGTCGTCTACACGACGAACACCTACTGGGCCATGGACAAGGCGATTTGGCAGACCATCGCGTATACGCCCCCGGGCCCGATGGGAACGCCGGCCGCGAAAGACGGAAACCTGGTAGGCGCGTCGATCAAAGTGACCGTGCGGGGCATCAGCTCGGGCGGCGGATCGCCGACGATCAGCAACACCGCGACGATCCAGATCGCCCCCGCGATTGCCGATGGGGCCCTCGTGTATTGGACCTCGTCCTCGTTTGCCACGGTCAGCAACAGCACCACGCTTCAGGGCTTCACCGTTGGCGACGAGGGAACGACCACTGCCCTCACCACCCAACAGGTCATGCAGCAGGTGCGGGCGCAGGCGCCCCCGCCGGCCAATCTGCAACCGGACACGTTGGAGCAGGTCTTTTGTATCGGGTGTCACACGGCCACGCCCGACGGGAAATTCGTGTCGTTTACGTCGCAATGGCCGTGGGCCGTCGCGCTCGCGTCCATCGACACCACCGCGGGGGCACCCGCGGTCGGATCGGCGCCTGCGTGGCTGACACCCGGCGCGGCGTCGAATCTCAGCCCGAACATCAACGGGTACTACGCGCCGCCCACCGTGAACCAGGTGATGATGGGCATCCAGACGTTTTCGCCCGCCCACTACCAGACCGGGGATCGGAAGCTGGTCGCGAGCATCGGGGCGGCTTGGAACCAGACCGAGGCCCAGATCATGTCCGGCTCGGCCGGTTCCGCGACCGGGGTCGTGTCGCAGCTTGCATGGTTCGATCTGGAGTACGCGGGCACCGTGCCCGCAGGCATGGCATACAATCCCTGGTCGTCAGGCATGATGACGTCGCCCCTTCCGGTCGCGACTCCGTGCAACCCCATCAATGGCAACTGCGCCACGAGCACAGCCGGAGGCGGCTGGGGAATCATCGCCCGCACCGGCGACAGCAACAGCGCGGGCGGCCCCAACTGGAGCCATAACGTCAGCGGGACCGACGCGATCGCCTACGGCTCGACGAATCTCGGCACCAAAGACGGCCGCATGGATTGCGAGCTGAGCGGCGCCAACTGCACGTCCGATGTCTACGTGGTCCCGTACAACGGCGGCATGGGTGGTGCCGCCGTACCGCTGCCGGGTGCTTCGAGCAAGGACCAGAGCGAGTACTACCCCGCGTGGTCGCCCGACGACCAGCTCATCGCCTTCAATCAGGTTCCCACCGGCACGAGCATGTACAACGCCGACAAAGCGGATATCTACGTCGTGCAGTACAACGGCGGGATGGGCGGTACCGAAGTGGCGCTGAAGTCGAACGACCCGGTCTCGTGCACCGGCGCCGCGCCCCACACGGTCCAGAACACCTGGCCGAAATGGGCTCCCAACCCCCTGGATCCGACGACCATGAAGCCCGTTGCCCAGAAGGACAAGAACGGGAATACGTATTACTGGCTCACGTTCTCGTCGACTCGAAGCCCCCAGGCGCCGGTGGACACGGGCAACATGGGCAAGCGAAAGCAGCAGCTCTACGTCGCGGGAGTGGTCGTCGACTCGGGCGGCAACATCCAGACGTTCGCGCCCATTTACCTCTGGAACCAGGATTTCACGGTGAATAACCTCATCCCCGCGTGGGGATCGTTTTCGATCCCGCCGGGGTCGATTCCGCCACCGGCGCCGACGGCACTTTAGTCCAACGTGTCGTCGCCGTGCGCGAGCGACGAGTCGGGGGTCGGTGCAATCTGCGACGAGGAGGCTGTCGACGCGATGTCCTCGGGGGTAACTAGCTTTCGCACGAGGTCCGCGCGGTTGTTTGCGCCGAGCTTCGTGTAGAGGCGCCGCACGTAGGTGCGCACTGTGTTTTCGCTCAGGCCGGCGATGGCGGCGACGTTCACCCCGCTGTAGCCGGCGACGAGCAGGCGCGCGATGGATCGCTCGCGCTTGCTCAGTCCCTCCATCGCGGTGGGCCGCTGGGTTCCTTCCACCCGCACGGCTGCGCAGCGGGCTCCGCCGAAGACCGGGTCGCCGTCGATCTTGGCCACCGACACGATCGTTCCGCTGGGCAGCCGCGGCGGGGTCGGAAACGCGTCTTTGCGGGCGCGCGCAGCCAGCGACTGCTCAACGGCGTCGATCAGCTGCGCCTCGATAGGCCCGACGTCTTCCTCCCAATCGATGCCTCGCTCGCGGTCGGCGGCCCAGACGATGCGCTTCTTGTCGCGATCGACGACGTACACGACCCCCGAGATCTTGCCGAGCGCCCGGAGCGCCGCTGCTTCGCGCGAGAGCTCGTCGTACTGGAGCTGGGCTCGTGCACCGGCGACGATGAACGGCGCGAGGCGTTCGATCGCGCGCTTGTCGTCGTCGCCGAACGGACCGTCCTGTTCGCGCCGCTCCAGCCCGGCAAGGCCGAAGAGCACTCCCCCTTCATGGAGGAACAGGAGGAGCGCATGCACGAACTGCTCCGGGGCCGACCAAACACGAAAATAGGGCAGCCTGACCCGTTCGCTCTCGGGCCAGAGCTCGGCCGACAGGTACACGCGTCGCGGGGACATGACGACGCTCTTCGTGGCGAACCCGAACGCCGACGACAATCGGACGCCGTCCGCCCCGGGCCACGCCTTTGCGCCTCCGTCGACGATGCGCGTCCCCTCGCCGTAGGCTCGCGCGTCCTCCTTGCCGAAGAAGGCGAACGCGCCCGGAGCGGTCGCCAGCTCTCGCATCGCCGCGATCACGCGACGGCGAAAACTCGACGTGCTGCCGGGCAGAACCACTTGCAGCTGGGCCGATTGGAGCTTGTCCACGGGTGTTGTCTATACTCCGATGCGATGTCCACGGCGTTGCCCGACCCAAATGGTGCCGGGGAGCTCATTTTCGACTGGAACGAAGTCGAGCGCAAAGGGCAGCCGGTCCCACAGGCCTTTGCGCTGGTCGACGAGACCCTCCGTGACGGTCTCCAGAACCCGAGCGTCGAGGATCCCAAGATCGACGACAAGATTCGCATCCTGCACTTGATGGAGGATCTCGGCCTCGAGGTCGCCACCGTCGGGCTGCCGGGGAGTGGCCAGCGGGCCTTCGACGACGTGCTTTGCCTATGCAAGGAGGTCGTCAGCTGCCGGATGAAGATCAAAGTTGCCGCCGCCGCCCGGACGGTCGTCGCCGACGTCGAGCCCATCGTCGAGATCAGCCAGCGCGTCGGGATCCCGCTCGAGGCGTACCTCTTCATCGGCTCCAGCCCCATTCGCCAGTACGTCGAGCAATGGGACGTCGCTCTGATCGCCAAGCGCAGCGCGGAGGCGATCGACGTCGCGATCAAAGCGGGCTTGCCGGTGGCGTATGTGACCGAAGATACCACGCGGTCGCGGCCCGAGGTGCTGCGCACGCTCTTTCAGGCGGCGATCGGGCACGGCGCGACGCGCCTCTGCTTGTCGGACACCGTCGGCCACGCGACGCCCGACGGCGTACGAAATCTGATCGGCTTCGCGAAAGGCGTGATCGCCCAGTCCGGGGCGTCGGTCGGAGTCGACTGGCACGGCCACAACGACCGCGGCCTGGCGCTCGAGAACGGCCTTCGGGCGATCGCACTCGGGGTCGACCGGGTGCACGGCACCGCCCTGGGCATCGGCGAGCGAGTGGGCAACACTCCGATCGAGCTCCTCCTCTTGAACCTGCGCCTGCTCGGCCAGCTGCCCGAGAGTCGCCGTCTGACCCGGCTGGTCGAGTACTGCGAGACGGTGGCGCGCGCCGTTCGCTGGGAGATTCCGCTGAACTATCCCCTCGTGGGACGAAACGCCTTTCGCACGGCGACCGGCGTGCACGCAGCCGCGATCGTGAAGGCGATGAAGAAGTCCGACGCGTGGCTCGTCGACCGCGTCTACAGCGGGGTCCCCGCAGGGATGTTCGGGCGCCACCAGGAGATCTGCATCGGGTTCATGAGCGGCGCCTCGAACGTCGGCTACTGGCTGCGCGAGCGCGGCCTCGAGCCGACCGACGATCTCGTGGCCGCGATTCTCCACGCGGCCAAGGCCACGACGCACATCTTGTCCGACCGGGAAGTGATGGATATCGTCCAGCGCGTGCGGGGCTGAGATGACGCAGACGACGCTGCTCGGCGTCGACGTCGGCACCACCGGGGTGCGCGCGGCGGTCTTCGACGTTCGGGGCGGGGTGGTCGCGCAGGCCACCGAGGCGTGCCCTTATCAGGCCCCCGCCGCGGGGTGGGCCGAAGCAGACCCGCAGGCCTGGTGGAAGGCGGCGTGCGCCGTCATCGGGCGCGTGGGCCTGCAAGCGCGGCTCGCCCACGTGGCCGCGGTCGGCGTGACTGGTCAGGCGCCGACGCTCGTGCCAATCGACGCGAACGGCAGCGCGATCCGTCGTGCCATCCTCTGGCTCGACGTGCGCGCCCACGCCGAGGCTCGGGCGATTGATGCGGCGCTCGGTCCTGGCGGAGCCGAGGCGATCGGCGGCAACCGGATGCACGCGTATTACCTCGGGGCGAAGGTCGCGTGGCTGCGTGCACACGAGCGCGACGTCGTCGACCGCGCCGCGCTCTTCTTGCAATCGCACGCCTTCATCGTGCTTCGCTTGACCGGCGAGGCGACATGCGATCTGTCGACCGCGATGCTGTGCACGCCTCTGTTCGACGCCCGTGCCCGCGCGTGGTCCGAGGCCGGCGCGAGGGCCGTGGGGATACCGGCGCGTCTTCTGCCGCGAACCGCCGCGGCGCACGATGTCGTCGGGGCGGTCACGAGCGCGGCGGCTGCGGCGACTGGGCTGCGCGAGGGGACTCCAGTCGTTGCCGGGGGCGGCGACTTCGCGGCGAGCGCGCTGGGCGCCGGGGTCATCGACGAAGGAGAAGCCTGTTTGATGCTCGGCACCGCAGGCAATCTGCTGATGCCCATGGAAACCGCACGCTTCGACGCGCGCCTGATCAACAGTCATCACGTAGGCTGCGATCGCTGGCTATCGCTGGGCGGGACGCTGTGCGGCGCCGCGCTCGAATGGTTCCGCGGCGCCTGCGCGCCCGGCGTGGCGTGGGACACGCTGGAAACGGAGGCCAGCGCCGTCGATACCCACGCGCTCGCCGACCTGATGATCCTTCCGTACTTCCAGGGAGAGCGCACTCCGATTTGGGACGAGCGGGCACGTGGCGTCATCAGCGGAATCGATCGCACCCACCAGCGAGGACATCTCTATCGAGCCCTTCTCGAAGGCATCGCGCTCGGCTTTCGGCACTGCCTCGCGGTGGCCGAAGAAAACGGAGCGCGGTTCGGCCGCGTGGTCGCGGCGAACGGCGCCGGCAAGAGCGCGCTCTTTCGTCAGGTCTTGGCCGACGCCCTCGGGCTCCCGCTCACCTGGAGCGACGCTGCGGATGGCGGGGGTGCCACGCTCGTCGGAGCGGCGCTCCTCGCTGGGATTGGCGCCGGCGTGCTCGCAGGTGCACCGGTCGCGCGCACGTGGCGAGCGGATCGAGACAGAAGCACGATTGCGCGTCACGTGCCCGAGCCGCTGGCCCACGCGCGACTATGCGACGTCTTCTCACGTCGCCAGGTGCTGTACGCGGCCATGCGGCCGCGGGCACCCGCGCGCGCGGAAGCGAGTACATAGGGAGACAGCAATCGGTCATACCGCGGACGTTCTCGCTCTCGAGCCCGAGGAGCGGTGATACGTTATCGGTGGGGATATGGCGCCGAAAAGCCACTCACCTTTCCGACGAGCCGCGCTCGCCGCGATCGCGATCGCGGGTGCTCTGGCGCCGGTCGCGTGTGGGTCCCTTCTGGGCATCGATCAAGGCATTCCGAAAGACGATGGCTCGGATGCGTCCGGTGGTTCGGACGATGCCACGACCCGCTCGGACGTCGCGCGAGGCGGCAGCGCAGACGGAGCGCAAGGTGCGGACGCGGACAATGGCGCCGATTCGGGCAACGGTGCGGATACGGGCAATGGCGCGGACGTTGACGCGAGCCGCGCCGGTGACGAAGCCATCGACTCCGGCACGGCGGCCGAGGGGGGCGGCGGCGACGCGAGCGACATGACCGACGCCGCGGACGCTGGGAACGCGGCCGACGCCCGAGACGCGGCAGACGGCGCGTCGGCCGACAGCGGCCGCTCGTGCACGCCGGATCCCAACTGGTGCCAAGGACACTGCGGACCCGGCCCCGACAACTGCGGCGGCGATCGCGAGTGCGTCAACGATTGTCCAGCGGGCTGGGTCTGCAACATGGCGACCAACCAATGCGCGTGCAAGAGCGATCCGACGTGGTGCAACGGGCGCTGCGGGATGATGCAAGACAACTGCGGAGTGACCATCGACTGCGGGGGTTGCAGCGGTGGGGTGTCGTGCAACAGCGGCACCTGCGGATGCTCGCCGCAGCCAAACCCCTGCGGCAACCGACTGTGCGGCCAGACGCTGGACAGCTGCGGCCATCCGGTGAACTGCGGAGCGGGCGGAATGTGCACAGGTGGCGGAGTCTGCGACAACCACACCGGGTCATGTTGCGCGCCGAACCCCCAGTGCGGAGGGGCATGCAACGTGACGGTCCCCGATCAATGCGGCAACCAGGTGCCGTGCTTCTGTTCCGGGATGGACGTCTGCTATCTCGGCCAGTGCTGCACCCCGGTCGGCGGTTGCAGCCCCGACTGCGTCGACAACTGCGGGCAGCCAGCCCCGTGTTGCCCGGAAGGCGGCCCACCACCGCTGGACGGCGGAATCGGTCCCGACGGCGGGGGGTGCAGCGGTGGCGGGGGCGCCTGTCCGGGAGGGCAGGCGTGCTGCCCCGGCCTGTCGTGCACGGCGGCTGGGACGTGCATGTCGAGCTGCAGCGTGGGGGTCTGCGAGACAGTCGCCGACTGCTGCTTCGGATTCACGTCATGCGGCGGCGTCCTCGTGATCGACGGAGGGCTTGGTCTCAAGGGGATCGGGCCGGGAATGTGCCAATGACCAGCAGCGGGCCTTCGGCGTCACCGCGGTCCATGCCCTTCCCCCAGGGGGCCATCCTCGCGGGCAAGTACCGCGTCGAGCGACTGCTCGGCGAGGGGGGAATGGGCTGGGTCGTCGTGGCGACCCACGTGCAGCTCGAACAGCGCGTGGCGATCAAGTTCATGCACGCGTCGTATTTGCACGAAACCTCCGAGGCCGTGCCCCGCTTCTTGCGGGAGGCCCGCGCGGCGGCGCGTGTTCAGAGCGAGCACGTCGCGCGGGTGTCCGACTTCGGGACCCTGGAGAACGGCGCGCCGTACTTGGTGATGGAGTACCTCGAGGGCGAAGACCTCGAGGCGCTCTTGCGCGCGAGCGGTGCCCTCCCGACCGAGGTCGTCGTCGATTACGCCATGCAGGCATGCGAGGGGCTGGCGGAGGCGCATGCCGCGGGCATCGTGCACCGCGACCTGAAGCCGGCGAACCTGTTTCTCGCGCGACGATCCGACGGTTCGGTGCGCGTCAAGCTGCTCGATTTCGGTATCTCGAAGCTCTCGGCCGCGGGCGGGCTGCAAGATGCCGCAATGACCAGCACCCAGGCGCTGATGGGATCCCCGCTCTACATGGCACCGGAGCAGATGCGCTCGTCCAAGAGCGTCGACGGGCGCGCGGACATCTGGTCGATGGGAATCATCCTCTACGAAATGCTCGCAGGACGGCCCCCGTTCGACGGAGAGACGCTGCCCGTCGTGTGCACGCGCATCATGACCGAGGCGCCGGCCTCGCTGCGGAGCCTGAAGCCCGCGGTGTCCGTAGGGCTCGAGGCCGTCGTCTTGCGTTGCCTCGAGAAAGACCCCCGGGACCGTTTCCCGGATGTGGGCTCGCTCGCTCTGGCGATGGCCCCCTTTGGCGCCCCGGACGTGCAAGTCGCAGCGAACCGCGTCGGGCGAATGTCGCGCGCACGAGCACCCAGCCTGTCGGGGGTTGCGACCGATGGCGTGCCGTCCGCGGGGCTCGACCCGCCGCCGCACGATGGTGGCCACGGGCGGCCGGCAGGCGCGCCTACGGGAGTGGCGCAAACGAGGGCCGAGTTCAGCAATACCGATACCCGTTCTCCGCCGCGACGCGGGGCGCGCGTGGTCGCGATTGGAGGGGCGGCCGTTCTCGTCGTCGGGGCCGCGGTGATCGGAGCGGTGGCGACGCGCGCGCGGTCGAGCGTGGACGGGCCAAGCTCTCCGCCCTCCGCTGCGATGACCCCGGTCGCCGCGGCGACGACACCCGCGGCAACCGCAGCGCGGACCGCCACCGAGGCGACGGCCGAGCCGCCGCCGCCCCCTCCGCCGGGCACCACGACAAAGCCGCCGGCCGTAGCCGCCACAACCGCGACGGTGCGTCCGGTGCCGCGTGCCAAGCCCACCCCGAGCACGAAGCCCGCTGGGACGGCCGCCTTCGGAGGGCGCGACTGATGCGACGCACGGTACCGGCGATGATCGCGCTCACCGTCTCTATGACGGGGGCGCAAGCCGGCGCACAATCCAAAGACGATCTGGCGCGTGCCGATGCCATGTTCAACGCGGGCAAGGCGCTCGTCGACGCTGGACAGTACGCGGACGCATGCGCGAAGTTCGCGGAGAGCAAGCGGCTCGTACCGGGTCTCGGTGTCACGCTCTACCTCGCCGATTGCTACGAACACGTCGGACGCAGCGCCAGCGCGTGGACCGAGTTTCGCAGCGCCGAAGGACTCGCGCGCGAACGGGGCGACAAGCGCGCCGATGTCGCGCGCGCCCGCGCACAGGCGATCGAGCCGAAGCTGAGCCGGCTCACCATCGCGGTGTCTCCGAGCATCCCGCGGACCGCGCTTCAAATTCTCCGCGATGGAGCTCCCGTCGCCCAAGAGGAGCTCGGCCTGGCCGTCCCGGTGGACCCCGGGGAGCACGTCGTCGTTGTCTCGTCGCCGGGCCGAAAGACGAGGACGTTGGTGGCCCAGGTGGGGCCGGACCACCAGGCGGCGACGGTTCCCATCGACAGCCTCGACGAGACGGAAACCACCGCATCGGCGTCGGCCGCGAGCCCGCCGGCAGCGCCGGCCTTACCCGCGACCACGGCCTCACCCGCGACCACGGCCGCACCCGCGACGGCCTCACCCGCGACCACGGCCGCACCCGCGACCACAGCCACGGCAACGACGACGAGCGGAGGCGCGACCGTGCGATGGATCGGGGTGGGCGTCGGTGCCATCGGCGTCGTCGGTCTGGGCGTCGGCAGCGTGCTCGGGCTCGCCGCCATGTCCAAACGGGATCAATCGAACAGCGGTCCGTGCGACCCGACCGATCATTGCACGAGTCCCGGCCTTTCCCTCCGCCAAGACGCGCTGAACGACGCCACGGGGTCCACCGTCGCCTTCCTCGTCGGCGGGATTGCCCTCGCGACGGGCGCGGTCTTGTACGTTACGGCCCCCCACGGATCGGCGAACACGGGAATCGTGGTCGCGCCAGTGCCCATGGCCGGGGGCGGTGGTGCCATCGTGCGCGCAGCGTTCTGACCGTTCGGGGCTCACGAGAGCCGCCCATGGCTAAAGCCCCAGCCACGCCTCCGGCGCCACCGTGCGGGACCCGTGACGCACTTCGAAGTACAGGCTCGCCCCCCGCCCGTCGTCTCCGACCGTTCCAAGGCGCTCACCGGCCGCGACGTCCTGCCCGATCTTGACATCGATCTCGTCCAGGTTCCCGCTCACCGTGTAGTAGTGGTCCCCGTGGTCGAGGATGACGATGCGCCCGAGGGGACCGTATCGATCGGCGAACGCGACGCGACCTGCAAACACCGCCCGAACCGGCGTGCCCGCCGCCGCCCGTATCTCGAGCCCGGACCCTTCGTTGCCTTCGCGACGCACGGGGCTGATTTCCGCGCGACCCGCGATCGGCAGCAGCATGCGACCGCGTGCCGTGGCGAAGCCGCCAGCCGGTGTGTCTGGCGCCAGCGCACTACCTCCGTAAACGGGCACGTATCCGGGGCCGGCGCCGGTCGATGTCTCGAACGCCTTGTCGAAGGCCAGTTGCCGCCGCTGTTCGTCCTGCGAGGCGGTACGCGCCGCGTCCATCGCCGCACGCTGTCCCACGAGGGCCGCGCGATCCCGCGCGATGCGCTCGAGCTCACGAGCCAGCTCCGCAGCCTCGCCGCGCAAGCGGGTCTCCGCTCCGATGTCAGCCGCGAGCATTCGTCTCGCGCGCTCTACGTGCATCGCGTGGGTGACCAGCGCCCCGAACCCTCCCCCGACCGGCAGCAGACCTGCCCTCGTCAACCGGTAGAAAGCCTTGCCGCGCGCAATCACCCGCGCATGCTGCCGGCCGAGCCGCGCTCCCAGGCCCTCGAGCTCGTTCTTGTCGAGCTCGGACTGGGCGTCCGCATCGGCGAGGCGCCGATCGAGCGCCGCGAGGCCGGACGTCGAATCCGCCTGCGAGCTCTCTCCGGCCTGCGGTGCCGCCCGCACCACCGCCATGAACACGGGGGTGACGCCGACGACCACCAACGAACCGAGGAGTAGGCGAACCGCGTGGCTCACACCGCCACCAGTTTGCGCAAGCTCGCGAGCGCGGCGGTCGCGCCCAGGAGCGCGCCTAGCGCAACCATGCCCACGGCGACGTACCAGGGCAAGAACGTCGGGTCGACCCCCACGAGCGCCGCGAGCTCGGCGTCGAGCCGCCCGCGAACGAGGACGAAGAGCACGGCGAGCAGGCCGATCGCCCCTATGGCGCCGAGCGCGCCTTGCAAGCTCCCCTCGACGACGAACGGCTTTTTCACGAACCCGTCGGTCGCGCCGACGAGCTTAAGCACCTCGACCTCGATGTGCCGCCTCTGCAGCGCGAGCCGCATCGTCGATCCCACGACGGCGAGCACCGCCGCGAAGACCACGATCGCGAGCAGCACCGAGGCGGCCACCCCTCCGCGAACGAGCCGAGCGAGCCGCTCGGTCCACGACTGGTAGGTCTCGACATCGTCCACCACGGGTAGCTGCTTCAGCTTGGCAACGATCTCGGCGAGATCGGCGTCCGGCATGTCCGGGGCGACGTCGACCTCGAGCGACGCCGGGAACGCCTCGACGGGCAGCGCTGCGAGCTCGCTCCGCCCCTGGATTTCATGCTCTCCGAACTCGGTACGGGCGTCGCTGCTCGAGACGTATCGCGCCCCGCTCACTCGCGGGAGCCGCAGGAGCGCGCTTTGGAGCGCATCTACGTCGTCGCGTCGCGCACCGTCTTTCAAGTAGACCGACGCCCTCCCGGCGTGCGCCCACCGCCGTTCGACCACGCGCAGGTTGATGACGACGAGCAGCGCCGCTCCAAGACACACGAATGCGACGGCCAGCGAGAAGACGCTCAGCGAGTGCAAGCGCCACTCGCGAAGCATGCCCTGTCTCGCCCTCCGCGCGGTGCTGTCCGACAACATGGCTCCAACCCGTCCTCAATGTTGCAATGGGTAATCGTACTCGTCGACCGCCACCCCCTCGCGAACGTCGAGCGCCTTGCCCTCGCCCAGCACCACGATTCGTCGTGGGCGCACTTCGAGGAGCGTGCGGTCGTGGGTCGCAAAGAGGACGGTCGTGCCGGTCGCGTGCACCTCTTCGAAGAGGCCGAGAATGTCGATGGCGAGCTGCGGATCGAGGTTGCCGGTCGGTTCGTCGGCGAGGATGAGCGCAGGCTCACCCACGATCGCGCGGGCGATGGCCACGCGTTGCTGCTCGCCTCCCGAGAGCACGGCCGCGGTATCTCGCCCCCGCCCAGCCAGACCGACGCGCTGAAGGGCCTCGCCCACACGCGCGCGGATGAGGCGCTGTGGCAGCCCGAGGACTTCGAGCGCGACGGCCACGTTCTCGTACACTGTCCACGAGGGCACGAGCTTGAAGTCTTGAAAGACGACGCCGATGTTGCGCCGCAGAAAGGGGATGGCGTCGTCGCGCAGGCGGGCGACGTCGCGGCCGAGAAAGAGGATGCGCCCGTCGTCGACCGTCTCCGCCCGGTACAAAAGACGGAGGAGCGTCGACTTGCCCGACCCGCTGGGCCCCGTGACGAAGACGAACTCGCCGCGCTCGATGACCAGGCTCATCCCGCGAAGCACCGGCGCCCCCTGCCGATAGGATTTGTAGATGTTCTCGAACACCAAGATTGGCCGCTGGGCCGCTTCGCGGGAGAAACGGGGGCCCCCCGCGCGCAACAAGGGGCGGAAGCGCTCCGGCGGCTCCGACGGGGACATGTGCCCTTCGGGGTACCAGCGGGGTGCTCGTTGCGCCAAGTTTTTCGTCAGAGACGCAGGCGCGGCCACCCGTTCGCAAGCCCCTCCACCGAGGCGCTCGACGCCGCACTTCGCGCTGCGTCTTCGGCAAGTGTCACCGCGTATGCGCCGTCGGTTCCCGTCGCGATTTCGCGCGCACGTCCCCCGTCGAGCACGTCGGCGAGGGCAAGCGCCTGTGCGGCGAGAGGTTCGTCGAGCGCCAGGGGCACGTGCGCTTTTGCGTTCGTCTCGCGCGCGGTCCGCACGAGTCGATGGGCGAGCAGGTCCCCCTCGTAGAGCCACCGCGGCGTTGCGATCGTGATCGATCGGCATTTCGCGGGGATCGTACGGTCGACGTAGAGGTGTCCCACCGAGCCGTTGGCAGTGGTGAAAAGGACGTGAGCGAGATCCTCGCCGGACCCACCGCAAGCCCCGCCGCTGACCGCGGCGCGTAGGTGCAACGGGGCTTGCCCCAGATACGCCGCGAGGTCGAAGTCGTGCACGCCGAGGTTGACGAGCACACCGCCATCCGCCGGGCGGGACGGCCCGACGCGTCGCAGATCGATGGCCAACAACGTCTCGTCGCGGACCCCGAGGCGCGCGAGCGCGCGAATCGCGGGGTTGAACCGCTCCGAGTGCCCGACGAACAATTGCGCCCCCCCGCGCCCCGAGAGGGCCACGAGCCCGTTCGCCTCGGCCGCCGTCGCGCAAAGAGGCTTTTCGACGAGCACGTGCCTGCCGGCCGCGAGCGCGCGGGCGACTGTGGCCGCATGCGCCCCGATCGGCGTCGCGACGATCACCACGTCCGCACGCGCGATCGCCTCTTCCTCGCTGCGCAGCGGCGGGGCAAACGCGGGCACCGGCGCGTCTGTCCGCAGGTCGTACGCGCCAGCGATCTCGAAGCGCTCCGGGAGCGCAGCGAACACCCGCAAGTGCCGCAGACCCATGACACCCATCCCGACGAAGGTCGCCTTGTGCCGCCTTCTCGCTTTGCGCACTCGCTTGCAGGGCACGATGCCACGGGCGTGTGCGCGGCGGCGAGACAAAACGCGCTCGCGCGACGAGGATTGCGATCGCGGCGATGATGGCGAACGCGCCGGCGCGCCCGCTGTCCCGGGCCGCGCCGATCGCGCACCCTCCCCTGACGCTCGGGGGATAGTCCGCGGCCCAGACGTCCGTGGCGATCGGCACCGACTTGGGTTCCACGACGTCGGCTCCGTCGAACGTCGCCCCGATGGTGAGCGTCGACCCGCCGAGGCCGGCGGGCAGCTCGGCGGTCGCCAGCCATATGCCCGGACCGAGACGCTGCACGGGCAGCGATCCATGGAAAGACCCGTCGACGAGAGCGTAGGCTGCCAGTCGCGAAGGCCCGAATCCGTCCGCTGGTGCCGGCCCGCCGCTCGGCCCGGGCGCCGTCCGCAGCTCGATCACCGCCGCGATCGGCGTCGAGCCGTCCGCCAGGTAGACGTCGGCCCCGAGCGTCATCCAGCTCTGCGATCGCGCGGGGAGCGCGAGCTGCGGGTCGCGCAGCCGATCCACTGCGGCCAGCGCGCCTTCGACGTCGAGCTCTCCCGCGCCGGCTTGGTCGTCGAACGTGGCCGCCCCACGCAGCGGGTGGGCACCTCCTTGCAGCGCCGCGACCACTTCGTCTTGGGTCAGCGTTGCGTCGCGCTCGAAGAGAAGTGCCACGGCGCCGGCTACCAGCGGTGCCGAGAACGACGTGCCGGCCGACACGCCGTGGGTCGCGTCGATCTCCTGGCAGCGGTCGGTGGGTCCCGCGGGCGTAACTGGGCAATCGGTCGTGAACACACTTGCCGCCGAGGGCGGAAGCGCTTGCTGCGACAGGGGGCCGATGATCGCCGCACCGGGCGCCATGATCTCCGGTTTTGGCACGCCGGTCACCGTGGGGCCGGCGCTGGAGAACCAGCACGGCTCGCCGCCGACCGGATCGCGGGGCATCGCGGTCGGGTCCGGCTGGCCGCCGGCGTGGTCGAGCACGGGAGCTTCCAGACCGATGGAGGAGCCGTCGCGGCTGTGCCACGACGGTTTGTTGATCGTGCATCCGACGGCGATGATCGCTGGATGGGTCGCCGGCAGGTTGATGGTGCCCTCCCTCACGCCGTCCAAGAAACCGACGGCGCCCGGATCGGAAGCGTCGCCGGTTCCCTGCACGTAGAGGTCGGCTGTGCCCAAGCCCGAGAGCGTGACGTAGTACGTCCCCGCCGGCCATACGCCCTGCCAAACGACGACGGCCCCCTGCGACTGCGGCGGCACCTGTCCGTTGCTGGCTTCGCTGCCGTTGTACACTGCCGCGTTGAAGTCTTTCGTGTTCTTGCCCGCCGAGCTGCCGTTGCCCACCGGCGCGATCCACGTGCCACCCGGGGCGTCGAGCCCGACGCGCAATTCGGAGCCCGGATGCATCGTCACCCACACCTGCACGCCCCCGCTTTGGGACGCGCCGAGGGTCGTCAGCGGGACGCGCATCGTCGAGCCGCGCGCAACGTGCACGTTCTGGTGAATGGGCGTCTCGACGATGGAGCCGCTGTTGCCGGCCGCTACGACCAGCGCATGCCCCGGGCTGGCGGGGCCGACGTACCCGGCGAGGGTTTGCTCCCAGGCGAGGGAGCCATCGTGTGGACCGAAGTCGGTGCCGATGGAGAGGTTGACGACGACCGGCTCGTTCATCGAGTCGGCCCGGTCGAAGAGGAACGCCACGCCCCGAAGCAGCGCGTCGTTGCCGATCGAGTCGCTCCCCGGATCGGTGATGCGCGCGATGAGGAGCCCCGCCTGGGGGGCCACGCCGCGGTAGCGAGGATCTTGTCCGGCCGCGCATCCGGCGACGAGCGTGCCGTGTCCGACCTCGTCCTGCGGCAGTGTCGCCGCGGCCCCGGAGGTCAGCAACGCGTCGATGTCCGCCTTCGCCCACACCGCTCCCACGAGGTTGCCGTTGGCGTCCGTCGCGCCAAACTTTTGCTCGAGGTCCGGGTACTTGCCGATGGCCGGCGCCGAGAGGTCGAGCAGCCAATTTACGCGGGTCCCGCCGCTGGCGTCTCGAAAGTTGGGATGGGTGAGATCGATGCCCGTATCGGCGACCCCGATGAGCGTGCTCTTGCCTTCGTACCCCGCCGCGTTCGCCGCGGTCGCTGCGATGTACCCCGCCGCTGTATCGAGCAGCAGATGCAGCGGCGGAGACACCTCGACGCGCAGGTCCGGATGAGCGGCTGCAAACGACGCAAACGCGGACGGCTCGCCCCACAGACGGCCGACGCCGGGCGCAAGCTCGCGCAGGCCCACGTCTGCTGCGGCGACGCCGCTGGGCAGCCGCACCAGTCCACCCATCCCCGGTGCCGTTCGAGGGGCGAACGCCTCTCTCGCGTGCGGCCCCAAGAGCCGCACGAGCGCGGCGCCGTCGGGGGGCTGGGCGCCCGACGAGAGCGCGACGGTGCCCACCGCCGACGCGACGGCGACGCTACCGAAGAACCGGCGTCCGACCATTCCCGGCAAGCATACGCGCTTTGGTCACCGCGGCCGCCCCGCTCTGCCGCCTCCCGAGGAGCGCATGTCGTGCCGAACCGCGCTCGAGTCTGGAGACGCTGCGCTATCGCCAGGCGAGCGCCGCAACGACCACGATCCCCAGGACGAACAGGGCGACGCCTGCCCATCGCCGTCGAAAACGGCGCCCGATCTCACGTCCCCGTTGCGGTCGCTCCGTGTGGATCGTGCCGGCCGAGGCGCTCTGGACGGCCATCTCCTTGGAGAGGCCCGACGGGGTCGGGTCGAATGTTTGCAGCAGCTTGCGGTCGAAGAACTGGGGAGCGTCTTCTTGGAAGTCCTCGGGAGGGGGCGGCTCCGTCGTCGCGCCGCGCACGCCCGACGACGCGAGGGATGCGGGCTCGACGGCTAGGCTCGGCGCCGACGGTGGTGGATGATCCACCCTCTGACCCCGCCGGGGCGTGGAGCCGTAGTCGAACGACCGGGGGTCGCTCCAGGTGTCGGTCGTCTCGCTCACGGTCTCGCCGCGCCGCACGATGCGTCCGGAGTGGATCGGATGCACTTCAATCAGTCGCCTCACCAGCTCGGCGCAAGTCTGAATGCGCTTGGCCAGCTCGTGCTCGAGGGCGCCATGCACGACGTCTGCGAGCTCTTCGGGCACCCACGGTGCTACGCGCAAAAGCGGGTCGGGCGGGTTGGACACGAGGTGGATGATGAACTGCTCGTACGAGGGGAGCTCCGGATACGCCGGCCTCCCCGCCAGCATTTCGTACAGCACGAGACCGAGGGCCCACACGTCGGTCCGCTCGTCGACCGACAGGCCCTGCGCCTGCTCCGGCGACATGTACTGCGGCGTGCCGAGCACCATGCCGTCGCGCGTGAGCTTCAGCCCTGCGCCCGAACTGCCGCGCGACGCGTCAACGACTTTGGAGATGCCGAAATCCAAGATCTTCACTAGCGGCTGGTCGTCTTCGCTGGTGCAGAGGAAGATGTTCGCGGGCTTGAGATCGCGGTGCACGACGCCCGCCTCGTGCGCTTTGGCGAGCCCGCGCGCCACCTGCACGGCGACGCGCACGGCGGTGTCCACCGGCAGCTGCTTGTCGCGCGCGAGCACGTTCGCGAGATCCTCGCCCGTGAGGTATTCCATGACCAGGTACAAGCCCAGCCGCTCGTCGGTCCCGACGTCGAAGACCTGTACGATGTGGTGGCTCTCGACAAGGCTGGTCGCGCGCGCCTCCTGCCGAAAGCGCATCGCGATGTCGGTCATGCCGGCGAGCGACGCGTCGATCAGCTTGATCGCCACCCGCTTGCCGATCTCCAGGTGCTCGGCCTCGCATACGACCCCCATCGAGCCGCTGCCGACGACCTTCCGAACGCGGTACTTGCCGGCGATCGTCGCCCCGACGATCTCTGTCTCGTTGGCCATCGCAAAGACAAGGTACGAAAGGGATCAGACCGGCGCCACCATGTGCTTCTTCGCCGGGCGCACGTCACGCTTCGTGGCGCAGCGCTCTAGGCGTGCGCCGATCTCGCTTCGAAGTCGATCGCCGGGAACGACGGCGTCGATGACCATTTCGCTTGCGAGCTTCATGACGTCGATGTCGGCGCGATACTCGTTGCGGAGCCGCGCTACGTACTCATCGCGCTCCGGGCCGGGGGTGAGCTCTTGGATCTTGTTGTAATAGACGGCGTTGACGGCGGCTTGCGGCCCCATAACGGCGATCGACGCGGTGGGAAGCGCTAGGCACGCATCGGGTTCGAAGGCGGGCCCGCACATCGCATAGAGGCCGGCCCCGTACGCCTTCCGAACGATCACACTGATCTTGGGCACGGTCGCTTCGCTGACTGCGGCGACCATTTTGGCACCGGCTCGGATGATCCCCTGGCGCTCGACTTTGGTGCCGATCATGAACCCTGGCACGTCGGCCAAGAAGATCAACGGGAGATTGAACGCGTCGCAAAGCCAGATGAAGCGCGCAGCTTTGTCGGCGCTGTCCACGAACAGCACCCCACCAAGCCACTTCGGTTGGTTTGCGACGATCCCTACGGCGCGCCCGTCGATCCGCGCAAAGCCCGTCAGGACTTCGCGCGCGAAGAGCGTCTTCATCTCGAGCCACGACCCTTCGTCGACGATCTCGCCGACCACGGCCATCATGTCGAACGCCCTGTTCTCGTCGGCGGGGATGAGGTCCTCCAGGCGCTTGCCGCTCGACTTCGGTGGCAGCCCCCGGGTCCGCAGGGGGGTACTCTCGAATGACTGGGGCATGTACGCGAGGTACTTCTTGCCGAACGCGATGGCCTCGTCCTCGCTCTTGCAGAGCACGTCGCCGCACCCGCTGACGCTGCAGTGCATCTTCGCGCCGCCCATCTCTTCGAGCGTCACTTTTTCGCCGATGACCATCTCGGCCATGCGCGGGGAGCCCAGATACATGCTCGCGTTTCCGTCGACCATCACGACGACGTCGCAGAACGCCGGGATGTACGCACCGCCGGCTGCACTGGGACCGAAGAGCAGGCACAGTTGAGGTACCTGCCCACTCATTTGAACCTGGTTGTAGAAGATGCGTCCAGCGCCGCGCCGGCCAGGGAACATCTCGATCTGGTCGGTGATCCGCGCGCCCGCGCTGTCGACGAGGTACAGCATGGGCACCCGGAGGCGCGCTGCCGTCTCCTGGATGCGCAGAATCTTTTCGACCGTGCGCCGCCCCCAGGAGCCGGCCTTCACCGTGGAGTCGTTCGCCATGATCGCGACCGGACGACTGTCGATGGTCGCGGTTCCGGTGACGACCCCGTCGGCGGGCAACTCGGCGTCGACCTGGTTGGTGAGCTCCGCGTCCTCGATGAAGCTGCCCGAATCGGCCAGACGCGCGATTCGCTCGCGCACGAAGAGCTTGCCCTGCTCGGCGCCCTTTTGGTGGTACTTCGCCGCCCCACCCTTCTCGACACGAGCGAGTGTGTCTTTGAGCTTTTGATCGAGCGACATGGGTGTGAATTATCACGGCCGCGCCGCGCTTGACACCGCGACGCGCTGCTCGGGCGAGCTTCGTGTGGGCTGAGCTATGGTCGAAATAGCAGCGGCGCGATCACGGTGGCCATTCCGCCGGGCCTCGGAAACGGGGTCTCCTTGAGCACGCTTTCGATGCAGGCCACGAGCTCGGGAACGTTCGCCGAACCGCCTGGCTGCGGGTCCACCTTGAGGACCGTGCCGGACTCGTTGATTGCGATGACGAGCGTCAGCTTTCCCGAGAGCGCCGGCTGGGTGGCGCGCACCTTGTTGTAGCAATCCAAGAGCGACGGAGCGCTCGTGTCGAGCGTGCGCCTCGGGTCGAACTTCTTGGCGGCGGCAATGTCGCCGACGATGACGATGCCGCCCGTGGGGGTCGGGGCAGCGACCGGCGGCGAGGGCGGTGGCGGAGTCGAGGGCCCGTTCGACAGCGCGGTCGAGGTCGCGTTGGACGGCGCGGTCTCGGCTGGCTTCGCGCCACCGCAAGAGACAGCGAACAGCACGAGAATGGCAGCGCGCACGAGTCATCTCCCCTGGAACCGCGGCGCCCGCTTCTCGGCAAACGCGGCGAGAGCCTCGCGTCGGTCTTCGCTGACGAGCGTTTTGTCGTAGCTGACTTTCTCGAGCTCGAGCCCGACGTCGAGGCTTACGTCCAGGGCCCGGTCGACGGCCTCCAGGGCGGCGGCCTGCGCGATCGGCGATCCGGCCGCGATGGGTCGGATCCATTCGAGCGCGTCATCGACCACACTCTCGCCCGCGGGGGTCACCCGGTGGACGAGCCCCCAGGCAAGCGCCTCGTCCGCGGTCAGCTGGCGCCCGAGCAAGATCATCTCTTTCGCGCGACCTTCGCCGATGATTCGCGGCAAGCGCTGCGTTCCCCCGGCGCCGGGAATCACGCCGAGCGAAGTCTCCGGAAAGCCGAGGCGCGCGTGCGCCGCGGCGACGCGCAGATCGCAGGTGAGCGCGAGCTCGAGACCACCCCCGAGCGCCGCTCCGTTGATGGCGGCAACCACCGGTTTGGGCGACCGATCGAGAGGCCGAAGCTCGCTTCGATAGAGCTCGATCTGTTCGCGCACGGCGTTTTCGTCCATGGTCTGCCGCTCCTTCAGGTCAGCTCCCGCACAGAACGCCACGTCGCCCGCTCCGGTCACGATGATCGCGCGTATCGACGCGTTGCTCTGCGCTTCGCGAGCGAGCTTGCCGAACGCCGCCAAGGTGGCCCGGGACAGGGCATTTCTGCGAGCGGCACGGTCGATGGTCCAGACGGCCACCGCTCCCCGCTGCTCGACCCTTATGGGGAAGGACTCGCTCACGCCTTCCGTCCCTTCTGGGTTTTCCTTTTCGTTTGCTGTGTCTTGACCCCGGCGGGGGCCACGCTCTTGCCCAATGGATCGCCCTCTCCCGCCACGCGCGCCTCGATCTTGGCCAAGCGCGCCTTGAGCTCACTATGCTCGCCTTGCAACTTCTCTAGCTCCTCGCGAAGCGCCTCGGTCGCGCGCTTTGGCTCCGTGAGGTCGCGCATCACTTCGCGGATGCGCCGCCGAACGCGCGGGTCCGAGTCCGTATCGAGCCGATCGCGAAGCGCCGGCCGGGCCTTCGCGTCGCCAAGGTCGCCGAGCGCCCGCACGGCGTCGATCCGAAGGAGGGGATCGGCATCGTCGAGGACCTGTTCGATTGTCTCCCGAGTCTTGCGGTCGCTCGCGAGCTTCGGTAGCGCGATGGCCGCCGCGCGCCGCACGCGCGCCGGATGACCGTAGCGCATGCCGGCGGTCACGTGGGGCACCGCGCGGTCGTCGCGCAGCGAGGCCAGGCCGTCGATCACGCCCGCGCGCACCACGTCAAACCAGCTCGGCCGGTCGAGCAAGTCGACCAGCAAATCGAACGCCGCAGCCTGCCGCGTTTGCCCGAGGGCGCGCGCGGCTTCGCTCTCGACCAGATAGCTGTCATCGCGCAGGGCGTGCGGGCGTATCGCCTCCATCGCTTCGGTCGTCCGAAAGCCCCCGAGCGCGTTGACGACGGCACGCCGCACCTTGGGATGAGGAGTATGCACGGCTTTCGCGAGCGCTTCGAAGCATTCTCGCGCGCGCATCTTCCCCATGGACGCCGCACACTCCGCCCGCGTTCCCCAGAACTCCCGCTCGTCGGAGAGGACACTCGCGAGCGCGTCAATCGTCGGGCGATCGTCGGTCTTTGCCAGTGCCTGCGCGGCGAGCCATCGCCCGCGTGCGGTGGGCGCATTTTTCAGCTGTGCGCGCAGGAGATCGTTGGGGACCTTCGGGCGTACTTCGCCAACGATCCGCATGGTCGGATCGATGACGACGAACGCCGGACGCGCAGGCGCGAGCAGCGCGAACGACTGTTGCTTATCGGTCACGCGCAGAGTGGAGCGAACGACCGACCCATCGGCGTGCCCCAGGTCCAGATCGAGAGGCACCTCGAAGGAGGGGGGAACGCCGTCGCTCGTCGCCTGGGTTTGCTTCGTCGAGACACCCAGGACGCCGTTGTCCCAGGTGATCTCGACATCGATCTCGGGGTGGCCGGGCCGGTAGACCCATTGCTCGAAGAAGCGCCCAAGGCTCCGCCCGCTCGCGTCTTCGATCGCGCGCTGCAGATCGCGGGTCTCCACGACACCGTGGGCATGTTTCTCGAGATACGTCCGCACGCCGCTCCAGAAGAGCGGCCCCCCCACTTCGAGACGTAGAGCATGCAGGACCAAGCCCCCTTTCTCGTAAAGATGTCGGTCGAAGAGGTCGAGCGGCGCGTCGTAGTCCTGGCAGACGATTGGACGCCGGTAACGCCCGTGGGCCTCGGTCAGATACGCGTCGAGGTCCGCCTTCACGCCGTACTCGTATTCGGCTTGGCCGAGGGCGTGCTCGCGCCAGACCTGCTCGAAGAACGTCGCGAAGCCCTCGTTGAGCCACCCTTCGTACCAGGCGCGGCAGGTCACGTAGTCGCCGAACCAGTGGTGTGCGAGCTCGTGCGCGATGAGATCGTCGGAGCTGATGTCGATAGCGGCGCGCTCGTCGAGCAGGATGTGCTCGTACATCGTCGTTGCCGTCGTGTTCTCCATCCCGCCGAAAATGAAGTCGGCGACGACGACCTGCGCGTACTTGGCCCAGGGGTACGGGACGCCGGTCACGTCGCCAAAGTGTTTGATCATCTCTGGCGTGCGACCAAACGTTCGCCAGCCGTCGGCTTCGCGCCCTTTCGGCACAAGGTACGCCACCGGCACGTCGCGCCCGGCTACGTTCACCGACGCAGCGAGCTCTGCGAACTCGCCAGCGGCGAGCGTCACCAAGTAGCTCGCGTGCGGGTCGTCCATTTTCCAGGCATACGTGAAGTCGCCCGATGCCGGCTTGTCGCTCGCGACGAGCGAGCCATTGGACAACGCGTACCAGCCGTTCGGAACGTGCGCGACGAGCTCCGTCGTCATCTTGGTGTGCGGACTGTCGTGACACGGAAACCAATGCCGAGCGTCTTCCTCCTGGCATTGCGACCACACCTGCCGCGGCTTTTTCGGGTAGTGCTCGTCGGGCTCGATGAAATAGAGGCCTCGGCGAGGGGTCGCGCGGTACCGCACGGTGACCCTGGCTCGGTCGCGGCTCGGGTCGACGGGCACTGCCAGAACGCGTCCGTCGTACCGAGTGGACACGGATTTGCCATCGACGCGTACGTCCTCGATCTCGAAGCCAACGGCGTCGAGTGCCAGCTCGCCGGCGGAGGGGTCGATCCGCCGCACGTCCAGCGCCGCATTCGCGCGGATGCTCTTCGCCGCGACGTCGAGCGTGACGTCCAGCGCGACGTGATCGACAGCGAACGGGCGATCCCGCTCGAAATGGCGCGTGCTGCTCGGGAGTGCAAACGGTCGCGCTGCGGCGGCGGCGTGCTCGGCGGAGGCGCTCGAGTGGCAGCCGCATCGCGCATGCAAGCGGTGCTCTAAGGGCATGGGGCAGCGAGCTTCCCACGACGCAACACCGCGGCGGAAGGGGGTGTGTTAAACCCGCCGTTCGAGCTCTAGGGGACTGGCCCCGGCCCGCAGGCCGACCGGACGTTGTTGCGCAGCTGCACCGGCGCCAATTGGGCGCGGAGGCGTTCCACGGCGAGAAGACCTTCGTAGGCTTCCCGGCAGCGTCCTTCGCGGAGCGCCTCATCGGTGAACTCAAAGCGCTCCTGGAGCCCCATCATTGCGAAGGGGTCCGTGCGGTCGCGCACCGCGACGACGGCGATGCTGCCGACCACCACGGCTGTACAAAGTGCGAGGATCGCGGCCGTCGCATGGCTGGAATGGCGGTATTCCCGCCGCCACGTCGCGGCGATGGCTGCGCCCGCGATCGCGCCCCCCAAGTGCGCGCCGTTGGCCACGTGGGCGCCCGTCCGATTTGCCACCAGCCCGAACGCCAAGACGAGACCCAGCCAGCGCGCCATCGCTTGGGTCAGAGGCCCATGCCACCCTTGCACGCGCCAGCCGACCACGAAGGCGGCGGCGAGCAGGCCGGAGATCGCGCCGGACGCGCCGAGCGTGACCTGCGCGGAGCGGCTGAACACGGCGTACTCGACGCACGCCGCGTTGCCCACCACGCCCGCTGCGAGATACATCGGCGCCATCCGGGCCGAGCCCACGGCTCGCTCGACAAGGGGGCCGGCTTGCCAGAGGGCGAGCATGTTGAAGCCGATGTGAAAGAGGCCATCGTGGAGGAAGCAGGCGGTGACGAGCGTCTCCCATCGGTTCTCCCCAATCGTGGAGAGCGAGTCACATGCGCCGAAAGCGCGGGCTTCGAACGACGGCAGGGTCATGAGCGACTTGCCGCCCGTGACGATGAGCTGAACGGCGAAGACCGCGACGTTCAGGGCGATGAGCGCCCGCGTGACCGGAGCGCCGTCGAGCCAGCCAGGGGGAACCAGCCGGCCGTCGTCGACCGGGCCGATTTCGACAGGCCGAGGCCGGGGGGGCGAGAGCAAAGGCGCGCTCATCGCGTTTGCATAGCGCTTTACTGCGGTGGGTTCACTACCCAACGTAATAGCCGCCGCCGTGAATGTTCACGTCGCGGTTGACGTTCACGTTGGCGCTGCGATTCACGTTCACGTTGGCGTTATGGCTGCTGACGCTGGAGCGTGCGCTCTGCACGTTCGCCGTCGGTTGGCAGCCGCAGCGCTACCACCGCCTCCGCGTGCGGTGGCTGCGCCGGCGAAGGCGGCCGAAGAGAGCGAAGCGAGGAGGACGGGTCACCGCGCCCGCGAGTCGACGATTTCCCGCAAGCATCGGCTGCCTCCTCATTTCCATTTCTCTTGCCCGGACGGACTCTGCTGTTCGGGCTGAGTGGAGGCCGGCTGGACTACGATCTCCACTCGTCGATTCATCGCGCGCCCCTCGACCGTCTTGCTGGCCGGAGTCGCCTCGCCAAGCCCTCGCGTCATGATCCGATCCCTCGGCACGCCCTGGCTGGCGAGATAGTCGCTGACCGCCTGTGCGCGCCGTTGCGACAGAGTCTTGTTGTAGGCGGCGTCCCCCCTGTCGTCCGTGTACCCCGTCGCGATGACTTCGTGGCCGGGGTTCGCGCGTAACGCGGCAGCCAGCTGGCCGAGCTTCGACTTGGCATCAGCGGACAACTCGGCGCCGTTGGTCGGGAAGAGCCACCCGACGGCGACGACGACCGTTTCGGCCTTCGTTTGGCCCGCTTGACCCGCGGCGCCCGGATGCCCCCCAGTCCCCGCTTGCGCCTCGGTGGCGCCCGTGCGCGGTACGGCTGCGCCCGCCTGCTGCTCCGCATACCCCGCTTGATGCGACGCCTGCTGGGCGTGCTGCTCCGCTTGGCGCTCCTGGGCCTCTTTGCGCTGCAGCTCGCTCTGCGCGTCGTCGTGCTTCTTCTGGGCGGCGAGCTCGTCTTGCCGCGCTTGTTCGGCGTCTTTCTGGGCTTTCTGAGATGCTTTCTCGGCTTGGTCCGCGGACTGCTGCGCCGTATTGGGCGGCTTCGCGTTTTGCGCGCATGCTCCGACGAGGAACACGGCGAGGACAGGACCTACGACGACGGCTGTGTGTTTCATGGCGGCTCATCCCCTTGGTGCAACGCCCATCGCCCGAAGGTCGCGATGGCGACTCAGTTCTCCGTGATGCAATGCGGATTTAGCGAGAAGCGTGCCCGACAGGCGACGGCGGGCACTCGAGTTTTGCGCCCGCATTTCCACAGCTGCGCATCGCCCAAGTGCCACGCCTCGGGGGGCTACGTGACCGCACGTCACACCGGTACACCGGTGCTGCGCCTAGCCAGCAAAAGGCGACGATCGATAGCCGCCGCCGTCGTGCGCGCCACCGGATAGGCTTCCAAGCGCGAACTGGACAGCCCGTGCGGTACGGCCGTGATCTCCGTTGCGGCCGGGGTCCTTCGCGCGTCTTACGGCGACGAGGGCGCCCCGATGATGCCGCCGCGGCTTGCCGGCGGCCTTGTGAGGTCGGTCGGGGCCTGGTCGATGGCAATCACCTGCGACGCCTGGGTCAAAAAGTCAGGACGGAGCGACGCGTCGATGGGTCGCCCGCTGACTGGTCCATGACACCCGCCACAAATATTGTTGAAGAAGACACCCGGGAAAGATTGGTGCGTGTATTCGCCCGGCGAGAAGGACATCGCTTCGCGTTGCCAGCGCGGAAGGTGCATGCGCGCCGAGTCGACGTCGTCGGCAAGGTGCAGCACGATGGGCAGGCCTCCGGGGACCCTGAAGTGGGCCGAGCCGTCGGCGAGCACCGGTACAGTTCCGAGCAGGCGCCGCCGAACGCAGACCTGTCCGTACGCGTCATGGACTGTGTTGGCGCTGCAGTCGGGAGACGCCGAAATGTCGGGCGGCAGATCCTCGTAGACGTCGAAGCTCTTGAGGTCGCGCTCGACGACTCGTCCGGTGGGCGTGTTCTGGAAGAGGAGAGACGCCAGCACAGGCATGTCGAGCACTGTGACATCGGCGTTCGGCTCGCCGGACCGAATCTCGGTGTGACCGTTCGGCTCGTCCGGGGTGGATGCGAACACCCCCTTGGCGACCCGCGGATACACGGCGACCGCCTCGACCTCGGCTGTGCCGGTGTCGCCGAGCAGCTTCGTCTTGTTGCCTGTCGACGGATCGAGGACGTAAAGGTCGTAATCTCCGCCGAAGGTCGCCGGGTCGCCCGCGCCGAAGCTGACCAACACTTTGCCGTCCGGGAGCGCAGCGGGACTCGTGTACGACCCGTCTTTGGCGATTACACGGAGCGAGTGCAAAAAGAAGTTCTGCTCGGGCGACGATGGGGCGCTGGGGTCGATGACCGTCGGATCAACCGGATAGTCCGCGGCGGCGGTGCTCCCGAAGTCGATGCCGATCGAGCGATTGAAGACGGCGAGCGCGCCCGCACCGTGCTGCGCGTCCTGGTTGCTGAAGATGGTCGCGAAGTCCTTGTGCGAGAGCTCGGCGACGTACGTAGCCTGGGAGTAGCCGATGCTGGCGCGCTGCGCGTAAAGCGGATGGTAGTCCGCGCCATCGAGGTTCTGCCGGCGAAGGGCGAGCTGGTAGAAGTCCTTCTCGCGCTTTTCGGCGGTAAAGACGATTCGCCCGTCTTGCATGAAGCTCGGCAGCCGCTCCATGTTGAGCTGCCACGTGAGCTGCCTCGGCACAGTGCCCGGGCCGTCGAGGACGTACAGGTTCGCGTTCGGTTTGCTCAGGTCTTCGGGCGTGACCTGCGGGCCCGTATAGTCGAAGGGCCCTCCCGCGACGTTGCCGCGGGTGGAGGCGAAGACGATTCGCTCGACGCCGTCCGGCCCCGGCGGACTGAACGCCGGGTCGAAGTCGTGCTCGAGCAAGCCATTGGCCGTCGCGGCGTGGTTGGCGATGTCGGGCTGCTTAGCGCAGCCCGTGCCATCGGCGTTCATCGTGTAAATGGCGAGGGGGACGTCGGCCGTCGGCCTCGCCGCAAACGCGATCGTCTTGGCGTCCCAAGAGACCGCCGGCCGCCGGACATCCGGTCCGGAGCCCAGCCCGCAGGCCGTGACATCGATGGCCTGGTCGGCGCCGACCGTGAGGTCGCCCGTGGCCGCGGGTGCGATCACAGCGCGGTGCAGGCTGGCCCCGCCGGCGAACACGTCGAAGTCTTGTGGGCGATCGGGGCCCGCCGGCGGCGGTCGCTTGACGTAGACGATCGCCGACGCGGGAGCGAGGTTGCGCCCCGCCCGCTCGCGCCTGTGCCATTCGCGGACGATGCAATAGGCGGGGATCGCATCGAGACTCCCGCCGTCGTAATCGTAGGTCGCCTGGTCGCAGACCGCGCCGCTGGCCAGTTGACCCCCCGCGTGGCCACCGCCGAAATCCTCGAAGAGCGCGCCGCCGCGATGCGCGATTCCGTTCGAGCCGGGAAAGACCTCGGGACGATAGAGGTTCTTTCGAACGAGACGACTCGCATTGACGTCATCGCTCTCGAACGACATCTGTGCGACCGAGAGCACGTAGTTCTTGCGCGTCGCGGCGAGCGAGAAGCTGCCGGCCGAGCCGCCGCGCAGGCGATAGTCGTGAAACATCGCCGCAGAGTGGCACTGGGCCATCATGCAGCCCTTTTTGACGAGGACCGGCTGCACCTTTTCCGCGAAGAACACGAACGCAGGGTCGAGGTTCTGCCATTGCGGAGGCTGCGGGGGGCCCTGGGCCGCCGACCACGCCTGCACCCACGCTTTCGCCCAAGTGACGAGCGCCTGATAGCTGGGGTCCTTGACCGAAGCGAAGAGCGGACCGCCTTCGTGGTAACTCCCTCCCTGCGACGTCGCGAGCGGACGACGTACGATCTCGCTGTGTGCCGGCGTCGCCGAGACGAAGTCGGCCGCCGCGAAGTAGTTCCAACGCACTTGCTCCGGCCCGTGCCCGCAGGTGAGGTAAAGGACGTTGACCGTCGACCCGTGGCAATTGCCCGCGGCGCACGTCTCCAGCACCGGCTCGGCGACGGTCTGAAACGTGGCGAAGTCCGGGGTCGTCGGATCGGTGCTCGGGTCGAAGCCGGGAGCGCTCGGGACCAAGTCGACGCACGGCGCCCGCGGAATGTTGACGGGAGCCACGCCTGTGTTGTCTTCGGTGGCGCCGTTCTCGATCCACCTGCGCAACGCCAAGAACGCGCTCGCGGTGGGGTCGAAGATGGTCAGGCCCGTGTGCTTGATGTCCGTTTTGACAGGGATCTGCGTTCCGTCCCAGAGCTCGAGTGGCACCGTGTAAGCGGGGACGTTCTTCACGAGCAGCGACGGCTGCAAGTAGGGCCCGTAATCGAGGAGCAAATCGCGCCGCCGGTCGACGCCGGCGAACGTCGTCAAGTCGAGATTCCCGAACGCATTGCCCTTGGCGTCGGCGACATGGCAGCCGGCGCCCGTGTTCGTTCGGACGCACGACGACTCGAGGACGAGCGCGATCGTCCGGTCGAAATAGGTCGACGGCTGCGGCTCCTTCGTCGTGCACGCACCGAACGCGCATGCCGTGACGACGGCGAGACTCACCCCGGCAACGAAGCTCGCTCCGCGCATGGACTCGATGGTAACGAGAGACTACAGCCTTCGCAGCGCGATCTGTGCCTGGTCCCGAACGAAGCCGTCGGCGTCGTTCTTGGCGAGGTTCTGCAGGATCGATATCACGCTCGCGTCGCCGAACGTGCCCAGCGCGTGGCACGCCGCCGCGCGCACACCTGGGTCGCTATCCTTCTCTGCCACCACAGCAACCACCATGACGGCGTCTTTCGCGGCCAGCCCGTCGAGGACTTGGACCGCGCTACGGCGAACGGTGACGTTCGCATCCATCGTGAGGCCGGCCACCGTCGAGAGGCCGGAGAACGTGTTGATGCGTGCCGCGGCGCGGAGGGCCGCGATCTTGACGCTCGCATCGGAGTCGCCAAGCGCCATTCCGAGAGCGCCGCCTCCGTCGTCATTCAGGCGTCCGAGCGCGCTGGCAGCCGCCGCGCGAACGCGCGGATCGCCGTCGGTCGTCAGCGCCTGCGCACACGCAGCGATCCCCGGGGAGGCGAAGAATTCGCCGAGGGCGTACGCGGCGTACGCGCGACGCGTCGGGTCCGAATCGCTCGCCAGCACCTGGACGGTCTGCTGGTACACCTCGCCCGGCCCGAACACGCCGAAGATGCGCCGCCGCAGCCACCAAGCGGCGATCTCGCGATTCTTGGCGTTCGTGTCGTAAAGGAGCGGCGCCACGGCGGAGATGCAGTCGAGGCACTCCACTTTCTCGCCATGCTCGAGCGCTTCCCAGACGAGCGTCGGCGCGCCGCTCGCGGCGGCGCTCTTGATGTGGTCCGAAGTCGAAAGGGCCTCGGCCTGGTCCGCAGGTAGATCGCCGTAGACCGAGGCGAACCCGTGGCCCGTGGAGATCGGGGTCACCTGGCGCGGAGCGCCGCCGCTGCGGGCGTCGCCCGCGGAGAACGTCGCAGCGAAGGCGAGAAAGCCGCCCATCGCGAGCTTGAACAAGGTGCGTTGTCGCATGATGGTCGTCTCCTCTGCCTCAGTGGGTCGGGGTCACGGGGTCGCCGGCCGTATACGGGACGAAGCCGGTGTTTTGGCGCGCATAGAACTGCCCTCCGAGATCCATCGGATACACGGCGATCGTCTTGCGCTCGTCGTCCGTCAATGTCACCCCCTGGTCTTCGGGGTGCAGCGGGTGCGAAGCGACCGGCCATGCCGTAGTCCCGTCGGCGCCGTTGAGATTCAGCTTCTGCGTGAGCGCCGAGGCGCGCGCGCTGCCGGGGATGCCCCACTTGGGCGGCACCGTCCCCGTGACGGTCACTTTGCCCATCTCGAGCGCGGCCGGGTAGAAGATCGACACATACGAGGCCGGCCACGAGGCGACGTTGCGGTCGTAGTACACGGTGACGGGGGTGTCGGTCAGGTCCAGGCTCGGGATCTGGTAAGTGGTCTGGTTGCCCGTCACCGGATCGGTGCGCGTGATGTAGTACGGGTGGTTCGTGGCCGAAGTGAGACCGTGGCACATGACGCACTTCGCGTTGAGGATCGGCTGGACTTTCTTGTCCCACGGGTACTCGGCGCGATCGGCGATTGCCTGGGTGAACGGCTGCGCGCCGTGCTGCTCGGCGACCGTCGGGTTCTGACCCAAGACCGGCACGCCTTGCCCCGTGCGCGACTCGTGGCATCCGACGCAGCGCCGATCTTCGTCGGGCATGCCTTGGATCCACAGCTGCTGGTTGCGGATTGCCAGGCCATATTGGTCGATCGGCTGGAGGTGGACCGGCAGGTACGACGGAATGTCCGCGAGCCAGCTTCCATCGGCGAAGACCGGGGCTTCGCCGAGAACGGCCGCCCCCTCGAACATCGTCAGCCCGAACATGGTCACGCCTTTGGCCGCCTCGCTCGAGAAACCTTCGATCACCCTCACTGCCACCGCACCTTGCTTGAGGGCGGACCCGAGCGACGCGCTGCTGAACTCCGCGCCGTCGACGGTCTCGTTCAAGCTCGTCTGCGAGACGTCGACCGACCCGATGTGCGCCGGGAGCGTCGAGTCGGCCGTTCGCTGCGTGACGGGAATCGCCGGCGGCTCGGCGCGCGTCGTCACCGCGAGGGCGTTCACGTCCCAGGTCGCCCGGTCGTTGTACACGAGCTGATTTTGCTTGGTGCTCGGGTCGTAGATGTAGATGCCGAAGTCGGGCGGCGTCAGCGACTGCTCGTTCAGGTCGTTGACCGAGCCGCCGGCCCACGAGACGAGAATCCGCCCGTCGGGCAGCAAGCTCGGCTCGCGGTAGCGCCCCGCGGGCGACGGGTCGCTCCCGGTCGGTACATCGGGGGTGAGCACCTCGTAGTGCACGTTCTCTTCGTCGAGGCACGCATGGCCGATCACCGCGCCGCTGGCGTAGGCCTTCGCGTCGAGGCAAGTGGGGTCGTTCTGGTTTCTCGCGTCGATCTTCACCAGCGCCCCCGCGTGGATCGTTCGATCACGCGCGGTCACGATTCCGACCATCACGTTCGGCGATAGCTCTCGGACCGTGAAGAGCGCGTCGCCCGGTTTGCCGTCCCCTTGCTGGTTGGCGTGCTGCCCCGCGATGGCGAGCTGCTGCGTTCCGTCGGGGTTGACCACGCGGAGCTTGACGTCGTTCACCGGCCCGAAGTGCTCCCATTGCGAGAAGCCGATCTTGCCGTCGTAGCGGAGGAACGGAGTCACCGTGTGCGAGAGGTTTTGCGCGAAGAGGTGCCGGTCGGCGTCCCCGCCGTCGACGCTGATGGTCGCGAGCTGCAGCGCCTCGCGTGCGTGCTCGTACTCGTCGGCGCGCGTTCCCATCGCGGTGTACATCTCGTTGGTCACGAACGCGATTTGGCCATTCGGTAGGAAGATCGGGCTCACGTCGTCCCAGGGCCCCGCCGTCTTCTGGTGCATTTCGAACTTGCCGTCCGCCCCCGGCGTGAGGCTCACCGTGTAGATGTGGTAGCTGTCTGCGTCGTCTCGCTTCATCGAGAAGACCGCCTGCTTCGCGTCGAACGACACGTCGGCGCCGTTGAAGTCGGCGGTCGGAAAGTCGCCGGTGAGGTTGGTCACTGCGCCGTCGGCGCGCGGGGGGGACAGTAGGTTCAAGCTGCCGCCCGGGACGTAGCGCTGGTAGTCGAGCACTTGTCCGTTTCCGCCCGCGACGTCGACGGTCACGGCGCCGTTCTGGGTCGTGGTCGTCTGCCGCTTGATGAAGAGCAGCGCCTGCACGCTGGTGCCCAGATCGGAGCCGGCGCTCTCGGGGGCGGATTTTTCGCAGGCCCCCAGAAGTGCGAGGGTGCCCGCGAGCCCGAAGAAGGTGACGGCGTTGGGTCGGCGTTTCATTGGCGGCTCCCAGAGGTGACGAGGCATCCGAGGAGTCCCATCAGCACGAGGCGGGCCATCACGGAAAACGATGTTGTTTTGTGGAATTGAGGAGTTGCGCGGCGTGCTCATTGGAGGGCGCGGCACCCGATGCTGTGGGGGCGAGCCCTCAAACCGGGTGCCGTACCGTCGACGACAGGCCCGCCGCCTCCCCACCCCGGCGGGAGCGCGAACCTACTGGCAGATCCGCGGGGCCATCCCCATTCGCGCTGGGCACGTCAACCCCGGGCCGCACGTGCGGTTCGGCGGACAACACGCTTCGCCGGTGCCACCGCACGTCGCGCACGCCCCGGCGATGCACATCCCATTCACGGTGTCGCAGCAGGAGCCCGTGCACGTGTTGCCCGCGCAGCACACGCGGCCCGCGGCGCCGCACACCGCGCACGTACCGCCGACGCACGCCTGACCCGCGTTGCACGTGTTGCCCGCGCAGCAAGGCTCGCCTAGCGCGCCGCAGCCTCCGCAGCTGCCGCCGAAGCAAGCCTGCCCGCTTGCGCACACGGCCCCTCGGGCGACGCATCGGTCGGTGTCGCAACATCCGCCGCCGTTGCACGTGTTGCTGGCGCAACACGCGAACCCGGAGGCACCGCACGCCTGGCAAACGCCCGCCGCGCAAACGCTGCCGGCCGCGGCGCAGGCGGTGCCGCTGGTCGCGCATGTGTTGTTCAGGGGATCGCAGCATCCGTTCGCGGCGCACGGGGAAGCACCCGCGCAGCACGTCTGACCAGGACCACCGCACGTGGACACGTCGGGAGGAGCATCGCCCGGCGCGTCCTCCGGGGCATCGGCGGGTGCGTCGGCCGGGGCATCGACGGGCGAATCGAGCGGAGCATCGGCGCTCGCATCCGCCAGAGCGTCCGGTCGGGCGTCGACCGGCGAGTCGACCGGCGAGTCCGCGGGGGAGTCCCCGTGAGTGTCGGCGGGGGCGTCTTTCGGAGAATCGACCGTGGTGTCGCTCGGAGCATCACCGACACCCGGACCATCCGTCAGCGTCTGGTCCTCCCTGCCGTCGCGCGGCGAGTCTTCTGCGGCGTCGGGCGCAGCCGCGTCGGGCGCGGCGTCGCTCGCCGAGCCCCCGTCCTCGGCGTCCGCTGTGGCCGCTTCGCCCGTGCTCGACTCGGGCACCGTCGCGTCCTCGGACGGCCCACCGCCGTCGTCGCCGCTGGGGGGCGCTTGCTCGAAGACGCTGAAATCGTTCGTGCAACCCGCGAAGAGGACCGCCCAGACGGCGAGCGCAGCAGCGACGCGAAGCGATTTCACAGCGAGCCTCGAATGCCAAGATATGCGCCCTGGTAGGTGGGCGCGACGACGAGCGCCGCCCGAGTGCCCGACGAGGGAGCAGGGAGGCTCAGAAAGAAAAGCGTGGTGCCGGTCGCAAGCCCGACGAGACCGACCGCCAGACTGACGTTGGCGATGGTCTGTTGGGTGATGCCGCTATCGATTTCGCCGTGCTTGTCGGGAGGACAGCCGCGGGGGCAAATTTTCTGCAGATCGCTGTACGTTGCGTTCGACAGCAGGCCGAACACAGTGAACGACGCCAGTCCCGCCACCCCGATTCCTCCCGTGAGATAAGCAAAAGGCCGCATCCTCCTCGGATCGGAGGTCGGCTCGGGCGGTGGCGACGACGGAAGCTCCTCGGCAGCGGCAGCGCCGCCCGAGCCGGAGTGGTCTTCCTCGGGAACGTCGGCCGCCGCCTTCTCCGGGGGCGTTGGCGGCGGCGATGCCGTCGCCCCATCGAGAGACACGGGCGTCGTTTGCCCCGTCGCCGCGGTGACCGTGCGCCGCGCGATCTCCGCGCCGCGGCTGTCGGTCAAGACGACGTCGACGGAGCCCGGTAGCACGATCGATGGGGTGTTCCACTCCTGGGGCGGCACGGCGCGGCCGCCGACCTTGAGCGTCGCGCCCGCGGGCGCGTTCGCCACCGTGACCGCCACCAGCGCCAGCTTCGCTTCGACATCGACCCGCTCGTTGACGGCAGCCTCGGCGGTCTTGAGATAACGCTCTTCTTTCGGCGCGAGCTGCGTTGCCGTTTCCGAGGCCCGCCCGTACTCGAGCCACGAGTCGGCGACCTGGCCCGAATCGCGCAGCGCTCGCGCGAGCTCGAGATGCGCATTGGGGCTGTCGACGACCGCCAGCGACGCGCGCAGCTCGGAGACCGCTTTTTCGAGATCGCTGACGGCGAGTGCCTGCTTGCCGGCCGCGAAGTGGTCGGTCGCTTCCTTTTTTTGCTCGGCGGTCGCGTCCAGAGGCGAGACGCCTGCGGCGTTCGCGATCGAGGGGCCGACCACGAGGGCGCCCGCGACGGCGCAGGAGCCCACGAAAAAGCGAAGTCGGTGATCGACGGAGCGCATGTTTCTTCTCAGGTGGAAGCGCTTCGGAAGCGCCATCATAGTCAGAGCGCGCCGGGATCGTAGCCCGAATTCGACCGGGGCTTTGGGCGCGCGGGTGGGGGAGAGGGCGGCTTCTGGGACGCGACCGCCGGCGCTCCAGGCTTGGGCGCGCTCGCCGAGCTCGCGGGGGGCGGTGATTCCGGCGTGCGGGATGCGCCGGCGGCGACCGCCGGCGTCGGCGCCGCAGCATGGATGGGAGCCGGGGGCGGCGCGGCGACGGGCGCGCGCTCCGGGGCACTCGCGGGAGGCCGGGCGGGGCGGGCGGCAGATTGGAGATCGACGCGAACCGCCATGACTCGCGGCCGGTCGTGCGACGCCGCCGATGTCTCGGGATCGCGGTGCGTTGCGCGCCAACCGGCGAGCGCGAAGACGACCAGTCCGAAGGCGCCGACCCCGCCCAGGACAGCGACCCTCCGGCGGCGGGTGGCGCCGCCGTGTGGATCGAACGAGCCCGTGGTCTCGATCGAAGTGGGCGAGACTTCGAACGGATCGGAAGGGGGCGGAGCGATCGAGATCGGCACGTCGATCGCTGCGGCGAAGTCTTGGGCCATGTTCGCGTCGTCGCCCGACGATTGCGGGGCGATCGCCGCAACCGGCCGCGCCGCTCGGGGGGCGCGCTCGGGGAGGGGCGGCGGTGATTGATCCGCCACGACGGCGTCGTCGATTGGCTCCGGGACGAGCGACACGGGCGCGGGAGGTGGCACGCTCGCCGCGACGAGATCGATGTCCGCGTCGAGGCGGTCCACCTCGGGCACGGTGGTGGCCACGGCGCCCAATTCGGGCATTCTCGCTACCCCGAGCCCCGACTCGAGCTCTTCGCGCCGGGCCTTCGCACGTTCGCCCATCGCGCTCTTGGCGAAGGCTCCCGCCGCGGTGGCCGACGCGAGCTTCAGGCCCACGGCCTTGCGGATCTCGGCTGCCATGGCGGAGGCGCTCGGCCACCGGTCCCCAGGCGACGGCGCGAGCGCCTTGGCCGCCACGGCGACCAGGGGTCGTGTCCACGCTGCCCCGTCGCGCACGGCCGCCGGCGGGATGCCTCCACCTCGCACACGCCCGACGATCGCCGCCGCCTCGCCTTCGGAGAAGAGCCGCCTGCCGCTCATCGCCTCCCAGAGCAACACCCCGGCGCTGAACACGTCCGCCGTCGCGTCGTACGCTTGGCCGGCGTGCACCTCCGGCGCGAGGTACCCGATCGAAGCATCCGCGGGGCGGGCGCCCGGCATCCGCCGCGCGATGCCGTGACACACGCGCGCCGAGCCGTCGAGGCCGACGACGATCGTCGCGGTCGACAGCTCGCCGTGCGCGATTCCCATCGGCCGTTGCTTCGTATCCCGGAGCCCATGAATTGCGCCGACCCCCGAGAGAACGTCGAGAACCATCCGGAGCGACACTTCGAGCGGCATGCTCGAAAGCCACGTCTCGACGAGGGCCTCACCGTCGATGAAATCCCAGAACGCGATGAGGTCGTCGCCGCGCACCGTGAGCTCGCGAACGCGCCCGACGTTGGCGCTTGCGAGCGACGAGATGCGCCGCGCCTCGGCGACGAACGTCGCCCATTCCGGCGCGCCGGCCCCGGCGACACCCACAAATCGTTCGGCGACGAACAACTTCGGTTTCGCGCCGAGCGCCGCGTGCCGGACCACATAGAGAGGGCTCGGACGCGACCCTATCGCACGTCGCAGCTCATAAGGTTCGAGAAGCTGTTCGAGAAGAGGGGCAGTCGCAACGGCAGGAGTGACCACGATTGCAGAGTATCACTACGGCTTTCGTCCGCGACTACCGTTTGGCGCTCGCGCCCTTTCTTATGAGGCGGAACGCATGTGGGAGCAATGCGCTCAGGCGCGCAGACGAACGCCGCACGATGCGCCCCTTGTCGTCCTCGGCAGCGAGGACGAGGCGCAAGTCGATCGCGAACTCGGCGAGCACCTGGCGGCAGATCCCGCATGGCAGCGCGGGGCGAGGGCCCGCCGTGACGAGAACGCAGGCGACCGGATCGGAGTCTCCAGCCGCGATCATCGCGGCCACCGCGGACCTTTCGGCACACAGGGTCGCGCCGAACGACGCGTTCTCGACATTGCAGCCGGCGTAGACTCGGCCCCCACCCGTGACAAGCGCCGCACCGACGCGGTAGCCCGAATAAGGCGCATACGCGTTTGCGCGCGCCCGGCGAGCGGCGTCGAGAACAGGCTCGAGGTCGGGGAGTGGTTTACGCAATCTCTTCGCCCGATCGCTCTCTCGCACGCTCGACCTCAAGCCGACCTCATGCCTGCCTCAGGCGCCCACCCGTGCGATCCAGCCGCCGAGCAACGTCGCCAGGGCGTCGCGCCGCGAGAGCGCCATCGACTCGACCTCCGCGTGATCGAGACGTCGTGGGGAAAGGCCAGCGGCGAGGTTCGTGATGCACGAGAGCGCGCCGACGCGCACGCCCATGTGCCGAAGCGCGATCACTTCGTGCACAGTGCTCATCCCGACGGCCTGCGCGCCTAGCATTCGCAGCATTCGGACTTCCGCCGGGGTTTCGTAGGACGGCCCGAGCTGCCCCGCATACACGCCCTCGCGCAGCGCGACCCCTGCCTCGCGAGCGACCGCGTGGAGCATGGTCCGGAGCTCGACGTCGTACGCCTCGGTCATGTCCGGGAAGCGGGGGCCGAGCGCCTCGTCGTTCGGACCCACCAAAGGGGAGCCGCCGGTCAGATTGACATGGTCGGTCACGACCATGAGGTCACCGGCGGCCCAAGACGGCTCGAGCCCGCCCGCGGCGTTCGTCAGGAGCACCGATCGAACGCCGAGGCGAGCCATGGTGCGAACACCGTGCACGACCTTGTCGATCGAGTGGCCCTCGTACAGGTGAACCCGCCCCTGCATGCAAACCACTGGCACGTCGCCGACCCGGCCGAAGCACAGGTTGCCCGCGTGCCCTGGAACGGCCGACAGAGGCATGTGCGGCAGGTCGCGATACGGGACCTTCACCGAGCCGTGCAGCGTGTCGGCAAACGCTCCCAAGCCACTACCCAAGACGATGCCGATCCGCGGTTCGACCGCGATTCGCTTCTTGATGGCGAAGACGCAGTCTTCGACGCGCGCCGCGACGGACGACGGCGGCGATTGGGAGGGGGCTCGTGTGGTCATGAGGTTTTCTCTTGGTCGGTCCTGGTGCAGCCTCCGCTGCGCCCCTCCGGCGTGGCCTTTGGTGCACGCACGTCGGGGCTCCGTTCCGGCTAACGCGATTTCTATCACCTTTGCTCGGAAGGAGCGCGATCGCAGCGCGGGAATGTGCGGAGAACGCGTCCGACCAAGCCGTCGGCCGTGTTCTCGAAACCGGCGAGACGTTGTCCGTGACGCCTCATGCCCTACGGGTCGCCTACGTCTCGAACTTCTTAGCGAGCGCCTCACAGACCAACGCAGGTGCGTACCGGCTCACGTCACCGCCGTGGCTCGCGATTTCGCGCACCAGCGAGGCGCTGATGAACCCCATCTTCGTTCGGGTAGGCAAGAACACGGTGTCCACGTTGGGCTCGAGGTCGGCGTTCGCGTGAGCGATTTGCAGCTCGTATTCGAAATCGGTCGCAGCGCGCAATCCGCGAACGATGACCCGCGCCCGCGCCTTCTTGCAGAAGTCGATGAGCAACCCATCGAATGCCTCGACGGTCACGTTCGGAAGATGCCTGGATATGCGCGCGACCAGGTCGAGTCGTTCTTCCACGGTGAACAAAGGACTGCGCGTCGCGTGCTTGCCGAGGCCCACGATGACGTCGCTGAACAGCGCAGAGGCCCGCTCGATCAGGTCGAGGTGGCCCAGGGTGGGCGGGTCGAAGCTTCCGGCATAAATCGCCAGGCGGGCGACGGCGGGGCTCATCGGTCCTGACGGCCGGAGGGTGCCACGGCCGGAGCGGACGGCGCCGCACCGGCGCGCGCCGGCGGCTGGTCCGCCCCGGGCGTCGCAGACGAAGCGGGAGGCGGCGGGGCCTTGGGGCGATCGCTGGCCGGGGGCTCGGTGCCGAGCAACGTCGGATCAGGCTCGACCCACATGAAGCGTCCTTCGTCGGCCAAGGTCACGCGGAAGAAGGCAAGCAGGTCCGCGCCGAGGACGCCCCCCAAGTCGACATCGACCCCGTTGGCCACCTCCGCGATGTCCGCTCCCGCGATCGCGGGGGTCTTTGCCAAATCGAAGCCGCCCATCCGAAACATAGGGACGGACCCGTGCTTGACGTTGGGCATGTCGGGGACCGGCGTTAGTGTTCGCACGTCGATCCCCGCCTTGTTCCACGCGGCGTCCTGCAGCAAGAGCGGGAACGGTCGGGCGCTGTCGACCAGGAAGGGGAGCGCCGCCTCGTCACGCGCCGTGACGGCCGCTCTCAGCAGCATGCCTCCGCCCCGCAGGTAGTAGAGGGGCACGCGGCTCGCGTCGGGGGGCGGCGGCGCGTCGTGCCGGCGTACGACGAACTGGTCGCCCCGGCGATCAAACGTGGCGTTGACGTGGCGCAAGAACTGGGCGCCGAGAAGGGCCTTGATCGGCACCCCGATCTGACGGGCGATCGGCGAAAGATCGCCGACGAGCGCGGGAACGTCCTTCACTTCGACGCGGTCGAAGCGCAGGCTGACCCACGCAGGCTCGTGGCGCGAGTTCGCGTCGAGGAGCACTTCGCTCGAGCCGGTGGCGACCAAGGCCAAAATCCGCTCGCCGTCGAGCTCGCACGGCACGACGTCCGCCGCGCCGAGCGACACGCGCTCGATCGCGCGTGGCATCTCGACCTCGGCCACGAGCCCGCCATCCATCTCGAACGGATGCCGGCCCGACCCTCGTCGCGCGAGGGCGGCCACCTCGCGCGCCCAGCCGTCCTTCACCTTCGGGTCGGCGAGCATCGCTTCGAGCTCGTCGGCCGCATGCTCCAAGTCGCCGGAGAACCAGCTCGCTCGTCCCCGGATGTTGTGCGCGTCGGTCGAAGTAAGCCCCTCGGTCAACCGGAGCGCGTCGGAATATTCGAGGTGCACGAGCGCGATCCGAGCGGCAAGCTCGCGGATGTCCGGGTCGTTGGGCGCCGCGTCGAGGGCGTGTCGGGTCGCGTCTCGCGCGTCGTCGAAGTCACCGGCCCGGTAGCTGGCGCGTCCGCGGTCGAGCCATTGGCTCGCCGCCGGGGACCGGGCGGGCACTTGCGGACCGAGCGACGAGCCGCAGGCCATGGGGGCACAGCAAACGGCGGCAAGCACGAACAGGCAACGGCGCATCGAGGTGGGCTCTCACGGCTGGGCCGGATCGGGAGCGGGCTCGATGCGCAGGATGCGATCGGCACGCAGTTGCCTTCGGCCTCGTCCCGGGAGCTGATACCCCACAACGCGCGGCGGGTCGAGGTCGGAACGGACCTCGAGCAACACCATCGAGAGCGGCTCGGGAGGCCGGCGGGCTGCTCGATAGGTGATCGTCACGGGCAAGCCGCCCTTCACGGCGGCCGAGCACGCGTCCACCACGGCCTGCCGCGCGCGCCGCTCGCCGACGCGAACCTCCCAGAGGTCGCGTGGGCTCACGGGAGCCAAAATCGCGACGCACCGGTCGAAGAGAGCGCGGGTTGCGCGCACGTCGCTCTCGGCGCGGTGGGCTCGGCCAGGGTCGATTCCCAGCTCGCCGCAGAGGGCGCCGAGCGAATAGGAGTGGAAGGCGAACGCACGTCGAGCGAGCACGAGCGTGTCCAGCCAATGTTCGATGTGCAGTTCGACCCCGGCGCGGCCGCATTCGGCCAGCAGAAAGCGCGCGTCCCACTTCGCGGCATGGGCCACGAAAATGGCCCCCTTTAGCAGCGAAACGACCTCGGAGGCGATGCGCGCAAAGGGCGGCGCGCCGGCGAGCTCGGCCAGGTCGAGGCCATGCACGTGCTTCGCGCCGCCCACGCGCTCGCCCGGGTTGACCAGCGCGCAGAGCGAGGCCACGCGCTCCCCGCCCACGACCCGCTCGATGCAAACCTCCACCACCCGATCGCATGCCAGGTCGAGACCCGTCATCTCCAGGTCGACGAACGCCAGGGGCGCGCCCCCGACCGGCAGATCCCACGGCGGGCCCGGCGGCGGGGGTGGCGTCACTCGCCGAGCTTAGCTCGCTCCGCCGTCCGCGGTCGCCAGCCAAGGAGAATTCCGGACGCAATGACCAGGAGCGAGCCGGCCGCCTGCATCCCACTCGGGATCTCGCCGAAGACGGGCACCGCGAGCAGGCGCATCAGCACGACGCCGGAGAAGCCCACGATGCTCACACGCGCCGCGTGGTCCAACGCATAGGCCCGTGTCATCGCGATTTGCGCCAGACCGCCGCTCAGTCCCATGAACACCAGCGCCGGGGCGTCGCCCGCACTCGGCGTCTTCCAGACGGGCAGCGACGCGAGGAGCATCGCCCCGAAGCCGATGCACGAAAAGTGAAACACGATCGCTTCGCTCGACTCGCTCGGACCGATTCGCCGCAGCCAGACCATCGCAAGCGCGCTCGCCAGAGCCGCGCCCGCTCCTGCCGCGACGACGTGCCCGGCCGTCGAGAACGAGGGCTGTGCCACGATGACGATCCCGCAGAAGCCCAGGGCGAGCGCCCAGCCGCTTCTCGCGCGAACGCGCTCGCCGAGGATGGGCGCGCTCAGAAGCGTGACGAAGATCGGCGACGTCGACAGCAGCGTGACCGCGTCGCCGATCGGCAGGTTGGGGGCGGCATAGACGAAGAAGGTTCCCGCTGCGCTGAGGGTTCCGAAGAGGCTGCGTAGCCAGGCTTCTCGCAGGCGCGTGATGCGCAAGGACTGCCCGCGCACCCGCCCGACCGTGAAAGCGGTCATCGCTCCGACCAGAAACCGCGTCGCGCCCACTTCCGGCCAGGGCACGTTCCGCCCGCCAATCCGGGCGCCGATCGCCATCAGCGCGAACAGAAGCTGGGCGAGCACCATCCACGCGATGGCGCGAACGGGCTCCCGCCTGGACGTCACGATCGTCACGTGAGGCGCGCTCTGGGTGGTCCGCTTCAGGGCGAGCCCGGCTCCGCTTCGACGCGATAGGCCCGCTCCAGCGGCCCGGGCGGAGGGTCACCCTCGGCTTGAAGGCGCGCGCGCCAGGCGCTGTCGCTCTGGCGGCGCGAAGCGGGCTGGACGATCTCGTAGTGCGGGATCGACGCCCCGATCGCGAGCCACTGCCGATGGGTCGCTGGCTCGCGCATGACCAGCCAAATCTCGTCGACGCGCCCCGTCACCTCTTCGAGCGCGCGCGACGCGGCGATGTGAACGTCGGCCGCGAGGGGGACTTCGGCGGCGTCCCCCAGGGCGGCTTCCAGCGCCACCATCCGAGCGGGAAAGGCGGACAGCGCAGCCTCCAGCCGCGGCGGCAGCGACTCGTCGGCCGTCTCGTAGACTGCCGCGCCCAGGGACGTCCAAAGCAGGTCGTCCACCTCGTGGAGCAACGCGAGAGCCGGCGAGCCGCTCGGGAGTATTCCTTCGGCCGAGAGCGCGTGGCCGATCTGGCGAACGAGCCCGACCAGCTTCGCGATGGCCTCCGGATGCGGCTCGACGAACCCTGGAACGGTTCCCTGGCCGGACACGGGCGGCGGAAGGCGCGCGTCTCCGAGCGGGACACCGGTCAGCGCGGTGGCATCGTGGCGCAGCTCCGTCCAGGCCGCGAGCGCTACGTCCGCCTTGCGCTTGCGCCACTCCGAGGTTGCCGCCGCGGGCTGCACGGCGTCGCCCGCGGACGGCGTCAGCCACGTCCCGATCGCGTCGAGCGTCGACAAGTACGGGCTGCGGTGCAGGTCGGGAGAACCCGAGGACGCGTCGGCCGCGCGGGCGTGCATCAGGAGCTCGATGGTCTCGTCGTAGCGCTCGTACGCGTCGTCGCCCGAGTCGTGCAGCGCCGCGCGGGCCTCTCCCGCTCCCAGCCACGCGGCGACGTCGAGCGCAGTGGGCAGCGCTCGCACGCGGTGGCCAAGGGCGGCGGGTGGGTCGGCATTGTCCGGAGCTCCCCAGGTGACCGGTGCGCTCGAAGCGTCTCTCGCCCCGACGCTCGGGAACGAGAGGGCGCCGAGCACGTCGGTATCCGGAGCAGCGCGCGGTCCAAAGAGAATGAATGCGGCGGCGACGTGTCCACCCGCCGCGGCATGCCGCACTCGATCCACGCGCACGACATTGCCGATCCAGTCCGCGTTGCCCATGTCGAGCCCAGCGCGTGTCGCGGACACGGAGAGGTCGCGCGGCGACACGGCGTCGGTGCCGCCGATCATCAGCTCGCCGGCACGCTCCACGCGATCCCACGCGCTCGCCGCAACTGCGTCCACGCCGCCGTCGACGGCGTGGGCCAGCAGCAACGCGGCGCGCGCATGCAGACGCGCGATCGCGACGTCGACCGTGGCGCTCGCGTCATGCTCGCCCGCCCCCTCCAGGTGGAGCGCTGCGGCTTGTAGCCAGGCCACCGCGCGAAACCAGCCAGCGCGCTCCGGGTCGCGGTCCGCCATGCCCACCGGGGACATCGCCGAATAGTCCATCGGCACCCCCAGGAGGGGGCTTACTTCGATCCCAGCGCGCGCGATTGCGCGTGCCTTCTCCGCTGCGACGAGGCGCGTGATATCGGGCGCGGCGGCGTAGGCGGGCTCCGCGAGCGCCAGCGCGACGGCGACCGTGCCGCGGGCGACGACGAACGACGGAGCGACGTCTGCCCGCGCGGTTCGCCCCTCGGTCGCGAGGCGCACCTCCACGCGATGGAGCATCGTGGACACGAGCGGGGCGAGGCCATGGGCATCGACCTCGGCGAGCACTTGGTCGAACGCCAAGTGCGCGAGAAAGAAGAGCGCGTCGATCGTCACGACCCACGGGATGCCTGCGTCTCGGAGCGACGCGTACAGCTCGCCCAGGCGGCCGGATGGATGCGCGTTGCGCATGACGGCGAAGCCACGAGAGGCGATCGCGTCGCGCAGGGCGGGTGGCGCGACCTGCCATCTTGCCTCGAGCGCGGCGGACCGTACCAGTTCAGCCGGGGCCAGCGGCAACTCGACCGGGTCGAGCGCCGCCACGACCACCGGCTCATCGACCGGTTCCCAATACGTCCACGCAGGGACGTTGGACACGCTGGCAGGCGGCACCTGGCGGGAGGGGGACGGCGGTCGCCAGGGAGACGCCGGTACGCGGGCGGGAGCCGCGCCGGTGCATCCGGCCGCGACCGCAACCATCAGCGCGACCGTCGGCGTTGCGCGTTTCACCGTCGTCCTTCAGAGATAGGCTCTCGTATAGCTTTGCGCGACTGCGCCGAGAAGATCCATCTCCGTGAGCTTTGCAAAGACACCCAGACCGCGGACGGTACGAACCGCTCCAGGCTCCCCGACGCCCACGCTGGGCTCGCGCGGACGGCACGTACCCGTTTCCACGCTTGTCCGCGTCGTCGCGTTCGCGGCTATGGTCGTCGCGGCCGCGGGGTGGGCGCTCGTGCGCCACTATTCGCTGATCCCGCCGCCGATGCGCGTCCCGGTCCACCCCGCGGCCGCACCGACGTACGATATCGAGGCGGGCGAGTTGCCCGTGCCAGAAACGCTCGAGCCAGACGCAAGCTGAGGAATGGATGTCGAAGGCGGACACCCTGGTCGTTCACGAGATCTATGCAAGCATCCAGGGCGAATCGACGTTCGCCGGCCTTCCGTGCACGTTCGTGCGGACGACCGGGTGCAACCTTCGCTGCGCATGGTGCGACACGCCGCAGGCCTTTCACGGCGGCTCGCGCATGCCGCGCGCGGACGTGCTCGCTCGCGCGCTGGCTTTCTCGACTCCGCTCGTCGAAGTGACCGGCGGAGAGCCCCTCTTGCAGCCCGGGGTCTTCCTGCTTTTGGCAGAGCTTTGCGATGCCGGGCGCACGGTGCTCGTCGAGACGAGCGGCGAGGCCGACGTGCAACGGGTCGATCCGCGCGTCCACAAGGTGATGGACCTCAAGTGCCCCGGGAGCGGCGAGTCGCACCGCAACCGCTGGAGCAATCTCGACCACATCGGTCCGCGCGACGAAATCAAGTTCGTGCTCGCCGATCGCGTGGACTACGAGTGGATGCGCGAGACGATCCGCACGCGCGAGCTCGCGCACCGGACGCCGCAGCTGCTCGCGAGCACGGTCTTCGGCAAGCTGGCGCCCCGGGACCTCGTCGCCTGGGTGCTGGAAGACGCGCTGGCGGTCCGGGTGCAGCTGCAGCTGCACAAGCACATATGGGGCCCCGACAAGACAGGGGTGTAGTGCCCCTCCCTACGCGATCATGAGCTCGCGATAGGCCCGCGCGTCACGCCTCGAGCCCAGGACGAGAGGGGTTCGGTCGTGAAGCCCGGTCGGCACGATGTCGAGGATTCGGTCGATCCCGTTCGTCGCGGTGCCGCCGGCCTGCTCGAAGAGGTAGGCCATCGGATTGGCCTCGTACAAGAGGCGCAGCTTTCCGTTGGGGTTCTTCGCATCGGCCGGGTACACGAAGATGCCCCCCTTGACCAGGGTGCGGTGCGCGTCGGCCACGAGCGACCCCACGTAGCGGTGCCCGTACGGAAGTCCCTGCTCCTTGTCTTCGCTCTTGATCCACGAGCTCCACCTTCTGACCTTGTCGCTCCAGCGCGCGAAGTTCCCTTCGTTGATCGAATACGTGTTGCCGCGCTCCGGACACCGAATGTTGGGGTGAGACAGGAAGAATTCGCCCACCCCTGGATCCAGCGTAAAGCCGTGGACGCCGTGGCCGGTCGAGAGAACGAGCGTCGTCGCGCTTCCATAGATCGCATAGCCGGCCGCGACGATGCCAATGCCTCGCTGCAGGGCGCCGAGGGACCCGCCACCGGCATCCTGCGCACGAAACACGCAGAAGATCGTGCCGATCGATATGTTCACGTCGATGTTGCTCGAGCCGTCGAGCGGGTCGAACGCGACGATGTACTTGCCCCCCTCGCTCAGGATCTTCGCCTCGTCGAGCTCTTCGCTCACCGCCACGGCGCAGCGGCCGCTTCGTTCGAGCACGGTGCAGAGCACTTCGTTGGCGAAGGTGTCGAGCTTTTGCACCCGCTCCCCCTGGACGTTCGTTTCGCCGGTGTAGCCGAGCATGCCCGCGAGCCCAGCCGCGCGCACGCGGGTATGGATGATGCGCACCGCGAGGGTGATTGCGTTCAAGAGCGAAGTGAACTCTCCAGTCGCTCCGGGCGAGCCGCGCATGCCGCCCAAGATGTGCGCCTCGAGGGTGGTTCCGACGACCGAGGGGAAGACAGATGAGGCACTAGGTTCGATCATGGTTATGCTCCCTGCCCCATGGGCACTATTACCGATCGCGTCAAGCAAGTCCTGTCGTTTTACTCGAGCGACAACGTCGGCGTGAAAACCAACCTCGCGCGCTTGATGAATCACGGAGCGCTCGCAGGGACGGGCAAGTTCGTGATCTTGCCGGTGGACCAGGGATTCGAGCACGGCCCGGCGCGCTCCTTCGCTCCCAACCCGGCCTCGTACGACCCCGACTATCACTTCCAGCTCGCCATCGACGCGGGATGCAACGCGTACGCCGCACCCCTCGGCTTTCTCGAGGCATCAGCCGACAAGTTCGCCGGGCAGATCCCGCTCATCCTCAAACTGAACAACTCCGACTCCCTCGCGAAGATGGATCAGCCGATCAGCGCGGTGACCGCGAGCGTCAAAGGCGCCGTTCGCCTCGGCTGCGTCGCGATTGGCTACACGATCTATCCGGGATCGAGCGCCCGCAATACGATGTACGAGGACTTGAGGGAGCTCGTCCTCGAGGCCAAAGAGTATGGTCTGCCGACGGTCGTTTGGGCGTACCCGCGCGGCGCGGGACTCAGCAAGGACGGAGAGGTGGCGGTGGACGTCGTGGCCTACGCGGCGCAGATCGCCTGCCAGCTCGGCGCGCACGTCGTGAAAGTCAAGCCGCCGAAGGACTACGTCGAGCAGCCCGAGGCGAAGAAGGTGTTCGAGAAGTACAACATCCCGACGAAAACCCTCGCCGACCGCGTACGGCACGTGGTCGAGAGCGCGTTCCACGGAAAGCGGATCGTCATCTTCTCGGGAGGCGAAGCGAAGGAGACGGACGCCCTCCTGCAGGAGGTGCGCGCCATCGCGGCGGGAGGCGGCTTCGGCAGCATCATCGGGCGCAATTCGTTTCAGCGGCCTCGCCCGGAGGCTCTGAAGCTTCTGGGCGACGTCATCGGCATTTTTGGGGCTCTCCCCATGCCTGCGTAGCGTGGCGATGCCCGATCGTGACGACCGATCACGACGATCGCCGTTGTGCTCCGGTCCTATAGGGGCTTGGTCTCGTTGGGGCTCGAAGCTCGCTCCGCCCGGTACGCGATGCCTGCGACGTGGCTGCGTTTCGTCTTGACCTCGATGACGAAAAGCCCTTGCCCCAGCGCACACCGCGGTCTACTCGTGACGAGTCGTTGAAACGAGTCCGCCGAGCTGGAGTCCTCCCGACCCTATTTGTCATTTGGTCGTCGGGAGTGGGTATGGCGTGTGCGTCACGCACGACCGGGGCGGCCCCGGTCGCGGACTCGGGTCTCGAGGGCGGCAGCGCAGGCCCGTACGCTACCACCGGAGGCGATTCCGGGACTGGCCCTATCGTCTTTGCAGGGGACTCGGGCCCCGGTGGGCCTGTCCCGACGGGCTCCCTGAGCATCGTGCCGAGCCGACCGGTTGTCGACATCGTCGTGGTCGGTGGGGCGGTGACGTCCGTCGCCGTTGGCGACGCGGGAGCCGCTTCCGTCGCGTTCCGCGCGCTCGACGAACGTGGGAACCCCGTCGCTGCGACATGGTCCATCGACCGGGGTGAGCTCGGAACGCTCGACGTCACGTCGGGCGTCCTCGTCCCGAGTGGCGACTACTCCGGCGTTGGCACGGTGACGGCGGTCTATGGAAGCGCCGCCGCGACGACGTCGATCACAGTACGCGTGCACATGATCCAGAACGGTGGAGCAGGCAACCTCGATGGCGGGGCCCTCGAAGGGGGCGCGGGAGGATACGGCGGGATCGGAGGCGAAGGTCCTGGTGGACCCGTCGACGACGCGACGGTCGCGCGCCTGCGGGGAGCTCCCCAGGCTCCCGGATCGAGTGCCGAGCTCGCTCTGCTTTACCCGTACGACAAGACCGTCTGGCCCCGCGGGATCTTGCCCCCGCTCGTGCAATGGCAGACCACGCACGCCGCTGCGGCCGCGTACGTGCACCTCACGCAGGCCAACTTCGAGTTCGAAGGCTTCTATTCGGGGGCGGCGCTGATTCGTCAGCCAATCGACCCGCTCGCGTGGAGAGCCGCGCTCAACGGCAACGGCGGCGACCCGCTCCTCCTCGAAGTACGCATCGCCGACTCGGTCGGCGTCTACGGCCCGATTTTCGCGACCTGGACCGTCGCGCCCGGCATTCTTCGCGGCACCCTCTACTACGACTCGTACAGCACGCGCCTCGCGAACCCGGTGGCGGGGAGCACCGACGGCGCCGCCGTGTTGGCCATCAAGGCGAACGCGAGCGACCCCGTTCTCGCACTGCCCACGATGGCCAACCAATGCACGGTGTGCCACACGGTCTCCGACGACGGGTCGAGCCTCTTTGCGCAGACCGACAATGTCGCGAGCGGCATTGTCGACGATTACGCAAACGGAGCTTCTTATGACATGAAGAACGCGAGCGCGGTGATCGCCCGATACGTCGCCGATCTGCCGGGATCCAGCGGGACTTCCAGCGACGGCACACCGAACGACCGGAAGTTCCTGTGGTCCGGCCTGTGGAAAGACGGGACATTCGCTCTCCAGAGCTCGCGACATACCCAGGAGAGCTACGCGGGACCATCGGTCCTATTCCGGCGTGACAACGGGAACGCGATTGCAGCGACCGGCCTCGACGGCGTCATGGAAGCGGTCACACCCGCCTTTTCGCGCGACGGGACAAAAGTGGCCTTCAACTACTGGACGGGCACCCACCCGCCAGGCGGCGGCGGTGGGCAGACGCTCGACGTGATGGATTTCGCGTGCGGCCCCGTTGTCGCACCACTGGCTGGGGCACCGAGTTGCGGATCGTTCGCGTTCTCGAACCTGCGTCGCCTGTACACCAACCCCGACGCGCAGTCCGGGTACGTCGGCTGGCCTGCGTGGCTGCCCGACTCGAGCGCCATCGTCTTTCAGAATACCGTCGTGCCCGCTGCCAATGGCGGAGATTCTCCTCTGTCGACGTGGCATTCCGCGAAGGCCGACCTGTGGCTGGCGGCCGTTCCGGCGAACGGGACGACCCTGCCGAGTCCGATCGCGCTCGACGCGTTGAACGGGGACGGTCCGACTGGGACGAGCGTGCTCCCCGTCGCGGCCGGCGTCACTGCCCACGACGACGATGACCGAATGAACTACGAGCCCACGGTCAACCCGATCGCCTCCGGTGGGTATGCTTGGGTTGTCTTCACGTCGCGACGCATGTACGGGAACGTCGCGCAGGGGGACCCGTATGCGGCGGCCGACGGCAAGACTCCCGTGCCGAAGAAGTTATGGATCGCCGCCATCGACCTTCATCCGGCCCCCGGGCGCGACCCTAGCCACCCAGCCTTTTACTTACCGGGCCAGGAGCTCTTGGCGGGAAACATGAGGGGTTTTTGGGTCGTCGACCCGTGCAGCGCGGACGGCGCGACCTGCGCGACCGGAGATGAGTGCTGCGGCGGCTTTTGCCGGCCGACCCCGTCGAGAGCGCTGACGTGCAGCGCGGTGAAAGTCGGGTGCGCGCGTGAATTCGAAAAGTGCACCACCGCTGCCGACTGCTGCGACGCCCCGCAGGGCTACGAGTGCATCAACGGCTTTTGCGCGCGCCCTACTGCCAAGTGAGCTTCCGCCCGAGGCGGCCTTTTCGCACGGCGAACATACGTGTCACTTGGCGCATGGCCTCGAATGAATGCGAGGCTATTCTCGAGGATGCGATGAAGTCCCATACGGAGTACCTCACGCTGCGCACCGGAAAGCGACGCGACCTCGTCCACCTGACGCCCAAGCTCGAGCTGATCCTCGAACGGAGCGCGATTGACGACGGGATGATGTTGGTGAGCGCGATGCACATCACGGCCGGTGTGTTCGTGAACGACGACGAAAGCGGGCTTCACGCCGACATCTGGGAGTGGCTGGAGAAGATGGCTCCGTTTCGAGCCGACTACCGTCATCACCGAACCGGGGACGACAACGGCGATGCGCACCTGAAGTCGCTGCTCGTCCACCACGAGGTGATCGTACCGGTGACCAAGGGGCGGATGGACCTCGGGCCGTGGCAGCGTGTTTTTTATGCCGAGTTCGACGGACAGCGTGACAAGCGCCTGATCGTGAAAGTGATGGGAGAGTGACTCTCCGGCGGGCCGCCCTGGTCGCGGTGCTGCTGCCTGCTGCGTGCGCGTCGGCGTCGTCCAGCGGAGTGCGGCAGGCGCCCGCCCACCCGGCCGGCGACGAGGACCGCGCGCGGACGTTTGCGTTCGTTCGCGTCGAAGAGGACGCGATCGACTGGCTGGCGGCCGCCGACCCGCGCCTGGCGATGCGCGCCGACGAGACCCCTCCGGAGGCGGTGCTGAAGCGTGTCGGTCTGGAGGCCGTGCTCGCCGAAGACCTCAACGCGCAGATTCGAGGTGGGTCGCTCGATCTGTTCGCGTTCCGGGCGCGCGCTCGCGCGCTCGATGAAGCCGCCAAGATCGTCGCGGGCTTCCGCGAGTCGCTTCCCGACTCGGGTCCGTTGGGGACCACACTCGCCCGGCCGAGGCTGGAGCGAGAGCTCCTCGAGCGGATGATCCAGGAAGAGCGGGCCCGCGCCGCCGACGAGGAGGCGCTCGGCGATGCTTCAGGCGACCTGGTTCGCGGGATCCTCTCGACGTGGATGTCGCCGAAGGCACCGCAAGACTGGCTGGATCGCGACGCCTGGGCCAGCAAAAACTTGCTCGATATCCGCGCCTCGCTGCGCGACACGCGGCCTCGCACCGGGCCGTCTGACCTCGACGTCGCGTTGTACCCGCTGGAGAGACTGCTCGCGCCGACCCAGTTTCCTCGTGCCTCGGCGGCGATCGCCGAAGTGCGAATGGCGCTGGACGACGACATGCGCGCCGACCCCCGGGTCGTTGCGCCCGACAAGCTCGCGCTGGCTGCGAAGCTTCATCTGGGCGTGACCATCGATCCGTCCTCGTTGCGGCCGCGCCTGGAGCGAATTGAGGAGCGCCTGCGTGAAGTCGCTGAGCGAACGCTCGCGGGGGGACACGACACGAGGGCCGACGTGGAAGCGAGGGCGCGCGATCTGCTTCTGGTCGAGCGCCCGTGTCCGGCGGTGCCCGACACCCGCGTGCGGTCGATGGCGCCTCCTCCCGAGCGGGCGGCCGTCTGCGGGGCGCTGCGGGCGCTGACGGAGGACGCCTCGCCGGCCGCCGCGCTCGTCGCGGTGCACGACGATGTGCTCCTCTCCTTCGCCGTCGTCAGGGGTACATTGCCCGCCCGCAGCCGCCTTCTCTCCCATCCGGAAGACGAGGACATCGAAGCGTTGCGGCGAAAGGCGCGCGAACGCCCGCTGCTTGCGCTCGGCGTGGCGTTGGCGGCGGAGATTTTCTACGGAACCGACGGGGCCGAGGAACGCCTCCGCGCCTGGCGGTCGCTGGGCGAGGCCCCGCTGGACGTCGTCGCGCGCGAAGTGCGGGCGGCCCCCGGTGGCCAGTGAGCGGTCACGGTTTTGCCAGGGAGTGGTTGTCGCTTACTTCTTGGCTCTTTTGGACCCGGCGTCGCCCGCGTTGGCGCTGGCGCCAGCGTCGGCGGGTGATTCGTACTTCGACTTGTCCGAAAGGGCCCACTCGGCGACGTAGTTCGTGATCTGATAAATCGTGTCGTCGTCCGCCCGCTTCGCCCAGTGATTGGTCCCCGTCGAGACGTTTCCCACGAGCACCTCGTACTTGCCGGCGTCGTCCTTGAGCTGAATCGACACCGTCGCCTCCGGCTTGTCGAGCCCCGTCTCGGCGACCGTCTTGCCGTCGCCGAAGTCTTCGGCGTTGAGGGTCTTGTACGCGCGAAGAAGATCTTTCACTTTCTCGGGGTCGAAGCGTCCGATCGGCTTCTTGTCCATCGTCCCGACCCAGCTGTCGCCCTTGGTGAACGACAGCGTGCCGTGCGCGTTGTTGATCGTCACCTGCGACGCGTTGGTGTCGTCGAACTTGAGGATCTCCTTGAAGCGGAAGTCCTTGGCGTCCTTGGTGTACAGGTACGACGAATAGCCTTTCACGGCCCACACGTGATCGGGCTTGTCGGTCAACACGACCAGCTCGCCGGCGCTCCCGCTCTTTCCGAAGAGCTCGTCCACCTTCTTGTCGGTGCCCTTCCACGCGACGACGTGCACCGCATGCGCCGGGTCGAGCTGCTTCTGCTTGCGGACGTCGTCGTCGAGCTTGAGGTTGAGCAAGGAGTCGACCTTCAGGTCGACCAGGTTGGCGATAACGTCCTTCACCGCCTGTTGGTTGGCCGGCGCGCTGACCGGTTTGGACAGAACCCACGTCGTCTCGGCGCCGCCGTCCGTGGAAGGTGCTTTCGGATCGGGCACCCGATCGAGCACCACCTCCCCCTTGTCGCCGTTGGTGATGCTGAGCTTGTCGATGTCCGTGGGGGCGCTGACTGTCGGGAAGTCTTTGGCGCTCGCCATCGGAGCGCCCAGAGACTCGTCTCTCTGCGCTTGCTTGTAGACGAGGACCCCGAGAAGACCCAGCAACACCACACCGAAGACGATGAGCTTGTCGCGTGACATGGAGGCTATTTCCGTAGGGAAGGTGACGGGGTTTTACGCCAGCGAAACGTGGGCCCGCGCCGCGAGGCGCATGCGCCAACGCGCGAGACCGTAGGCGGCGAAGATCGCGGGAATGCCGAGGATGAGCAAGAACTCGATGTTGCGCTGCTGGTCCTTGTGCGCCGCTTTGAGCTCCTCTTCCTGCCTGCGGATCTGCTCCTCGCTCATGTCCGGCGTGATCCGCAGCTTGGCGACGTCGCCGTAGACGAGGTTCGGCTCGCTGAGGATCTTCGCGCTCACCGCGAGCAAGTCCGTATCTCCGATCAGCCAATCGAGCGTGTTCTTGAACACGAGGATCGTTCCTGTGATGAACTGCTGCGCGTAGGGGCCGGCGATGAGCAGGAGCTGCTCGTCGCCGCCGAGCCCCGGCATCATCATGCCGTACTGACCCATGTCCGGCCCGTTGCCGGCACGCGCCAGGGGATTGGCCAAGAACTGCGACGATGCGAGGACGAAGACGCGCGAGGGATGGGCGCTCTCCGCCGGAGCGTCGACCCCCTGCTTGTCCCCTTCGGGAAACGCACTCTTCAGCGTCCCTTCGGCGACGGCCGCGACCGCGAACTGTTGTTGCTGAAGCCCCTTGAGCTTCGGCGCCCACTTCTGGAAGGGCTTGAGGTCGGCGGTCTCGCCGGTCAAGTGCACAGAGAACGGCGAGGAGCGCATCACGGTGCGCAGCTTCGCGCCCGGCTGCTTGTCGGTCTTGAGCGTGAGGCTGGAGACGAACGGGACCGCGATGTCGGTGACCCGGAACAGCGCGGGGAAGCTCGCATCGACGAGTTGCTCGTCCCCCGTGAAACGCGGGTCGTCCTGCACCTCGAGCACCTGCGGCATGTCCACCTGGGCCATGCCTCCGGAGGTCGGCACGATGAGGTGCACGCCCCGGCGGTCGATGACGGCGTCTTTGTTCAGCGAGAGGCCATAGCCGTCGAGCAGCTTGTCGAGGCCGTGCGTGCTCAATGTGGCGCTCATCGTCGCGTCGCCCGACTTGACGTTCACCGCGCCGGCGAACACCGCGAGCGACTTGCCCTTCATCACGAACTGGTCGATGCGCCGGAGCTCCTTCTCGGTGAGGTCCTTGCCCGGCTGCGTGATGATGAGGCCGTCGAGCTCGTCGGGGACCTCGCTGTCCCCGTTCTTCAGGTCGACGTCTTGGAACGTGTAGAAGGGAAAGTTCTGGGTGATGATCCCTTGGATCGCGTACTTGCCCATGTTGTGGGGCGTGAGGTTGTCCTCGGTCGTCTTGATCTCGTCATGCCCGGTCAAGACGCCGACCTTGTGGTGAATCTCGTCGCCCTTGTCGCGAATCTCGCGGAGTTTGTTGCTGATCCAGAACTCGAGACCGTCGGTGCGGTCGGGGGGAATGAACTTGATGACGTCTTGCTGCTCGCCGTACTTGAAGACGAGCCCCATGAAGCCTTGGGTCACGGCGGCTTTCTCGTCCGTGTCGCTCGCCTCGCCGAACGGTTGCTCGATGAGGCCGGCGTCTTTCGCCTTTTTCTTCGAGTCTTCGTCCTTCGCCTCGTTGATCGTGTACTCGAGCTTACCGGCGCCAGCGTTCTTGTATTCCTGCAAGAGCGAACGCAAGTCGCGCACGAACGCGTCGAGCTTGGGCAGACCCTTGGTGACGTAGGCGTCGATGGTGAGCTCCTGCTTCATCGATCGCAGCAGGTTGCCGCTCCCCTTGGAGAGGGTGAACTTCTCCGACTTGGTCACGTCCTCTCGGGCGTAGACGCCGAGTGCGGACAGAGCGTTTACGGCGACCAGGATCGCCGCCACGATGAGGATGAGAACACCGCTTTCGAGGGCGGTCTTATTGCGCTTCTCCATGGCCTCTCTATTCGTCTTTCAAAAGCGGAACGGAAATGTTGCTCACGACCACTTGCGGCTCTCGAGGGACCGAAAGCTCACGAGGAGACACACGATGGCGACCGACAGGAAGTAGACGACGGCACGCGTGTCGATGAGGCCGCGCGCGAACGACTCGTACCGCGTCTGGAAGGAGACGAAGCCGAGCGTGTCACCCGCCGCACCGGGCAGTGCCGCGACCATCCAGCCGATCGCATAGAGCACGAAGAGCACGCCGGTGGTCAGGAAGAAGGCGATGACGTCGCTTTCGGTGAGGCTCGAGAGCATCATCCCGATCGCGACCGCCGCGAGCGAGAAGAGGATGCATCCGAGATAGCCCGACCACACCGGCCCCCAATCCAGCTGGCCCAGGTGCCAGGGCGCCTTGAAGATGGCGATCGGGTAGAGCATCGTCGCCGCCAGAAGGACGAGCACCATCGTGCACGCCGCGAGGTACTTACCGAGAATGACCTCGCTGTCGCGCACGGGCATCGTGATCAGAAGCTCGAGCGTGCCGGAACCCTTCTCCGCGGCGAGCGACCGCATCGTCACCGCCGGAATCACGAAGACCGACATGAGCAGCGGCAGGTACTTGAAGAGCTCCTCCATCGACGCGCGATCGCGCTCCCAGAAGCTCCCCTCGAGGAAGCCTCCCCCCATGCGGGGCAAGAGGAAGAAGAGCACGCCGAGCAGGAGCAGCGCGCCGCCGATAACGACGTACGCGACGGGGGAGTTGAACTGGGCCCGCAGATCGCGGCGGGCGATGATCAAGATGTTTCGCATGACTCAGCTCCGATCGGCCTTCGCGGTTTTCTCGCCGTGCTCGGAGCGCTCCGCGTGACCCGGCACGTCGTCCTCCTTGTCGTCTTCGTCTTCATCGTCGTCTTCGTCGTCTTGGTCCACTGCGTCGGCCGCGGCGCCCAGGTGTCGGGTGCGGCGCTCGTCGCCGATCGTGAGGGTCCGGAACACGTCTTCGAGCGTCTGCGAGTCGCGGTGCAGCTCGAGCAGCACCCACCCCCGGTCGACCATCAGCTTGAAGATCTCCGGCCGAAGGTCGACGTCTTGTTCGCTGACCAGCTCGCACGCGTGGGCGCGCTCGTCGGTCGGCAGCTCGCCGAGCTTCTTGACCCCGGCGATCTTGCCGAGCGCATCTTCGACGTCGCCCCGGTTCGGGGGAGCCCCGCGGCCCCGATAGGGGGCGTCGCCCGAAGACTCCTGCACGGAGACCACGTAACGAACGCGCCCGCTCTTGGCGCGGATCTCGTCGAGCGGCCCGTCCGCGACGATTCGTCCACTCGAGATGATGATCGCGCGTGCGCACGACGCCTCGACCTCGGAGAGGTTGTGCGTCGAGAGCATGACCGTGCGCTCGCGACCGATCTGCTTGAGATAGTCGAGAAACTCTGCCTTCTCGTTGGGGTCGAGATCGCTCGTCGGCTCGTCGAGGATGAGGATCGGCGGGTCGTGAATCAGGGCTTGCGCCAGACCGACGCGCTGCCGGTAGCCGTGCGATAGGTAGCGGATCTCTTTGCCGAGGACTTGCGCGAGACCGCACACCTCGACGACGTTCGTCGCTCGCCGCCGGAACGTGTCGTGGTCGAGGTTGCGCAGGTCGGCCGCAAAGCGCAGGTACTCGAGCACGCTCATTTCCAGGTACAGCGGCGCACGCTGCGGCAAGTAGCCGAGGCTTTCGCGCACCTTCAGGGAGTCGTCGAAGACGTCGTGGCCGTTGACCCGAGCGCTACCCGACGAGGGGGAGATGAAGCACGTGAGGATGCGCATCGTCGTGGACTTGCCCGCGCCGTTGGGCCCGAGAAATCCGACGATTTCGCCGCGTTTCACCTCGAAGTTGATCTTGTCGAGCGCCCGGAACGACCCGAAGTTCTTCGAGAGGTCTTTCGCGTAGATCATTACATCGTTGGACATTCCGAGTGCTCCGGCAGGGCTTCAGGGACCAAAACGCAACCCGACACGGCCGCGTACCGGCCATGCGGCGCAACCGTGGAGGAAACGGCCGCCCCCCAACTGCAATCCCCCGGGAGAAGTCCATCTCCCACATAACGGCAAGTCTGTCTCACCCCGGGGGGGGGAGCGCGGCGCATCCTAGCGACGGGCATCTTCCTGTCAACCACGAGGGGCCGCCGCAAAAACAGGCAGAGGGCGCCTCTATTCCCGACCGAGTCCCCAGACGAGCTCACAAAGCGGCAAAGATCGCTCGAGCGCATGCCGCGCCGTGTCAAGCCCTCACTCGGCGCGGAGAGTGGCGGCGACACCGAAGTGGTCGCTGGCGAAGGTGCCTTCGACGGGCTGATCGAAGCACACCCTCGCGTCCAGCGGTAAGCCGCGCGAACGATCGTCGCGGCCACGCACGAAGACGTAATCGACACGCCGATCCGGCTCGCGCAGCGGTGCCGCGAACGGGTTGCGGTGGGCGAACGTGAACCCCGGCGAGCCGTCCCCCGCGAGGGCGAAGGCGTCTTGAAAGTACACGCGCCGCGTGCCGCCGAGGGACGTGAGGCCGCGCAGAAAGCGAATTTCGTCCGCGTCCGGCTCTGCGTTGAAGTCGCCGACGAGGATTGCGGGGAAGGCTCCCGGCGTCGCGAGCGATTCGACGTGCCCGGCGATCTCGCGAAGCTGGACTTCACGCACGTGCCCTTCGTCGAACTTCCAATTGAGGTGGGTGACGAAGAACGGGATGGCGCCGAAGGGGGCCGCTATTTCGGCAAAAAGAAGCGTGCGCTTCTCGTCGGTTCCGGCGCGCGGGAGGTCGAACACCTGGCTGCGCGTGATCGGAAAGCGCGAGAGCACGGCGTTGCCCCAACGCTCCCCCTTCACCCGAGAATGGGCGACATGGTAGCCGAAACCTTCGGCGATGGCCGCGGCCTGATCGAGTCCGTCTCCCTCGCCGGGCTCGAGGCGGAGCACCTCCTGCAAACCAAGAATCTCCGGAGCGAGCGTCCCGACGCCGGCGCGAATCGCGACGAGACGTTCCTCCCAGGGACCGAAGCGGTTCCAGATGTTGAGCGTCGCGACTCGCAGCGTCTTCATCTCACCAACCGCACGTCTGGCCCTTGTTTTCTTCCGCGAGCCACTGCGTCAGCGGCGCAAAGTAGTCGAGCATCGGCCGCGCGTCCGCGCTACGGCCGCCGCCCACGGCGTCGAGGGCGTCGGGCCATGGCTTGCTCGCACCGAGGTCGAGCATGGCCATCAGCCGAGCGCCCGCCGTTTTGGTGTCGTGAATCGAGCACTTGTCGATCGGCCCCGTGTACCCCGCGGCCTCGCAGAGGGCCTTGTGAAACTGGAATTGATAAATGCGCGCGAGGAAGTAACGGACGTACGGCGTGCTCGCCGCGACGTGAAACTTTGCGCCCGGATCGAAGTCGTCACGGCTGCGCGGGCCTGGGGGAGCGACGCCCTGGTACTCTCGTTTGAGGTTCCACCACGCGGCGTTGTAGTCGGCGGGGGCAATCTTGCCGGAGAAGACCTCCCAGCGCCATTTGTCGATGAGGAGACCGAAGGGCAGAAACGCGACCTTGTCGAGGGCCATCTTCATCTGCTGGTTCACCCGCGCGTGATCTCCGGCGGGGACAGCGTCGAGAAGGCCGATGCCCTTTAAGTATTCGGGCGTCACGCTGAGCGCCATCGTGTCCCCGATCGCCTCGTGGAAGCCGTCGTTGGCCCCTTGCTGAAAGAGAATCGGGAGCCGGCCGTAGCGCTGGAAGTAGAAATCGTGCCCGAGCTCGTGGTGGATGGTGACAAAATCCTCCTCCGTCGGCTCGATGCACATCTTGATGCGCAGGTCGCTGCTCCACGTGACGTCCCACGCGCTCGCGTGGCAAACGACCTCGCGGTCGCGCGGTCGAGTGAACAGCGAGCGCTCCCAGAAGGACGGCGGCAGTGGGGTGAAGCCGAGCGCGGTGAAGAAGTGCTCGCCTTGACGCACCATCTTGAGCGCGTCCCAGTGATCCGATTTGAGCTTCTTACTCACGTCGAGCGATGGTTCGCTGGGGAAGGGCACGACGAGGTCGAACAGGTTGTTCCACTCTTGCGCCCACATGTTCCCGAGCAGCTGCGCCGGGATCGGAGCGTGGTCGGTCACCAGCTCTTTGCCGTAGCGGACCCGAAGCTTGGCCCGGACGTAGCAGTGGAGCGCGTCGTAAAGCGGCTTGACCTCGGCCCACAGACGCTCGACATCCGCGGCGAAGGCGTCGGGCGGCATGTCGTAGCCGGCGCGCCAAAGGGCGCCGACGTCGCTGAAGCCAATCTCCCGCGCGCCTTCGTTCGCGAGCTCGACGTAGCGCGCGTACTTGTCCTTCAGGGGAACCCCGATTGCGTGCCAGCCGCGCCACGCTTCGGCGAGCTCGTCCGGCTTGCGGCTGGTCCGGAGGACGCGCGACAGGTCGTCGAGGTGCAGGCACTCGCCGTGCTTCTTCTTCACTGCGTCCGCGAGCACCGAGCCCTTGGGCGGGCAGTACTGCCCCTTGCCGTAGTCGCTGGTCATCCGCGTTTCGATCCCCGCGAGCTCGGCGCGCTTGGTTGCGTCGCTCGGGGCCGGAATCGTCTGGGCGAGCGACAGAAGATAAAGCTTGCGAGCGACGTCTGCGGGGAGCTGGCTCCGTATCGCGTCGAAGCGCTTCGAACGCTTGATGGCGTCGCCGACATATGCGGCGGTCGCTTCCTCGCCGGCGGCGGCGAGCGCCTCGGTGTCGTCGGTGATAAAATTCTCGTTGACCCAGCTCGCCTGGTCCCGCGAGACCCAGAGGCTGTGCAGGTGCCGTTCGACGTCGTCGATGAAGCTCGCCGCTTCGGCGACCGTGGGCGAACCTTCGCGGCCATCGACGGCCGCGGCGGACCCGCCGGGCACGGGCGCCTCGGGAGCCCGAGAAGGCTGAGAAATTGGCTTCGGCGCGGTGCCGCCACCGCCTCCGCAAGAAGGGGTGAGCGCAAGGGCGGCCAACGCAAAGGGGGCTGCTGCGAAGAGTCGACGTTTCACGGTGCGGTACGCTCGCTTGTAACACGTCGACTTTCCCGTGTGGCGCCGCGTCGCGAGCCGCGGTACATGCCGGCAGCGTGAGCCACAGCGACCCCCTGACGTCGTTTCCCAAAGATCAGATCAAGGTCTTGCTGCTCGAGAACGTACACCCGAGCGCGCACGAGCTGTTCCGCGCGGAGGGCTTTCAGCTCGAAGCACTCAAGACCGCGCTCGGCGAGGACGAGCTCGTGCGCCGCATCGAAGACGTCCACGTGCTCGGCATTCGCAGCAAGACACGCGTCACCGAGCGCGCTCTTGCGGCGACCCGCCGCCTGCTCGCCGTCGGGTGCTTCTGCATCGGCACGAATCAGGTGGACCTCGACGCCGGGCGCAAGCGCGGTCTTCCGGTGTTCAACGCGCCGTTCTCGAACACGCGCTCGGTGGCGGAGATGATCCTCGCGGAGATCGTCATGCTGTCGCGCCGGCTCGGCGACCGCGTGCGCGAAATGCACCAAGGGCAGTGGCAGAAGGTCGCGACGGGCAGCTTCGAGGTGCGCGGAAAGACGCTGGGCATCGTCGGCTACGGGCACATCGGACGACAGATCGGGGTCCTGGCCGAAGCGCTCGGCATGCGCGTGCTCTTCTTCGACGTCGTTGCCAAGCTGCCGATGGGCAACAACCACGCGACCAAGACCCTCGACGAGCTCCTCTCCCAAAGCGACTTCGTGACTTTGCACGTGCCAGAGACGCCCCAGACGCAGAACATGCTGGGCCAGCGCGAAATCGCGGTGATGCGGGCGGGCAGCTACGTGCTGAACGCGAGCCGCGGCAAGGTCGTCGACATCGGAGCGCTCGCCGACGCGCTCAAGAGTGGGCATGTGGCGGGCGCGGCGATCGACGTCTTCCCGCAGGAGCCCGAATCGAACAGTGACGGTTTCGCGACCCCGCTGCGCGGTCTATCGAACGTCGTGTTGACGCCCCATGTGGGTGGCTCGACGGCGGAGGCGCAAGAGGCGATCGGGCGCGAGGTCGGCGGCGCGCTCGTGCGGTTCGTCAATGGCGGGGTGACGACGGGGGCGGTGAACTTCCCGCAAGTCGACCTGCCGCCGACGCCGGGCAAGCACCGCATCCTCAACGTCCACCACAACATCCCCGGGGTGCTCCGGGACATCAACCACATCGTAAGCGACAAGGGAGCCAACATCGCCGCACAGGTCTTGGCGACGGACCCCGACATCGGCTACCTCGTGATGGATCTCGATCAGGACGTCTCGCGTAGTGTGAAGAGCGCGGTGGCCGCTCTCGAGACGAGCATCAAGACGAGGATTCTTTACTAGGCCGTGTCTCCAAGTGTCGCGAGCGACGCGAGGCCGGCGCATCCTCAGAGAGGATTCACAGGAAGGCCGGAAGATCGGAAGCGGTGATCTGAGTACTTTTTCGATCCATTCAGCCCTTCCGCCCTTCCTGTGAACCCCTCTGCGTCCGGGCGTTCCTGGATGAGAACTAGACTGGTCATTTCGACGATACCTGCGCGCTGGCTTCGTCGGCGGCGCTCAAAATGCCGCAGTAACCGCAGCGCTTGTCGCGCGGCCGCCGAACTCAGCGCTTGGTCTCGACGAAAATCACCACCCTTGGCGGCGCGCGGCCGGCGGGTGCTGTTTTGGCCGAAGAGCCGCCCGGCTCCCAGTCAGCTCGCGGGCGTCGGTCGACTCGATTCGGAGCCAAGAAGGGCGCATCCGATGGCGACGACGGGCGGCGGTACCCGCACCGGGAAGCCTCTTCCTTGCCGGGGGGGAGCCAGTTCCCACGGTGTGGACGGGACGCCTCACCGTCGGGCGTTCCGTCCTCGCCATCGGGCGGCGCCTCCTCATGGCCCGGCGCCGCCTCCTCATCATGAGGCGGCGGCTCCTCATCATGAGGCGGCGGCGCCGGATGCGGGGGCGTGGCCGCCTCGTGACGGGGCGACGTCGCCGAAGCGCGAGAAACCGCCTTTCCACGAGGAGAAGGCGCCGCTTCGACGAGATCGGCCCCTTTCTGGCGTTGGGGCGCCGCGTTCCTGTGTCGAGGCGCCGCCGCCTCATCGTGAGGAGGCGCCGCCTCATGATGAGGAGCCGCCGCCACGGCGTGAGCGGGCCGTGTGGCGATGAGAAATCAATGCCTTACGGGAAATCGACGCTGGCCATGTCGATTCTTTGTCCGCCAGCGCGGAACCGGGTCGCGGACCGAGGCTCCTGTTTACGGCTGGGGCCGGGGGGGCGGCCGCGCCTCGTGATCGCGCACATGTTGTCGCGCGTCATCAATCCGGCGGAGCCAGCGCCGGATTTAGTACCGCGACCGGTCGCGGTAGTGAACCCGTCGGCTCACGCCGCCGGGTTGATGACGCAGCACAACAAGTGACCAATCGTCAGACCGCGGTATTCGTCGCGCGACCGCCGAAACCCATCGCTTGGTCTCGACGAAAAGCACCAGCTTCTGGGCTAGAAGCGGGCTCCGCGCGCCTCTCGTCGCATGGTGGGGGCGCGCGTGGAGACCGCGCGTCCGCCGGCCGCGACGGCCGCTGCGCGCATCTTGTGGACCGCCTCGGTCTCGCGCCCGGACGCGAGAAGCTCTGCCTCGAGGACGTCGAGCGCTGGCCCCATGAGCTCCGTACGAGCGAAACGACCAGCACGGCCGGCGGCAAGTCGCGGGAGGACCGCCACGATCCGCCGCACCCCATCTGCGATTCGCCTCGGAACGGCCACGCGCTCGACGATCGGCTCGAGGAACTCGCCCGCGCAACGAATGCGGTCGCGCTCGCCGGCGCACGCTTCGTCGAGCGGCTCCTTCAGAAGCACCGTCCAGAGCACCAAGTCGTCGAGCGGGCGACCGCGCGCGCGTGTCAGGGAATCGATGGCGTCCATCCCCCGAAAGAACCGCTGCGCCCCGCCGCCCGTCGCCTCTTCGTCGTCGAGAAACGCGGCGAGCTCCGGCAGAACGACCGCCATCGCTCCCGTTTCCCACGCGAGCCACATCGAACGGTGCGCCCCGCCCCGCAAGAGGCGCAGAATCTCTTCGAAGAGGCGGGGCCGCGCCGCCTTCGCCAGGTCGTCACGCGTGGCGACCATCGCGTCGTACACGTCGGGAGCGATGCCCAAGTCGAGGCGACCCGCGAACTTGATCGCGCGCAAGATCCGGATCGGATCCTCGCGAAAGCGAACCATCGGCTCGCCGATCGTGTGGATCGTACGCTGCTTGACGTCGTGCATGCCGCCGCACCAGTCGAGCACCTGACGGCGGTCCAAATCGTAAAAGAGCGCGTTCATCGTGAAGTCACGCCGCAGGGCGTCTTCGTGCGCCTCGCCGAACACGTTGTCACTGCGAATGAGCAAGTCGTCGAATACTTCGCTCGCCTCTTCGTCGGGGGCCTCCATCGCCGGGTTCCGTCGGAAGGTCGCGACCTCGACGACTTTGCCGCCGCCGAACAGAATGTGCGCGAGGCGGAAGCGCCGCCCGATGACGCGGCAGTTGCGAAACAGACCGCGGACGTCCTCCGGCCGCGCGCTCGTCGCTATGTCGAAGTCTTTGGGTTTGCCCCCGAGCAACAGGTCGCGCACGCAACCGCCAACCAGGTATGCCTGAAACCCGCTCCGTTCGAGGCGCCGCACCACCTTCGCGGCGTCGGCATCGATCCGGTCGTCGTCCAGAACGACATCGTGGCGAGCCAGCCCCGTGCCGGCGTGCCGCTCGAGGGGGTCGCGAGGGCGGCGCGTCGTCGGAGCGAGTTCGACCGCTTCCTCGACTGTGTACGACGGGAGGTCGGGCGGCGCGGGTAGATGGTCGTCGGGGGGCGGCATAAGACTCGCGCCTGGATTGCGCGATCTGACGGGAGGCAACGCAGCGACTGTAACACGCAGGCCGCGTATGTGCAGCCTCGACTGACCCGACCCTCTCCGAGGAAGCGGCGAACCCCGAAGAGGCCCCCAGCCCGGGGCGGCCGCAATCGACTCGACGGCACGGGCCCAAGGTTCAAACTTCGTGCCGTTGACGTGGGAGTCCCGGTGGTTAGGTTCCCCTCGCGTCGTTGGACTCGCGGTGAAATGCACGGCTGTTGCCCGACACGTCACCGCCGCTGGCAGCTTCAGGTTCGTTCGGCGGAGGCACAATCATCCCCTCGAGCTCCAAGACCCGTAACGACGATAGGCATGGCAGGAAAGACTCGCGGCTCGGCGGCAACCCCGCCGGCAAGAGCGCCGCTCGGCCGCGACAAGCAGAGGACCATCGGAGGCACCGACCATGGGCAAGATCATCGGCATAGACCTCGGCACGACGAACAGCGTCGTCGCGATCATGGAGGGGCGCGAGCCCAAAGTGATCGTTAACGAGGAAGGATCGCGCACGACGCCGAGCGTCGTCGCGTGGGACGACAAGGGCGAGGTCCTGGTCGGGCAGATTGCCAAACGGCAGGCGGTCACCAACCCCGAGAACACCATCTTCAGCGCCAAGCGCTTCATCGGGCGGCGCTTCGAGGAGGTCACGGAAGAAATCAAACGCGCGCCGTACAAAGTGGTCCGAGCCAACAACGCGGACTGCGCGTTCGTCGTGCGCGGCAAAAACGTGAGCCCGCCTGAGGTCAGCGCTCGGGTTCTGATGAAGCTCAAGAAGGCCGCCGAAGACTACCTCGGCGAAAAAGTGACCGAGGCGGTGATCACCACTCCCGCATACTTCAACGATTCGCAGCGACAGGCGACCAAAGACGCTGGCCGAATCGCTGGGCTGGACGTCAAGCGCATCGTGAACGAGCCGACGGCCGCGGCCCTCGCCTACGGGCTCGACAAGAAGAAGGACGAGGTCATCGCCGTCTACGACTTCGGCGGTGGCACGTTCGACATCTCGATTCTCGAGGTGGGCGACAACGTCGTGCAAGTGATCTCGACCAACGGCGACACGCACCTCGGCGGGGACGACGTCGACAACCTCATCATCGATTGGATGGTGGCCGAGTTCAAGAAGGCCAATGGCGTCGATCTGCGCAACGACAAGATGGCGTTGCAGAGGCTCAAGGAAGCGGCCGAGAAGGCCAAGATCGAGCTGTCGAGCGTTCAGGAGACGGGGATCAACCTGCCGTACATCACGGTCGGCTCGGGTGGCCCGATGCACCTCGACATGCGCATGTCGAGGGCGAAGCTCGAGCAGATGATCATGCCGCTTGTCGAGCGCTCGATGGAGCCGACTCGGAAGGCCCTCGCCGACGCGAAGAAGAGTCCGAAGGAAATCGACGAGATTGTGCTCGTCGGCGGCTCGACGCGGATCCCGCTCGTGCAGGAAACGGTCAAGAAGTTCTTCGGCAAAGAGCCACACAAGGGCGTCAATCCGGACGAAGTGGTCGCCGTGGGCGCGGCCGTGCAGGCCGGCGTGCTGTCGGGCGACGTGAAGGATCTCGTCCTGCTCGACGTGACGCCCCTCAGCCTGGGCGTCGAGACGCTCGGTGGCGTGATGACGGTGATGATCCCGCGCAACACGACGATTCCGACGCAGAAGAAGGAGATCTTCTCGACGGCGACCGACAGCCAGCCCTCCGTGGAGATTCATGTTCTCCAGGGGGAGCGCACGGAAGCGAAGTACAACCGCGCTCTCGGTAAGTTTCACCTCGAGGGGATCATGCCGGCGCCGCGCGGCGTGCCCAAGGTGGAGGTCACCTTCGACATCGACGCCAACGGGATCCTGAGCGTCCATGCCAAAGACACGGCGACAGGACGCGATCAGAAGATCACGATCACCGCCAACTCGGGTCTGAACGAACAAGAGATCCAGAAGATGGTGGCCGACGCGGTGACGCACGAGCGCGAGGACAAGGAGCGCAAGGAGCAAATCGAGCGTCGAAACAAGCTCGACAACCTTTGCTACACGCTCGAAAAAACGCTGTCGGACAACAAGGACAAGATCTCGGGTCCGGATCTGGCGACGCTGGAAGCTCTCATCAAAGAGGGGCGCGAAGCCGTCGAAAAGCAGGACGACGCCAAGGTCCAGGATGTCACCGCGCGTCTCGAGAAAGAGGCCCATCGGCTGGCAAGCGTCATGTACGGGGCGAGTGCCCCCCCGGGAGGGCCAGGTGGTCCGGGAGCGGACGGCAGCAACGGCGGCGCCACGCCACCGGGGGAGGCGGACAAGAAGGGCAAGGAAGGCGGCGTCATCGACGCCGAGTTCGAAGAGACTGGCGGCTGAGCGTAAGCGTGCGGCTGGGGTCGGGGGGCGCGGCCGCGCTCCGCAGAGCGTAGCCGTCCGCGCGAAGGGTAAGCCGTGAGGGCGGCTGGGGGGTCGGGGGGCGCGGCCGCGCTCCCCCCGTGTGCGGTTCGTTTGATCGCGTCAGTTCCAATCGCGTCAGCCGAAGCGGAGCCCCGAAGTGCGTGCAGCAGAGGCCATAGCCGGAGGGGCGGAGCGGAGGCTGCACTAGAAGTAAAGCGTCATGCCCCCGGTGAGCAGCGCGCCGCCGGACGAGTTGGTGGTTCGGCAGGTGCCAGTCGCGCTCGGGCTGGAGCTGCAGCCCGCCGGCTGCTCGAACTCCGGCTGCACTTGCGCGAGCGCATCGGTGCGACCACGGACGAATCCGCGGATATCCAGATTGAACGCGAGCACCCGCGTGAGCCGAAGCTCCAGCCCGGCCCCGAGCTGCCCGCCGAAATAGTCGTAGTGATCGTCGACTTGCGCTGTGCACGCGTCGCACGTCACGTGGGCGCCGGACCAGCCGACTCCGGCGAGCAAATAGACTTGCGCGTGGGACCGCGGGTTCAAGAACAGCAGGGCGTTCAACGTGAGCGCCGTCTCGCTGCGCTTGTTTCCTTGGTAGTCGTGCCCGCCGCCGGCAAAGTCCAGATCCCCCTCGATGCCGAAGCTGCGCGACGGCTTGAAGCGGAGCCCGGCGCCCAAGCCCCCCATGCCCGCGTTTCCTTGCGCGCCGCCGCCGATCATCGCCCCCTCGAAGTGCACGTTGAGCCCCCACTCGTGCGGAGGTGACAACGGCTGGCGCCGCGGTCGAGCATACTCGTACGGCGGAGGAGGACCCGGAGGTGCGAGCATGACAGCCGGCGGCGGGTCGTACGCGATCGTTGGGGGCGGCGGAGGCCTAGGCGCCGACCGCCTCCGGAGAGGTGGAGGAGCAGCGGGGGGAGGCGGCGGTTCGGGATCGTCGTCAGTCGGAGCGGGCAGCGCCTCGAGGGACCTGGCGGGCGGTTGGACGGGCTGCCCTGCCGGCGCGGCTCGCAGCTGGGGTGCTTCGGCGCAGAACCAGCTCCCCGGCGGGCAGGAGCCGTCGCCCGCCGGCGCCGATTGCGCGGCAGCGAGCGTTGGGGCGGAGAGCACCAAGGCCAGGGCGGTCGAAGAAAGAAGCAACTTGGTCATGATGCGGCCTCTTTGGTGAGAAATTCGGGCCAGCGCCAGCGAGACAGGGTCGGCGAAAGGCCCACCTCGTCGCGATCCCGGCAGCCCAGAAGCTTGGTGCGCGCGGCCACGGAAATCAATTCGCTCGCATCTTGACGCTATGGTTGCCCGGCGATGTCGATCGTCCGTCTGAAACCCGGCCACGTTCAGCCCGTCTGGATGGGGCACCCCTGGGTGTACGCACAGGCCGTGGACCGCGTCGAGGGGGGTGCGATTGCCGGTGACGAAGTGAGCGTTGTCGATCCACGCGGCAATCTCCTAGGCCGCGGGTTCTATTCACCGCGATCCGCGATCCCGGTGCGCATTCTCGTCCGCGACGAAAAGACCCGGCTGGACGCGTCGTTTTTCCACTCGCGGATCGAGCGGGCCATCGCGCTCCGCGCGTCGTTGGGCCTCCCGAGTGAGCATACGAACGGCTTCCGGCTCATCCATGCCGAGGGGGACGGTTTGCCGGGACTGATCGTCGACCGGTTCGGCGACGTTCTGGCCATCCAACTCGGAACAATCGGAATGAAACTCCGCGAAGCCCTCGTGCATGAGGCACTCCAGACCCTGCTCGCGCCGAGGGCCATCGTCGACCGCACCAACGTGCAAACGGCGAAGACCGAGGGATTCGAGCCATCATCGGGTGTGGTCCGGGGCGAGCCAGTCCCTTCGCTGGAGTTCTTCGAGCGGGGCCTGAAATTCCGCATCCCACTCGACCTCGGCCAGAAGACGGGCTTCTACTTCGACCAGCGATCGCTCCGGGGCCGCGTGGAGCAGCTCGCTCACGGGGCGCCCCGTGTTCTCGACGCGTACGCGTTCGTGGGCGCCTTCGCGATCGCCGCAGCGCGGGGCGGGGCCCGCGAAGTGGTCGCCGTCGATGAGAGCGCCCGCGCGGTCCAGGTCGGGGCCCAGTGCGCCGCCGAAAACGGGGTCGGAGACCGAGTGCGGTTCGCCAAGGAAGACGCGCGTCGCGCGCTCGCCCTCGCGAAGGGTTCGTTCGACCTCGTCATCGCCGATCCGCCACGGTTGGCCCCCACGCGCGGAGCGCGGGAGCAAGCCCTCATCGCATATACCCGATTGGCAGAGAACGCGTGCGCCGCCACGAGGCCGGGGGGCATCCTGGTTCTTTGCTCGTGCTCGGCGGCGATCGACCTCGGCTCTCTGACCCGCGCTCTCGCCGCCGGGGCGACGCGTGTCAATCTGATGCCCACTGTGCTCGAGCGCTGGTTTCAGGGCGCGGACCATCCCGTTCCAGCGGCCTTCGGCGAAGGACTCTACTTGAAGGCACTCGTCGCGCGTATCGACGTGCGATAGGAGGCGTTCTCGTGAAACCCGTCTCCATGCTGGACCCCGACGAGGCGTCCCGCCTTAGCGGCCTTCTCTTCGACCTCGACGACACGCTGCTTTCGCACGGACTGCTCACGAGCGTGGCGTACGACGCGCTCTGGCGGCTCCACGACGCGGGGCTGAAGCTGGTCGCCGTGACCGGGCGGCCCAGCGGCTGGGGAGAAGTGCTCGTGCGGCAGTGGCCCATCGCGGGCTGCGTCACGGAGAACGGTGCGGTCTACCTCGTTCGGGAAGGTGTGCGCGTGGTCCAGTGCGACGCGTGCGACGACGCAGAGCGTGCCGATCGCCGCGCTCGCCTGGCTCGGCTCGTCGCGATCGTGCGCGATGCAGTGCCCGAGGCGCAGCGGACCGACGACAGCCATGCCCGGCGCAGCGATGTCACCTGGGACGTGGGTGAATCCGTGAGGTTGCCCGAAGAGCGCGTCGCAGCGATCGTGCGGAAGGTCGAAGAAGTGGGGGCCCGTTGGTCGCGGTCGAGCGTGCATCTCCACGCGACCTTCGATCTCGACGACAAGGCGAGCGGCGCGATTCGCTTCTGCGTTCGCGAGCTCGGGGCGGACGCGGGGGGGGCGGTCGCGCGCTATGCGTTCATCGGCGACAGCGCGAACGACGGTCCGTGCTTCGCCGTCTTCCGAACGACGTTCGGTGTCGCCAATGTTCGTTCGAGCCTTCGCCGCCTGCGGGTGTCACCGCGTTATGTTGCCGCGGGCGAGATGGGAAACGGGTTCGCGGAGGTGGCGGCCGAGATTCTCGACAAGCGCCAGGCCCAGAGCTCACGATAGCGGCGACGCGACGCTCGTGCCGCTGCCGGCCGGCTCCCGCACGTGCTAGGCGTCTTGGAAGACTCATGGCATCGAACTCCGAGCTCATCGCCCTCGCTCGCCAGCGCCTCTATCCCAACTACCAGCCCGCGCCGCTTGCCCTCGTACGCGGCCGCGGCTGCGAGCTCTTCGACGCCGACGGGCGCCGCTGGCTGGATCTATGCGCGGGCGTTGCGGTGAGCGTCGTCGGCCATGGTCACCCGACGCTCGCCCGAGCGGTCGCCGAACAGGCCGCGGCGCTCATTCACGTCTCCAACTACTTCTACAACGAGCCGAATATCCGCTTCGCCGACGAGCTGTGCCGTCGCACTGGGTTCGCGCGCGCGTTCTTTTGCAACTCCGGAACCGAAGCGAATGAAGCGCTTCTGAAGCTCGCGCGCCACTTCTTTCATCGCCGGGGGGAAAGGGACCGAGTGCGGGTCATCGCCTTCAACCACGCGTTCCATGGCCGGACCCTCGGCGCGCTCTCGATGACCGGGACGCCCAAGTACAGGGAGGGCTTCGGCCCGCTCGGGCCGGTGACCCACGTGCCGTACGGCGATGCCGACGCGGTCGAACGGTCGATGGGGTCCGACGTATGCGCCATCATCGTCGAGCCGCTGCAGGGCGAAGGGGGCGTGGTTCCGGCGCCGCCCGGATTCCTGGCCAAGCTGCGGGCGATCGCGAATGCCCACGGGGCGCTCCTGCTAATCGACGAGGTGCAGACCGGAATCGGTCGCCTCGGTCGTCTGCTTGGCAGCGAGGGAAGCGGCGCCAAGCCCGATGCGGTTGCTCTCGCGAAGGGGCTCGGGGGCGGCGTGCCCATCGGGGCGATGCTGACGACCGAGGAGCTGTCGGGGGCCCTCCCGCCTGGAAGTCACGGCTCGACGTTCGGCGGCAACGCGCTCGCTTCCGCGGCAGGGCTCGCGGTCTTGCGCATCCTCGACGACGAGCAGCTCATCCCCGGCGCGCGGGCGAAGGGCGAGGCGCTCGGCGCCATGCTTCGAGACGTCGCGCGCGACCTGCCGGACGTATGCGAGGGAGCACGCGGAGAAGGGCTACTCTGGGGGCTCGTCCTGCAGCCGGGATTTGTCGCGCGCGAGCTTCTGCCCCGCATCCAGGAAGCGGGCGTCCTCCTGACCGCTTCGGGGGAGCGGGTGGTTCGCTTCTCGCCGCCGCTCGTCGTTTCCGTGGCCGAGCTGGAAGAGGGCGTGCGAGCCATCCGCGCGGTTCTCACGGATGGAGTGGCCTCGCGCGCCCCAACGAAGCGCGCTGCCGGTGTCTGAACGTGCTTTCAGCTGGGCGCGCCGTCCTTGACATCGGCCCTGCGCGCAGGCCCACAGTCGCCCCGAAATGGCGAATGGCCAAGTCCCTGGCTCGCCGGCGTCGGGCTCAGTCGATTCCAGCGTAGCCCGATGCCCCGGCTGCGGCGGCAGCGTCGACGCGTTGAGGGCGGGGCACGTCGCCATCTTAGAAGGGCGCTTTTGTTACTTCTGCCGAGCGGACTGCAAGCAGGCGTACCTGGCTGCCCGGGGGCGACCCCCCGAAGAGCACGTGGTGACTGCAAGGCCTCCAGACGTGGTGCATCGCAACGGCAGCGCGACGAACGGCCAAGCGGTGCCCCGACCCATTGTCGGGGTTCGATTTCCAACGCGGGACGGCTCGTCGAAGCCTCCGCCTCGTCCGCCTTCGCTCGAGCCGACGAGCGCAAACCTCCCTTCACCCGAGGCGGCCTCGAAATCCCACCGCTGGCGGCGGCCTGCCGACGCCGTAGCTGCGCTCGATGTCGCCGGAATCGTCTGCGGCCTGCTCGTGCCCGCGATCGGACTGCTCGGTCCGGTCGTCGATTGGGCGCGCATTCCTTTGATCTTGGCGGCCTGGGGGGCGCTGGCGATTCGCGTTTTGATGCAAGGCCGTGATGCGTCCGATCCGCACCCTCTGGTCGTGTTGGTTCCCGCAGGCGGTGCGGTCGTGGCGGCGTGTTGGGCCGGTGCGAGCCACGAGCCGCGCGCCGGCTCGCTGGCCGTGTTCGCGGCGCTGTCCTGCGCGGCCGGGGTCGCGGTCGAAATGGTCGTGGCGCGTGCCCGCGCGCGTGTGCGTGCGGCCCGTGAGAGCATCGAGCGCGCTCTAGACGTTCGCGTCCGCATCGCGCACGGCGACGACAGGACGGATCGGTCTGCATCGGAGGTTCGGCCCGGCGAACAAATCGTCGTGGAGCCGGGTGAGCTGGTCGGAGTCGATGCGACGGTCACGGCAGGCGAAGCGCGCGTGATCCCTTGGTTGGGCGCAAAGCTCGAGCTCGTTCGGCGCGAAGGGGACCCGGTGCTCGCGGGTGCTCGGGTGGTCTCGAACGCGCTCAAAATGACGACGACGTGGTCGGGTCGCGATCGCGCGTGGGTCAAGCTCCTCTCGTCTCCGGCTACGCGGATCGACGTGGCGTCGCCGACGGCAAGGGCCGTACGGCGCACCGTCGAGCGCGGCGCGCCCCTGGCTGCGATCATCCTGGGGATCGCCTCCTTCTCCGCCAATGCACCTCCCGTCGAAGTCCTCGCGACGATGTGTGCCGGGGCCATCGCGTTCGCTGCCAAAGCGGCTTGCTCTTTCGTAGCTCTCCATTTCTCGCGCGCCCACCTCGAGGCGCTGGCGTGCGGCATCACCTACAAGGACGCGCGTGCCTTCGAGCGCGCTGCCGCGGCCAACCTCGCAGTTCTGAGCGCGCGCGGCACCGTGCTTCTCGGTGAGCCGGAGATCGTCGCGATCGAATCGGTCGGCGCAATGGAATCGGAGCGTGTGCTGGCGCTCGCAGCGGGAGCCGAGACGGCGACGAACCATACATTCGCGTCGGCGCTCTTGGGTGCCGCGAGAATTCGGGGAGTTCGTCCCGAGCACATGCGTAATGCGACCGGTTACCCGGGGCTCGGAATCACGGCCGTGGCCCCCTCGGGCGAGCGGCTCGTCGTCGGCGGACGGGCGATCATGCTCGAAGAGAAGATCGGGGTGGCCATGATCGAAGCGCGCGTATCGGAGCTCGAGACCCAAGGGCGTAGCGTTCTTTTGGTTGCACTCGGTGATCGCCTGCTCGGGATGATTTCGCTTCAAGACGGGCTCCGCCCGGGAGCGCGAGCGGCGGTGCAGCGTCTTTTGGACGCGCACATCGAACCTGTCCTCTTGAGCGGGGATGCACGCGAGACATGCGCGACGATTGGGCGGGCACTCGACATCGAGCACGTCCGGCCCGAGGTACTGCCCGTGGACCGCGGCGCCGAGGTTCGAGCTCTGGCAGAGGGAGGCGTCGTCGTCGCGGTCATCGGTCACCCGGCGGTGGACGAAGGCGCGCTGGGGGCTGCCGATGTGGCCGTCGCGATGGGGGCGGCGGGCTCGGCGCCGGGGGAGTGGGCAGTGGTGGTCGCCAGCGACGACGTGCGCGACGCCGCGCTGGCTCTCACGATCCCCCATGCATCGCGCCATCGGGCGCGCGTCGCGATCGTACTCGGAACGGCGCCGGGGCTGCTGGCCCTGCTGGCGATCGCCCTGGGCGTCGCGTCGTTCGCCGTGGCGCCGATCGCCGCGCTGCTCGCCGCCGTGGCGGTCGGCGTTCATGCCCGCGAGTCGGCGCCGCCCTTCACGCGCGCCTGAACGCGCAGCCCTGCTCGCTCGGCGCGGGAGGGGCGCACTGAGCGTGGGCATGATAGTCATGGTCCGCGCCTGTGAACGATGCGCCCTCAACTCCCGCCTCTTCCCCTGCACAGTCCGCTCGGGAGCTCGCGCACGACGTGCGGGAGCTCGTCGTACCCGAGTCGCTGAACGGGGCCCGGCTCGACAAGGCGATCGCCGAACTCTTGCCCGATGTCAGTCGCGCCCGGGTGAAGCGTGCGATCGAGCTCGGCGCCGTGCGCGTCAACGGCAGGCGCTTGGCGAAAGGAGGCACGGTCGCCAAGGGTGACTCCATACGCATCGACGTCGCGCAGGTCGCAGAAACCCCCGCGGTGGCGACCCCGGACGCGCCGATCAAGGTCGTCCTCGAGACCGAGCAGGTCATCGTCGTCGACAAGCCGGCCAATCAGCCGACGGCGCCTATCCGGCCCGGTGAGACGGGGACCTTGGTCAACGCGCTCCTCGGCCGTTATCCGGAGCTCGTGCCGCCCGACAAGGACACGTTCATCGGCCATTCGTCTCGAGAACCGGGGATCATCCACCGACTCGATACGGAAACGAGCGGCGCGGTCGTGGTGGCGCGGACGGCGCAGGCCTTCGAGACGCTCAAGGTCGCGCTGAAGGAAGGGCGCCTCGACAAGCGCTACCTTCTCGTTTGCGCCGCGGAGGGCCTCCCGGACGAGGGCACGATCGAGTTTCCACTGGCGAGCCACCCCAAAGATCAGCGGCGCATCCAGGCGTGCGTGCACCCGCGCGATGTCGTGCGCTACGAGCCGCGGCCCGCGTGCACGCGGTATCGCGTGATCAAGAGGTCCGAAACCTGGGCGCTGGTGGAAGCGACGGTCGAAAAGGCGCTGAGGCACCAGATTCGCGCCCACTTCGCCGCCATAGGCCATCCGCTCGCCGGCGACGAGCTCTATGGCGGTCCGGTCATTCGCGCCCTCGGTAGGCACGCTCTACACGCCGCCCGTGTCTCCTACCCAGGCGGCGGCGGTATCGACCCGTTCGAGGTCACGTTGCCGCTGCCGAAGGATATGGCGAGTTTGCTCTGACAAGCGCTCCCCCGTTACCGCACGCTCTCATTGCAACCAAAGTGACACCCGCTGCGAGGTGTACTGTGCATAGAGACAGGGGGTCGCGACCCCTGCCGGAAGCGACGTCCCCTCAATCGTGCCGGTGGTCGTCATGTGCGATTCGTACATACGAATGCTGCAAGACGCACCATAATCATTGATACCAATCCCCCGGGCCGAGACGCGCACCCATCCGCCGTTCTCGATATTGGCGAACGTCGTGTCGGTGTACCCCGTGGTGCACACGGTCGGCATCGGATTGGCGGTGTCGTAGTTGATCGTCCAATCGACGACACAGGCAGGTCGGAAGTAGACCGAATTGGTGGCGTCGGTCAGCTTCCAGGCAACGCCGGGACGTACGGACGCGACGTCCGGCACGCCGAGGCGGTAGCTCTGGCGAAGATCGCCGAACCCCGACAGATTGACCGTACACACGCTGTCGGGAAGCGGCGCGTCGGGCACCTGGTTGGCCACGAGGGTCCACCCGCCGTCGCTCATGTCGCAGTAATAGGGAAGCGACGGGGATGGGCCGTTTCCGTCCAAGTCGAGCGGGTACACACCATTGGGGAGCGACGGGACCACGTCGAGCAATGCGTGGCAGCTCGACGCGCTGGCCGCGGCAGCGTCTTCGACGACGATCGCGGGGCACAAGCGGAAGGCGGCATCGTCGCCTCCGTCCAACGACCCTGCAACGTTCCCGATGGTCGCGACGTCGGCAGGCCGTTGGTCCAACGTGGCGCTGTTCTTCGATGCGTCCGCATCCGCCCAGGTGCCGTCTGGCTCGGCCTTGGCGTCCAAGTTCTTCGCGCCATTCGCCCTCGCGGAGCCGTCCTCGATGATCGTGCCGCCTCCGGCCGTTAGGTCGCCAGGAGTCTCCTGGGTGGGTGGCTCTTCGGGGGAAGAGGCCGCGCTGCCCCCGGGTGGACTGGCGGAGCGAGGGTCGCCCACGACCGGGCTGAACGAGGACCCGTACGTCCGGACGAAGAAGTACACGGTCATTCCCCACGCGATCACCAGCACCAGTGCGCGCACGACCTTCGCATCCACGCGCCGCGCAATCGTGGCGCCCGCATAGCCGCCGGTAACTCCCCCGACGATCATCACGGCGCCGGGCGCCCACTGCACCGCTCCGGCGACGATAAATGCGGCGACGGCGATCCCGTTGACCAGTGTGGCCAGCACGGTCTTGATGGCGTTCATCCGGTGGATGTCGCTCATCCCGAGCAGAGACAGCACGGCGAGCATCATGATGCCCATTCCGCCGCCGAAATAGCCGCCATAGATGCTGATCCCCAGCTGTGCCACGACGGCGACCGATAGCGGCGCCTGCACGTTCCGCGCTTTCGATCGAAGGACGCCGCCGAGCGAGAACAACACGGTAGCGCACAAGAGCAGCCATGGAATGAGCAGAACGAACGATCGCTCGGGCGTCCGAAGCAGCAGCAATGAACCGCAGAGCCCCCCCACCAGCGCCGCGGCCCCAAGGGGCAGGAGCTCGCTGCGAACCTCGCGCAGCTCACGCCGGTAGGCGATCGCGCTCGCGGCGCTCCCAGGCCAGAGAGCGACCGAGTTCGTGGCGTTGGCCGGAATGGCGGGGACACCGGCGAAGAGAAGTGCCGGGAAGGCGACGAAGCTACCTCCACCGGCGACGGAGTTGAGCCCCCCGCCGATGGCTGCTGCGCAGAACAGGAAAGCGCCGGTGGCCGGGGTCACGGCGTCCCATCGTGCGCGCGCGCGAACAGAAGCAACTTGTAGTCGGACAGCGGCGCAAGCCACGGGGCCCCGTCGAGCAGCCGTTCTCCTGCTGCGAAGACGGGAGCGACGATCGGCCGCGGCAGGTCGCGCACGCTCATCACCAGACGCACGGGCACGAATCCCATTCGATCGGCGCCCAGGAGGGACAGCCCAGCACCGTTCGCGCACGCGATCCACTCTTCGACGCCGAGGTCGAGGACGCGACGCAAGAGCGGCGAGCGGTGAATCGGCTCGAGGAGCAGCACGCGACCGCCCGGGCGCACCAGGCGCGCGACGTTTCGGATCGCGCGTTCGAGAGAAGTGCGTTCGCGGCACGCGATCGACAGGCATCCGAGGACGACGGCGTCGTCGAAAGCCCCCACGCCGATTGAATCGAGTCCCGCAAGAACGTCGCCCTGCTCGAACCGCACGATCCCCGACGAGACCAGAGCACCGGACTCGTGGCGTGCGGCCTCCACCGTTGCCGCCGAGAAGTCTACGCCGACGACCTGCTGCGCCCCCAGATCCTCGGCGAGAAAACGCGTCATGCGCCCGACCCCGCAACCGACGTCGATGACGCGGCGTCCGCTGATGTCGCCGAGGGCGCGCCCCACGACGGTTCGCTGGCGCTCGTCCCATAGCGCGTTGAACGTGTTCGACGGCCAGAGCGAGCGCGCCATCCCTCGGCGAGCGGACGCCCGCGCGTCCCAGTAAGAGGAAACGCCGTAGAGCGCGTCACGCCCGCGCCGTTCTTCGAACAGCTGCCGGATGCCGGGCGACCCGGTCCGCGGGTGACCTCGCTGGTGGCTTGCACCGGGAACCGCCGCACTCACGCTATAGACTCCGCCCGTGCGTCGCCCGTGTCGATCTGGATGCGCGCGAGCGCGGCGTCGGCTCGCGCGGTCGCCTCGTCGCGCGAAATCCCGTGGGCGAGCGCATATGCGGCTCGCTTCGCCGCGTCCGTCAGCGGCAGGACGTGGCCTCCCACCGGGGCGAACACCTGCGCGTCGTCGACGCCCTCGATGCGGCGCGCCTCCGCGAGGCCGCGCACCGCGCGGACCTGCCCGGGTTGCGCCACTAGAAACTTCGCGATCGCCCCGCCGTGTCGAGGCGCCACCACGCTTTGACCCTCGAGCCCCGCGTCGCCGATCGCGACGCCGAGCACGCGTTCGTACAGGTCTACGCCGCTGGCGAGCTTGGTCACGTCCGCGTCGAAGCCGCCGCCGAGGCGCGCAGCTGTCTCGAAGAGCCGGCAACCGCTCTCCGCCAGTGCGACCTGCGAGTAACACGGGCCGCGCACGTGCCCGAGCGCTGCCGCGCCGCGCCGGGCCTCGTCAACCACGCGCGCCTCGTCTTCGCGCGAAAGCCCGGACGGGTAAACCTCGGCGATCATGACGCCGAGTGGGCGTTTTCCCGGCACTTTGAGGCGCTCCGTCACACAGTAGCTGACGAGCGTGCCGGCCTCGATCCACCCGTTGACCGAGTACTCGCGACCCTCGAGCCACTCCTCGACGACGACGAACGGCAGCCCCGCGGTCGACGAGTAAGACTGCGCCTCGTCGAACGCGCGCGCCAACTCGGCCTCGCCGTCGACGCGCGCTACCCCGCGCTGGCCCCAGCCACGCGATGGCTTGACGACGAACGGAAACGCGCGCGCCCGCACGAAGGCGCGCGCCTCGTCGAGCGTGGCGCATCGCGCGAACGCGGGCACCTTCAACCGCGCGGCCTCGTAGTTTGCACGCATCGCGTCCTTGTCCTGGCAAAGACGCACCGTCTCCGAGTCGGCGTAAAACGGGAGGCCGAGCCGCTCGGCCGCAAGGGCGGTCGCCTTCAGCGACACCTCGCTTCCCGTCGTGGTGATGCCGGCGGCGCGCGTGCGGCGTGCAAGGCCGCATAAGCCGTCGACGTCGCTGGTCGAGACTTCGTGGAACTCGTCGCAAAGCGACGTCGCGATCGCGCGCGGATTCGCGTCGGCGCCGACGACGTGGTAGCCGCGTCGTTTCGCGGCTCGAACGAGAGAGAGCTGCGGGAAGCCGCAGCCGACGATCAGAACTCGAATCAATAGGGTGCTCCCGATGTCGTCGCCGATTCGCTCACCGACCGATCGGCGGCCGAAGCGCGGCGCAGCTCGTCCGGCGCGTGCGGCTCGTCGAAGTTCAGGCGCTCGGCGATGTTGTAGAGCGGTCGCGCTTGCGCCTGCACGTAGATGCGCGCGATATACTCGCCAATGACGCTCGTCGCAATCAACTGAACGCCGCCGAGGATGACGACCGACGCGAACAGCGACGGCCATCCCATGATGCCGTAGTTCCAGAGGAGCTTGCGGGCGATCACCCATCCACCGAGCCCTAAGCCCGCGAGGGCGAAGAGGAAGCCGAGCGTGCCGATGTAGCGCAGGGGTTTGCTCGAAAAGCCCACGATCAAGTCGAACGTGTGGTTCAAGAGCTTCGTGAAGTTGTAGTGCGTCGCCCCGGCGTGGCGTGCTTCGTGACGAACACGTACGGTTCCGATGCGCGCACCGCTCCAAACGAGGAGCGCGCTGAAAAATTTGCGCCGCTCGGGCAGTGCGGCGACCAGGCGCGCGATCGGGGCGCTCATCAGGCGAAACGTGGACACGTCCTCCGGGAGCTCGATCTCCATGAGCGAGCGCATGCTCCACTGCATTGTGTACGATGCCGCCACGCGTAGGAGTGCGTCGCGGCGGCCCTCTCGTACGGCATAGACGACGTCGTAGCCTTCTTCTTTCTTCGCGATGAGCGCCGGGATCTCTTCGGGCGGGTGTTGCAGGTCGCCGTCCATCTGGATGATCCAGCGGCCCCGGGCGTTCAGGTACAGCGCTTCGACCGCCGCCTCTTGGCCGTAGTTCCGGGTGAAGCGGATGACGCGGATGCGTAGATCGCCGGTGCTAAGCTTCGAGAGAAGCTCGGGTGTGCGATCGCGCGAGCCGTCGTCGACGAAGAGAAGCTCGAACGGTTCGCCCACCTTCTCCATGGCGGCGACCACGCGCGCCGCCAGCGCTTCGACGTTGCCCTCTTCGTTGCAAACGGGCACGACGACGCTGTAGGCGACGTTTTCACGGGAGGGCGACGTGCTCACCGGGCGCTCTCGGAGCGAGGGTAGCGCGCTTCGCTTGGCCGTGGCACGAGAGATCCGCGGACGAGACCATGCATCTCCTCGAGCACGTCGTCGAGAGCCCCCATCCGTGCGCGTATCTTCCGACGGAGCGTGCGAGCCTGGAAGTGCGCGTCATGCTCGACGTCACACCGCCAGAGATGGAGTCGCTTCTCGAGCATGGCTGGCGCCGCTTCGGCCCCGCGTACTTCCGCCCCGCGTGTGCCTCGTGCGCCGAGTGCGTGAGTCTCCGCGTCGTGGCCAGTCGCTTCACATCCAGCAAGAGCCAGCGGCGCGCGGCCCGCGCTTGTGCGCATTTGCGGCGCGTGGTGGGCACTCCGCGGGTCGACGCCGAGCGACTCGCGCTTTACGCGAAGTGGCACGAAGGCCGGGAGCGCAAGCGTGGGTGGGAGCCGAACGCCCAGACTCGCGATCGCTACGCTCTGGAATTCGCCTTTCCCCATGCGTGTGCACGCGAAGCGGCGTTCTACGACGACCACGCCGGCGGGCGGCTGGTCGGCGTCGGATTGTTCGACGAGACGCCGAACGCCCTATCGGCGGCGTTCTTTTTCTACGATCCTTCGCACGCGCATTTGTCGCTGGGAACGGCGAACGTCGTCTCGCTCGTGGCCGATGCGCGGGCCGCGGATCGCGACTACGTGTACCTCGGCTTCCGCGTGACTGGGTGCGCGTCGCTGCGCTACAAGGCGACTTTCCGGCCGCACGAGCTGCTCCTCGGGCGGCCCGCCGCCAGCGAGCCGGCCGTTTGGAAGGAGAGCCCATGAGGTGCGGTGCTCGGAGTCGACCTATTTGGTCGCGGTCCGAGCCGCTCAGTCCCTCCCCGCGCGCGCCAGAACACTCCGCAGCTTGCTCATGTCGAGGGGCTTCTCGAGGCACTGATTTCCTACGCTGTCGAGGAACGCGCGCGCTCGCGGCGTGAATGCTCCGCCGGTCATGAAGACGATGCGGCCGGCGAGCTTCGGCGCCGCGCGAACCACTTCTGCATACAGATCCATTCCGGTCATCACCGGCATCAGCAGATCGCACAAGACGGCGTCGTAGCGCTCGCCCGCCGCGATCCGTGTAAGGGCCTCCCGAGCCTCCGTGACCACTTCGACGTCACTCTCCTCGGCGAGCGAGCGTGCGATCGCTTCGCCGACCAGTCGTTCGTCGTCGACGACGAGGAGACGGGCTCGCTGCGCCCCCACGTTGGCGCTGGACGGAGTCGGCAAGCCCCGCCACGACTTGGCCGGCGGGAGCACGACGCGGAACGTCGTGCCCATTCCGGGAACGCTCGATACGCGAATGTCGCCGCCGAGTCCCCGGACGGTTCCGTGGGCGATCGCCAGGCCGAGGCCTGTTCCGCTTTCTCCCTTGGTCGTGAAGAATGGATCGAAGATGCACGGCAGGTCTTCGGGCGCAATTCCAGACCCCGTGTCGCTGACTTCGACGACGGCGTTTCCGTGCTCGTCGGCGCGTGTGATGACCCGGATCTCGTGTTGGTCGGCGTGCCCCTCGGGAATTGCCTGCGCGGCGTTGACCAGAAGATGGAGAAATACTTGGCCTAGTCGTCCTTCGTTGGCGTCCACCGGAGGTACCTCGCCCAGCCGCTTGGTGAGCCGTGCGCGGTGACGAATCTCGTGCCACGCCATCTGCACGGCGCTCTCAACGATACCGCGGACGTCGGTCATCCCCCGTTGCTCCACGTTGCCCTGTGCGAACGTGAGGAGGTCGCGAACAATCTGACGGACGCGATTCGCGCCGTCGACGGCGTGCTGCAGCGACTGCACGAGCGCCCCCAGCGCGCCGTTGCCACCTTCGCCCGCCAGCGCGGCGATTGGATCGTCGCTCGCGCTGGCCGCGCGCAAGCGCCTGAGCACATGGTCGAGATTGACGAGGAGGTACGTCAGGGGGTTGTTGATCTCGTGCGCCACGCCCGCCGAGAGGGTGCCGAGCGCTGCCATGCGGTCGCGCTGGAGCAGCTGATACTGAAATTCGGCCCGTTCGGTGACGTCGCGCGCGACGACCAGCACCGTCTCGGCCCCTTCGAAGTCGATCCGCGCAGCGACCGCCTCGGTGGTCCGGTATCCACCCCCCCTTCGGCACCAGCGCAGACTGACGACCCCCTGTCCGACGGCGTTCGTTGGAGGCGCCAGGAGCTCAGCGGCGACACGCTTGCGGTCGTCGGAATGAAAGAGGTCGGCGAACGAAGCCCCGGCGAGATTCTCCCCGGGGGGGATGCCGAGCGCGCGCGCCACAGCCGGGTTCGCGCGGACGACCCGGCCCTCGCGGTGCAGGACCATGAGATCGGGGCAGATCTCGAGAGCCGTGCGGAAGCTGGCCCGTGCTCGGCCGAGCTCTGCCTCGGCGTCGGCTAGGGCGGAAGGTTTGGTCGGGGTGCGGGTCATGCGTTGCGCTTGCGCCCGGCAGGGGAACGCATCGAAAGATGTGGGACCATCGGGCCCCCGCCTCAAGGCCTCGCCACACGAAAGCTTGCCGAAGGAGGGAAAAGAAAAGGAAAAGAAAGGAGAGGGGGGGAAGGAGGCGGAGGAAAGGAGGGAAGGACGGGCGACGGTGGCTCGGCTTGGCAGAGGTGATAAGGTCCGTTCGGGGGCCGGCTGCGGCTTCGGCTTCGGGACAGCGGCAAGGCCGAGAAGGTGCCGAGGAGGCCCGAGGGCAGGAGCTTGACAGCGCACCCTTTGGCACGTAGTTTCCCGCGCCCCCCGCGCTGGAAAAGGTTCCCTTCGTCATGGCGTCATCCGAGTCGCAGCCCCCCCATCGGTCTCCTCAGCGAAGTTTCGTGATGACGAAGGCTCACGCCCAAGCCTCGCGCGCATGGTGGGTGGTCGATGCCACGGGAAAACCGCTCGGGCGCTTGGCGAGCGAAGTGGCGCGCGTGCTGCGCGGCAAGCACAAGCCCCAGTACACGCCGCACGAAGATACCGGTGACTTCGTCATCGTCGTAAACGCCGACAAGGCTCTGCTCACGGGAAACAAGCTCGACAACAAATTTTACTACCATCACTCGGGCATTCCGGGTGGTTTTCAGGCAGAGAGTTACCGACACCTCCTTGTCCGCAAACCGACGTTTCCCTTCGAAAAAGCGGTGAAGGGAATGCTCCCCAAGGGCGTTCTCGGCCGCGAAATGTTCACGAAGCTCAGGGCGTACGCGACGCCGGATCACCCGCACGCCGCGCAGAAACCCCAGCCGCTGCCCATCAAATAGACGGAAAGCTACCCCATGGCGACCGCGACGACTTCCAACCGAACCTATGCGACCGGCAAGCGCAAGACGGCGATCGCTCGCGTCTGGCTCAAGCCCGGCAGCGGTGACATCGTCGTCAACGGCCTTCCGTGCGACGAGTACTTCGAGCGCGAGACGTCGCGCATGGTGCTTCGCCAGGGTCTCGAGCTCATCGAGGTCCAGGACCAGTTCGACGTCGTGGCGACTTGCCACGGAGGCGGAAAAAACGCCCAGGCGGAAGCGATGCGCCACGGAATCTCGCGCGCGCTCTGCACATTCGACCCCGAGAAGCGCGGCGCTCTGAAGCGAGCGGGCTTCCTGACGCGCGACGCACGGAAGAAGGAGCGCAAGAAGTACGGCCAGCCGGGGGCGCGCAAGCGCTTCCAGTACAGCAAGCGCTGAGGCGGCCGCGGGCTCCATCGTGTTTGCCGGCGCCGTGAGACTCCGCAAGCCCATCCTCGCGTTCGTCGCCGGCGCCACCGCGCTGCTCGGCGGTCCGTCGCCGGCGCGGGCGATCATCGTCGAGCGCGTGGTAGCGGTGATTGGAGAGCGGCCCCTGCTCTGGACCGAGCTCGTGCACCGGGCGGCCGCGACGAGGATTCAGATCCGGCTGCAAACGCGCGATGCAAACGTCGTCTCGGTACAAGAGCAGGAGATGTATAGGGAGCTGCTCGAACGGATGATCGACGATCGCCTCGAGGAGCAGCAAGCGGACAAGGCACACATCAGTGTTTCGCCGGAAGAGATCGATCGCGGGATTGCCAACATCGCTGCCCAGGCGCAGGCGCAGCAGGGGCGACCGGTTACGGTGCAGGACGTACTCGGCGAAATTCACCGCCGTGGAATGTCCGACCAAGACTTTCGCGACGAGATTCGCCGCCAGATTCTCGAGGGAAAGCTCATCGAGCTTCGCGTGCGCCCGCGCGTACGCGTCACCGAGCAAGACGCTCATTCCGCGTACCAGCGCTGGACGCAAGAGCTGAAAGACAAGCAGCCCGTCGACGTTCGAACCCTGGCGCTCCGAGTTCCGACGCCGGCGACGCAAGGGCAGGTCGAAGCCCGCATGACGTTGGCGCAAGAGATCGTCCGCAAGGCGCGCGGGGGTGCCGACTTCTGCGCGCTCGTATCGCAGTACAGCGACGACGCGTCGACGCGCGATTCCTGTGGCGGGCGTGGACCTCAGCCTTTCGCAACGCTGCTGCCACCGATTCAGGATGCCGTGCGGGCGACGAAGCCGGGCGGTGTCTCCGACCCCATTCCCGTGCATATCGGGCCCGATGACGCGATCGTCGTCCTCATGAATGGCGGCGAGACGCGCATCCCGCCGTTCGAACAGGTGAAAGGCGAGATGGACCAGCAGGCCACGCTCGAAGCCCTCGAGCGGGCGCGAAAGCAGTGGTTGAAGGACTTGCGACAGAAGGTCTACGTCGACGTCCGGCTGTGATGTCGGCGGAAGCGGCATAGCGGCCCCGCCCCCGCGCGCTACGCTGGCCCGGTGCTGATTCGTGCGCCCGAGGTGAGACTTCCGAGCCGAGAAGAGGTCGACCGCGCCAAGCTCGATCTCGAGCGGCGCCTCGGACCTTCGAAGGTACTGACGGGGACAGACGCGCTCACGAGCTATGCGAGCGACGAAAGTGACGTTGAGGGACGACTGCCGGACGCAGTGGTGATCGCCGCGTCCGCGCAAGACGTCGCCGTGACACTCGCGATCGCGGAACTTTCGGGGGTACCGGTCACGCCGCGCGCTGGGGGAACGGGGCGGACCGGCGGCGCCGTGCCCGTCGCGGGTGGCATTGTTCTGGCGACCCACGCGCTCGCGCGCATCAAAGACATCGATCGCGTGAACCTGACCGCGGTCGTCGAGCCGGGGGTGGTCACCGGTGAGCTCCATGCAGCGGTGGAGCGCGAGGGGCTCTTTTATGCGCCGGACCCGAACTCCCTCGAGAGCTGCATGATCGGCGGCAATCTCGGCGAGAACGCCGGTGGGCCGCGCGCGTTCAAATATGGGGTGACCCGCGAGTGGGTGCTCGGCATCGAGGCCCATCTCGTCGGCGGTCGCAGTCTGCATGTGGGCAGACGCACGCTCAAAGGCGTAACTGGTTACGACTTGACGGCGCTTCTCGTCGGCAGCGAGGGAACGCTCGCCGTCTTCACGGAAGCGACGTTGCGACTGATGCCAAAGCCTCCGGCGATCGCGACGGCGCTCGCCCTATTCGCCGACGTGGCTTCCGCGGCTGCGGCCGTCGGCGCGATCATCGCGGCGGGCGTCGTGCCGAGGTGTCTCGAAATGCTCGACGGGGCTACGCTCGCCGCTGTGCGTGGCGGTGGCGTTGCGGTCGACCCGAGGGCCGGAGCGATGCTCCTCGTCGAGGTGGACGGCGAGGCCTCGGAGTTCGCGCTGCTTCGTGTCGGTGAAATCGCCAGCGCGTCCGCGGGATCGGTCGACGTGGTCGTGGCACAAGATGCGGCTCAGCGCGATCGACTTTGGGCGGCGCGTCGGTCGCTGTCGCGTGCCACGCGCAAGCTCGCCCGGCACAAGCTGAGCGAGGACGTCGTCGTTCCCCGATCGCAGCTCGCGGCTCTCCTTTCCCGCACCGACGAGATCGGGGACGCGACAGGTGTTCGTCATCTGACGTACGGACACGCGGGCGACGGCAACATGCACGTCAACTTTCTCTGGGACGACGACGCGCAGCGCCCCGCAGTCAATCGCGCCATCGGTATGCTGATGCGAGCAACCGTGGACCTCGGCGGGACGCTCAGCGGCGAGCATGGCATCGGCGTTTCGAAAGCGCAGTACCTGGCGTTGGAGCAGAGCGAGGAGCTCATCGCCGTGCAGCGAGAGATCAAACGGGTGTTCGATCCGAAGGGCCTGCTCAACCCGGGAAAGATCTTCCCCAGCGGGGGGCACGGTGGGTGCTGACCCACCTGTGGATACGCTGCCGCCCTAATCTCGCGATAGCACGCGCCCGTTCGTGGCACGTGTCAACGGAATAGTGCACCGTATTTGTATGGCTCAAGGGGCACCTACGCAGGAAACCTTTTCGGCCGCGAAGCCCGCGGCGACCCAGGCGACATCGCATTCGAAGGGCGCGCCCACGAGGCCGGCCGCCGCACCGAGCGCCCCCCGAAGCGGCCCCAAGCTGGCTGCACCCAGCGCGCCCAAGGCCCAACCTCGCGCCGTCACCGCGCCGCTCGCCCCTGTGGCCAAATCGGTCGCCGCCGCCCCTGCGCCGGTCAGCCGAAAGCCGGCGTTCACGCCCATCGATGGCTCCGACGAGGGAGTAACGACCATCGGCCCCTCCCCGGGCGGCGCGCCGAGGGCCGCTTCGGCGTCGTCTCCGTCCGCCACGGAGCTGGTCGCCGCGCAGATCGCACCAAAGCTCGCGGTGCCTTCGCTGAGTCCGCGCGAGGAGATCGCCCCGATCGTGCGCTCCATGGTGGACCAGGCGATGGCGCCCCTGGACCGCGCGATGCGTTCGATGGTGGAGCAGGCGACGGCGCCGCTCGAGCGTTCGATGCGCACGATGGTCGAACAGGCGATGGCACCCCTCGACCGCACGGTGCGCACGACCGTCGAGCAAGCGATCGCGCCGCTCGAACGCGCGTTGCGCGACTTGCAGCGCCGTTTGGAAGACGTCGAGCGGCGCCCGACCCCTGTCATCCCCGCGCCGGCGCTCTTAGCCGCACCTCGGGCGCACGCCATTCCATCCGCCGCCCGCACCATCGACGTCGCCGCGATCGAGCGCACGGTCACGCTCGGCCCCGAGATGGACGTGTTGGACGGCAGGCGCCGCCGGACACGACTCGCGCTCGCCGTCGTCTTCGCGTTTCTCGTCGTCTTCGCCGGGCTATTCGCCGCGCTCGCGCAGAGCTACACGCACGCGCATCCCTAGCCGTCACAGCGCTCGACCCCCCCCGTCGTCCTCTGCGCTTCTGCGGTTCTTTTTCTCCCCACCCTGCCGCAAGCCCGCCCGAAGCGCTGTTACCCAGCGACCCAGCGCGCCAGGACCACGGTGATGTTGTCCGGGCCGCCGTTCTCGTTTCCCTTGGCGATGAGCCGCGACGCGGCCGTTCGCAGGTCGTTCGATCCGAGCAAGATCGCGAGCATGTCCGGGTCGTGCACCGTGCCCGAGAGGCCGTCGGAGCAAAGCAAGTAGACGTCGCCGGCGCGTGGTTGCTCGAGGCGGGTGTCGACCTTCACCGTGTCTTTCATCCCGAGCGCGCGGACGATGACGTTCTTGTGCGGGAAGTTCGCGATTTCTTCCGGCGTGAGCCGCTTCATCTTGATGTAGTCGTTGAGCAAGGAGTGGTCTTCCGTGAGCTGCTCGAGGCGCCCGTCGCGCATCCGGTACACGCGCGAATCGCCCACGTGTGCCAGATACACCCCGTCTTCCACCGCGAAGAGCGCGACGATCGTCGTTCCCATCCCCCGCTGCCGGGCGTCACGTTGGGCACTCTCGTAGATGCGCAAGTTCGCCAGCTTGATGCCCGTGATCAGCCGGTTCTCTTCGTAGCCTTTGGCGCGGTCCATCT
>CAZHED010000013.1:0-116679 GCA_964531095.1 uncultured Polyangiaceae bacterium | reverse complement strand
TCGTCGACGCCGACCCTCGTAGCGTCCGCGTGCTCGAAGTCAGCCTGAAGAAGGCGGGGTACAGCGTCACCACCGCGAACGACGGCCTCGACGCGCTCGCGAAGATCGAATCGCTCACCCCGGACCTCGTGCTCAGCGACACGCGTCTGCCCAAGCTCGACGGGTACACGTTGGTCCGCAAGCTCAAAGAGCGCCCGGAGTGGGCGGGGATTCCGGTGGTCTTTCTCACCAGCCAGAAGTCCATCGAAGACAAGATTCGGGGGCTCGAGCTCGGCGTCGAAGACTACTTGACCAAGCCGATCTTCGTTCGCGAGCTCATCGCCCGCGTGAACCTGCTCCTCGCGCGGCGCACGCAAGAAAACATCGCCGCCAACAAGTCGCCGATGTCCGGGCGAACTCGCTTCACGGGCTCGACGCAAGACATGGCCGTCGTCGACCTCCTGCAGACGTTCGAGGTGTCTCGCAAGAGCGGCGTCGTGCACCTTCGCGGTGGGCTCCAGGAAGCGCACATCTACTTCCGCGACGGCAAAGTGGTCGACGCGGAGCTCGGGCGTCTGCGGGGAGAAGAGGCGATCTATCGCTCGCTGATCTGGAACGAGGCCACGTTCGAGGTGGAGTTCAAGGGGATTGCCAACGAAGAGATCATCGATGGCTCGACGCAGGCCCTGCTCATGGAGGGAATGCGTCGCGTCGACGAGTGGGGGCGCCTCTGCGAGCAGCTGCCGCCCCTCTCCACGCTGTTCGAGATCGATCACAAGCAGCTTCTCGAGCGGTTGAACGAGATCCCCGATGAGCTGAACGGCATCCTTCGCCTCTTCGACGGCAAGCGCACGCTCGCCGACGTGGTCGACGACTCGCCGTTCGAAGACCTCTCGACCCTGTCGACCATCACCAAGCTTTACTTCGAAGGCTTGCTCGTCCCGCGGAGCGGAGAGGATCCCGCCGAGCCGGAGTCGGTGCCGTCGCTGCCCGACGAGGGCGCGGCGGCGCTGCCGGTCGAACACGACAGCAGCCGTCATCCGGGCGGATCGAGCAGCGAGATGGCGGTCGTGCCGGCTTCGGACCCGATCACGATCCGGCCGCCCTCGCCGGTCGCGGTCGCGTCCCCCGAGGTGGCGGCCGGCGGGGAAACGGCGCAGCGACCGGCTGCGGCGGCTACCGAGAGCGCGGAAGCGTCGCCCACGGGGACGCTGCTCGGGTTGCCCTCCGCGACGCCCATCCCGGCGAGCGTCGAGCGCAACGCGCCTACCGCTCCCGTGCCGGTCCGAGGGACTGTCGCAACGGGGTCCGCGGCCAACGGAGTGCACGAAAACGGGCCAGCCATCCACAAGGGGGTGGCCGCGGCTGAGGCGAATGCCGCGCCGGGAGTGGCCGAAGAACGATCGGCGCCCGCGCCCAAAAAAGCAGCCGAACGGGAGCCCGCGCACGCGCGGCCGCCGGCGGTCCGGGCTGCACCCGTGAGCGCGTCGGTAGCGCGTCCGGTCGAGCTCGAGGGCGACGAGGGCCGAGTCGCGGGACTCCCGCGAGCTGGCAGGAGCACGAAGGTAGCCCTCGCCGCGGCCGTTGCGATTGGAGCCGTCGTCCTGATCGTGGGCGGCGTGCGTGGGCCGCGGCCGCACCAGCCCTCCGACGTGCCCGAATCGCAGGCGAGCGCGGCGGTCGCCGCCACCACGAACCCCGCGGTCGTCGAAGTGCCGGCGCCATCGGCGTTCGCTTCGGCGAGCGAAGTCGTTGCGGTTGTCCCCTCCGTTGCCGCCGTGCCGGGCGCCGCCGCCCCCTCGCCGGTGGCATCCCCCATCCAAAGCGCTGCGACTGCGCGGCCCGTGCCGTCCGCTCCGACTGCGCGGGCTGCCGTCCCGTCGCTTCCCCCGCTCCCCTCGTCCGCTGTCTCCGCGGCGAGCGCGGCTCCGGCCACCGCCTCCGCCACGGCGTCCGCGGCGCCAACGAGCGCCGGGCCGACGCTGCGGCCTCGCGGCGAGTCCCCCATCGATCTTCCGGCGCAGCCGACCGGTGGGGGGTCGCTCGTATCCCAGGCGAGCCGCGCGCTGGCCAGCGGAGCGACCGCGCGCGCAGTGGAGCTCGCACGCCAAGCTACCGCGGCCGCACCTACGGACGCCAATGCGTGGCTCACGCTCGGCGCAGCGTACAGCGCCTCGGGCAACGTCAGCGCCGCGAGGGACGCGTATCGCAGTTGCGTCGCGCACGCACGAACGCCGAACGTGAGCGAGTGCCGCATGTTGGCGCAGTGAGGCGTGTCCTCCTTTCGTGCCCGTGCCCATAATCTGACCGCCGGCGACCGGCACGCTCAGGTATTTCTCGGGTCGAGCCGCTCGCAGAGCAAGTCGACCACGAGGTTGCTCGCGACCACCGCGATCGACGTCACGACGACGCACGCGAGCAGAACCGGCCCATCTCGGTCGAGAGTCGCCTTGACTCCCAGATCGCCGATCCCCGGCCAGCGGAACACGGTCTCCGTGACGACGGCGCCCCCCATGAGAGCGCCGAAGTCGAGGCCGACGGCGGTCACCACGGGAACGAGCGCGTTGCGCAGCGCATGGCGCGTGACGACGCGCCACGGCGAAAGACCTTTGGCCCGCGCTGTGCGCACCCAGTCTTGCTTCAGGAGGACAATCATCTCGTCGCGGACCAGGCGCGTGTAATACGCCGCGCCGTACACCCCCAACGTCATCGCCGGCAGCACGAGACATCGCGCATGCTCGGCGAGCGTCCTGCCGAAGCCGTCGAGCGGCAGCCAGCGCAGTCTGTACGCGAGCAAGTACTGCAGCAGCAGCCCGATGAGAAACGTCGGAGCGCTGACCCCGAGAACGCTCACGCCGACCAGCGCTCGATCGAGGCGCGATCCGCGGTTCACGGCGGCCACCACCCCCGTCGCGAGCCCGAAGAGAACTTGCACGAGCACCGCCGCGACGGTCAGCGCAAAAGTGCGAGGCAGTCGCTCGGCGACGACGCTCGCCACCGGCTGGCGGAGCTGGAAGCTCTTGCCGAAGTCGACGTGTACGGCGGCATTGCCCAACGGCAGAACGACCAGACAACTGCCGTGCGCGGCGTCACCGTGGTCGACCCGGCGAGGCCCTACGTGCACGAGCCGGCGCCAGAATCGCGTGTACTGCACGAGCGGCGGGCGGTCGAGGCCGAGCTGCTCGCGGATGCGGGCGACGTCGCCGGGACGCGCCTGCGCGCCGGCCACCAAGCGCGCCGGGTCGCCCGGGAGCCAATCGTTGATCACGAACGCAATCGACACCACGGCCCACACGACGAGCGCACTCTGGGCCACGCGGCGGGCCAAGCGCTTCATGGTCCGGCGCCGCTCGCCGCGCGAACGCCCGTGTCCTCGGCTCGATCCAGCCAGACCCGACTCACGTCCATGGGCCAGACGGGGTGCGGCCGGAAGCCGCGCACGTACGGCTGGCGGACATCGTAGAAGTGATATGCGAACACGAATGCCCAGGGGGCCTCGTCGCAGAGCATCTCGTTCGCTTCGCGATAGAGCGCCTTTCGCGTCGCCGGGTCAGTCTCGCGGCGCGCCCGGCCGACGAGGTCGTCGAGCCGCGGGTTCGAATAGAACGCGGTATTGTAACTGGATTCGGGGCTGATCGATTCCGTCGTGAAGAGCGGATCGAAGAGCGAGCTCGGGTCGGGATAGTCCATCTCCCAGTTCGCCTGGGACATCGCCGCGCCCCCGGGCCGCTGCTGCACGGCGAGGAACGCGGGCCAACTGAGGAGCTCGAGCTCGATTCGAAGGCCGATCTTGGCGAGATCTTGCTGCAATAGTTGTGCGGTATAAACGAGGAGCCCTTGATCGTAGAGAGGATAGACGACGGGCCTCGGCCACCCGCCCTTGCCGGTCGCCGGATCGTACGGATACCCCGCCCTGCGCATGTGATCGAGCGCGGCCGCGTAGTCGTAGCGCTGGCCCTGCACGTCCGGATCGTACCCGGGGACGCCGGGCGGAAGCAGCTGTGTCAGCACCGTCATGTATCCCGGTTTGATGGCCTTGTAGTGATCGCGGTCGATCGCGGCGGCGACCGCGCGCCGGATCTCGACGTTGTCGAACGGGGGCATGCGCGTATTCATCGACTCGCCCAGAACGCTCCGATCGGCCTCGGCGCTGCCCAGCGCGCTCCACCGCGGGTCGGCCGCGAAGCGCGTCTGGTCCGCCTGCGACATGTCGCGCAGAATGTCGAGCTTGCCGTCTTCGAACCGGAAGCGCTGCGCGGCGACCTGCATGTGGCACGTCCACTCGACCGCATCGAGGTAGGGGAGGCCCCCGCGGAAATATTGCTCGTGGCGCACGAGACGCAGGCTCGACGCGCGTTGCCAACCGCCAGGAAGCAGCTTGAAGGGCCCCGCCCCGCAGGGCAGCCACGTGTCGCGGTACCGGTCGCCTGCGGTCTTGCACACGGGTCGGAGCGTGTGCATCGCGAGCATGGACAGGAACGTGGCGTCGGGCTCACGGAGGCGGAAGGAGACGAGATAGCGCCCCTCGACGGCGACGCCGCGCAGATGGTCCGCCTTCTGCGCGACGTAGGCATCGTATCCGTCGATGTTCTTGAAGTAGCTCGCGCTCGGGTTCGGCGTCGTCGGGTGGAGGGCGCGCTCGGCGGAGCGCTTGACGTCGTCCGCCGTCAGCTCCTCTCCGTCGTGCATGACGACGCCGGCGCGAAGGACGAAGCGATACGTGCGCCCGTCGTCGGCGACGTCCCAGTGGTCCGCGAGCTCGGGAACGAGCCGACCTTGTTCGTCGAAATCGACCAGGCCCGCGAACAGGAGGTGCTCGGCCTGCGCGGCGTAGCCGTCGGTCGGCGCCGCCGGATCGAGCGTGCGAATGTCCTGGAGCCAGGCAAGATGCAGCGTGCCGCCGCGCCGCGGATGGGCATCGGGTCCATGGGCGGCGGGCATCGGCGCGGAGAGCTCTTCGCGGCATCCCGGCAACGCGCTGGCGAAGAGCGCCGCCGCGGACGCGAGCGATTCAAGCCTCGTGCGGATCGAGCGCATCGCGCAGTCCCTCGCCCAGCATGTTGAACCCCCACACGGCGAGCACGATCGCCGTTCCCGGTGCCGCGACGAGCCAGGGAGCGCCCGAGTACGCGTCCTGACCTTCGAACAGCATCCTTCCCCAGGTGGGCGTCGGCGGAGAGATGCCGACGCCAAGGTACGAGAGAACACTGTCGGCGACCATCATCTGTCCGACCAAGATCGTGGCGCTGACCAGAAGTGGCCCGGAGACGTTCGGCAGGACGTGCAAGAGCAAGATCCGGGCGGTCGACTGCCCGAGAGCGCGTGCGGCGACGACGTACTCGAGAGACCGCACTTGCATCGTCTTGGCGCGCAATACGCGCGCGATCCCGAGCCAGCTCGTGGCGCCCAACGTGGCGAAGATCGTGACCGCCGAAGAGCGATCGAGCGCAGCTCCGATGGCCATGACGAGCAGCAGGAACGGGAATGCCAAGAGGACGTCGACGAGGCGCATCAGCCATCCGTCGACGTCCACGCGTGGCCCCGCGAAAGAATGCACGGCCGATGCCGCGATGCCGCCGCCGAGCGCGAGCGCGGCCAAGCGGGGCCGTCCGAACGCGAAGGCGGCTCCGGCCGCACAGAGGCCCAAGACCACCGGCCACGGTACGCGGGACCTAGCGCCTTCGTGCCAGCCGGCGACGATCCCGACGACCGCGCCGATGGTGGCGGCGATCGCGGTCGCCGCGAACGCAATGAGGAGCGAGAGTCGCCCGGCGTACGCCAGTCGCGCGAGGACGTCACGGAAAAGCCGGTCGGTTCCCAGCCAGAAGACCGCGTTCGGTCCGACCGGGCCGCCGTCTGCGGAGACACCGCGGGCAAAGTCGCTCGCGAGGGGATCGTGGGCCACGGCCGCCGGCCCGATCCACGCGAACGCGATGAGCGCGGCGACCACCGCGGCGCCGAGCACCGCCGAGCGGTTCTTCGCGAAACGCGCGCGCGCACGCGCTCCCAACACGGGTCAGCCCCCTTTGCCGGGATCCAGAAACGCAGTCACTGCGTTCGCGAAATCTTCGGAGCACTCTTCGGGCGGCGACGGGCCGCAGTCGAACACCTCGAATCGGGCCCCCCCGAGCTCGCGTGCAAGCCGGCGGCCGTGCTCGACGGGCGAGGCGCGGTTTGCGCGCCCCCAGGTGATGAGCGTCGGCGCGGTGATGCGCGGCACGCTCGCCGTCAGCGAACGCGTGTCGAGCATCGCGCACATCGTCGCGTAGGCCGCTTCGCGCGCGGCCGGAGCGTCGAAGAGCTCGAAGAGACGGTCGACGCGATGCGAGGCGGTGCCGTTCGCGGTGGGGCGTGCGTCGCCGAGAAATCGATTGCGAAAGAGGGTCCTCCCGTACAATTGCTTGAAGACCAGCGGTCCGAGGACCGGCAGGCTCGCGATTCGAGACAGCGTGTCGGGTCGCTGCGGGTAGACGAGCGGATTGACGAGGACCAGCTTGTGCACGATATGCGCGTACGTCGCGGCGAGGGTCAGTGCGACGGCCCCACCCATCGCATGTCCGCAGAGTGACACGCGCCCGAGGCCGAGCGCCGCGACGAGATCGACGAGAGATTCGGAGAAGCCGTCGAAATCGTATTTGTACCGGCTCGGCGGCGGCTTCTCGCTTTCGCCGAACCCAGGCAGATCAGGCACGATCACGTGGAAGCTCTCGGCAAGCCGTGGCAGCACGTCGTCCCACGCCACCCGGCTCGCAAGATAGTCGTGCACGAGGACCAGTGGCGGCCCGCTCCCGGCCTCGACGAATCGGATGCGCGCTCCGCGGGCGGCGACGTCGCGGGTCACGGGTCTGGGGGGGTCGCGCCGATCCGGCGTCATTCGCGAGCTGGATAGCATGGGGGCCGAAGGCGGGATGCGGCCGCGCGGCGATTATGGCTTGGCGGCTCGCTTGGGCCGGGGCAGAGGGCGTTTCGCAACCGCGTCGGGCGCCCCGAGGTCGAGCTCGGGATAGTGGCGGAAGATCCCCTGCTGGTTGAACGGCAGCCGCCGATCCGACGCGAGATAGGCGGAGAGGCGCGGGCGCGATGCGACCCGGTCGGAGAGGGTCAGAAGGCGCGGGATTCGTTTGTGCATCCGTACCATCGCCCGGGGGAACGCGTAGGACAGGCCTTGTACGACCTGGAACGCCGAGAGATCCGCGTACGACACCCTCGCCCCGAGCAAGTAGTTGCCGCCCGATCGCTCGAGCAGCCGCTCGAGCCATCCCAGAAACTTCGGGATCCGGTCGCGAACGAAGAGCGCCGCTCGCTGTCTGGCGGTGTCTTTTTGGTCCTCGTAATAGAGGCCGCTCGATATCGGATGGTGCGTGTCGTGCGCCTCAACCACCAGATCGGCGATCGTGAGCTGGACCTGCATCGCCGCTGCGCGAGCGTCCGCCCGGTCGGCGACGAGGCGCAAGCGCGGCGCGACGTAGCCGAGGATGTTGGCGGTCTGCGCGACGACGACGTCGCCGTCCTTGAGAAAAGGCGGCGCGAACGGAATGAGTCCGTGAGAGTCGGCGCCCGCGAGGATCTTGTTCATCGCGCGCATTCCGCCGGCTTCGCGCGCGACGTCGAGATACGGCGCGCCCGCGTCTTCGAGCGCCAGGCGAACGAACTCGCCGCGGCCCGGAATCGTCGGCCAGTAGTAGAGCTCGTAGCGGGAGGGCTTCACGTGCTCGAGGATGACATCAACGGCGATGGAAAGGCAGAGGCGACGTCGCTAGCTCTGACGAAGCGGTCGCAGATTGCGTCGTCGCCCGAAAGGACCGCTCGCCGGTCTTGAGCGGCCGTCCAGGGAGTCGCGCGGGGCGTCGGGAAGCTTCCGCGTAGGCAATCTTGCCGATGCGCCGGCCGCCACGGGTTCGTATGGTCACTACCTATGGAGGTACGAACATGCGAATGATGATGACGATCTCGATTCCGATCGAGATGGCAAACAAGGCAGTCAAGGACGGCAGCGCAAAGCGGATCCTGCAAACGTCGCTCGAGACGCTGCGCCCGGAGGCGGCATACTTCTATCCTGGCGAGGCCGGCCGCACGATTCTGCTGTTCATCGACGTAAAGGAGACGAGCGACATGCCAGCGATCGGCGAGCCATTCTTCCAGGGGTTCAACGCCAAAGTCACGTTCACGCCGGTGATGAACGGGCACGACTTCCAGGCGGGCATGGCCAAGGCGGGTCACTGAGGCGGCCGTCGAAGGAGGCAATCATGAGCACGAACATCGAAACGGTACAGCAGCTCTACGCCGCTTACGGGCGCGGTGACATGAAGTCCGTCCTGGACCTGATCGACGATGAGGTGAATTGGGGCATCGAGAGCGTGGCGGATGCCGAGGTGCCTCCGTACGGCATTCGCCAGGGCAAGGCCGGCGTCGCGAAGTTCTTTGCGGCATGGGCCGAAACGGCCACCTTCCACATGTTCGACCCCCACGACTTCATCGCCGCAGGCGACCACGTGTTCAATCACCTGCAATACCACTTGACCGTGAAGGCCACGGGAAAGGCGGTGAAGAACTTCAGCATCCAGCACTGGACATTCAGGAACGGAAAGATCGTCCGCTGGCGCGGCTACGAAGATACCGTAGCCACGCGCGAAGGCTTCCGGAAGTAGCGGCTTCCCCCCTGAGATTCTCGAGGTCCCCCGGGTCTGAGGCTAGTGCACCGCCGTCGAGATGGTATCAAGCGCGCGGAGCGGCGGTGCGCTAGCGAAATCGCGGGAGCGATTTCGGGGTTTGGGCGAAGCCCAAGGGAAAAACTAGGCACCGCCCGCTCGCGCAGCGAACGCAATCACCGCAGGCGATTGGTCGCATCTCGACGGCGGTGCACTAGACTCCGGGGGGAATGCGGCCGCTCGTTTCGGAGGTGCTCGGTGCGCTCGCGCTCGCCGCGGACGTGAGCGCGGCACTCCCGCCGGACACGAGCCTGCGGACCGGCGTGATCGCCGTGGGCCTCGCCCGTGCCCACGGCCTGGACGGACCGCAGACGAGCGACGTCTTCGTCGCGGCGCTGCTCCGCCACATCGGGTGCACGTCCAGCGCGTACGAGGAGACGGGACTGATGGGCGACGACATGGAGCTCAAAGACTCGATGGGTTTGGTCGACGCCGGATCCCCGGTCCAGATGATCAATGCCGCGCGGCGCGGCTTCGCCAAGGGCAAAGGCGCGATCGCGCGCGGCAAAGCGGTGGCCGGCTTTTTGGCACGCGCGCCCAAAGAAGTGCCACGCATCTTCGGCGGCCGCTGTGAAGTGGCGATCCGCCTCGCGGATCGTCTCGCGCTCTCGTCGGGGGTCGCGCGCGCGCTCGACGAGACCTACGAGCGGTTCGACGGCAAAGGGGCGCCGCACAAGATGCGGGGCGAAGCGCTGTCCGTCGTCTCGCGGGTGATCTCGTGCGCCGAGGTGGCGTCGCTCTTCTTCCGGCTACCCGGCGGCGACGAGCTCGCGGTCGAGATGGTCGCGCGCCGCTCCGGCGGCCAGCTTGATCCGCAGGTGGTCCAGACGTTTCGCAAGAGCGCGATCGCGCTGCTTGCGCCGGCCCGGGGGGAGGACGTGTGGCGCAAGCTCCTCGACGCCGAGCCGCATCCCCGGCGCGAGCTCGACGAAGCCCTGGACCGTGAGCTCTCGAGCGTACTGGCGGACGTCGGCGACTTGAAGTCGCCCTTCACGCTCGGCCACTCGCGCGGCGTCGCGCGCATCACCGAGGCGGCGGTTTCCGAGCTAGGTCTCGACGACGGTGAACGTGCTCGCGCACGGAAGGCCGCGCTGCTGCACGACGTCGGGCGCATCAGCGTGTCGAACGCGATCTGGGACAAGGCCGGGCCACTCGACGCCGGCGAGTGGGAGAAGATTCGGCTCCACCCGTACTTCACGGAGCGGATCGTTCGCGCGGCGTCGCCATGGCAATCGCTCGCGAGCCTTGCGAGCTCGGATCACCAGCGACTCGGCACCCGGGGATACCCTCGCGGCGCATCGCCGGCGGGGAGGCCCGACGGCGCGATAGCAAGCGTACTGGCGGCGGCGGACGTCTATCAGGCGCTCACCGAGCCTCGCCCGCACCGGCCGGCGCGAGACGCGTCCCACGCAGCGGAGGAGCTGGAGCGCGAAGTCGCGAAAGGTCATCTGGATCGCCGGGCAGCCAGTGCTGTATTGAAGGTCGCCGGGCATGTACGCGTCGCCGCCGCCAGGGGCATCGCCGGGCTGACGGATCGCGAGATTGACGTGATGCGCCTCTTGGCGCGAGGACGTGTGGACAAAGAGATCGCCCTCGAGCTCGGCATCTCGCCGCGCACGGTGCACCATCACAACCAACACATCTACGACAAGATCGGCGTTCGCACGCGTGGTGCCGTCGCCCTCTTTGTCGTCGAGAACGGCCTTCTCTAACCTATAAGGGCCCGCGCGAGCGCGAATCCCCGACCCTGCCGATGGCTTCCCCGTTGAAAGTGGTTCCGGGCCAGACCCTGGAAGGCCGGTTCTTGATCCTCGAAGAGATCGGGCGAGGGGGGATGGCCGTCGTGTTCAAAGCTCGGGACCTCGAGAACGCGAACGCGCTCGTCGCCGTGAAGGTTCCATTGCCGCAGTACGCGAGTGGCCTCGGCAGCTGGTCCATTGGCCAGCGCGAAGCGGAGATTGGCGCCAAGCTGAACCACCCGAGCATCGTGCGATTCATAGCGCTTGCACCGAACAAGCATCGCAGCCTTCTGGTCCTCGAGTACCTCGCGGGAACTACGCTCGCCGCGCGGATCGGACACGGGCGGCGGCTCGCGGAGGCGGAGGCCATGCGCATCATGAGTCGCGTGTGCGATGCCGTGGCGTATTTGCACGGTCAGCAGTTCGTTCATTACGACTTGAAGCCGGGGAACGTCATGCTGTGCGACGACGGGACGATCCGCCTGATCGATCTCGGAATGGCCCACCCGGTGCTGAAGAGTCGACTGGCGCTCTCCGGGCAAGCGCCTCCTATGGCCAGCGCGGACTACGTTGCCCCCGAGCAGCTTCGCCGCCAGCGCGGCCGACCGAGCGTCGACATCTACGCGCTCGGGGCCATGCTGTACGAGATGCTCACGGGGTATCCCCCGTTCGAGGGGGACGATCCGTTCGTAGTGGCCAGTGCTCGCCAGATCGGCGACCCGAAGGCGCCGCGCGCTCTCAACCCGGCCATCTCGTTGCAGGCCGAAGAGATCGTGCTGCGCGCCCTCCGACGCGACCCGACCGAGCGCTACGCGAGCGTCGCCGCGCTCAAGGCGGACGTCGACGGGCCGGCCCAAGTGCATGTCTCTGGTCTTGCCGACCGTCTGGTCGCCGTGACGCGCTGGCGTACCGGCGCGCGATGGGTGCGGTACCTCTTGTTCGTCGCGGTCGGGCCGCTTGCGTTTTTGCTCGTCCTATTTCGGCTGCTGTGGTGGTTTCTCGATCGAAAGCCCTGATGGCCTGCCCGCCGATTGCGCAAAGGCTGCCCGCGATTTTCCGGCGCTTGGACCGGCGAACAGGAAACCCTTCAGTCGACTCCCGCGAAGCCAAGACCGGTGCTAGAGTCCGCGCCCCATGACCACCCCGCAGAACCCCCGGCGGCGCCGCAGGCAGAAGGCGCGCCGAACGAAGCAGCTCTCCGCTTGGCGCGAAAAGAACCCCGCCGCGACCACCGAATCGCCGGCCGAGGCCACCGCAAAGAAGGCCTGATCCGGCGCGGCGATGGACGCGAAGAGCCTCCAGGAGACGTACGCCCCCGACAGCCTGTGTTTTGGGTGCGGCCCCAAGAACGACAAGGGCCTGCGCATCCGGAGCTTTGCCGAGAGCGACGATGCGTGCATCTGCGTCTGGAGGCCCGAGGCATACCATCTGGCGTTTCCCGGAGTACTCAACGGTGGGATCTGCGGCGCCCTGCTCGACTGCCATTCCAACTGGGCAGCGGCGTGGCACCTCATGCGAAATGCGGGCGGCTCGTCGATCGTGTGCACGGTCACCGCGGAGTTTGCGGTGAAGCTCCGGCGGCCCACCCCGCTCGATGCCGACCTCACGATCCGTGCGGGAGTGGTCGAGGCCCGCGGTGACCGCGCGACCGTAGAGGCACGGATCGAGGCGAGCGGGAAGGTGACCGCCACGTGCCGTGGCCTCTTCGTCGCAGTCAAGGAAGGCCATCCCGGCTTCTACCGCTGGTGACCGCTAGCCCGACCGCGCCACGGCCAGCCTACCCGCCACAATTCGCACGACTCACAAGAAGAAGCGGACGCGATCCCCGCAGTCGCCATCGCCCCGCCGAGGCGACGTCGACTTCCGAGACTAGGGCGCGAGGTCTAGGGTAACAACCTATCGTCCGTGATCCCCTTGGTGGGCCAAGGCCGGGGCGCGTGCAGCGAGTCCTTGATGTCACTCGCGCTACGCCCCTCCCGGGTCTGCCGTCGTCTTCGAGCGGCCCACACGGTGCACATCACGCCGCCGATCATCGCGAGCAGCGGAACCCAGACGAAAGCCGCCAGACCCATTGACGCGACCGTCGTGGCCGATAGCACGAGCGCCGCGAACAGCCCTACGGCCCAGGCGGTCCCTCGCGAGACGGTATCCGACCGGGCGGGTGGAGACGATTCGCGTCGCGGCTCGGGTGTGACCATGTCTCGTGGTAGGCAATCGTCGCGCCCGCCTCGTCGTACGAGCCAACCCCCCGCGCCCATCCCGCTTTCGTCGAATCCCGCGTTCGTAGAAGGCATCCTTGTCTTGACGGGTGGGTCGCAAGTGAGCCGCGCTGGGCGCCAAATGGCCCCGGACCGGGGCGCCTTTGCCACACTGTGTTCCTGCATGGGAGGATCGCGCGCGCGAGCGTCAACGTTCCCTTGATAGTGCTGCCCTTGGAGGGGCCACGCGCGCGCGAAGGGCGTCCACGACGGATGGCGCACCCGCGAGGAACCAACCAGCGATGATCGCGTCCACGATGCAACACCCAAAGGAGGACGTCTCCAGGAATGGCCAGAGGGGGTTGCCGAAGAAGTGATGAACGAGGTCCCAGGCTGAATGCATGAGCCATGCAACGCCCACGAATCGGTACGACCGAAGACCCAGGTACGCAACCACGCTCCCGATGGCAGCGAAGGGAAGCTCCCAGAGCCCGAGCCCGCCGCTGATGTACGCGCCCATGGCGCCGGCGACGAAGACGGCATTGAAGGTTCGCCGGCGCGGCTCACTCAGGAGCGACATGAGGAAGATGAAGACGAGTGCGCCGATGACGGGCCCGAAGTAGTCGGCGGGGTGGACTGGGAGCGTACGGTGCATGGCGCGATCGTACGATCGCCGGCATACTTGCGTGCGTGGCAGAAAAGACATCATTCGTAGGATTCACGCCAAAAGGACGCACCTCCCCTTCGAAGACGCCTCGGCGTCGCCACCTCGTCGCCGTTGTCGCGTTCGACGGCGTCGTGCTTGGCGATCTCTCGACGCCGTGCGAGGTGCTCGGACTTGTCCGGACCACCGAGGGACGACCCGCGTACGAGCTGCGCGTTTGCAGCGAGAGCTCGAACGTCGGTTCCGAACACGTGACGATCCATGCGCCGTGGCGACTGTCATCGCTGGCGAGAGCGGACACGGTCATCGTCCCGGGAATCGACGACCTCGACCGGCCCATCTCCAACGCGGTGAAGGCCGCGATCCGCAGGGCGGTCCAACGAGGAGCCCGAGTCGCGTCGATCTGCACGGGTGCCTTCGTGCTGGCCTCCACGGGGGTCCTCGACGGATTGCAGGCTACGACGCACTGGCTAGCGGCGTCCGAGCTCGCACGCAGGCACCCGCGTGTCAGTGTCGATCCCGCCGTGCTGTACATCGACAACGGAAGGATCCTGACATCGGCGGGCGCGGCAGCGGGTTTCGACCTGTGCCTCTACCTGGTGCGGCGAGACCTGGGCGCTGAGGTGGCCGCGAGGACGGCGCGAGCCGTGGTGATGCCCCTCGAGCGCGCGGGTGGGCAAGCACAGTTCATCGCGTACGAGCCGCCGGGCGAGACGGGCACGCCGATCGGCAAGCTGCTCGACTGGATCGAAAGGCACATCGCCGCCGACCTCTCCCTGCCCGCCCTGGCGCGGCGTGCTGCCATGAGCACCCGCACGCTCTCGAGACGCTTTCACGAGCACGTCGGCGAGACGCCGGCGGCGTGGATCGTGCGCACGCGCATCGCGCGCTCACAGCGACTGCTCGAGAGCACCGATCGCTCTGTAGAAGACTTGGCGCTAGAAGTTGGCTTCCGATCATCGACGGTACTGCGCGACCATTTCACTCGCATCCTCGGGACCTCACCGCGTGCCTACCGTGCGTCGTTCCGGGGACCGTGAGGCAGGGCAACGAGCCCGTCGAGCCCGAAGCGTTGCGGGGTGGCGGCGCTCTGGATGGGGAACGACGAAGCCCTCCTTCGCCAACCCCGCGACGATGGCCTCCCTTTGTTGGCACCCGTGGCCAGCGCGACCTCAACTACGGTCGCGTGGCATTCAGCGGTCGCGCTTCTTGTTTCCCCCTGGTCGCGCTGCGGACTGCGCCGCTCTCTGCTCTTGGCAAACTCCATGGACCACGCCGCGTAACCAGCGGTGCACACGGTCGGCATCGAAACGCGGGTGCCACATTTGGGACACGACGATCGGCGGCGTCGAAACGGGAAGCGCGAAGCTCTGGACTCCCGCACGCACGCGCCCAACGCGCTCGTCTCTCCACGCCGTATCGAGGAACGAAGCGGTCAATAGCGCGACGAGGTCAGACGCGCGTGCGATGGACAGCGCAGCGCGAAAGCCGGGCACGACAGCGATGACGGTGCGCGCGAGGCCGAGCGCAGCCAGCGCTTTGTCGACGGGGCCGGTCGCGCGCCCCCCGCGTGACGCCACCACGTGGCCGCAGGCCGCGTATCGTTCGGGCGTCACCTCGCCTGCGCCGAGAAGGGGATGGCCTTCTCGTACGACGCCGATGAAGTGATCCCGGAACAACGTCTGTACACGGACCTCCGGCCCCGTCACGCCGAGGACGCCTATCTCGAGGTCGACGAGCCCCTCTCGCAGGGCGCGCACGTCCTTGTCGGTCTTCGCGGCGAAGCGCAGACGCATGCCCGGTGCGGAGGCGGCCACCGCAGACACGAGCCGCGCTGCAAAGGCTTCGACGAAGCCATCGTTCGTGCGAATCGTGAAGGTCTTCTCGACGGTCCGAATGTCCAGTGCGTCGGGCGCAGGGCCTAGGACCGCGCGCACTTCCCGAGAGAGGTTCTGAACGCGCTCGCGCAGCTCCTTCGCGCGCGGAGTCGTAACCAAACCACGGCCGGCGCGAACCAAGATCGGATCGCCTGTCGACGCGCGAAGGCGAGTGAGCGTGCGACTCATCGCCGAGGAGCTGAGACCCAACCTGCGCGCCGCGCCCGCCACGCTGCCTTCGGCGAGCAGGACTTCGAGCGCGGTAAGCAGGTTCAGATCCGGTTCCACGATTCCTGCGAACGTCATCCTAACGCATCGCGCGCACGCCGGCGACTTCGCGACATGGCGTCCGGCGCACGAATCAAGTGCATTCGGTGCGCCTTCCCGAACGGCTCCACGACGGTATCTTTCTCGTCGTGGTCGACCGTGGGAGTACTGGCTGAAGAAGCAGGGGCTGGGCCTCGCATGAAGCGAACCGAAGATCGCTGAGAAACCACCTCGTCAAAGGAGATACTCATGCACAAGCCACTCGCTTCATCGGTTGGACATGTCTGGCGAAATGTTCTGCCAGCCGGAGCGCCTGGATGCTCACACGGCACTCCCTACTCTTTTTGGGTGAAGGAGGGCGATCCGACCAAGCTCGCCATCATCCTCGGCGGCGGTGGCGCGTGCTGGACAGGCGAAAACGCTGCGTTGCATGGGAAGCCGTTTTACCGGCCTTTTGCCGGTCTCGAACAAGATCCGACCGACTTTGGCGGAGTCTTCGATACTGCCAATCCGGAGAACCCGCTCGCTGACTATTCCATCGTCTATCTTCCCACCGCCAACGGAGATGTCTTTCTCGGCGACTCGGTCACGACGTATGACGTACCTGCCATGGGCGGCCGGCCGGCGGACAAAATTCATATTCTGCACAAGGGCTACCCGAATGCAGCAGCTGCCTTGGATTGGATGTTCGAGACGTACCGGGATCCCAAAACCGTCGCCGTGATGGGATGGAGCGCCGGGGCACTCGCATCGCCCCTTTACACCCATATCGTCGCGCAACGCTATCCCGCCGCCTTTATTACGCATTTTGCCGATGGCGGGGGCGCCTATCGCGTGGGCGAAAAGCTCGCACCGCTCTTCAAATCCTGGGGAACCGCGAACGTCTTGCGGAGCGTCGAAGGCTTCGAAGATCTGAGCGTGGACGGTCTATCCCTCGAGGACCTCTACATTCGCGCGGCCAAGATCCATCCTGATATTACTTTTCACCAATACAACGAAGGGCGCGATGACATTCAGGCCCTTTTCATTCGACTCATAGGTGTGGATGACCCCGATGTCCCGGCAAATTTGGACCGCGCGCACGCCTATATCCGTGCGAACATTTCGAATTTCCGCACCTATACCAGCTGGGGGCACGACGAAGGCATCATCGGCGGGTACTATGACGCTGTTCTTGCCAAAAATGCGTTGGACAATCGCGGACGTCCCCACGTGCTGGACAGGTTCTACACTCGCCAGACCAAAGGCGTGCGATTCCTCGATTGGTTTGCCGCAGCCATTCAGGGCAAGCCCGTAGACGACGTGGCTTGCGAGGACTGCGAAACACCGGAGTATCATTGGGAGCGCCCACAATTCTCTCAATGACATTCGCGAGGAGAATCGTGTGTGGCTACCTCGCTGGAATCATGTCCGTGGTTCACTCGCTGCGGCACGATGGCTCCAACGTGATCGCTCCGCCCTTGAGGAGCGTGCCGAGCGATTCGCGCACCTCGCTCAGGCGTACCTCGGGCGGTTTCGCGTCGACAAACTCGTGGTCCAGCTCGTTGAGGTACGAGAGCCCGCAGACGTACTTGGTTAGATCGTCCAGCTCCCGCGCGCCCGGGCCCTGGAAGTCCGCGGCGTCGGCTGCGCAGGAACCGAAAAAATCGACGCGACCCCGGTCACAAAAAACGCTGGTTGGCGAGTATGGGGGTGAGAGACGCGAGGACCGGGCGAACCGCCGGACTCTCTCCGCGCTTCTCCCGGTGATCCGTACGCCGCCCATGCGGGGAGGCTGACGCGCCGCCGGAGTGTGACTCCGACCCCACCTGGGTCGACGAAAGGACCGGTGCGTCATGAATTCCAACCAGAAAATCGCCAATGTCTCTTCCGTTTCCACTGTCGCCGCCCCCGCGCGTCGCCTGCCCCCGCCGTCCCCCGCCAACGACAACGCCGCGCCCGGCCCCACCCCCGACACGACGCAGCGCGTCGCACGTCCGGAGGTGGTGCAGTCCATACGGGCCACGCTGCGTCGGTACCGCGTCGCGCCGCAAGACATGGCCGACGCGATCGCCGAAGTTCAGACCCGGTCGATCGAGACGGCTCGCGCGCGCCATATGCCGTGCAGCGTCCCGCAGTGGAAGGCGCTCGTCACGACGATCGCGGTCCACTGGGCGCTCGACCGACGGCGGGAGGCGAAGGTGCGAGGCAAGTACAACGCCGGACTCTGCGACGACCCCGACGCCTACCTGCGCCCCACCCTGCGTTGGGAGGAGCGCGACCCCGTTGACACGAAGAGGTACCTCGCGGTCCTCAAGGACCTGTTCGACTCCGGGCAAATGCCGGAGCACGGCGAGGAGATCCTCCAAGGGGAGGCGGATGGCGTGCCGCACGGGGAGATCGCCACGGAGATTGGCGTCGACACGTCCGTCGTCCGCGGTCGCCTGTTCCGAATGCGCGCGAAGTTTCGCGCGCGGCTCGCCGCTCTGGGGATGCTCACCCTGGTACTGCTGCTCCTCTTGGGTGCCCTCCTGTCGCCGGTCGCCAAGGTGGCGGCGCCCGCTCCACGAACGAAACCCGCGCAACCGGCTCCGGCGGCTTGCAGCGTCCACTCGTGGGATGGGGACGGTCGGGAAAATCGTACTCCCCCGTCAAACGAAATCGCGCCATGAGCGCTTAAGTAGATGGGAGCAGCAAGGTCCCGCAGAGGCCGCTCCGGCTCGACGAGGAGTCTCTCGAGCTCGAGCCGGAGCGGCTTCGAATGGACCGAGAACGGCTCGCCCGTCGACGAGCCGGGTGCGAAAGACGGCAACTGTCGCTCTGCGAAGAGTGACCGACACGCGGCGTTCGAGGAGCGACGCATCGCCGACTGGGAGACACTCTCTGTCTTCGATGAGTGAGGCGTTGCTTTCGAGGAGCGACGCATTGTCAACGAGCGGCGATGCTCCACGAACAAACACCGAGGAAGTTGCAACAAGCAGAGACGATCGTCCAACAGCAATCGATGCGTTACCGGCAATGCGTGACACGCTGCAAATAGTGAAACATGCGCTGCGAACGAACAATGACGCGTTTCACACAATGAGTGCACGCCTCACCAACGAATGAAACGTGCTGCGAAGAATACAAGACGCGCTGCCAGCTGGAAGTGACGCTTTGCAAAGAGAACGGCACGCGCGTTATTAAGGAAAGGAGGCATTCACAAGAAACATTGCATCGCTCCCGAAACGACAAGGGGACCTTCGCACTCGTCGAGCCGCTTTCTTGAGATGACGGTCGACACTCCACCGAGAACACGACGAGCTCCACGAACCGAACGACAACGGACCCATCCAACCACAACCGAGAACGGAGAATGACGATGACTGATACCACCCAATCTGTCCGCCGCCCGACGATCACGCTGGCTTTGCCGAGGAGCGTGCCCGCGCTCCTCTCGTACGCCCAGGGCATCGTAAGACGGATGACGGGAAACCAGACCGTCCCCAACCCCACTCCCACGCTCGCCGCCGTCACGGCGGCCATCGACGAGCTGCAGCTCGCCGAGACCGGCGCGCTGTCGCGCATCAAGGGCGCAGTTGCCGCGCGCAACGAAAAGCGCACGGCGCTCGTCGGCCTGCTTCAACAGCTGCGGGCCCATATCCAGTCGATCGCCGACGCGAACCCGACGAATGCAGCGTCGATCATCGGGAGCACGGGAGTCGCCGTCCGCAAGACGCCCACGCGTCGGGCGCGCGCCTTCACGGCGAAGCCGGGACCCGTCTCCGGCGTGGCGAAAGTCGTCGCCGAAGCGGTGGCCCGACGGGCCTCCTACGACTGGGAGTACAGCAGCGACGGCGGCAAGACCTGGATCTCGGCGCCGTCCACTCTTCAGGCAAAGACGACCGTGGCCGGCCTTCTGCCCGGATCGACCGTGCAGTTCAAGTATCGCGCGGTGACCAAGACGGGCCCCGGAGACTGGAGCCAGCCCGTGTCTCTGATGGTTCACTGAGCGGCCGGCGCGACCTGTATATGTCGGGAGGGTGCGACAAGTCGGTATGCCCGGGGGCCCGAGGCTGGGCCCCCGGCGTCGCTTGGGCTAGCCGAGCGAGTGCGCGTGATGGAGGCAGTGAAGACCATCGCGCTCAGACCAAGTTCAAATGGCGCACGAGTGCCCGAAACTGCTTGCGCGCACGACGGAGGCGGCACGTCGCAGCCTCCCGCGAAATGGCCAGTGCGCTCGCGATCTCGGGAATCGTGAGACCGTCCACCTCGAAGCGTACGAAGACGGCGCGCGACTCGCGATCGATGCTGTCGAGCAGCGCGTCGAAGAGCTCGCGCGCTCGCTTCTGGTGCGCGAAGTCCTCGGGCGACGGTTGGGGAGACGAATCGAGATCCGGATCGCCGCCCAGGACCTCACGCTGCGCGCGACGGCGTACGCCGTGCGCGATGCGAATGGCCGTCGCGTAGAGAAAGGCCCGCTCGCAGCCCGCCATGATCCGCGGTAGTCGCTCGAGAGCGACCAAGAACGCGGCCTGCGCCACGTCGTCCGCCCGGTGGGAAGGAAGGTCCATCCTCCGCAAGAACCGCCAGAGGCCGGCGTAGTGGGCCAGCATCGCGACACGCAACCGCGCGCTGTCCGCCGCGGGCATCTCGAGCGCCTGAATCGCGCCGCCGGGGATCGGGTGCGGGCTTGCGTAGCGGTCGGTGAAACTGGCTGCGGCATTCGTCATGACGCCGAAACCAGCCCAGGTGTCCAGTCGCTCTGCGTCGATTGATGCATGCTGCACCTCCAAGAACGTGAATCCGCGTCAAGGCGCGGGCGGGCCGGTGCACGCGGCCGCCGCGCACATCGTCCGCTCGATTGGGCTAAGTTGGGTTTGTGCTGCGTGAAACGTGAATATCGGTCGAAGACGTTCGGGTCAGAGTTTGTAAGCTCGCTTCGCAAGACGGTACGAGAGGTCCACCGCGAGCTCTGCGGCCTCGTCTTCGTCGAGGCGGTGCTCGGCGACCCACTGCGCGAGGATCGCGCAGTCGACGCGGCGGGCCACGTCGTGGCGGCCTGGGATCGAAGGAAAGGCGCGGGTGTCGTCGTTGAAGCCCACCGTGTTGTAGAAACCGGCCGTCTCCGTCACGTGCTCTCGATACCGGCGCATCCCCTCCGGGCTATCGAAGAACCACCAGGCGGGCCCCAGCTTGAGCGCGGGATAGTGTCCCGCCAGCGGCGCGAGCTCGCGCGAGTAGGAAGATTCGTCCAACGTGAAGACAATGAGAGAGAGGCGCGGGTCGTTTCCGAAGCGATCGAGCAAAGGCTTCAATGCGCGGACGTAGTCCGTTCGCGTCGGGATGTCGGCCCCCTTGTCGCGACCGAACCTCCGGAACACGACCGAGTTGTGGTTTCGCAACGCGCCTGGGTGGAGTTGCATCACGAGCCCGTCGTCGAGGCTCATGCGCGCCATCTCGGTCAGCATCTGCCCGCGAAATTGCTCGGCTTCGGCGGGCGACACGTCGCCGGCGACCGCCCGCCGAAAAAGCGCTTCACACTCGGACCGTTCCAGGTCCAGCGTCGACGCCGACGGGTGCCCGTGATCGGTGGACGTGGCGCCCAGCGATGCAAAGTAGCGCCGGCGGTTCGCGAGCGCCCGGAGGTAGCCGGCCCAGGTGCCGGTGTCCTCGCCGGTGATCTCACCGAGCTGGACGACGCCTGCGGCGAACCCTTCGTACTCCGGGTCCACGACGGGATCGGGCCGGAATGCCGTGATCACCCGCCCGTTCCAGCCCGATTGCCGCAACGCGCGGTGGTGCGACAGCGAATCCAGGGGGGACTCGGTCGTCGCGAGCACCTCGATACGGAATCGTTCGAACAGCGCGCGAGGAAGGAAGTCGGGGCGAGCCAGGCAGTCGGCCACTCGGTCGTAGATTCGGTCTGCGGAATCCGGCCCGAGTCGCTCGTCGGCGCCGAACACTTCGCTGAGGGCTTGGGTGAGCCACATTCGTGAAGGCGTGCCGCGGAACAGGTACCAATGCTCGGCGAACAGGCGCCAGATCGCGCGCGGGTCCCTCTCGACCGGAGCGCCGTCGAGCCTGGGAACGCCCATGGATTCCAGGGAAACGCCTTGGCTGTAGAGCATCCGGAAGAGGTAGTGGTCCGGGACGATCAGCAGCGCCGATGGATCCGGGAAGGGCTCGTTGCGCGCGAACCATGCGGGATCGGTGTGTCCGTGGGGGCTGACGATCGGGAGCGAGCGGACCTCGGCGTACAAGCGTCGCGCAATTCCGCGCACCGACGGGTCCGCGGGAAACAGACGATCGTCGGAGAGAGGTCGAGCGCTCGCCACGGGACTCACCGCGAGCCGTGCCCCCGCGCATGGCGCGTAGCGGAAGGCTCTTGCACGGCCGGCCGCGCAGAGTCGCGCGCTTTGAGCACCTCCCAACCCCGGCTGAACTCGTGTTCCACGCGCTCGATGTGTTGCCTCATCGCCGCCCGCGCCCCACGCCCGTCGCGTGCCTCGAGCGCCTTGAGAATCGCGCGATGGTCGCGCAAGGTCGCCGCGCGAAGCTCGGGAGTCTGAAAATGGTGTTCCATGCGCTTCCAGATCGCGCCGCGGCCCTGGTCCCAGAGATTGCGAACCACGAACACGAGTGCGCTGTTTTGCGCGGCCTTCGCGATCCCGAGATGAAAGTCGCGATCGGCGGCGTCTTCGTTGCGCTTCTGGCGCTGGCACCGTTGCATCTCGGCGAGGGCCGCCCGAACGGCCACGAGATCTTCTGCGGCGGCGTTCCGGGCCGCTTCAACGGCGATCTCTCCTTCGATGAGCCATCGAGCGCGCAAGAGCTCGAACGGTCCTTGGCCCTCGACGGTCGGGTCGCGCACAGCGACCGGTCGTGGCGCCGCGACGTAGATTCCGGCCCCGACTCGAACCTCGACTTTGCCCTCGATTTCGAGGGCGATCAGCGCTTCGCGCACCGATGGACGCGATACGCCGAGCTGTGCGGCCAGGCTGCGCTCCGCGGGCAGCCTTGCACCCTCCGCAAACTCGCCCGACCGGATCAGCGCCGAAAGTTGATCGGCAATTTGGCGATAGAGTCGAAGATTCTCAACTGCTTGAATGGGCATTCGGGCGCTCCTCGGCCGGACCGGTCACCATGACTCTGCCGCGCTCTCGAATCAATGTTGGACATGTCCTTCGCGTTCGATGTAAAGGTACCGACCATTGGTCGGGATGTCAAGTGGCCTTACCACTGGCGCCATTGCGGAGCCCGTGCCTCTTGCCCGGTGGAGCGTTCGATGGATCGCGTGTCGAAGATGGAGCGTGGGTGCACGAGCGTTGGCGGCCAAGGCTGCGTGTCCGGCGCGCAGAGGGTATGGGGGTGAGCAGAGGGTATGGGGGTGAGATGAGTGACCGGTTCCGCGCTCCGTCGCCCGGCGGGCTCGATTTCGTCGGCCTGGGGGCTATGGTTCATCGCGTCGATCCCTGCGTCGTGCCCTTCCGACTGGCGCACCGCTGGCGAAAGGCGGAACGGCGCGCATCCAGGGGTGAAGGGCGCGTGCGCCGCCGGGTGGACCACTCACGACAGGACCGGAGATGAACATCGAACGGTATTCGATAGGAATCGGCGACAGGTTCGGCAAGGAGGGCGCGGCTCAGCTGCGCGCGCTTCAGGCGGCGGACGAGCGGGGTGTCGCGCTCGTACCCGTTTGGAACAAGTCGAATCGCGAGCATTCGCTCATCGGTACGAAACCTGAGGACGTCCGCGCGGAGGCCGACGACGCGGTCCGCGCGGCAGGGTGGAAACGTGCCTATTACGTGGACGCAGACCACATTGGAATGAAGACGGTCGACGCATTCCTCGCGTCCAGTGACTTTTTTACGCTCGACGTCGCCGACTTCATCGGCACTGCCGGACCCGAGCGGGCCGTGGCGTCGTTCGTGCGGGATATGGCGTCATTCCGTGGGGTCTTGCGCATTCCCGGGATCGAGGTCGGCTACGAGGTGACCGATGCGGTCTTGGAGAAGATAGGCCGTCAGTACGCGTACGCGGTGAGCGAGGCGGGCAGGACGTACCGGCACATTGCCGCTGCGAAGGGGGCGCAGGGCTTCGTCACCGAAGTGTCGGTCGACGAGGCGACCGATCCCCAGCTGCCGTTCGAGCTCTTCTTCCTTCTCGGCGCTATCGCGCGAGAAGGGATTCCGATCCAGACGATCGCGCCCAAGTTCTCGGGCAAGTTCCTCAAAGGAGTCGACTACGTCGGCGACGTCCGGACCTTCGAGCGGGAATTCGAGGCCGACCTCTTGGTCTTGAAGCACGCCACCAGCGTGTTCGCGCTTCCGGCCTCACTGAAGATCAGCGTCCACACCGGCAGCGACAAGTTTTCTCTGTACCCAGCGATGCACCGAGCGATGAAGAAGCACGCAGCCGGCCTTCACCTGAAGACCGCCGGGACGACATGGCTGGAAGAGATCATCGGCGTGGCTCTCTCTGGGACGCGAGGGCTCCGGATCGGGAAGCACATCTACGCCGCGGCCCTCTCGCGGTTCGACGAGTTGTGCCAGCCCTACGCGACCGTCGTCGAGATCGATCGCGCGAAGCTTCCCGCCCCCTCCGAGGTGGATGGTTGGACGGCGGACGAGTTCGTGGAGAGGATCCGGCACGACCCGTCGTGCCCGGGGTTCAGTGTTCACGTTCGTCAATTGATGCACGTAGCGTTCAAAGTCGCGGCCGAAATGGGCGGCGAATTCCGAGAGGCGCTCGATGCGGCTCGCGAGACCGCCGGCCGGTGCGTCACCGAGAACCTGTTGGATCGTCACATTGGTCCCCTGTTTCTCGGAGTCCTGCGCGATGGCTGAGGCGGCGTTGCGCTTCCGTCGTCCACCGAGCTTGCGCTGACGGCGTCGCCCGAGTCCGCGTCGGAGGCGGCGTTCGCGGCATCCGATCCCGTGGAGAGCCGGTCACCGCTGTACGCGAGCGCTGCGACGAAACCGAGGATGCAGGCGAACGCCCGAGTCTATTGCAGCATGGCCTTGGAGTGGCCTGGGCGGGAGCAAACGAGCTCGATGAGGTCGATCAAGTCGGGGAAGGACGACGCCCGAAAGTCGGGCTCCGAGCACACGCCGTATCCGTAGGTGACGTGGATGAAGGGAACCCCGCAGGCTGCTGCGGCAGCCTGGTCGCCCTCGGTGTCGCCCACGAACAGGGGTGCTTCCAGGCCATTTCGATCCCGGAGGTCGCTCAGGTTCTCTGCCTTGGACAAGCGGGTGCGGCCCCAGCACTCGAAGTCTCGAAAGAGTCCTTCCAACCTCGTACACCGCAGGAACGTTTCGATGTAGCCGTCCTGGCAGTTGCTGACGATGTACAGCGGAAGCTCGCGGCTGAGGCGTTGCAGCCCGACCCGCACACCTGGAAACAGCGTTCCTCCGAGCTCGGCGACCATTTGGTTGTCCTCCGTCGGGGTCTCGGCGATCAGAGCTGCGAGCTGCGCCTCGGGCAGTCCGAAAAAGACCTCGCGGATGCACGCCTCGTGCGGCTTTCCGGCGACGCTGCGAACGTCGGCCGGCGTGATCTCACGGAACGGAATGCCGTGCCGCCGCAAAACGCGGTTCCACCCGACGGAGCACGCCGCCGTCGTGTCCCAGAGGGTTCCGTCCAAGTCGAACACGACGCCGTCGAAGTCGATCATGCTGGGTTCCGGTCTGCGAGCATCCACAATCCCCGGGAACACCTCCGGGTCGGTGATCATGCGCCGGGGCGTCCGATCCGACCGACGCTGCCACCCCGGAGACGGTCAAGAGACGACCAAGCGGACCTCGGCAGGGGGAGCGCGCCTGTTAGAAAGCTTCCGAATGCTCGCCGACCGCGTTCCGCCTCGCCCCGGATCCCCGCCCGACGAGCTGCTCGACCTGTTTCTCGGCCACGTGTCCGAGATTGGCCTGTGCCTTTACCCCGCCCAGGAGCAAGCAATTCTGGAGCTCTTCTCCGGAAACAACGTCATCCTGGCGACGCCGACCGGTAGCGGAAAGTCGCTCGTCGCGCTCGCCCTTCACTTTCTCGCGCTGAGCGAAAACAAGCGCAGCTTCTACACCGCGCCGGTGAAGGCGCTCGTCAGCGAAAAGTTCTTCGCTCTCTGTCGCGATTTCGGCGCCGACCGCGTGGGCATGATCACCGGCGACGGAGCAGTGAATCGCGACGCGCCGATCGTGTGCTCGACTGCCGAGATCCTCTCGAATGTGGCGCTGCGCGAGGGCAAGCGCGCGGCTGTCGACTGCGCGGTCATCGACGAGCTGCACTACTACGCGGATCGGGAGCGCGGCGTCGCCTGGCAGATCCCGCTCCTCGTCCTCGAGCGCACCCAGTTTCTCTTGATGAGCGCGACGATTGGGCCGACGGAGCTCTTCGAGAAGGCGGTCACCAAGCTCACTCGGCGGCCGACGGTTGTCGTGCGGTCGTCGCAGCGCCCCGTGCCGCTCGACTTCGAATACCGCGAGACGCCGCTTCACGAGACGATTCTCGAGACCGTTCGCGGCGGACGAGCCCCCGTCTACGTGGTCAATTTCACGCAGCGCGCGGCGGCCGAGACCGCGCAGGACTTGATGAGCCTCGATTTCCTACCGAAGGATCGGAAGCGCACGCTCGGCGAGGAGCTCGCGCGGGTGCGTTTCGACACCCCGTTCGGGAAAGAAATGAAGCGCTTTTTGGCGCATGGCGTCGGGCTGCACCACGCGGGCTTGCTCCCGAAATACCGACTGCTCGTGGAGAAGCTCGCCCAGCGCGGACTGCTGGCCGTCATCAGCGGGACCGATACGCTCGGAGTCGGGGTCAACATCCCGATTCGCACCGTCCTCTTCACGCGCCTCTGCAAGTACGACGGCGAGAAGACGGCGATCCTGAGCGTGCGCGAGTTTCAGCAGATCGCGGGGCGAGCAGGCCGGAAAGGGTTCGACGATCGCGGCTACGTCGTGGCGCAGGCGCCAGAGCACGTCATCGAGAACCGGCGCGCCGAACAGAAGGCGGCGAAGGACCCCGTGAAGCTCAAGCGCATCGTCCGCAAGAAGCCGCCCGAAAAGGGATACGTGCACTGGGACCAGGGCACTTTCGACGCGCTCGTGTCGTCGCAGCCCGAGCCGCTGGTGTCGCGTTTCCGCGTCACGCACGGGATGATCCTCAACGTGCTCGCCCGAGCGGACGGAGGCTGCATCGACGTGGGCCGCATCGTGTATCGCTCGCACGAGAGGCGCGCGCAGCGCCGGATCTTCGGGCGCGAGGCTCGCGCGATGTTCGAGTCGCTGCACGAAGCCGGAATCGTCGAGGTCGACGCCGACACGAAGCGAGTCCGCCTGCACGTCGACCTTCAAGACGACTTCTCCCTGCACCACGCCCTCTCGCTCTGGCTCGTCGACACCGTCGAGCGGTTGGACCGCGAATCAGGCACGTACGCACTCGACGTACTGACCCTGGTCGAGTCGATCCTCGAAAGCCCGGATTTCATCTTGCGCCAGCAGGTCGAAGCGCTCAAGCGCGTCAAGCTCGGCGAGCTCAAAGCCGCCGGCGTCGAGTACGAGCAGCGCATCGAGGAGCTCGAGAAGCTCGAGCATCCGAAACCGTTGCGGGAGTTCGTGTACGAGACGTTCAATGCCTTTGCGCACGTGCATCCATGGGTTCGCGGGGATGACGTTCGTCCCAAGTCGATCGCACGCGAGATGTACGATCGTTTCATGGACTTCAACGAGTACGTGCGCGAGTACGAGCTCGGTCGGGTGGAGGGAACGCTCCTCCGGTACCTATCCGAAGTGTACAAGGCGATCGTCCAGACGGTGCCGGCGCCTGCAAAGACGCCCGAGGTCGAGGACATCGAAGTGTTCTTGCGCGCGATGGTCCGTGCGGTCGACTCGAGCTTGCTCGACGAGTGGGAGCGGATTCGCGATGGCGTGGCTCCCGGACGCGAGACCGCCGCCGAGACCGCCGTCGCAGCGGAGGGCGAGGCCGACGTGACACGCGACGAGCGGGGGTTCACGGTGCTCGTCCGAAACGCCATGGCGCAGTTGGTCCGCGCCCTGGCGCGCAAAGACTGGCTAGCCGCCGCGGCGCTCGTGGAGAGTGCCGACGAGCAGGCCCCATGGTCGGGGGAACGCTTCGCGGCTGCGCTGGCCCCGTTCTTCGAAGAACACGCCGCGATCCGAACGGACGGGAGCGCGCGCGCAACGTCGAAGACGCGCATCAACAAGGTCGAAGCCACCTGGGACGTCGTCCAGGTGATCGCCGACGTCGATGGAGACGACGACTGGGCCCTGCTCTGCTCGGTCGATCTCGGGGCATCGGCCCGGGCGGCGAGGGCGGTCGTTCGGATGCGAGAGGTAATCCGGTAGGCTCCTGCTCGTCCAGGGTGGCACGCCAAACCTCTTGTCGCCGCGCCACGGCTCTGGTTAATGAAGAGCGCCTGCGCTCTCCGATGTCTCGTACTGTCCCCGCTGTCATCGTGCGCCGCTCGCGGATCCAAGGCCGGGGCGTGTTCGCGATCCGCCCTTTCCCCGAAGGTGAAGCGATTATCGAGTACACGGGCGCGCTCATCACGCACGCCGAGGCCGACGCGCAGTGCGACGACGAGACCATGCGCCGGCACCACACGTTCCTTTTTGCGGTCGACGATCGATACGTCATCGACGGGCGGCGCGGAGGAAACGACGCGCGTTACATCAACCACTCGTGCGAACCGAACTGCGAGAGCGTGATCGTCCGCCGGCGGGTCTTCATCCACGCGCTGCGTGACATCGCCGCGGGCGAAGAGCTTCTGTACGATTACTGGTACATGACCGACGAGGACTACAGCCTCGACGACCTGCGTCGAATCTACCCGTGTCGCTGTCGTGCGCCCGGTTGTCGCGGAACGCTCGCGAGGCCGCCGCCGCGTAGGGCGCGGTCAGCGGGCTAGCGACGGGAGCATCTGCAGCGACCCAGTCGGCGCAAATGGCCGATTGTGACAGATCTGTGAATAGTTCCGGCTGAGTTTGTCGTGGAGAGTTCACATTGGAGGGGGCCTGGCCTGGTATACGAGCCTGGACCGCTATGGGTGATTTGCACCTTTCCAATGGCGCCACCCGGTGGTCTGCAAACGACGGTTCTCCCGGAGGGTTCTCCATTCTCTCTCGCAGCGCCGACGAGCCGATTCGTCACACAGACGTTGGCTCGAGTCTCCGAACTGTTTCGGAGAATTGACGACGGTCGTCGCGGCAATTGGGTACGACGCATCCCGCGTTGCCTTCCACCTCCACCGCGCCTTACGCCTGAAGGGGCAGGGACCATGCAAGTCGTCACGAATGCCGCAGGTTCGCTCGCCGATCCGACGTTGGGTCGGGAGTCGGAGAATGACGAAACCCCGGACCCGAGCACGCGGGTCCGGCGCAAACGCGCTTCGAGCGTGAGCTCTTGGCCAGCCGTGGTCCACGACGTAGCGGAGCCCCCGCGGGCGCACCTCGGTGCGGTGCGCCAGTTCGGAAGGGTCCTCGCGCGATCCGCCGCGATGCATGACGTCCTGAATATGCTCGAGCGGTTCGCCAAGACCGACGTCACCGTGACGATGGTCGGCGAGACCGGCGCGGGGAAGGACGTTCTGGCCCATGCGCTGCATCAGGAGGGCGCGCGCGCCGATGCTCCGTTCGTGGTCTTCGACTGCGGATCCGTTGCGGCGAATCTGGCCGAGAGTGAGCTGCTCGGCCACGAGCGCGGTGCCTTCACCGGCGCCGTCAGCACCCACGCGGGCGCATTCGAGCGCGCCGACGGCGGCACGCTCTTCCTGGACGAAGTCGCCGAGCTGCCGCTCGATTTGCAGCCGCGCCTGTTGCGAGCGCTCGAGAGTCGGCGGGTGCGGCGAGTCGGCGGACGGGTCGATCGTGCAGTGAACGTGCGAGTCATCGCCGCCACCAACCGCGATCTCCGCGCCGACGTGGCGTCGGGCAAGTTCCGCGAGGATCTCTTCTTTCGATTGGCCGTCGCCGTCGTCAAAGTGCCGCCGCTTCGCGAGCGCCTCGACGACCTGCCCGAACTCGTGCTCAGCCTCCTGGCGGATCTCGGGCAACCGCATCTCCGCGTGTCCGATGCGGTGTTCGCTGTGCTGCGGGCTCACCCCTGGCCCGGAAACGCCCGAGAGCTGAAGAACGCGCTCTCGTGCGCCGTTGCATTCGTCGATGCGGGTGTGACCACGCTCGAGCCGCGCCACTTCAAGCTCCTGTCGCTCGCCTCCAGCACCGAGTGCGATTCTTCGTGGATTGATTCGTTGCCGCTCGCCGGCCAGGCGCTCGAGCGAATCGAGCGGGCCGCGATTCGACAGACGCTTCGTCAAGCCTCTGGCAACAAAGCCCACGCCGCGCGAACTCTCGGCATCGCGGTGTCGACGTTGTACGAGAAGCTCAAGAAGTACGGGCTGTACTGAATCGAGACCGGAAGAAATGCTCGCGTCTTGCCCCCCCCGCCCACGATCGCGTGAGAGCGGGATGCATGGTCGCAGGAGAGCCGGGAAGAAGGTGGCACGCGGGAAAGACTGCCCGCCCGGGAAAGTGTGGAGGCAGGCTTGACTTGACTGTGTCCGCACAAGAAGACATAGGGAAGGGGTGGAACCGACTGATTGGGTGGTGTCGCTCCGTGGAGCAGGCGTCCATCGCTGTCCCGAGGGGGAGCCGGGCCCGCCCTCTCGCGTCGCGCGCTAAGCGACGCGCCGGGGGCATGCCCGCCTCCCCCTCCCCAAGCGAGGTGGACGATGAGCAAAATTCTCGAAGAGGTCCTGGCGGCGAACGCCGCGTATGGCTCGAATTTCGGCGACAAAGGAAAGCTCGCGCTCCCTCCGGCGCGCAAGTTCGCAATCCTGACGTGCATGGACGCGCGCATCGATCCGGCGAAGATCGCCGGATTGAGCGAAGGAGACGCGCACGTCATCCGCAACGCGGGCGGTCGGGCGAGCGACGATGCAGTCCGCTCCCTCGTGATCTCGTACAAGCTGCTCGGAACGCGCGAATGGTTCGTGATCCACCATACCAACTGCGGCATGGAGCTCTTCACGGACGACGTGATCGTCGACCTCCTCGCCCGGAGCTTGAAGACCGCGTCTTATGACGGCAAGCAGTGGAAAGACACGGGGGTAGGTCCGGGCTCGCGGCAGGCCCAATACGTCGACTGGCTCACGATCCAGAACCAGCAACAGAGTGTCGTCGACGACGTAGAGCGTATCCGTCGGAGCCCGCTCGTTCCGAGGGACATTCCCGTGTACGGTTACATCTACTCCGTCGAGACGGGGCGGATCCTCGAAGTGCCCGAGGCGACGGCTATCGGGCGACCGCAGTAGGGGCAGCACAACCGCGGGCTCCCCGTTCGCGGGTTCGCGGGGAGGAGGCCGCCTCCCCCAGGGCGCTTTGGTGGATGTGCTGTCTCGTGCTACGGAGGAATTCATGGCCCATTGGTTCGAAGACAACGCACAGTCGATCGGCCGCACGCCCCTCGTGCGCCTCAATCACCTGCAAGACCGCCCGCGCGCTCGCATTCTTGCAAAGATCGAGGGTCGCAACCCCGCGTACTCCGTCAAGTGCCGTATCGGCGCAGCGATGGTCTGGGACGCGGAGAAGCGCGGCATGCTCGGGCCGGGCAAGGAGCTTGTCGAACCCACGAGCGGCAACACGGGCATCGCCCTCGCGTTCGTCGCTGCCGCTCGCGGCTACCCGCTCACGCTGACGATGCCCGAGACGATGAGCATCGAACGGCGCAAGCTGCTCGCGGCCTATGGCGCGAAGTTGGTGCTCACCGAGGGACCCAAAGGAATGAGCGGCGCCGTCGCGAAGTCCGAAGAGATCGCCGCGTCGAACCCCGATCGCTACTTGCTCTTGCAACAGTTCAAGAACCAGGCAAACCCGGCGATTCACGAGGCGACCACCGGTCCGGAGATCTGGGAGGACACCGACGGCGAGGTGGACATCCTCGTCTCGGGCGTCGGCACAGGAGGGACCATCACGGGCGTCTCCCGTTACTTCGAAAACACGCGCAAGCGACCCTTGTGGTCAGTTGCCGTCGAGCCTTCCGCGAGTCCGGTGCTCTCGCAGCGGCGTGCCGGCGAAGCTCTCCGGCCGGGCCCCCACAAGATCCAGGGAATCGGGGCGGGCTTCGTTCCGGACGTTCTCGATCTCTCGATCGTCGACCAAGTAGAGCAGGTCACGAACGAAGAGGCGATTGATTACGCGCGGCGGCTCACCCGTCAGGAGGGGATTCTCGCGGGGATCTCGAGCGGAGCCGCGGTCGCGGTCGCCGCACGCCTCGCGTCCAAGGCAGAGAACGAAGGAAGGACCATCGTCGTCGTTCTTCCCGACTCGGGCGAACGCTACTTGAGCTCGGTGCTCTTCGATGGAATCTACGACGCGCAGGGAATCGCGACATGACGTCGAGATCGGCGATCCGACAAGTCGGTCCGGAGCCCGCGACGTGGTCTCTGAGCGCCGTGGTGGAGGCCATCTGCCAGGCGAACGGAGACCTTTTGCGAGGCCGAGACGGCAAGTCCGGACGCCGCTCTCTCCCGTCGCGCGAGGCGGTCGCCGGGGTCGTCTCGGGGCTGCGTGCGGCCCTCTTCCCCTGGCACTTCGGCGCCTCCGACATGTCGGGCGAAGGGCTGGCTTACTATGTCGGGCGCACGCTGGATGCATCCCTCGCCGCGCTCGACGAACAAGTTCGCGTGGGCCTGCTCTTCGACTGCCAGCACGGCGGGGAGCCCTGCGACGTGTGCCCGCGGCGAGCGACCGAGGTCGCGCGCGAGTTGGCCATCCGCTTGCCGGCTCTCCGAGAGACCCTGGGAAGCGACGCGCGCGCAGCCTACGAGGGCGACCCTGCGGCGACGAGTCCGGACGAGACGATCTTCTCGTACGCGGGCATGACGGCCATCACCTACCACCGGATCGCCCACGAGCTCCACCTCCTGGGCGTCCCGCTCATCCCGCGCATCATTTCCGAGCTGGCACATGCCGCCACGGGCATCGACATCCACCCCGGCGCCCAGATCGGTCCGCGCTTCTTCATCGATCACGGCACCGGCGTCGTGATCGGCGAAACGTGCACGATCGGCGCGCACGTTCGCCTGTACCAAGGCGTGACTCTCGGGGCCAAGAGCTTCCCGACCGACGATCACGGAAACCCGGTCAAAGGCATTCAGCGGCATCCCATCGTCGAAGACGACGTGATCATCTACGCAGGGGCGACGGTGCTGGGTCGAATTACCGTGGGCCGCGGATCGAGCGTCGGCGGGAACGTGTGGCTCACGAAAAGCATCGCTCCGGGTACGCACGTCACGCAGGCGCAGCTGCGTCACGAAGACTTCAACGATGGGTCGGGAATCTGAAAAGCCAGCGGGTCTTGACTTGTCCTGTTTAGTAGACATACTGCGAACCGTGCTCGGGTGCTCAATGCCGACAGGCGCCGATTCGGTTGGGATGCTGCGCTGTCGCGGCACCCCGATGACCCTTGCGTGACTCCATCCGAGTGCACGTTGCGAGGGTCGTCGGGGCCGCGGTTTCCCAACCGAGGGCACCATGCGCAAGATATCTCAGCTCAAAGTTCTGTCTGCGGCTGCCATCACGACGGGGTGGTTCCTGTCAGTCTCTGCGGCGCGCGCCGATTCGGTGACGGACTGGAACCAGTTCACCATCGAAGCCACCAAAGGGTTCAACGGCACCGCAGGCGCGGGCGTTGCGTTCGACACGAATCTCGGTGCGCGGATCGACGCCATCGAGGCGCGAGCGGTGTTCGACGCGGTCAACGCTATCGATCACTTCAGTAGCGGGAGCTACTATTACTCGGCAAGCATTTCGGGCTCCCCCGGAGCGGCGGCGGCGCAGGCCGCGCATGACGTCATTCTCGGGGAGCTGCCGAATCCGGCGACCGACGTCACCGCCGATCCGCGGTGGGCCCAGGTCCGAACGTGGGTGGACGCGGAGCTCGTGAGCTATCTCGCGGGGCTGGGCGTTTCGATCTCGGACGGCGGTCTCGCGGCGGGAGCAGCGGCCGCAGCGGCGGCGATTGCGGCGCGCAGCATCGACAACTCGGCTCCGGTAACGGCATACGGCGCACAGCTGACGCCGACGTCCAACCCCGGCATCGGCCTCTGGCGCCAGAGCAACGCGGGCGCTCCCTTCGTCAATCCGGCGACCGGTGCCCCAACGGGATTCGATTCCACCGGGTCGGTCATTCAGGGCAAGCCAGGCGTCGACTTGAATTGGAGAGACGTCACCCCGTTTAGCTTGACGACTCCGCAGAAGCAGCTCCTGGTCCAAACGGTTCCCCTCTCGCCGTTGGTAGGTAGCGCCGAATACAACGCGGAGCTCGCCTATGTTCAACGGCACGGACAAGACTCGGCTCCGCTCACCGTGCGAAGCGCCGACCAAACCGCTCAGGCGCTCTACTACAAGCAAGACGCCGAGATCTTCATCAACGAGGCGGCTCGCATCGCGTCGGGTGCCCGTGGCCTGTCCCTCGACCGGAATGCCAGCCTGTTCGCCGTTCTCGACAACGTCGTTGCCGACGCGCGCATCGCCGCGTTCACGTCGAAGTACGAGCAGAAGTTCTGGCGGCCGATCACCGCGATCAACGCGGATCCCGACGGGAGCGTGACCAACGGGTACGTCGTCTGGCATCCGCTCGCGGCGACGCCGTCGCACCCGTCCAACACCGCGGGCCACAGCACGACCGGCGCTGCCGGATTCGAGATCCTGCGCGCCTTCTTCGGCAGCGACTGGATCGGCGCCGGTGGAAGCCCCGTGACGCTGGGATCGTTGTCCTGGCTCGCAGGCACAAACAACGGTACGGGCACAGCCTCGACGCGGTCGGTGTCGACATTCAGCCAGGCGCAGCTCGAGAACGGCGCAAGCCGGCTGTATCTGGGAGTGCATTTCGGCTTCGACAACCTCCAGGGGCAGCTGCTCGGGACCGAGATTGCCGACGCGATCATCGTTCGCTCCAATGACCCTGCCGCGGCTGGCTTGAGAATCAAAGGGTCCGCCGTTTCGCTCGACCGCCTGCAGTGGACGTTGCTGAAGAGCCCCGATCTTTACGGGTTGTTCGGGCAAGACGCAGGCTTTCGCGGCGCCGGCCCCAACTGATCACCTGGAAAGGACGGCACCCATGAAACACAATATCAATCTACGCGTGCGCGCGTTCGACGCGGGGCTGCTCACCGGTCTCGTATGCTTCTTGGCTGGGATCGGATTCGCGAATGCCGACGATGGGCGCGACCACGGGCGCGAGGACACGCTCCTCGTGTGGACCGGCGACGTGGCCCACAAGGATCCTGATTTCGTCGCCGTCGTGGACTTCGACCAACGCTCGCCGAAGTACGGGACCGTTCTCCGCACCGTACCCTTGCCGCTGTCGCTGCCCACCAGCGTGGCGAACAGCACTGGCGCGATCGGCAACGAGCCCCATCATATCGGCTTATCGAAGGACGGTCGGACGTTCGCGGCGGGCGGATTGCTCAGCGTGCTTCGCGGCCAAAACCAGTCGTTTTTCTTCGACGTGACCGATCGGCGGTTCCCGAAATTCGTCAAAGCCGACAACCCGTCCGACGCGTCGATCACCGACGAATTCGAACCGCTTTCGAACGGCGGATTCCTCGTCACTTTCATGGGCGGCGCGTCCGGTAGCCAGCCCGGGCGCGTCGTAGAGTACGACGGCAAGTCGAATTACGTTCATTCGTGGCCGGACACGCCGCCCACCGATGGCAACTTCAACCCCCACGGAATCGCCATCGACGAGGCGCACAACCTGATCGTCACGAGCGATTTCATCTGCCCGGCGCATACTCTGCTGATTCCCGGAGGCGGTGGCGCGCGCTTTCGCGGCAGTGTCCGCGTTTGGGACTTTGCGAAGCGCGAGATTCTCAGAACCATCACGGTAGGCGATCCGGCGAACCCGCCCGGGACGATCAACGTGGAGCTCATTCCGCACGACGCGAAGTTGCGCGCGTACGTCGGCGGCGTCACGGACGGAAAGCTCTACCTCGTCGACACGCAGGGTGGATCGGCGAGCCCGGTGTTCGACTTCACGCCATTCGCGACGCCAGAGGCGCCCAATGTGTGGCCTCACTTGTTCCGAATCAACCGCGCCGGCACGCGGTTGTTCATCGACCTGAACTACCAAGGCAACGACGGCAAGGTGGTGCTGCTCGACATCGAGGACCCGGCCCGTCCACGGCTGCTGAGCGCCGTCTCTTTGGGCAAGAAGTCCGGGCCTCACTATATCAGCCTGAGCCCGGACGAGGATCGCGTGATCGTTTCGGACTACTTCCTCGTCGAAGACCTCGCCCCCGGGGGTGTCGTCCAGGTCGAAGGGGATCACAAGATTCACGTGCTCAAGGTGGAGGGCGACAAGCTCGTCGCCGACCCGCGGTTCGATCTCGATTTCAACCGCGACATACCCACGGGTCCAGCGCGACCGCACGGACTGGCTGTGCTCAAGAGTCGCGGGCGGGATAACTGACAACGGAGAGGGGCGCGCGTCGCGCGCCCCTCGGGCACCGGAGAAGCATCACGATGCGTCGCAGCGGGCAGTTGTCGGACGGAAACGGCATCGGACATGGCACCCGGGGATGCGGCGCATGGCGCTGTTCCCACTCCCAACTGGAGGTTCGATGTCATGAAACTGTCCATCCGAGCATTCTCTAATACCGGCGTCGGAGCGTTCGTTCTGTCCTTCTTCAGCACGATGGCCTTCGCGGACGCTCCCGACGGCGGCGCGCCTGCCGCTCCCTTGCAACCGATTGCCGTTACGATCCTCGCATCGAGCCCGAAGACGGCGCCGGGGCTCATCTTTCTCACGCCGAACGCGACGACGGGCGTTCACGGGGCGGAGATCGTGGACGGGCAGGGTCGTGCCGTTTGGTTCGACCAACTGCCGACTGGGCTAAGCGCGTACGATTTTCGCGTGCAGCAGTATCACCGGGAGCCGGTCCTCACGTGGATCCAGAGCCAGGGTCCGTTTTCGACCGGGCCCACCACCAACGTCATCGCAGATCGGCACTACAAAGTGATTGCGACGGTCAATGCGGGCAATGGGCTTACGGCAGACATCCACGAATTCCACCTCACTCGCGAGGGCACGGCGCTCATCACGATCTACAACACGGTCGCTCGGGATCTGTCGTCGGCGGGTGGGCCCGCGGCCGGTCTGGTCACGGAGGGGGTCGTTCAGGAGATCGACGTGGCCAATGGGCACGTTCTCTTCGAGTGGCACAGCCTGGACCACATCGGCCTCGACGAGAGCCACGCGCCGCCGCCCACGTCCAGCGCAGTCGCGTGGGACTATTTTCACCTCAACGCGGTGAGCGTCGACGAGGACGGCAACTTGCTCGTGGACGCCCGAAACACGTGGGCGGCCTACCGCCTGAACAGGCACACCGGAGCGGTCATATGGCGACTCGGGGGAACGAAATCGGACTTCGCGCTCGGTCCGAACGTGGCGTTTGCCTGGCAACACAATCCGACCGCCGTCGACGAGCACGGCTTGATCCGAATCTTCGACAACGAGGCGGGCCCCGCGGTCTTGCCGTATTCACGGGTCATCTGGGTGCGTCACGACGACGCGAAGAAGACGGCCACGCTCGAGCGGTGGCTGAAGCATCCGGACGGGTTGTCGGCGGCGTCCCAGGGCAACGCGCAGGGACTCGAGAACGGCGACACGTTCGTCGGGTGGGGGCAGCTTCCGCGCTTTTCCGAGTTCGACCAGGACAACAAGCTCCTCTTCGATGCGGAGCTTCCGACGGGGTACAACAGCTACCGCGCCTATCGGCATGAATGGGTCGGTGAGCCAGACACCCGCCCGACGGCTACCACTCAGAGGACCAGCGACGGCGGCGTGGTCGTGCACGCTGTCTGGAACGGCGCGACGGAAGTCGCGCGCTGGGACGTGGTCGAGCCATCGCGCGATCGAGACGATCGCCGGCGCGTGGCGTCGGCTCCGTGGAATGGCCTCGACACGACCATTGCGGTCGACGAGGCCGTCCAGTCCGTCGTTGTCGTGGCCAGAGATCACGCCGGGCAGGAGATTGGTCGGTCGGAAGTGACGCCGGTCAGCCCGTGATTCGAGCGCGCTGAGCCAAACACTGCACCGCAAAGAGCCCCGGTGCCGCCGCATTCGCGGTGGCATCGGGGCTCGGTTCGTCGGAGGTCACAACGCTTTGACCTGACGGCGGCCCTGCGGGCTGACCCGCGGCCTCTCGCTGAACATGTAACCCACGCCGCGTACGCTTTGGATGAACCCGCGCGCGCTCCCCATCTTGTCGCGCAGACGCTTTACTTGAACGTCCACCGCGCGGGTCGTCACGTGAACCCCCCAGACGCCCGCGAGCAGCGCCGCGCGGTTTTGGACGCGACCTCGCCGCGAGGCCAGCATGACGAGCAGCTTGAACTCGAGTACCGTCAGACAGACCTCGTCGCCCCCCACAGTCACGCGATGCGCGTCGAGCTCGATGCGAAGCTCGCCCACTTCGATGACACCTGGCTCCCCCACGCGATTTAGTACCGACTCGATGCGCTCGATGACAGAATGCACGACCCGCTCGCGGTCATCGTGGGCGGCGCCCTCCGCGTGGATGACGAAGCAGCGGCCCGAGCTCGAGAGGGCGGGGGCGCGGCCGTCCGAGCCGGAAGGGGCCTCGGGGACGGCCGGTCGTTTGAAGGCCTTATTCATTGCTTCGACCGAAAAGGGCGATAGGAAATATGTCTGCTCGAGGGAACAAGTCAAGAGGCGGAGGATCGGCCGCGACGGCATGAAGGGCGAGTGACGCGTGGGGCATCTCTTGTCGAACAGACGATCGTCTGCTACCTCCGGGAGCGAAGATTTCATGGACAAACCAAAGAATTCGGCCCACGGCCCGGCTGCGGTTGTTCTCATCGCGCTCGCGCTTCTCGGGGCACTCGCGTGCAAGCGGGACGAGGGAGTGGCGACCGGGGGGCCAGCCAGCGCGGCGGCGCCGAAGGAAGTCAGTCTTCTCAACGTGTCCTACGATCCGACCCGCGAGCTCTATGTGGACTTCAACACGGCGTTCGCGAAGTACTGGAAGGCCAAGACCGGTGACGACGTGAAGATCAGCCAGTCTCACGGCGGGTCCTCGAAGCAGGCTCGCGCGGTGATCGACGGCTTGCCTGCCGACGTGGTCACGTTGGCCATGGCCGCCGACGTGGACGCCATCGCCGAGAAGGCGGGGCTCCTCCCCAAAGATTGGCAGGGCCGGCTCCCACATAACAGCTCGCCCTATACGTCCACGATCGTCTTCGTCGTCCGCAAGGGCAACCCAAAGCAGATCCGGGACTGGGACGACGTGGTCAAGCCGGGGGTGGCGGTGGTCCCCGGAAACCCCAAGACTTCGGGCGGAGCGCGATGGGTGTACCTGGCCGCCTACGGCTACGCCCTCGAGAAATACGGCAGCGACGACAAGGCCAAAGACTTCGTGAGCCGCTTCTACAAGAACGCCCCCGTCCTCGACGCGGGGGCGCGGGCCACGACGACGACGTTCGCCGAACGCGGCATCGGCGACGTCCTCGTCAATTGGGAAAACGACGCCATTCTGCTCACCAAAGAGCTTGGCGACAAGGTGGAGCTCATCTATCCGTCGGTGAGCGTTTTGGCCGAAACGACGGTCGCCGTCGTCGACGCGAACGCGAGCAAGCACGCCGCGACCGAGGTCGCCAAGGGGTACCTCGAATATCTCTTCTCGGAAGAAGGTCAGGAGATCGCGGCCAAGCACTACTTCCGCCCATTCTCGGAGGAAGTGGCGAAAAAATACGCGGGCAGCTTCCCCCCGATCCGCCGTTTTACGGTCGACCAGGTATTCGGAGGGTGGCACAAGGCCCAGGCCACGCACTTTGCGGACGGCGCGGTCTTCGACCAAATCTACGTAGCGACGAAATGACGGCGGCAGAGCCGGGCGTGATTCCGACCACGGGACTCCCGCGCCGGGGGTGGGTTCCCGGGGTCCTTCCGGGCTTCAAGCCGACACTCGGCATCACGCTCACGTACCTGAGCCTCATCGTCCTCATCCCGCTCGCGGGCCTCGTGCTCAAGACGTCCGAGCTTCGCTGGTCGGAGTTCTGGCAGACGATCTCCGGGCCGCGTGCGCTCGCGACGTATCGCCTCAGCTTCGGCGGAGCGCTTCTCGCGGCGCTCGTCAACGCCGTGTGCGGACTGATCGTCGCGTGGGTTCTCGTGCGGTACCGATTCCCTGGCAAGCGCCTCGCCGACGCGCTCGTCGATCTGCCGCTCGCCCTCCCGACTTCGGTCGCGGGGATCGCCCTCACCGCCATCTACGCCCGGAACGGGTGGATTGGCAGCCGCCTCGAGCCGCACGGGATCCAAGTGGCGTTCGCGCCCGCTGGCGTCGTTGTGGCCATGATCTTCGTGGGTCTGCCGTTCGTCGTACGGAGCGTGCAGCCGGTGCTGCTCGACTTCGACGCGCAAACGGAGGAAGCGTCGGCGATCCTGGGGGCCACGCGACTCCAGACGTTCTGGAAGGTCATTTTTCCGACGTTGCTCCCTTCGCTGATGACCGGCTTCGCCCTCGCCTTTGCGCGGGCGGTCGGCGAATATGGCTCGATCGTGTTCATTTCCGGAAACATGCCGCTCAGGACGGAGATCGTGCCCCTTCTCATCGTCACCAAGCTGGATCAATACGACTATACGGGCGCCACCTCGCTCGCGGTCGTGATGCTGACGGGATCTTTTGCTCTGCTGATGATCGTCAACGCATTGCAGGCGTGGACCCGCCGAGGGCGCCATGGCTAACGCCGTGACGCAAGACATGCCCATAACGGTTGCGCCCGCCGGCGCGCCGACCGCGGCGACGACCGAGTCGTTGCCGGTCCGCGTCCTGCTCATCGCCTTTGCGCTCGGGTTCTTGGGGTTGTTCGTTGCTTTGCCGATCCTTGCCGTCTTCGCCGGGGCGCTCGCCCAGGGTCTCGGTCCTTGCGTGGCGAAGCTCTCGGAGCCCGACACGCTGGCCGCGATCCGTTTGACCCTTTTCACCGCTTCGATTGCGGTTCCGCTCAACGTCGTCTTCGGCGTGTCGGCGGCGTGGCTCATCTCCAAGTACCGATTCGTCGGAAAGAGCCTGCTCATCACGCTGATCGATCTGCCGTTCAGCGTGTCCCCCGTCGTCTCGGGGCTCATTTTCGTTTTGATGTTCGGCGGCCGCGGCGTTCTCGGTCCGTGGCTCGCGGCGCACGGCATCCACATCATCTTCGCGACACCGGGCATCGTTCTGGCCACCATCTTCGTCACGTTTCCGTTCGTCGCCCGCGAGGTGCTTCCCCTGATGCAGGACCAGGGCAACGACGAAGAGGAAGCAGCGCTCACGCTGGGGGCAGGGGGCTTTCGCATCTTCTGGCAAGTGACGCTTCCGAAGATCAAGTGGGGGATGCTCTACGGGATCATCCTTTGCAACGCGCGTGCGATGGGCGAGTTCGGCGCGGTCTCGGTCGTCTCGGGGCACGTCCGCGGTCAAACGAACACGATGCCTCTTCAGGTGGAGATTCTCTACAACGAGTACGACAGCGTCGGGGCGTTCACGCTCGCATCGTTGTTGATGGTTCTCGCTCTGGCGACGCTGGTTGCCAAGAAGCTCATCGAAGCAAGGCAGGTTCGCAGATGAACGTCTCGGTGAAGGGCATCACGAAGTACTTCACGGCGAAGGGCACCCCAGCGGTGTTCGACGCCTCGTTCACCGCTACGTCTGGGGGGATCACGACTCTTCTCGGACCATCGGGCTCTGGAAAGACGACGCTTCTTCGGGTGATCGCCGGGCTCGAAGTCGCCGATCAGGGGCAGGTTCTCTTCGACGACCGCGACGTGACGCGCGTGCCTGTGCGGTCGCGAGGGATCGGATTCGTGTTTCAGGCGTTTGCCCTCTTCAACCATATGACGGTCCGGCGCAATGTCGCCTACGCGCTGGAGGTGCGCGGGGTATCGGAAGAAGCAAAGCGAGCGCGCATCGACGAGCTGCTCGCGCTCGTGCAGCTCGAAGGGTACGGCGACCGGTATCCGTTGCAGCTTTCCGGGGGTCAGCGGCAGCGTGTAGGGTTTGCGCGGGCGCTCGCGTGTAGGCCGCAGATCTTGCTTCTGGACGAACCATTCGGCGCGCTCGACACGCGCGTCCGGGTCGAGCTTCGCGAGTGGCTCACGCAGTTGCACGCGACCACGCGGCTGACCACGCTCCTCGTGACTCACGACCAAGACGAGGCTCTCGAGCTCTCGGAGCGGATCGTCGTGATGGACCGTGGGCGGGTCGTTCAGGTGGGCACACCAGGCGAGGTGTACGATCGGCCGACGACGCCGTTCGTGGCATCGTTCGTGGGCACGGGGAACGTGCTGCGCGGTCGCGTCGACGGAACGAGGGCCACGCTCGGGTCTTTGTCGGTTCCTGCCCCGTCGGGGGCCCGGCACGGGGCGGAAGTGCAAGCGATCATTCGGCCTCACAACGTCCGGCTCGAGAGGAACGACGCGACCGCGGCCGGGCGGTCGGTTGGGACGATCACGCGTCTGGTGGGCCTGGGCGCGCACGTCAAGCTTCAGCTTTCGTTGCATTCGAACGAATGCGTCACGGTGGAGCTCTCGCGCAGAGAGGCCGATTCAATGACCCTCGCGGTCGGCGACAAGGTCTTCGTCGACATCGAAGAGCCGAAGCTGTTCGTCTCGGACTACGTCATCTGAGGTGCGCGTGCGCCGCCGGCGACGCTCGCCACGGCGGCACGTGCCGCGGCGGCGCCGCAGAAGGTCAGAATTCGGAAGGGCACCCCGGCCTTGGCGGCCTCGCGCTTGGCGATCTGCACCGCGTTGTGGCTATTGGTGCCCGTGACAATGACGACGAAGTCGGTGCGCTGGACCAGCTTCTCGAGGCGGGTGATGCCGCTCCCGCCGGTTCTGCCGTTGTGCACCTCTACCTCGACGCCGAGCTGTTCGCCGAATGTCACGATCTGGCGTTCGATGCGGTCGATCCCGCCGATGAACGCAATACGGCGTCGTTCGCTCATCGGTGCTCACGCGCGGCTCGCATTGCCGATACCGCACGGAGATGCATCGACGCGACCCGGCGCATCGCGCCTTCGCGGACCTGCGGGGACGGCGGTTCGAGGGTCCAACCGGCCACGTCGGCCAGTAGTGTTTCGCCCTGCTCTCGCAGCTGGACTACGTCTTCGGTGCCCGGGAGCCACTCGAGGCCCCGCAGCATCACCTGGATGGCTCGCCGCACATGCTCGCTGTCGCGCGCACGGGCCACCACGCTTTTTGCGTCGCGCAGCGCAGCGTCGGCGCGCGCGGCAGAAAATCCAGGCGGCGGCGACGTCGGCCCCTCTGCCCGACAACCCTCGCGATTCGTCGTCGACGACTCGTCGATGCGCACGGAGGGATAATCGAGTGCGAGGATGTTGCCTGGGGAAGCGGCCATGAGGACCTCCAATCGTCTCTCTTGTCCACTTTATAAGACGCGCACGCTGGTTTGGAAAGTGAGCCGGCGACGAACCGTGCGGATGTCGCGAGCTGTTTCCCGAGCCGTCACCAAACCCGGGCGGCGACCCGGTCAGTCGTGGACGAGCGGCAGTCCCGCAACCGTCCAGCTTCGGGTTCCTCCGCTGAGGTTGTAAAGCTTCTTCAGGCCGTGCGCCTCGGCGAGCCGCGCCGCGGTCTGACTTCGGACCCCCGCCGCGCAGACGAAGATGACTCCGTCGCGGGGAAGCTCGGCCTTCACGCTGGACCGCAGCCGATCGAGCGGAACGTGGCGTGCCCCTGGCAGATGTCCGCTGGACCATTCGCCGGGCTCCCGAACGTCGACGACGTCGAGCTCGCCGCTGGCAATGAGCGCATGGGCCTGGTGGGGAGTGAGCGCATGGATCATGTGTCTACTATAATGGAGTTATCGTTTCGCGCAAGGCCCTCGGAAAGGGTCGAGGATGGGTCAGGGGCGCGCACGAGAATGACACACCTTTGCCTCGTCCAGAGCCGTTGCAAGGATCGCATCGGTCGGGTAGACGTTTGTTCCACAATGAGGGACGGCGAGCTCGTGGCCCTTCGTCCAGCGCTCGCCTGGGCGCGCGTCGACGGCACCCTTTTTGAGCGTGACCTACAGGCGGACGGGACCGTGCCATGGTCGCAGAGAGGGTGACGAGCGAGATGGGCTCTCGCGCGGCTCGGCCCGGCAGCGTTCCGCCGGCTGCGGGAGAGGTCGCGTCTCCTGAGGCCTCTCCGAGCCTCACGCCAGTCGTCGGCCGGAACTTGCGCCGCTTGCGAACGAAGCGGGGGCTCGCTCTCGAGGCGCTTTCGCGAGCGTCGGGGGTGAGCCGCGCGATGCTCAGTCAAGTCGAGCTTGGCAAGAGCACGCCGACCATCAACGTGCTGTGGAAGATCTCGCGCGCTCTCGACGTCCCGTTCTCGGCGCTCATCACCGATCCGACGGACGGGCAACCCACGGTGATGCGCGCGTTGACCGCGAAGGTCCTCACGTCGCACGACGGTACCTTCCAGTCGCGCGCTCTCTTTCCTTTCGACGCGCCCCGGGTCGTCGAGTTCTACGAGCTTCGGCTGTCGCCCAGCGCGGTGGAAAGAGCCGAGCCCCACCCGGCGGGCACCAAGGAGAACCTCACGGTCGCCGAGGGGAATCTCGGGATGGTTATCGCGGGCAAGCGCCATCACCTCGGGGCCGGCGACGCCATCTTCTTCGACGCAGACGTGGCGCACGAGTACTGGAACGAGGGGACCAATCCACTGCGGATGTATCTCGTCATGACGTACAACGACGAGCATCGGTAGAAGGCTCGTTTCGGACGGATAGCGGGAATTCGACAAAAAGGGGGTCCACGCTCCCTCATCTTCGACAGAAGATCCGCTCAAGCGGAGGAAACGGCGGCATGTGGCGGGGAAGGCTTCCGCGGCCATTGCGCGGCCCTCCTTCGGCCGCTACGGTCGGCCCGAAAGATTCCCGACACGCCTCACGACTTACTGGAGATTGAGCCAAATGACAGAATCAAGCGCAGCGCATCCCACTCTGGGCGCGCAAGCAGCTCGGCAACTCGCCAACACGACGAAGACGCCTCCGCAATGGATTGGCGTCACACCGCGATGGCTGGTGGGTCTCTTGCCCTGGACGCCGGTCGAAGCCGGAACCTACCGGGTCAACAAAGTCAAAGAGGGGGGTCAGTCGCAGATTCGAATCGAGTGCAGTCCGAGCGACAGCAACGATCTTCCCGAGGCATTCATCGACTACGAAGAGCAGCCGCGCGAATACACGCTGAGCACGGTCACGACGACTATCGAGGTGCAGACACGCATTTCGGATCTCTATCGCAGCCCGATGGATCAGGTGCGCGAGCAGCTCGGCGTCCTCATCGAAATGGTAAAAGAGCGCCAAGAAGACGAGATTATCAACAACGCCAATTATGGCTTGCTCAGCAACGTCGTCCCTTGGATGCGGATCGGCACGAAGGCCGGTCCCACCCCGGACGACGTCGACGAGCTGATCGCGAAAGTGTGGAAGGAGCCGGCGTTCTTCCTGGCGCACCCGCGCGCGATCGCCGCGTTCGGACGCGAGTGCACCTGGCGCGGCGTTCCGCCGCCGACGGTGACCATCTTCGGGTCGTCTTTCATCACGTGGCGCGGGATCCCGCTCATCCCCACGGACAAGCTTCGTATCGGCGCGGACAACAAGACGAGCATCTTGCTCCTTCGCACCGGCGAGAAAAAGCGAGGCGTCGTCGGGCTGTTTCAGCCCGGTCTGCCCGGCGAAGTCACCCCGAGTCTTTCCGTTCGGTTGATGGGCATCAACCAGAGAGGCGCGGCGTCGTACCTCATTTCGCTGTACTGCTCGGCGGCGATTCTGACCGACGACGCGATCGGAGTTCTCGAGAACGTCGACGTCGGCCGCTACCATGAGTACAAGTGACCGCGCGCCGTCGCCTGCTTCGTCCGGTGACCTGGGCTCCGAGGGGGCGCTCGCTCTCGGCGTAGAGATTGGGCGTTTGGCGAATCAGCTTTTTTCGGGCGTGCCCGGGACCGTTACCGCAGCGCCTCCCGCGGCGTCCGCCCTTCCGGCTTCCGCATTACCGAGCACCGGGGTCCATGCCGCCCCTTCACCGGCGGCCTTGGGCTCTCCGAGCGCGCTCGCGCCGCCGCGCTTCGGCCCGCACGCGCTTGCCGTGGGCGGCGGGGGCGCGTCGCCCGCCGTGACGGCACCGCCGGCTCCCGGATTCGTGAAGCAGCCGCCGCTCTCGGTGGCGCCACTTCCGAAGGAGAGCGATCTCCGCGCCATTCCGGCGATCTTGTCCGAGACCCTCGGGTTGCCCTCGCCGGCCTCCCTGTCGACCGCGCCCGAGCCGGTTCAAGAGCAGCCGTACTTCATCCCGCTGGCGGGCTTCTCAGCTGCCGGCGGCCCGTCGCTTCCCGGCGGCCCGCCGCTTCCCGGTGGCGCGCCCTCGGCGCTCGCCGGGTCGCCGCAGAGGGGAGCCCTCTCAGAGCCATCGTCGGGACTGCCTGGGCAACTGCCGGTGTGGGAAGGCGACCCTTGGTCCGCTCCCGCGATCCCGCGAAGCGGCACGAGCGGCGTCTTGCCGGCGGGCCGCGCGGGATCGTCGGCCGAGCCTGCCTCGTCGACGCCGTACTTCCTCGATCTGGCCGGGCCACCTGCGCCGTCCACCGTGGCCTCCACGGCGACCCCAGGCGTGCCGCCTTTGGCTTCCCCGCCGTGGGCGGCTCCGGGCTCCCCAGGAGTGCCTTCGGGGCCATCGATCCCGCTCTCCGTACCCGCATCCGCGGCGGCGGTTCCCGGGGGCTTTCCCGGTTTGCCGCGAACGGACGCCGAGCCAGCCGCCACAGCGACTCCCGGTCTCGAAGGGCAGCGCGGGGCCGACTCGGCCGCGCCCGCGTATGGCTATTACCCGGACCTCGTTGCGGATTCGCCGTCCACTGGGCGCGTCTTCGACGGCGCGACCATCAAGAAAGACTTTCCGATCTTGCAGGAGCGCGTGCACGGTCGGCCCATCGTCTGGCTCGACAACGCGGCGACGACGCAGAAGCCGCAGGTCGTGATCGACCGCATCTCTTACTACTACGAGCACGAAAACTCGAACGTCCACCGCGCCGCCCATGCCCTGGCGGCCCGCGCTACCGATGCCTACGAGTCCGCACGCGATACAGTGCGACGCTTTCTCAACGCGCCGTCGGCGCAAGAGGTCGTCTTTTTGCGCGGCACGACCGAGGCCATCAACCTCATCGCCAAGAGCTGGGGGCGACGCAACGTCGCCAAGGGCGATGAGATCGTCATCACTTGGCTCGAGCACCACGCCAACATCGTGCCCTGGCAGCAGCTGTGCGCCGAGACCGGAGCCTGCCTGCGCGTGGCCCCGGTGGACGACCGGGGACAAGTGATCCTCGAAGAGTACGAGAAGCTCCTGGGTCCGAAGACACGCCTGGTCTCGGTCAGCCAGGTGTCGAATGCCCTCGGCACGATCGTGCCGGTGCGGGAGATGATCCAGATGGCCCACCGCCACGGCGCCCTCGCGGTCGTCGACGGTGCGCAAGCGGTCTCGCACATGAAGGTGGACGTGCAGTCGCTCGATTGCGACTTCTATTGCTTCTCGGGTCACAAGATCTTCGCTCCTACGGGCATCGGCGTCTTGTACGGCAAACGGGCGATTCTCGACGCAATGCCCCCGTGGCAAGGCGGAGGGAACATGATCTCCGACGTGACCTTCGAGAAGACCACCTACCAGCCGGCCCCGATGCGCTTCGAAGCGGGCACGGGCAGCATCGCGGACGCCGTGGGGCTCGGGGCGGCGCTCGACTACGTGACGGCGCTGGGCCAGGAGAACGTCAGCCGATACGAGCACGAGCTGCTCGTCTATGCGACCGAAGGCCTGGCGCGGGTTCCCGGTTTGCGAATGATCGGCACCGCACCCGAGAAGGCGGGGGTGCTGTCGTTCGTGCTCGATGGGGTTCGAACGGAGGACGTCGGCGCGGCGCTCGATCAAGAGGGGATCGCGGTCCGCTCCGGGCACCATTGCGCCCAGCCGATCTTGCGCCGCTTCGGCCTCGAGAGCAGCGTCCGCGCGTCGCTCGCTCCGTACAATACCTGCGAGGACATCGACGCGCTCGTCGCGGCGCTGCTGCGGATTCAGGCGGGGCGGCCGATCGTCAAGCACTGAGGCTCGTCGCGCCGTCGCGCGCTCGTCGCGCTCGTTTCGCTTGACTGTGTCTCGTAAAGCGGACAATACTCATCCAATGCGGATGAGGGCAATGAGTATGCGTCGATCGATCGGCTTGTCTCCGCGACAGGCCGGTCGCGGCTGTCGTCGAGCAGCGGGCACCGGTCCGTCGGCGACGTCATGAGACGCAGATCCGGCGGATCGGGGCTCACCACCTGAAAAAGGTGGCTGGGCCTCGTTTGCTTTTGTCCGCTCGCCTGGACCTCAAGAGGAGAAACGAAGATGATTCCCGTAGCAAAGCAATCGTTGGTCCCTGAAGATCGAAGCCGTACAGAAGGGGTGCTTTCGCTGGTCACCGCTGGCCAACGAGAGCGGCTCGCCATCGACGCCCTCGGCGGGGTCGCGGCCGACCAGCTTCTCGGTGACCGGCGCGCTCAGCTGGTTCCGATCGTCGTCGTGGTGGCCAGCGCGGAAGAACGCGAGCGGATCGTGCGCGAGCTCACGGTTCAGCTCGACGCTGTCCTCGTGCGCGCAAAGGCCCCCGACCCCGCGGGCGCGATCGACCTCAACGGCCTGTACATCGACCGAGACTGCCATCGGGTGACCGTCGACGGCGAGGACATCGCGCTGACCAACATCGAGTTCAAGCTCCTCGTTGCACTGGCTGACCGCAAAGATCGGGTTCAAACGCGCGAAGCCCTTCTCGCGGACGTTTGGGGCCTCCACCCGCAAAGCAAGACCCGCACGGTGGACACCCACATCAAACGCCTTCGCGGCAAGCTTCGCAGCGCGGAGCGGTTCGTCCAGAGCGTGCGCGGGGTCGGGTACCGTTTCAGCGACCGGCCTTCCGGGCAGCGCCCGCGCGTTGGGTTGAGCAACGGGCCGCAGGCGGAGGAAGCCAGCTTCGTCGCGGCGTGAGACAGCGGCGCATCCGAGCTGTCACCAAGACGTCGCGCGTCGTCTGGCCGGTCTCGTGGTACAGGCCACGACGGAAGCTCGCCATCGCGAGCTCCACGGCATCAAGCACCGGTCATGAGATCAGCCTCACCCTGGATTGCCGTCATCGCCGCGGGCGCTGCCCAGTCGCTGCTCGGGTGCACCGCCGACGATAACGGCGGCACGGCGTGCGACGACGCGTCCTTCGGCGACGCGATGGCCGACGGCGGGAGCGATGCGAACAGTGCTTTCCGTGACGCGTCCTCCGGCGACTTGCCGGTGAAGGATTCGTCCGCCAGCGATTCGTCGCTGGATAATTCGTCGCCCGGGGACTCCTCCCTAGGCGATTCACCGTCGGTGGAATCGTCTCTCTCGGACGCGCCAATCGCGGATCGGACCGTGGGCGACGCAGCGGCCGCTGCCTCCGACGCGGCGATGAGCACCGCAAGCGCCGCGGCCGATGCCGGGTCGACCACCACGGCGCCCACCACCCTGGCCTCCATTCGCGTGGCAAACTGGTCCCCGGACGCGCCCGCCGTCGACTTCTGCGTGGCCCCGCACGGAACCGGTCAGTTTCACGGACCGATGGTGGCGGCCCAGGCGCTGGCGCTGCCAAACGCCGGGTCGTCGTGCCCGGCGAGTACGTTCGGGCTCCCCTTCCCGCAAGTCAGCTCGTATGCGCTGGTCCAGGCGGGCCAATACGACGTGCGGCTGGTGGTGGCTGGGGCGACCAGCTGTGCCGCCGGGGTAGCCGACGCCACCAGCTTGCCGGCCATCGTGGCCGGAGGGTTCGAGACGGTCGCCCTCCTGGGTGAGCTCAATCGAGCCAGCGCGACCGCCCCCGGGTTGCAGCTCGCAGGATTCTCGGACGACCCGGCCCCGGTGGGGGCGATCGCGTTGCGGTTCATTCAGGCGGCGCCCGCCTTCTCCGCGCTCGACTTCGGCACCGGGTCCGGCTCGTCCTTCAAGGCGGTGTTCTCCAACGTCGCCTTCGGGCAAACCGCGAAGACGGCGGTCGGGGCCGACGGAGGAGCGGCTTCCGTCGATTCGAACGGCTACTTGTCGCGGTCGGCGATGACGTCGGTTTCACTGGCTGCGGAGGTGCACGGCGCCCTCGCGCCCGACGGTTCGGTCCAGGACACGGCGGTCGCGAAGAATGTCTCGGCGGCGGCGGGCAGCGTGTTGACAGTGGTCGCCGTCGGCGCGGTGGCTGGTGCCGGCGGGGCGGCGAGCCTCGTGCAGTGCATCGACAACGCCGGAACCGTCTGCCCACTATCGAACTGCACGGTCATTTCGCAGTGATGGTCTGCGCCGCGCTCACCGCGCGTGGGTCAGCGTCCACACGGCCGCGATCTCCCCCGCCGCATCGCCGAGCGCACGGTCCGCGAGCACGTCGCGTGCGGGCCGCGCATCGTTTCCCGCGCTCGCCGGGTGAGGCGGCACCAGCGCGCCCACGTCGCGCGCCAGAGTGAGCCGCTGCCGCCCTTCGCCGCCCGCGATCGGAAACTGGCCCTGCGCGCCCTCGGCCACTCCGAAGATGCCCGCGGGCTGCCCGGTGATCGGATCCAGGTGCGATCGCAGGAACACGAGCGAGGGCATGCCGAGCGCGAACGCCGGCTCCCCTTCGACGATCTGAGCGATGCGCCCGACGTGCCCGCCGATGGTTCGCACCCAGACTTCGGAGCCGAGCTTCCCCGCGACGAGCCGGTCCACCCGCGCGCGTGTGTACGTCGCGATACGGCCGTCTTCCCACCCAGCGGTTTGCTCGAGAGGCGTGATCACGGCGACCGCGTTCGATTTCTCGACGAGCTCTCCAAAGAGCGCAGTGACCGACACGCTTGCCTTCGCATCCCGCGCGAAGGTTGCGTCCGCGCCCAACCACCCGAGCGCGAGCACGAGGGCGAGCGCGGCGCCGCGCCGCTTGTTCGCGCGCCTCGCGCGGCGCACCAGCGCTCCAACAGCGACGAGAGCGAAAGGCGCGCCGAGCCCCCCGCCGCGGGAGCCCGCGCCCCGGCCGATCGAGCAGCTGGTCGAGTCGGTCGAACACGGCATCGCGCCGCCGTCGGCAGGGATAGACATCTCCGGGCCCGACGCGACCGAGCTCAACGCCCCCGCGTCGAGCGATCCACACTCCGGGAGGAATCCGTTGAGCGGCTCCGGATGGCACGTGGTCGCCGAGACAGGGCCGCTCACCGTCATGCGCGACCCGTCGGGTGAATAGATGCCGCAGATCCCCGCGACGTCGTCGGGCGTGAGGGTGGTGGAGCCCGCTTTGTAGAGCGCGTACATGACGGCGTTCGGGTCTCCGGAGTGCGCCAGGCCGAGGAAGTGGCCCGCCTCGTGAGTCAATATGGTGGCGAGATCGTATTCGCCCGGCCCCGGCGCTCCGTTCACGACCACGTGGTAATAGGCCGTATTGATCTCGACGGCGGCGCCGAGGATCTCGCCGGTATCGAGATTGACCGTGAGTGTCGTGTAGCCTATCGCGTTGGCCGAATCGTCGTACGGCCACATGTTGTCGCGGAAGATGATGGGATTGTTGTGCGCCTGCGACGGAACGGCGTTGCACTGCACCGGGGGAAATGAAGACGGGAAAATGCTCGGCGTGCCCCCGCCCGGGCACTGGGCGCTGCTCCACGCATTGAAGGCCTGGGTGGCGACGCTGGTTGCGTCGGAAACGGAGGCGTACTTGCTCCCGCCGGCCTGGATGCTGAAGCTGACGCATTGGTTTCGCCAGAAGAGAGTCGGCAGGCCCATCGGGACGCCGAAACAGCCCGAAGTCGCCGGGTTGTACGCCGATGGTGGGCTCGCGGCGACCTCGCGGCAGGACGCGTGCGCAGGTCCTGACCACGACGAGGCTGCAAGAGCGGCGAATGCGGCGAGGACGGCGGATTCGCGCGGCCGCGGAGAATGCAAGCGCCACATGGTCGCGCGGGCTCCTTACCACGTTTCAATGCGCAAATGCGTTGGAGAGGCCCGCCCGGCGGCGAGAAACGAAGCCCCCGCAACGGCTGGCAGAAGCGAGAGACGGCGCCTGCCCGCAGCAGGCGCCTTTCGTTCGTTACATCTCGGTGACGTTTGTCAGTTGAAGCAACTCGGGCACTTCGCGGCCGCGGGGGGCGTCGCCGGGGCAGTGAGCCCGCAGTTCAGGATCGCGAGGCCGACGCCGCCCGGGCTGTACGTCGGGTCGGTGAAGTGAGAGAGGACCGTCGTCGGATCGGTCGATCCGATGTCCGTGGCGATGCTCGACGCGCACACGCCGATCGCCGCGGCCGGAGACGACAGGCACGTCGAGCCCGTGTGCGCGCCGCAGAAGCAGTTGCTGACGCTGGCCGGGAGCTGACTGAGGGAGCACTCGCTCGGCGAGTTCGCGCCGCTGCTGGTGAGCGTGCACGTGAGCGCGTCGAGGCAGTGGGCGACGTTCGTGCTCGACACGTTGGGATTGTCGAACGGTGGATTCGAGCCCGCACCGTTGGGGTCTCCGCACTCGGAGCTCGTGACCGCGATTCCCGAGCCGTTGCCGGCTGGGGGCGGGCCATTGCCGGAGCCGTCGAGGCAGGCGTTGGCCACAAGGCAGGTGTAGCAGCTGCCGTTCGTGTTCACGCCCGGACCCTGGCCATTCTTCAAGATGTCGTGCGCGACGATGATCGCCTCGGTCGGAGTGCACACGCCGTTGGGGCTCGCGGCGCACTGGACGCTGTTCGGACCGCTCGCTGCGCATGGAGCCGTGGTGCACGGAGTCGGCGCGCCGCCGGACCCCGTCTCCGCACCCGTGTCGGGTCCGACCTCGGGAGCCCCCGCTTCGACGACCGCGTCGCACCGGACAATCACCGTCAGTGACCCGATGGTGGGACACGACGCGCCCCCGTCCGAAATCGAGGCGGTCACGGTGACCGTGTCGGTTCCTGCGGCTTTGCACGTGAATGTGTTCGATCCGCCCGTGGTCGACGCCAGCGACCCGAACCCGCCGGTTTCCGTCCACGTGAGGGTCACGTCGGAGCTCTGGTAGCCGGGGTCGATTCCCGCCGCCGTCAGGCTGATCGCTTTGCCGATGGTGGTCTCGTTGGGCGCTGCCAGAAGAGAGGTCGCCGCGGCGCACGAGCCGCCGACGACGTTCGCCTCGAGCGACGCGTCTGCTATGACGACGACCGTCCCCACGTTGACGTCCGGCGCGCTCACCCCGCCGTCGACCGTCTCCGAGCAGCTCAGCGTCAGCGCAACCGTGTTGCTCTGGCCGGCCAGGACGGCGAAGGACGCCGGGCCTGCGACGCAGGGGTCGTTGTTGCCGTCGGTGGCGTTGAGGGACAGCGAATACCCACCGGCCACGGGCAAAGTCACCGAAAAGCCGACGGTTTGGCTCCCGCTCACGTCTACCGATCCCGTGATCGGGGAGAAGCCGGCGAGGGCGGCGTTCGTGATGACGTACTGCACCGTGCTGAGGGTGATCCCCCCGCCGAGCTGCAGTTGCAACGTGACCGTCCCCGTGTCGGACGAACCTCCCGGCGCTCCCCCGCCCACCACGCCCGTGCGGTCCCCCAGATCATCGGCCGGATTCGCCGCCACGCCGGGCGAGCTCCGAGACGAGCAGCCGACCACGGACACCGCACCGACGGCGAGGCTGAAGAGAACCGCGTTGCGAACATGCTTCATGGCTGCTCCCTCGGGGCGGATGTTCTTTAGTTGCTGCGTGCACGAAAGGCGCGCACGTTTCTCGATTGAAACAAAGAATTCACGTCAGGCGCATGCGGGCGGGTGCGACCGTCAGGGCGCGCTGCACCCGAGCTGGGCCGTCAGCGACCCGTTCGCGGCGCACGAGGCGCCGCCCTCCGAAATCGAGGCGGTCACGATGACCACTTCGGTGCCGGCACTGGCGCATGTGAAGGTGTTCGACGTCCCCGTGGTCGTCGCCAGCGATCCGGTGGTTCCGTTGGCTGTCCACGTCAATGTCACGTCGGAGCTCTGGTTGGCCGGGTCGATACCCGAGGCGGTCAGATGGATCGTTCCGCCGACGTGGGTCTCGTTGGGAGCGGCCACCAATGAATTGGCAGCCGCGCATGCGCCGCCCAAGGTCGTCGTCGTCAGCGAGGCATCGGCCGTCACGACAACGGTTCCGAGCGTGGCACCGGGAGCGCCGTCGGGGGACGGGGCGGTCGCGTCTTGGGAAGGGCTCGTTTCCGGCGCGCTGTCCCGCGGGGAGGCCTCGCCGGCGGCCGCATCGAGCGGAGCGGCATCCGACGCCGCGTCCGAAGGAGCGTCTTGCGCGACGGAGTCGTCGCCCGGACCGTCGTCGGTCGCGGCGTCGTCGCCCGCGCCGTCGTTACTCGCGCTGTCGTCCCCGAGCGCCGCGTCGTTCCCACCGGGGCTGTCGGGAACGCAAGCCACGCAGGGCGGGCCGAGGGCGGCCAGGGCAACAAGCATCGCTCGGCCGTGGAGTCTCATCGACGCGACGACGGTGTTTTGCCGCGAACGCGCGTCGACGGCAAGGTCACCGTGCGCGCCGGGTCAATACGTCACACGCCGATCACGCGATGGACGCGATCGCGCCGAGGGACGAGCTGGCGAACCCGCTCAGTTGAAGCAGGTGGGGCACTTCGCGGCGGCGGGGGGCGTCGCGGGCGCGGTGAGGCCGCAGCTCAGGATCGCGAGGCCGACGCCGCCGGGGCTGAAGGTCGGGTCCGTGAAGTGCGACAGGACGGTCGTCGGATCCGTCGAGCCGATGTCGGTGTCGATGATCGATGCGCACGCGCCGATCGGAGCGGCGGGCGACGAGAGGCACGAGGAGCCCGTGTTCGCGCCGCAGTAGCAGTTGCTGACGCTGGCCGGCAGCTGGCTGAGCGAGCACTCGCTGGCGGGATTCGCGCCGTTGCTCGTGAGCGCGCAGGAGAGCGCGCTGAGGCAGCTCGCCGGGTTGCTCGTCGACGCGTTGGGGTTGTCGAACGGCGGATTGACGCCCGCGCCGTTGGGGTCGCCGCACTCGGAGCTCGTGACCGCAATGCCTGAGCCGTTGCCGGCCGGGGGCGGTCCGCTGCCGGAGCTGTCCAGGCATGCGTTCGCGACGAGGCACGTGTAGCAGCTGCCGTTGGTGTTGATGCCCGGACCCTGGCCGTTCTTGATGACGTCGTGCGCGACGATCAGCGCCTCGGTCGGCGTGCAGACACCGTTCGGGCTGGCAGCGCACTGGACGCTGTTCGGGCCGCACACGCCGCACGGCGCCACGGTACAGGCGGTCGGCGGCCCCCCCAAACAAGAACCATGACAGCAAGTCGCGCCGAAGGCGGGTGGGCAGACATGCCCGCAGCCGCCGCAGTTGTTCGGGTCGCTCTGGGTATCGACACAAGTCGTTCCGCCGTCGGCGCCGGGGCAGGCGTTCGGAAGGGCAGAGTTGATCTGGGCGCAACTCAGCGCGCCGGACTCGCAGTTGAAGAACGCCGATAGCGTCGTCACACTCTGCCCGACGCAGAGCCCACTATCCGGAAGTCCGACGGTCGCCGTGATGGTCAGCGGGTTCTGGGTCGCGTTCGTGCACGTGAACGTCGGGTTGGGGGCGTTCACGTTGGAAAAGGTGCCGTCCCCGGGCGGGCTCACGCTCCACGTGATGAGCGGAGCAGGACCGGTCGTCATCAGGTTGAGCTGCACCGGTACGCCGGCCATTTGCTCGGCGGGGTTGATCGAAAGCGACGTGATGCCCGGACAGGCGACCGGAGGCGTTCCCATGAGGGTCACCGACGCGTCGACTTCGACGGAGCCCGTCTCGATGTCTGCCGCAACCGTGGCGTCGGTGGGAACCACGCACGTGACGGACAAGGACACTTGAACGGTCGCACCCGCGAGCACGGTAAAGAGCGCGGTGCTGCCGTTGCACGGGTCGCCTTGGTTGTCGGTGCCCGTGACGGTCAGCGTGTAGCCGCTGCCCGCTTGGATTCCCCCGGCGACCCATTCGACCGACTGGGCGTCGCCGATGTTCACGGTACCCGTGTACGGCGTGCCGCCGTTGCCGATCCTCCAGTCGAGAGAAGTCAGGCTGACGCCCGCGCCTATCGATAGAAAGGCTCCGACGATGCCGGTGCTTCCGGCCGTGCCCCCGACGACTCCCACATGACCGGTGGGCGAATTGCCGCTCATGCCGTCGCCCGTGCTCCGCGCACCAAGGGTCGAGCAATTGAACAACAGAAATGCCGCGGCGACCGAGCTGGCTGCGAATGCGTTGCGAAATAGGTCCATCGCGACGGCCCCCGCCATCTCATTACGTACGCGAATCTCGGGTCGACTGCAACGTTGTCGCCCCTAAAGAAGCGCGACCACCAACCAAAAAGAAAAGGGCGCCAGCCTCGCGGCCAGCGCCCTCTTTTCCATTACCCCTTACGAAGAGCGACTCAGCTTCAGTTGAAGCAGGTGGGGCACTTCGCGGCCGCGGGGGGCGTCGCGGGGGCCGTGAGGCCGCAGTTCAGGATCGCGAGGCCGACGCCGCCGGGGCTGAACGTCGGGTCGGTGAAGTGCGACAGGACGGTGGTCGGATCCGTCGAGCCGATGTCGGTGTCGATGGTCGATGCGCAAACGCCGATCGCCGAAGCGGGCGACGAGAGGCACAAGGAGCCGGTGTTCGCACCGCAATAGCAGTTGCTGACGCTGGCCGGCAGCTGGCTGAGCGAGCATTCGCTGGCCGGATTCGCGCTGTTGCTCGTGAGCGCGCAGGTGAGCGCGCTGAGGCAGTTCGCCGGATTGCTCGTCGACGCGTTGGGGTTGTCGAAGGGCGGATTGAGGCCCACGCCGTTCGGGTCTCCGCACTCGGAGTTCGTCACTGCCAAGCCGGAGCCGTTGCCAGCCGGAGCAGGGCCTGCGCCCGAGCCGTCGAGGCACGCGTTCGCGATGAGGCAGGTGTAGCAGCTGCCGTTGGTGTTCACGCCCGGACCCTGCCCGTTCTTCAGGATGTCGTGCGCGACGATGACCGCCTCGGTCGGCGTGCAGACGCCGTTTGTGCTGGCCTGGCAACGGACGCTGTTCGGACCGCTCGCGGCGCAAGGCGCCACGGTGCAGGCCGTCGGCGGCTGCGCGATGCAGACTCCGGCCTGGCAGACCGGGGCGGCCACGCCGCAGACATGTCCGCAGGTACCGCAGTTGTTCGCGTCGGTATTGGTGTTGACGCACGTCGGGCCACCGTCGGCGCCGGGGCAGGAGTTCGGCAGGGCCGGGTTGATCTGGGCGCAGGTGAGCACACCCGACTCGCAGTTGAAGAGGGCCGAGAGCGTGGTGAACGTCTGGCCGCTGCAAAGGCCGCTGTCTTGGAGGGCGACGGTCGCCGTGATCGTCAGCGGGTTTTGCGTTGCGTTGGTGCACGTGAACGTCGGGTTCGCCGCGTTCACGTTGGAGAAGTTGCCGTCTCCCGCCGGGGTCACGCTCCATGTGATGAGCGGGGTCGGGCCCGTGGTCGCCAGGTTGAGCTGCACCGGCACGCCGGCCACCTGCTCGGCGGGATTGATCGACAGAGACGTGATGCCCGGGCAGGGCAGGGGCGGGGTGCCTACGAGCGTGACGGACGCGTCGACTTCGACCGACCCCGTGTTGACATCGGCCGCGACCGAGCCGTCCGGCGGGATCACGCAAGTGATGGCCAAGGTCACTTGCACGGTCGCGCCTGCCAGGACCGTGAACGACGTCGTGGTGCTTCCGGTGCACGGATCCCCGTTGCTATCGGTGCCCGTGACCGTCAGCGTGTAGCCCCCGCCCGCGAGGATGCCGCCGGCAACCCACTCGACCGACTGCGCGTCGCCGATGTTGGCCGTTCCCGTGTACGTGTTGGTGCCGTTGCTGATCGTCCAGCTGAGGGCCGTCACACTGACGCCCGCGCCGATCGACAGATGGGCGCCGACGGTGCCTGTGTTCCCCGCGTTGCCCCCGAGGCTTCCCACGTGACCGGGGTTGGTATTGCTGCTGCCGCCGCCGGTACTGTTCGAGCCATGGCTCGAACATGCGGCGACCGCTATCGCCGCGACGGCGATGCTGGCGGCAAATACGTTCCTAATGAGTTTCATCGAGATACCTCCAAAAAAGTGTTGTCGGATGCCCGAGTTCCCGGGGAACAAAGGCAGTTTCTGCGGCACCTACACACAAGACCCGGGCCAATGCGGCGGGGAGGGCAGAAAGGCCGAGTGAATTGGACTTTGCGCTACTTCTCCTGGCCCGAGCCACCAACCGAATGTCGGAGATGACCTCCGATTTCCGGCACCATAGGCGATCGCGAGCGCGTGTGGAGCTCGCCACGGAAGAGTTCACAATCTTGTCGCCAAATGTGCACGCAAGCCCGTGCTACACGACCCCGAATCGCGCGACGCCGAAACGCTCAGGACTTGTGTATTTCCAATGCAGGATGCGAAGGACAAGGCCAAGGAATTCGCGGCGCTCGTTCGATCCTCGGTCCCGGCGTTAATCGTCCTCGCCTCCGCCCTGGTAGGTTGCGCCCAAGAGGACTATCCGCTGGCTCTCTGGATGGCGCAGCATCCGGAAATCGACGCGTCGGCTGCCCAAGGCGGGGGGGGGGATTCCGGGCTGTCGCAAGGATCGCCATCCGGCTCGAGTGGGGGAGCATCGCCCTCGGCGTCGGTGCACGGCGTTTGCCGTCCGGCTGCCGCCCAGCCATTGCCGGCGCGGCTCGTCGTGATGTCGGCCACGGCCTCTGCGGTCGGAAGCAACCTCGTCTACGTCTCCGACCTTTTCGAGCGCTTCAAGTCCGTGTGCGGATCGTGCCACGGGCCCGAGGTGGACCCGCCGGGCCTCGGCGGGTACCAGATCCAGTCGGAGAACAGCTTCCTGACCGCGATGACGCCGGCCGTGCTGAAGCACGTCCAGTCCGACGGCGCCACCGACCCCGCTCACCCGGCGACGGATCCGAACGACCCGATGCCGCCGTTCAGCAGCCCAAACGGCGGTCCGTATTCGAAGCGGCCCCCGACCGACCCGGTGAAGCAGTTTGCGGATCTGGTCGCGGCATGGCTCGCATCGGGAAGCCCGCAGTCGTTTTCCCCGCCGAGCGCGGGCGGCCCGGGTCAGGACGGCGGCGCAGAGGCAGGTGCCTCGCCGAGCCAATATCTGATGTCGCCGCTCCTCGGCGACACGATGACGAACCTGGGGACGTGCATTCCTGACAAGACCCTGTTCGCCGTCGAGCAAGACGCCAGCGTGAACCGCGACGCCATGTTTGCGGCCCTGACGAAGGCGAGTCCGGGCTCCGGGGCCGCTCCCAAAGATCTCATCGGCCTTCCAGAGCACCTCTCCGAGACCGACCTCGTCACGCTGGACACCGCGCAGCTTGCCCAATACGGCGTCGTGGCGTTTCAGCCGACCTACCCGCTCTGGTCCGACGATGCCGGCAAGCTCCGCTATGTCCGCGTTCCGCGCGGGCAATCCATCCAGTTCGACAAGAGCACGCAAGAATTCACGATTCCGCCGAATACCCGCTTCTACAAGACATTCTTGAAGAAGATCATCGACACGGACGGCAGCTACCGGTTTCGCAAGATCGAGACGCGCCTCATCGTGTCACGGCCCGACCAGCGAAACCCGGACGGCAGCAGTACTCCGACCGCGCTCTTCGGTACCTATCAGTGGAACGCGGGCGAGACCGACGCGACCCTCCTCGAAACGCCGCTTCGCGATGGCCTTCCGTTCGCGGACACGCTGCTTCAATACACGACCGACGAGCAGCTCGCTGCCGACATTCTTGCGTCGAACCCCGGGCGTCCATTCGAGCAGCTGCTCGAACTGGGGGCGGCCCGTCACTACGCGATTCCGTCAAGCGACCGGTGCATTCAGTGCCACATGGGGAGCAACAGCGCGAGCTTCATTCTGGGTTTTCGCCCGGTCCAGATTCGGCGTCGCGCCGCTGGGGAGGGGGGAACCCTCCCCGAGCCGGGTCAGAGTCCACCTGGCGCCGATGAATTGACACAGCTTCAGCGCCTCATCGACTACGGCGTCATCACGGGAATCTCCTCGCCCGACGATGTGCTGCCTCTCGAACGATCCGAGGGCAACCGCGCCCCCCGCAACGACCAAGAGCTCACCGCGCAAGGATACCTGGCGGGCAACTGCGCCCACTGTCACAACCCGCGCGGCTTCCCCTCCGTCAACAACCCCGTCTTGGTCGACATTCTCAACTTCTTGCCGGGACCTACCGGCGGGATCTTCCAGTTCCCGTTGGAACGCTTCAGTCCGCGGATCGGCCGGGGCCCCGGCGGAGGAACGCCCATCCCGTACATCACGCCGTCGCTCATGGATCAGCCCTCGTCGAACTGGGACGGCAGCGTCTCGGGTGGAGACGACTACTTTTTCAACATCGCCAGCGGGACCGACGTGGGGGTCAATTACATTCTCTACGGTCCGTGGCGGAGCTTGATCTATCGCAACGTGGACACCCCCTTCGCCTACGAGACGAACCTCGCTCTCTTTCCGCACATGCCCATGAATACGCCTGGCTACGACTGCCGTGCCAAGCAGGTCCTGAGCGACTGGATGGTGAGCATCCCAGCCATCCGAAAGGATCCTGAGATACCCGAGTACGCGTTTGCGGCCGCCCCCAACAAGCTCGTCGGCGGCTCGACGCTCGACCTCAACCCGCAACCTTACGTCGAGGTACCCCCCGGAAATCCGGGATACCAGGATGCCAGTCGCGCCGCTCAGCAGCGCCTCGCCATCCTGCACAGCGGTGTGAACCCGGGCGTCGCCGCCGACTCCACGTACAGCGTGTACTCCTACTGCCCGAATACCTCTGACCTCGTCGATCCGGCGGTGACTCTGGATCCCGTTTGCCACCCGGTGCCCACGCCGGACACCTCCAGTGTCCTCTCGAGCGTCACCCCGGCCCGCCCCCACTGGGTGAATACGGACCTGACCCAGGCCCCGCAGGCGCCAGGCACGTTTGCCGTGCGGCGGACGGATTGGCCGCAGACCCTCGTGCAGCAGACGTTCCCGGATCCCGAGCCGGCTTGTGGCGGCTCGTTGGCCGACGCCGTCACGGCACAAAACGAGGTTAAGAAGACCGTGGCGCTCCTTCAGAGCGTGTATCTCGACGATCCGAACGACCCGTTTCGCACCTATGCCACGACCGAGGTCCCGTTCGGACTTTGGGAGAAGAAGGCCGGCTGCAAATTCTCCTCCGTGCCGACTGCCGGTTCCTTCACGGGGAGCGCTCGACCCCTCTGGATGGGGCAGGTCCCGAACCTGGCGCCGAGCGATCCGGTGTACATGGCATCGCCGGGCGCGGCTGTCTTCGGGATGATCTGCATCAACTGCCACGGCCCGAGCGCAGACGCGCATGGGCGCCTCTCGGACAACCTGGCCACGATGACCGGCGGCAACGCGATTGTGGCGGACTTCAAGGACGGCCTCTTCGGCCCTCTCGACTCGCCCGGGCTCCACAAGAACGAGGCCTTCGCGACGTCGATGCTTCCCGCAAGCGCAGGCACGAGCTGGACGAGCGCAACCGTGGACGACCGGGCATCGCGGTACCTCTCGCTGATGGCGCTCGGCGGAACCGAAGTGCAGATTCCTTTGTCGATTCTCACCGTCGTCGGAGACACGCGGGTTCTCGGGGAGAAGCGGGTGCTGCCATCGAACGCCATCTCCGCCAACATGCTCTCCGCAGCCAAAGCGATTTGCGCCGGTTTTCTGCAGAACAGCTTTGCGGGTCTCCCCATCCAGTTCAATTGGACGATCGGATGGTTCGACCTCGACAAGCCCGGCCATTTGAAGAACTTTCCCTTCTTGATCCCGAACAACGGAGACGCCGAGCTTTGGCTGCGGTTGTGCAGCATGAACAACCCGCCGCCCATTCGAGCCCTTTACGCGGGAGCATTCGCAAATCCTCCCCCCTACCTGTCGGTGGCCTCGGGGGCATCGGGCCCTGGTTCCCTCATCGATCCGAGCGCCTACGGTCAGAACCCGGTGGGCGATCAGAATGGCCCGCAGGGCGCGCTCACCGCGTCCAACTATTTTCCGTGGTGCGTCGCTTCGGACGCGGGCATCGATCCCGCCTCGGCGAAGGCATACTTGCTGGCGAGCCATCTCCCCATCTGCCCCATACCGATCCGCGGGTGCGCCACGGATGCTCCGGACGGGGGCGGCGCGCCGGCGCCGTGCTGGAGCGCCGACCGAATGGATCTGTGGGCCACGCGCGGAGCGATCAACGCGGGGCTAGCGGTCTTCACGTATGTCGAGAGCCTGGTGAACGATCTCTCGAAGGGCAAATCTCCAAAGCCGACCTATGATCAGTGCGAAACGCTTCCCTAGCGGCCGAAACGCAACGAATGGCGGCCAGGTCGCCTTGCGGGGTCTGTACTTTGTCGCGATCCCGGCGCTCTTGGCCATGCTTGGCGTGAAGTTTTTCGTTCCCAGGAGCGTGCCGGGGCTCGAAGGCCCGCTCGCCGTCATCGCGCGTGTCGGTCACGGCTACCCCGTGCTGCTGGGCGTGGCGCTTTTCCTCGTGTTCTCAGGTCTCGCACGCTACTGGCGCTCTCACCTCCCAGGATGGCGCTACGTCTCGGAGCTCCCCGCGAATCTCGCGGCCGGCTTGGCGCCCGAGCGGTTGTCCGAGCGCGCGGCCGCGGCGTCCCTGGGCCGTTGGCTGGACGCTCCCGCGACGCGGCGCCGGTTGCACCGAACGGTGGGCGCCGAGCGCAGCGCCGAGATCGATGCGCGCGTCGGCGATCTTTGGGCATGGCTCGAGGCGGGCGACGATCCGGCGGTGCAGGGGACGGTTCGCGCGCTCCAAGAGCTTGCGGCTCCTGCGCTGACGGCGCGGCGGCGCCGCGAGGCGACCGCGGTTGTGGTCAGCGTTGCGCTTGCCGCGGGGGCCGCCCTGGTCGGGCGCGCCGAGGTCGCCGAGCCCTACAGCGTCTTGAGCGCGTCGATGTTGCCCACGCTCGAGCCGGGCGACCAGATCATCGGCAGCAAGCTCGCGTACCGGGGCGCCGCATCGCGGGTGCCTCGGCGGGGCGACGTGATCGTCTTCCGATCGGCCGCGGTTGCATTGGCCACGCCCGATGCTCCACCGGTGCTCGTCAAACGGGTGATCGGCGTGCCGGGGGATCGCATCCGAATGCAGGCGGGATTGCCCATCATCAACGGATGGCAAGTGCCGACTTGTGACGTCGGCGCGTACATTTATCCGCTGCCCGACGGGCAGGGCGGCGCGTTCCAGGGTCGGTTGCTGGTCGAGTTTCTCGACGACCGCGCCTACCTCACTGTGCACGCCGGGTCGAAAGCGTTTCCCGGGGAGTACGTCGTCCAGCCGGGCGAAGTGTTCGTTCTCGGCGACAACCGCAGCAATAGCGTCGATTCGCGAGCCTGGAACGAGGGGCGAGGGGGGGGCGTGCCGCTCGGGGGCGTGCAGGCACGGGCGCAATGGTTTCTCGTTGGCTCGCACATCGACGGCCGCGCCGATTGGCATCGCGCGCTGACGGCGCTGGACGCCATTGGAACCGTCTTGCACGTCGAGGGCATCGATCGCCGTCCGCTCGAGGAGGGCATCTCAAAATGCTTGAACGCTCCCCCGAAGCAAACGCGCCCACCGCCTCCGGGCACGGAGAGCGCGACCCCGCCCCGCGCGCCTTTGGAAGGAAACGGGCTCTGATGCCGAACCTGCGACACGGCAGTCCCCCGGGGCTTTACGTGACATTCGCTGGCGCTGTCATCCTGGCGCTGATCCTGATGGCAGCCATCGTGTGGCCGCGCGCGTCCACATTGCCGCCGCGTTTCGTGACATCGTTCGAAACGGATTCGCCACCATAGAAGCCGCCGCGGGCAATGCTTCAGGGCCCTTGCGGGAACTTGCGGCCTATGGCTGTTGCCCACAAAGCCGGGCAGGCGGACGTTCCAGTGCGCTTAGGTGTGTCCGTCGAACCGAACGGGCGCCTCGGGCGCATCATTCGATAATCGGAAGGGTCTCTACGGGAATCGTAGGATCACGGAAATGGGGTGAGTCCGCGGAAATCGCTGCCTCACGGCGCTTTCGTCGCGATCGTGACCGTGGGCCCGCGTCGGCTCGCGCTTTTTGTTCTTGCGTTCAGCACATTCTTTGATAGCAGACAGTGGTTCTTAATATGAGAAGCTGCTGTCAAAGAACTCGGAAAGCAACCCGGAGGAAGACCCCATCATGAGAATATCGTTAGCGATCGCCGCGGGCATAGCCGCTGGCGCAGGCGCCGTCGGCGCCGCAGCAGCCACTCTCCCCCAGTTTCTGGGCTCGGACACGCTGTATCCGGTCACCCTTCAAGCCATCGCGGCCTGCCCTGGGGCGGCCGGTCTCGTCTTTCTCGGCACGGGCACGGGAAATGGCGAGACCGCGATGATACACGGCACCCAGGCCATCAATCCTGCAACGGCTCAAATTAGCGCCAACGTATGCACGGTCGCGGGGGGCGTCACCGAGCTTCAAACGAGCCAAGGGCTCGTCATCGGCCTCGACGGCCTCTCGGTCCTTGGATCGAAGGCCGACACGGGAGCGGTCGCCTGCAACGGGGCGAACAACACGACCTGTGTTCCGGAGGCCGCGGGTCTTGCCTTCTCGACAGCGGTGAGCACGACGTCGCACATCCACCCGACGTACACGTATACGTTTGCGAGCTGGAAAGACGTGCTGTTGGTCCTTTACACCGGCCAGAGCAACACCTCACAGAACACGGCTACCGGGGACTCGGGCTGCAACAGCGACATTCGCAATACGCTTGCGAACAACTGGGGAACGCTGTTCCAGAATCCGGCCTGCGGCAGCGCGGGCACCTGCACGGTTCTGCAGCACGCGTTCCGTCGCGACGACGCGGCCACCACGGCCAACGTCTTTCTGGCGCTCATCGGCGCTTCGCCGTCGCCGACCAGTACGTCGAACCGCACCTTCGGCACCAGCCCGTTTTGCAACGTCAACGAAGTGGGCGTGAAGGCTGCGACGGCCGCCAATCCTATCAAGATTACGACGAGCATTCCGCACGGGCTGACCACGGGCCAAGTGGTCACGATCGTGGGCGTGGGCAAGAATATCGACAACACGCAAATCGCGGGGCCGCCCGCGGGGAACACGGCCGCCGACGGAAACAACCTGACGGTCACAGTCGTCGACGGCCTCAACTTCACGATCGCCAAAGACGGCACTGTCGCCGGAAATGGGACCGCCGTGGGTAGCTACGCCAACGTCCTTCTCCCACCACCGCCCGGACTGCTGACGTCGCCGATTCCCACGGACTACCGCGAGCTCGACCCGATTCGGCGGCCCTGCGCCTCGGGCATTACCGCAAAGGAAGACGTCTGCAATCGAGACGGCAATCTGGGGCTCGTCCTGTCGGTCGTGCCGACCCAAAATCTGGGCTCGCAGGCAGCGCAGTTCCCGACCACGAACTGCGTGGCCACCAACTTCTCCGTCGCGGGGACGACCGTCACGGATCCGAACACGGGCTTCGCCGTCAAAGTGGCGTGCCCCAACGGTGAGCCGCAGCACGGTGGCAACTTGTGCGTGGTGCCCGTCGACGCGTCGGGTAACACGAACTGCCTCAATGGCACAGGGAACGTGCCCTTCGCGTTCAACCCAGCCGCCGTCAACGGAATTGCGCCGGGCGCGGCCGACGCGCGCGTGTACAACTCGCACCTTCTCACGGGCCCCGCGGCGACGGCCACGTACCAGGCCGACACATTGGGCCGATCGATCGTCGGCGCATGGTATCGAATCCACTCCGCCCACACGCTCGCCGGCGCGGCGGCCACGAAGTGCACGCAGACCGACACGACGCAGCTCATGGGCTGCCTCGCCCAGGCCAGCCCGTGCAGCATCGGGTTCGAAGGGCACGCGGCCACGGACTGGGACGCGCTGTCGGCGACCCCCGGATCCACGGTTGCCCTCAAGATCAACCAGATCCCGGCGCTCACGGCCTGCGTGCAGAGCTTCGACTACCCGCTTTCGCGCAAGCTGTACCTGACCACTCTCGTCGGCTGGGGTAACGTGGCGGCGTCGGACCCGACGTGGGGCCCCGCGGAGCTTGCGCTTGCGCAATGCGAGTCCAGCCAAGCGTTCATCGGGCCGATCTTGTCGAACGCCGGCTTCTTCACGTTCGCGGCAAGCTCACCTCCGAACAACGGGGCTCCGTTCGCGGAGGACTTCAACGAGCCGGAGATCTGCACCACCCAGGCCCCGGCCGCGACGACCGCGAACGTCGTGGCGTACACCTCGAACACCGCTCCGATTCCGAACATCGGAACCACCTGCGGCGACGGTAACTTGGACCCGTACGAAGACTGCGACGACGGCACCTTCGGCGCCACGGGCTCGCCCAATACCTACACGCCGATCAACGGCGGCAACGGCCATGGCACGTCGGCGTGGCCGTGCACGGCCACGTGCCGGTGGGCGGGCAACCCCGCGCCGATCGATCCGGGCATCCTTCCGTGCACCAACGCGACGCCGCCGGGCACGGCGTGCGTGCGGTCGGACGCGGTCACCCCCGGCAAGTGCTACGTGGTGACGTCGGGCCCGACCTGCCTGCCGTAACGGGGACGGCCGCGGGCGGCGCGTGCCTTCGAGAATCGGAGGGAGATTCCGATAACCGGAGCGCGCGCGTCGCCCGAATCGCCGTAACGAGGTTGTTACAAAGCCATAAAAGGTAGATGGTTTTGCCACAACCCTTCTGGGTTGCTGGGTTCCCGGCCGGAAGGCCCAATCCTTGTACTTGGGTCCCGACAGTTCGCGTCCTGCCACGAGGCACCGACGCGCGGACTGACACCGTCATCGGAGGACCCAACCATGAAGAAATCGTTAGCCATCGCCGCGCTCGTCGCGGTTGGCGGAGCCGCTGCGAGCGCTGCTGCGGCGACCCTGCCGAACTTCCTCGGCTCGGACACGTTGTTTCAAGTCACGACCGACGCCATTGTGGGCTGCGGCGCACCGGCCAACACGCTGATCTACAACGGCACGGGCTCGGGAAACGGCGAGACCGCGATGGTCAAGGGCACGCAAGCCATCGCGCCCATGTCTCGTTTCTTGGGCAGCAACGTCTGCGGGGTCGCGGGCGGACTTGCCGAGCTCCAGACTGCGCAGGGCCTGGTCATCGGCCTGGATGGCGTTTCGGTCCTTGGGTCGAAGGCGGACACAGGAGCCGCTGCGTGCAACGGTTCCAACTCGACGACTTGCGCTCCTGAGTCGACCGGCGTCGTGTTCTCCGGGTCGATCTCGGTGCCGCCCGTCGCACCGTCCATAATTCCAGCGTACACGTACACGTTCACGAGCTGGAAGGACGTCCTGTCGGTCCTCTACGCGGGCCAGAGCAACGCGAGCCAGAATACGGCCACGGGCGACTCGGGCTGCAACAGCAACGTTCGCCACGCGCTCGCCAACAACTGGGGTAGCCTGTTCCAGAATCCGAGCTGCGCCAGCTCGGGCACCGGCGCCGGTTGTACGATTCTCCAGCACGCGTTCCGACGCGACGATGGATCGGGCACCTCCGACATCTTCCAGCAGCTCATCGGTATGAGCCCCGCGCCGACCAGCGGGTCGAACCGCAACTTCGGCACGAGCCCGTACTGCAACGTCAACGAAGTGGGCGTGAAGACCGCGACGGCCGCCAACCCAGTCCAGATCACGACGCTCATCCCGCACGGGCTCACCTCGGGCCAGGTGGTCACGATCGTTGGCGTCGGCAAGAACATCGACAACACCCAGATCGCCGGCACCGGCACGGCCGCGGGCAACACTGCCGCCAACGGGAACAACCTGACCGTGACCGTCATCGACGGCCTGAATTTCACGGTCGCCAAAGACGGCACCGTCGCGGGCAACGGCGCCGCGGTCGGTAGCTACGCAGAGGTGCTCCTGCCTCCTCCGCCGGGCCTCCTGACCTCGCCGATTCCGACCGACTACCGCGAGCTCGATCCCATCCGGCGGCCGTGCGCGAGCGGCATCACGGCCAAGGAAGACGTCTGCAATCGAGACGGCAACCTCGGGCTCGTGTTGGCGATCGTGCCCACCGACTTCCTGGGATCCGTCGCCGCCCAGTATCCGACCACGACCTGCGTGGCCACGAACTTTTCGGTCGCCGGCACGACGGTCACCGACCCGAACACCGGGTTTGCCGTCAAAGTCGCTTGCCCCAACGGAGAACCGCAGCACGGCGGCAACTTGTGCGTCGTGCCGGTCGACGCGTCCGGCAATACGAATTGCTTGAACGGAACGGGCAACGTGCCTTTCGCGTTCAACCCCGCGGCCGTCAATGGCATCGCACCGGGCGCGGCCGACGCGCGCGTGTACAACTCGCACCTTCTGACCGGTCCGGCGGCGACGGCGACGTACCAGGCCGACACATTCGGCCGATCCATCGTCGGCTCCTGGTACCGACTCCACTCGGCCCATACGCTCGCGGGAGCCACCGGCACCAAGTGCTTGCAGTCGGACGCGACCCTCCAGATCGGCTGCCTCGTGCAAGCCAGCCCTTGCAGCATCGGCTACGCGGGAAGAACGGCTGACCAGTGGGACTCCGCGTCGGCTACACCCGGGTCGACCGTGGCGCTCAAGGTCAACCAGGTGCTCCCGCTCGCCGCGTGCGTGCAGAGCTTCGACTACGCACTCTCGCGCAAGCTCTACCTCGATACCCTCGTCGGCTGGGGGAACATCGTGCCGAACGACGCGACGTGGGGCCCAGCGGAGCTTGGCCTCGCGCAGTGCGAAGCCAGCGAAGCGTTCATCGGCCCGATCCTCACCAACCGGAACTTCGTCAACTTCGCGCCGGGCTCCGCCCCCAACGCGGGCAACCCGTTCGCGGAAGACTTCAACGAGCCGATGATCTGCACGACCCAAGCACCGGCCGCTTCGACCGCGAATACGGTCGCCACCACGGGCAATGCGTCTCCGATTCCGTCCGCCGGAACGATCTGCGGCAACGGCGTTCTGGACCCCTACGAGGACTGCGACGACGGCACGTTCGGAGCCACGGGATCGCCCAACACGTACACGGCATTCAACGGAGGCAACGGCCACGGAACGACATCGTGGCCCTGCTCCACGACCTGCCGCTGGACGGGCGCCGCCGCCCCGATTGACCCGGGCACGTTGCCCTGCACCAACGCGACGCCCGCGGGCACGGCCTGCGTGCGCTCCGACGGCGTCACCAACGGCCACTGCTACCTCTACGGCCAGACGCAAGCCCCCACCTGCTTGCCGTGACGCCACTCGCGCCGATGCCCTGGTCCCGTTGGCCAGGGCATAGGCGACGAGGTGTCTGAAAGGCCGTGCAAAAACGGGAAGGAGGCGCGCTCCGCGAGGGGCGAGCCTTTCTTCTTTTGTGGCTATCTCCGTAGTTCTCCGGGGAATTCACGGTCACAAGGACGTCGCACCCGGCGTCGGTCCCATGTGCTAGGCGAACCCGGCGATGGCGATCGACGAGTTTCAGCGGGCAGTGGAGCGACACCGCGCGGGACGCATCGACGAAGCCGAGAAGCTCTATCGCAGGGTTCTCTCGCGAGACCCGGCGCATGCGAACGCGGCGTTCTTGCTGGGGGCCATCGTCCTGGGCTCCGGGCGGGCGGACGCGGCCGTCGAGCCATTGCTACGCGCGGCCCGGCTCGAGCCCACGAACGCCGCCTACCACGCCAACCTGGCAGAGGCCTATCGCCGGCTCGGGCGCTCCGCGCAATCCGTCGCGTCGTTCGAGAAGGCGATGTCCCTTCAGCCCGATCTTCCGGAGCCCGTCTTCAATCTGGGCCTCCTCATGCAGCAGGCCGGGGAGATCGAAGTCGCGATCGCGTGTTTTGAGCGCGCTGCGGAGACGAAGCCGCAAAGCGCGGCGATCGCTCGCCAGCTCGAGGACGCCCGCGAGGCACTCTTGAAGCGCGCCGGCCCCGCCCTAAGACCGGACTCCGGCACTCTGGTGATCCAGGCATGGCTCGCGCTCGCGGGCGCGCAGCGATCCATCGGGCGCCACGACGAAGCCGTGGCTCTGTGCCGGCGCGCGCTCGAGCGTGATCCGCGCCACGTCCCCACTCTTCTTCGTCTGGCCGAAGCCTTGGCCGATGCGGGGTCGACGGACGAGGCGGCTGAACGTCTGCGTCTGGGGCTTGCGATCGAGCCCGACAACCTGGAGGCATTGGCCCGCCTTCTCGCGTTGCTTCAGGCGTCTTGTCGACTGGACGAGGCCGTTGGTCTTCTCCGTCGTTGCTTGGAGATCAAGAGTGCACCGTCCCTGCGCAGCTTGCTCGTGCTCACCCTGCCCTATCTTCCGGGGTACGACGACGCTGCGATTCTGGAGGAGGCGCGCGTTTGGGAACGGGAGTATGCGGCGCCCCTTGCCGCCAAGGTCAAGCCGGTCGACAACGACCGCGCACCCGACCGAAGGTTGCGAGTCGGGTACGTGTCGCCTTCCTTCCGCGAGCACGCGCACGGGTTCTTCCTCGAGCCGCTCTTTTTGCACCACGACCGGCAATCCTTCGATTTTTTCCTCTACTCCGACGTCGCGCAACCGGACGGGCAGACGAGCCGCTTCCGGGGCTTCGCCGACGTGTGGCGCGATACGGTCGCGATGGACGACGACACCATGGCCGATCTCGTTCGCCGCGACCGCATCGACATCCTGGTCGACTTGACCATGCACACGCAAAACGGCCGCCTTCTCGTGTTCGCGCGCAGACCGGCGCCGATCCAAGTGTGCTGGCTCGCGTACCCGGGAACGACGGGTCTCTCCGCGATGGACTACCGCATCACCGACCCCTATCTGGACCCGCCGGGGGTCGACCCGTCGGTCTACGCCGAGCGCTCCCTGGTTTTGCCCGACTCGTTCTGGTGTTACTCGCCCCGAACGAGCACGCCCCCCGTGACGCCGCTCCCCGCGCTGGCCGAAGGCCGAATCACATTCGGCTGCCTGAACAACTTTTGCAAAGTGAACGCGCCGGTGCTCGAGCTCTGGGCGCAGGTGATGCGCGAGGTGGCCGGGTCGAGGCTCGTCCTTCTCGCCCCCTCGGGAGACCCCCGTCGTCACGTGCTGAGCGTTCTCGAGAAGCATGGCGTCGAGGCGGCGCGCGTCGCGTTCACGGATCGGTTGCCGCGCGATCGATACCTGGCGATGTACCAGGGCATCGACGTGTCGCTCGATCCGTTCCCGTGTCCGGGTCACACGACCAGCATGGACTCGTCTTGGATGGGCGTGCCGGTGGTCACGCTCGCCGGTCGAACGGTCATCGGGCGCGCGGGAGTTTGCATCTCGACCAACCTGGGGCTGCCGGAGCTCATCGCGACGACCCCGCAAGAGTACGTTCGCATCGCCGTCGGCTTGAGCCACGGTCTCCCGCGTCTGAGCGCGCTTCGGGCGGGCCTGCGAACGCGGATGGAGGCGTCGCCGTTGATGGACGGCGCGCGGTTCGCGAAGAACCTCGAGCGCCAGTATCGGCGGGTCTGGCGCGAGTGGTGCACGCGTCAAGTCAGCCCCGTCGCGACTTGACCGGTTTCGCCTTCGAGTTGTCCTACAACCGTCACAATCCACTAGCCGGGCTTTTGATAAGAGTGCCGCCGGAGTGAGTGGATGACTATCTCGTCTTGCGAGGGAGCCTCCCGTCGACGTGGGCTCTGGGCAGGGCTCGTGTTCGTCATGTCGGTGGCCGACTCGTTCCTCGCATGCGGCGGCACGAGCGGCCTTGAGGGTCTTCCGCAGCCCGGGCTGGACGCGAGCTCCAGCGACAGCAGCGCCGACGCGACCGTCTCCGCCGCCGACGGAGGATTGGCCGGCGGGGATTCGGCGCTCCCCATCGGCGACGCAGGATCGCCGGATCTCGGTGTGAGCCCGACCGGCCTCGATGCAGGGGCGGTCGACGGAACGTTCGACGCGGACATCCAGTACGCCGACGCCGCGCGGCTGCCGGACTTGGGAACCGCACCCGTCGTTGGCGAAGGGGGTGTCGCCCCGGCCCCCAGCCCATGGGACCTTTGGCCTCCGTGCGCTCCCGACAAGCCGATTACGGACGACAGCGGGGACCTCACGGGCGAGTCCGCGGATGACGCGGGGTTCGATTCGGGCTCCTGCTCGACTTACTCCTGGACGCGCACGTATCCGAAGGCCGCCGGGTCGGGTGCCAAGGACGGCGGCGGGCTGACCTGCGATCAGTGCCTGAGGGTCAACGCCTGCGGTCTGGGCATCTCGACGAGCGCTCTGGGCCTTACGAGCGGGGTATTGCCCCCCTGCAGCGACCTCCGAGAAGCAGGAACCGCGGCGCACGGCCAGGGTGCCGGCGCGTCGCTCTTTTCGCTTTGTGGGAAACTCTTCGAATGTGTAGAGAGCACCGGTTGCTACACGTCGTCGTATCCCCCCATCGTTCAGAATTGCTATTGCGGAACGGCGCTGGGTGCGGCGTGTCTGCAGCCGGGCGTGGCCGACGGGCTTTGCAAGAAAGAGATCGAAGAGGCCTTTCAAGCCGAGCCCACGACGCCTATTCCCGATATTCTGGGCCACCTCACCGACCTGTCGCTTCAAACCGGCTACGCGGGCAGCGAGGTGATGACCCTCTTCGATTGCGCACAAGTCGCGAGCCCGCGTTGTGACATGTGTTTCCCGAGTGGCGGCGTCGACGGCGGTTGACGGATGCAGACGCGCGTAGTGCCCGGTCGAGATGGGAACATGAAGCGAAACAGCGCATGGGGCTGGGCGGGTATGCTGATGGTCCTTGGCGGAGCGCTGCTCGCTTGCAGCGACGTCGGCGACAGCTCGGCGGTGCCGGGCGCCGGCGACGACGCGACCGCCGATGGGTCCCCCGGCGCCGGAAGCGACGCAAACCAGAGCGGCGGGGACTCTGCCCCAGGCGAAGCCGGGTCCGCCGACGAGGGCGGCTCCCAAGGAGATTCGACCGCGGCGGAAACCGGCAGCGGGGATTCCTCGCGCGCCGATTCAACGGTCGTGGACACCGGTACGTTGGATTCGGGCACCCCGGGCCCGGGTGCGCAAGACGCGGGCGGCGTGGTCTCCCCCGTCCCGGATACTGGGGGCGGCGGCATATCTCCGCCTGCGGAAGGCGGCGGAACGGTCCCCGCGACCGTGGATGCGGGCACGTCGGACGGCGGCGCGGTCGACGCCAGCATCCCGGAGGCGGGCCCGAACGACGCCGGCGGAGCCGATTCCACGTTGGATGGAAGCATGTTTGATGCGAGCATTCAGGAGGGCGGCGCGCCCGACGCCGGTGGGCCCGATTCGGGCGGCGGCGAAGCGGGAATCGCAGATGCGGGCAGCGACACGGGCTCGGTGCAGGGCCAGGACTCTGGCGGCGGCCCGACCCCTTGCACGACTGCCCCGTGCGCGGCGAGCGGTCCGAACAGCGTGCATTGCGAAGCGAGTCCCCAGCACGTCTGCACCCCGACCGAGGCGCTCATCGTCAACTACGACATCGCGAACAACGCCCAGGGTCCCGGGGTGAACCTTCCCGCGAGTTGCTACACGTGCATGATCGCGAACGCCTGCCTGGACGGCTCCGGCAACGGGACTCCGCCGGCCGGCAACGGCTCAGGGACAGACGTCTCGAACTCCGAGTGCGGGGATCCCAATGGAGCGGGCGCCAATGCGCCATTCGACAACCCCAACGTCTCGCGAACCAACGTGGCCCAGTGCTTCGACGCGCTCACGTGCGCGCTCACGAGCAATGGCTCCGCCTCCAACTGCACCCACAGCCAGCTGCCGCCGAGCGTCAGCAATTGCTACTGCGGGGCGAACATCGGGTCATTGTGCCTGGCTTCGCCGGCCTCCGCGGTCGGCGTGTGTGCAACGAGCATCGCCGCGGACATCGGAAGCACGGACCCGACGACGGTCCTCGAGCACTTCACCGACACGACCTACAGCCCGGGGGCTGTCGGTCTTGCGATCCTCAACTGCGCGCTGACCGCTCCCGCCACGCCCCCATCGGCCGCCAAATGCCCCACTTGCTTCCATTGACTCGGGTGGGCCGATGAGGAAGAACGGCAAACCACTGGGAAGCTCACGTTCGATGCCGAAGTTTCTCGCGTTGGGTAGGCCGCTCGCGTGCGGCCATGTGCCGTGCGCCCCGTGGCCGGTCGCGGTTGCGGTTGCGGTTGCGGTGATGGGCGGGTCGGGAGCCGCGATGGCGCAGGAACCGGGCGCCGGCGGCGCGCGGCCGGCGCTGGCGCGCTATCCGGTCGACCAAGCGGAGATAGCTCGGCTCAAGCCACAGTACCCGCACGTCGTCGATCTGGTCGAGCGCGGCGAGGCGCTCGCGGTGGCGGGCGACATGACGCAGGCGCTGGCGATGTTCAAGCAGGCATTCGACGAATACGCGTACAGCGGATTGGTCAAGCGCCGCCAGTGCGAAGCGCTGACTGTGCTCGGACGGCGCGAAGAAGCGGTCAAAGCATGCCGCGACGCGATGCAATACTCGCCGATCCCGTTGAACTTCCGCGCGACGGTGCGAGCGCTCCTCGCAGGGACAGACCCGCCTTCGGCGAGGGACCTTGCGCAGGCCATGCAGCTCGGGGGAATCGAGCGCCGGCAGCGGCCCGACGAGCCGTGGGGATACGCGGCATTGTGCGATGTCGGCGAGCGTCTGGGAGACGAAGCCATGCTGCAGTATTGCTCCGAGAACCTTCTTCGTATGGCCCCGAACGATCCGACCACCCGCCGCGTTCTTGCCGAGCTCCATTCGCCCTGGTGGGTGGGAGCGGGCTGGCTCGCGATCGCTCTTTCGGCGGTGGCCACGCTGGCCCACGCGCTGTGGAGCGCGGCGCTCCGGCCGCGGCGTCGCCCGGAGCGGGCTGCGGTGGTGAGCCTCGTCCTGCTGGCCGCGTCGTTCTCGGCCACGGTCGCGCGCGCAGACGATCCGTCCCCGGCGTCGGCTGAGCCGGCGCCATCGGCGCAGCCGGCCGGTCCACCGTCCCCGCGCCACAATCCCGACGATCTGGGCACGGAATGGACCGTCAACGACGACTCTCCGGATACCAACATCCCCGGTGAAGGAGCCCGTAACCGGAACCCGCTTGAATTCGGGTATTGGCTCCAGGATGTCACCGCTCGTGGTGTCAAAGCCTCGGAAGAGGGCGATCACGAGAAAGCGGTCAAGTACTTCAAGGCGCTGGCGAAGGCCGTTCCCGACAGGGCCGTTTCGTTCGGCAGGCTCTGCGCCGAGTACGAGGCGCTCGGGAAACGGGACGCAGCCCTTCTCGCTTGTTCGGCGGCGATCACCCGATCCGGCGTGCTCCTGAGCGACTACGAGCGGCTCGTGCATCTCGTATTGGCCAAACCCGACCGACTGAACGAGAAAGAAGTGGCGACCCTGGCAGAGGTCGTCCAGCACGTGCGGGAAGACCCGAACGGGGGTGACCTGGCCGCCGTGCCGATGGAGTGCGACATCGCCGTAAAGCTGCGCGACGCGTCGAAGTTGCAGCAATGCATCACTGCGCTCGCCTCGGTCAATCCCAAGGACGCCAGAACGCTGACGTACGAGTGGGCGCTGGCGATGGTGCGCGGCCAGTTCGACGAGGCGCAGAAGATCATCGATCGAGCCAAGTCGACTTCAATGAAGCCGGTCGGGCTCGAGGCCATGGAGCGCGAGACGGCGCGGGATCAGTCCCAGCATCGGAAGATTCAGCTCCTCGTCGTCGGCGGCGGGGCGCTATTGGTCTTGGGGGCGACGTTGATCGTTCTCGCGATGCGTCGGCGATCGCCGCCTCTGCCGACCCCCGCCTCCCAGGCGTCGTGATCGATCGGGAAACAACTCCGTCCGCCGTTCGTGTCGACCACGTAAACACCCCGTGACATGTTCGGACCGCTTTCGCACCCGCGTTGCAGCAGCCCCTCATTTCGGCCAAGAGTGCCCGCGCCGCGTGTGTTTACGGAGCGGCGGCTAGACGGAACCGGAGCGCCTAGGACATGACGCGTCGATTGGTGGGTACTGAAAGTCGCCTGGCGTTCGCGTTCGTTCGGCTCGCCGTCGCCGCGGTAAGCACGGGGTTCGCGGGCGGCTGCGCGGTCGGCGGGGGAGACGACAACGCGCCTCCCATCGCCCCCATCGACGCTGGCGACGCCCGCGCGCCCGACGCGTCCACCGGTGGCGACGCGGCGAAGGCCTCGGACGCGACCTCCAGCGGCGCATCCGACGCCCCGAAGGACGCTCCCGGCGCTGACTCGACCGTACAGGACGGGAGCCCCGGCGACACCGGCGCGCCCAACGGGGACGGCGGGTCCGCGGCGGTGTTGATCAGCTCGACCAGCGCGATCGATCTCGGCGCGGTCGGCTGCGGCGCGGCCGCGGTGACGAGAACGTTGACCGTCGGCAATTCGGGCACGGGTCCGCTGGTCGTCTCCGCCACGACGACCGGCTCGGGGTTCTCGGTGTCTCCGACGAACGTCACCGTACCTGCCGGCGGCTCCACGGCGGTCACGGTCTCGGTTGCCGTCCCGACCTCGGCCAAGGCGGGGGCCGCGGTCAGCGGGTCGCTCAACCTCTTCACCAACGACCCCAGGAACGCGAACCTGGCCATTGCCCTGTCGGCCACGCCGACGGGCGCGACGATCGCCCTCGCCGATCAGAACGGACAGCCGCTGAGCTCCGTCAGCTTCGCTTCGGCGCGCGTGAGCACGCCTGCGATCCCCGTTGCATTCGAGCTCATTAACCAGGGGAACGCAGCGGCGATCGTGACGGTCGCCGCGCCGTCCGACAAGCAGTTCTCGCTCTATGGCGCGCCCGACGGAGGCGTGTCGGTGATGCTCAGCGCACACAGCGCATGGGCGGCCACAGCAGAGTTCACGCCGGCGGGTACGTCGCCATCGATGACTACAGCAAACATCACGGTCAACGGCGTTGTCTGCGGCACGAGCCCATCGTCGCTGACGTTCTCGGGTGCCGGGACCACGGGAAAGATCACGGGCTGGCCCGGCCCCCTTCCGGGCGGCGCGGTGCCTTCGGGGATCGATTTCGGCGCCGCCAACTGCGGCGGCAGCGCCCCGACGCCTCAGGCGTTCACGCTCGTAAACAGTGGCCCGGTCGGCGCGACCGTGACCGGCGTCTCGTTCGTCCCTGCCGGGGGCGCGGGCTTCACGACCAACGTGCAGCCTGGGATGTCGATCGCAGCCAACGGAGGGACGCTCCCGGTCTCGGTGACCGCCCCTTCCGTGGCCAGCCCGGCCGACGTCACCAAGCCGGTGGACGTGACGTTGATGGTCCACACCGACGCGGACCCCTCGAGCGCCGGGCAGTCGGTCACTCTCCGAGAGCACCCGACCGGCGCGATTTTGGCGTTCGACACAAAGGCCGCCACCACCGGCTTGCCCTCGACGACATCGTTTGGCAATTACGGCGCCGCCGTTCTTCTCGGGCCTCCGCAGAAGCAGACCTTCGGTGTGACGAACACGGGCAACGCCCCCGCGGAGGTGTTCCTGACCGCCACCGTGAACGGTGCGGGCGCCGTGATCGACGCGGGCGCGGCCGACGCAACGGTGGCCGGGAGCGCGCCGCCGCCGCCCTTCACAGTGCAACTCTCGCCGCTGATGAGCGTGACGCCGTCGCAGCAGCCGGAGGCGACCGATTCGGTCACTTTCTCGCCGGTCGCGGCAGGGGGTACGTCGGGATCGCTGGCGATGCGCGTGCCCACCCCGGATCTCGACGCCGGTGCGGGCACGCAGACGTATCTGTGCGCGGTTCTCCCCGCACCCATTCCCCTCGCGGGCACCGGGATCGGCGGCGGTCCGAGTCTTTCGGCGACGTCGCTTTCGTTCAGCGCCCAGTGTGGCTCCGCGACACCTCCCCCTGCGCAAGTCGTGACCGTGACCAACAATGGCACGCTCGACATGAATTGGTGGCTGACCGGCGACATCACCGGCCCCGGCACCGCGCAGTACGCCGTCTCCACGACGGGCCCCAACGGGATGGCGGCGCCGAACCCAGGACCGACGACCCCGATGCTTCTCGCGCCGAGGGCCACCGCGACAGTGTCCGTGTCGGCCAAGGTGCTTCCTTCGGGAGTGACCGGCGCCTCCGCGCTCGATGCGCAGCTCACCGTCGCGACCGACGTTCCGTACGACCTGCCCCACGTCATCTCGATTCACGAAGTTCCAATCGGCGATCAGCTGGTCTTCTCGCCCACGAGCCTCGGTTTCGGAAGCGTCCCTGTATCGACGACGACGCTTCCGCTGTCGTTCACCGTGACGAACAACGCGAACCCGGGATCGGCCTCCGCGTCGTTCACACTGGCCGTTCAGGGCACGGGGCAGAGCGCCTACACCCCGGCGTCCTGGTCGACCTTGAGCCTGGCGTCCGGAGCATCGCTCACCGAAGCGGTCGCGTTTTCGCCCACCAATGCCTCGCTCTATCCCGGGACCATCGCCCTTCTTCCAGCCAACACCGACACGCAGTGCACGCAAGTACCCTCGCCCATTCAGCTCATTGGGACGGGAACCGCGGGGCAGGTATCGGTCTCGGCGACGACACTCACCTTCGGCACGGATCCGAGCGACGGCCTGGTGAACTGCGGAGCGACCGGTTCCGTCCGGACGTTCACGGTCTCGAATGTCGGCAATCAGCCGTTCACCATCCCGGCGGCGCCCACGTTCGCGAGCACGACGACGGCGGCGGGGACATATTTCACGGCGGCGGTCACGTCGAGCGCCGGGGTGGCCGTGGCGTTCCCGGATACGGTGGACTTCGGCGATTACGTGACCGTCACCGTAACGCCGAAGCCGATTCCGGCCGTCGTGGCCAATCCCAACGATCCTTCTCCTTTCTCCGACACGCTGACGGTGACCACCGACGCTGCCGGCGACGCTCCGCACGCCGTCAACCTCGTCATGCAGGCCCGCGGCGCGGTCATCGCCAACACCCCCCTGACGACTACGTGGAGCTTCGGCACGATCGGCTTCGGTTCGATTGGCACGTTCACCAGCACGATCACGAATACCGGCAACGCACCCGCTTCGGTGACTTTTGCGGGCCTCGCCGACGGCGGCCTTCCCGACAGCGGCCTGGCTCAGCCGACGATCTTCGGCCTCGGCAACGACCCGACCACCGTAGTTCCGAATGGCGTGACGTCGATTGTCGGTCAGTTTGCGCCCCCTTCGGCGAACGGCGCCTGGAGCGATCAGGGCATTCTCGCTTTGGCCGCGGATGCCCGTTGCGAGCCGTTCCCGACCCAATGGGTAAACCCGATGATCAGTCTCTCGGGATCGTCGAACGGCAACCCACCGGTGACCCTCTCGGGCAGTTTCGCCTTTCCGACGACGGATTGCGGAAGCGCGGCCCCCGCGGGCCAGTCGATCACGCTGACCAACAACACGAACCAGACCTACCCGCTCACCCTGAAGCTGAACTTGGGCAAGTACTACACCGCCAGAGTGGGTGGCTCGGACATGCTGCCGGCGAACGGGGTGGCGCTCGTCACGGTCACGCCGATCACCGTGGCTCCGGGCCATGGGGTTCTCGGGGGCGCCGCGTCCTATGCGGACAACCTGTCGATCACCGTCGGTGCGCCGACGCTCATCAGCTTCAACGTTCCCGTGTCGTGGACGCTCAACGGTGCCGTGCTCAGCCTCCCCAACGGCGCGGGACCGTACAAGGCCGACACAATGAGCGGTCATACGCTTGCCATGAGCAACAGCAACGCCGCCACGGCGACGGCAACCGTGGACTTCTTGATTCAGCCAAGTGGTGCCGTGAGCCTCACGCCCCCGCCGCCCGTCTCCGTGGCGCCCTCGGTGCTTGCCAGCCCGGTACTGACGAGCGCGAGCTCGGCGCCCGCGTGTCCTACAACGACAAACAGCACGCTGACGTTCATGTACACGGGGCCCGTGTGCCAGCCATTTGAGCCCGCCAGCGTCACGGTGAGCTCCTGCGTGGGAACGCAGTAGCGGGCGCGGCTGCACCATCGTACCGGTCGCGGTGGCCGCTCCGAAACCCCCGAAGCCGACGCCGATGACCGCTGCGGGCGCCAAGGCGCTGCTCGACGAGCTCGCGGGCCTCGGCGATCCGGCCGGCGAAGCGGTGTGTGACCTGATCGAGAGCCGCCGGTGAAGCTTGTGCTTGACGCGTCGGTCGCCGTCGCAGCAGCCCTCCGCCCAACGGAGCCCGATTGCCTGGCTGCCCGCGCGCGCGTCGAAATCCTCCGGCGGCGAAGCCCCCCCCTCTGCTAGGTCCGGCCCCCGTAACCGACTGCGCCCGAGGGGCTACTGCAGCACACTTCATGCGGGGGCGGTGTCGCGTCCCCCGCCCCCATTTGTGTCAGCAAAGTTAACACCCGGTGACTCCCTCCTGCGGGGTCCTCGAGCGCTTGCGATTGGCAGTGATTTGGGCCAAGTAACTGCGCGCGCTCCATTCTCCGCGGGTGTCGGGCTAGCGCCCCTTCCCGCCTCCACGTGTAGAGACGTACACCCCCGTGCTGGATCGCAATGATGTCCACCTTTCTCCCCACCCATCCCGCCCCTCGCAACCTGGTCGGCCATCGACCCGGCGCCTCGCCCATCGATCATGCGTTGACTCTGTTCTTGGCCGACGAGACCGAAGCGGCGCTGCGGTGGGGCGCGGCCGCGCTCGAGCGTGATCCGCTGTCGCCGAGCGCGCTGATCATCACATCGCGCCTGCTCGATCAGATGGGCCGCACGCGGGCCGCCACCGACGGACTTCGGCTGGCCTCCCAGCGGGCTATTGAAATGGGGGACTTGCCCGTCGCGCTGGCGGCGATCGACGATCTGCGCATTCTTGGCGCTGACGCGGGCGATCAGCTCGACCAAGCGGCCGCTGCGTTCGGCCGAGGCTCTCCACGGCTGCGGCACGGACACCCGTCCCTGCCGCCACCCCGGTTCGGCGACTTCGTCGAGCCGCTCAGCCCATTCCTGAGCGGTCCCCCGCTCGCGTCGCGAGCGACGCAGATCTTGCAGGCCGCCAGGCGAGCCCACGACGAGGCGCTCGGCGCCGAGCTTCCGCCTCTCGCAGCGTGGCCGCTCTTCAGCGCCCTTTCCTGGGAATCGCTCCGCGACCTTCTTTCCGCGTTCCAGATGGTCACGGTGCCGGCCGGGCACCAGATTGTCCGAGAGGGCGAGGAGGGGACCGCGGCGTACGTCGTCGCTCAGGGAGAGGTCGAGTTGTCTCGGCGCGCCGCGCACGGAGACAACAAGCCTCGACTCACGGTCGGCCGCCTGGGAAGCGGCGCGTTCTTCGGCGAAATGGCGCTACTGTCACGACTGCCGAGTGCTGCGACGGCGACCGCGACCCGCCCCACGATCCTGTTGGTCGGCCGGCGCGACGCCCTGGTGGCCCTTGCGACGAGGCGTCCCGAAGTGGCCACGCAGCTCGCTGCCCACTGCCGTCGCACTTCGCTGACCAATCTCGGATGGGCGTCGCCGGTGATCGCGTCGCTGCGCACGGAGGACTGCGAGTCGCTCGTAGAGCGGCTGGAGATGCGCGTCTTCGAGCGAGGCGAACGGTTGGTTCGGGACCGAGAAGACGCCAAGGGCCTTCACCTCATCGTGTCGGGCGAGGTGGCGGTCGTGGCGCGCGAATGGAGCGAACGGGTTCTCCTCGCGACCCTGGGGGCAGGGGAGACCGTCGGCGAAGTGGAGCTCGTGCTTTGCCGGCAGGCGTACGCCGACGCCGTGGCCGTCCGCCCGACAGCGGCGCTGTTTCTTTCCCGCGACGAATACTCTGCGCTCGTCCAGCAACGCCCGGCCATCCTGCATGGCCTGTACGCGACCGCCGTACGGCGGCACGCGGAAACGAGGCTGGCGCTCGAATCGGGGTCCTCCACCGTCGACGACGACGCCCTGATCGACGAGGACGCCACGCTGACCCGCGTCATCCCCGATCGAGAGCCACCGCAGGCCCCTGCGCGAATCCTAATGGCTCCGTCGCCGAGCCGCGCGCCGTCACGGCCGGCGCCCGTCGCTCCGTCCTCGCCCCCGCCCATCTACGATGAGCCCGCAGTCTTCACGCAGGCGCCCCCGGCCGCCCGTCAGGCCGCCGGCCCGAGCTTTGCGCCGACGACCGCCTCGGTGGCGCCCGGAAAGCCGTCGCTAGCGCGCCGAGCACCGCCGCGGCTGACCTCGATGGCCGCGGCGACGTTCGCGGCTTCGGCCGCCGGCGTCCTCTTGGTGCTTCTCCTTCGCTCCGGCCACTCCACCCCGGGCAGCGACGGGATGGCGGCGGCGAGGGTTTCTCCCGCCGCAGTGCCGCCTCCCGCGGTGGCGGAGAGCATGCCGGCGCCGGCGATCACGGCGAAGGTGGTCATCAAGAGCAAGCCGATCCGACCGATCTCCCCAAAGCCCCACGTGGTCATCGCCTCGCAGTCGGTCGAGGCCGGCGCAGCGGTCCAACCGCCCGCGGCTTCGGCCTCGGCGGTCGCCGACGTGCCGGTTCCCACCGCTCTGCGCGTGAGCACGCGCGTGGCGCCCGGGTCCGACGAGTTCGGAGGACGTGAATGACGCGAACTGGCGCGCTCGGCGTCACCGCCGTGGCGATCGCGCTTCTGGCTCCCGCCGTCGCTTGGGCGCAAGCGCCCGACGATGTCGCGCGCGCCGACGCGCTGTTCAATGCCGGCAAGCAGCTCCGCGACGCGGGGCAGTATGCCGACGCCATCCCGCAGTTTGCGCAGAGCAGTCACTTGGCCCCCGGGGTCGGCGTCTCGCTGTACCTGGCCGACTGCTACGAGCGCACCGGACGAACCGCGAGCGCGTGGACGGAGTTCCGCAAAGCCGAGAGGCTCGCCCGCGACCGCAACGACAAGCGCGCCGATCTCGCGCGCGCCCGAGAGGAGGCGCTCGAGCCGAAGTTGAGCGGTCTCACGATCGCAGTTCCTCCCGCGGTGGCGCGCGCGGCCCCCGAGGTCCTGCTCGACGGTGCGCGTATTCCCCCCGACGAGTGGAACGCGGGCATGGCGGTCGATCCGGGCGACCATGTGATCACCGTGAGCGTAGCCGGCCGCGAGCCGCGCATGCTCGCCGCCCACGTCGAAGCCGGCAGTCGCACGGCGGTCGTGCATCTCGACGACATCGTGGCGGTCGCTGTCGTGCCTGCGGCCACTGTCTCGCCCGTGGCGCCTCCACCGCCACCCCCTTCCGAGACGGCGTCCCCCCCGGATTCCGGCGCCGTGCGGCGCTGGTTGGGAATCGGATTTCTGGGTCTTGGGGCCACGGGCATCGGCGTCGGCACGGCCATCGTCTTGAACAAGAACCAAACCAACTCCAACCTCTCGTCCTGCGCCCCGGCGCCTCCCGACAACGGCGCCACGCTGGGTTCGACGATCGCCTTCGCGGCGGGCGGCGTCGCGCTTGCGACGGGCCTGATTCTCACTGTGTCCGCCTCCCATCCAAAGGGCATGGGGATGGTGGTGGCGCCGCTCATGACGGCCGGCGGCGGGGGCGCGTTGGTTCGGGCCACCTTCTGACGCAAGGCCGAGCCCGGCGCTGCTACGCTCGACGGCGGCATGTTCTCCACCGCGGCGCGCGTCTACCGCGAGACCCGCAAGAAGCACGACCAAGTCTTCAACCTCTACGTCATGCGGCCGATTGCCGCTGTCTTCGTCGCGCTGGTTTCGCGCACGAGCGTGACGCCCAACCAGGTGACGTTGCTCAACCTGGCCGTCTTCGTCGTCGGAGCGGTGATGCTCCTGGGGCTGCCCTCGTGGGGGGGAGGGATCGCGTCGGTCGCCGTGCTCGAGCTGAGCTACTGCTTGGACTGCGCGGACGGAATGCTCGCGCGCTTCAAGAAGCTGGCGTCGAAGACCGGCCACCTTTTCGACTTCTTCACCGACGAGCTCAAGGCGGTGCTCCTGGTCGGCGCGCTGGCCGTGCGAGCCTGGCGCGCGGGGGGACTCGGCTTGGACGGGCTCGCGTGGGCCCCGGGCGACCCGCGTTTCCTGCTGGCGGGGATAGTGGGGGTGACGGTCGTGGCATCTGCCGTTTCCCTCACGACCTTCGTGCGGCGGCCAGAGCTGAGCGGTCGCGCGACGACGGTGGAAGCGCACTATGACGCCGTGGACAAGCCGCCCGCGACCGGTGTTGCGATCGTCGCAGGCCTTGTCGCGACCTTCCTGCGGTTCATCAACCACTACCCGAGCCACCTGTGGCTTTGGGCCATCGTCGGCCGAATGGACGTTTACTTCTGGGTTTGGATCGGGCTGAGCGCCCTGTACCTCGCCCGCGGCTGGCTAGGCTTGATCCGCCGCTTCGGACGAGGATGATCGCCCCCCGCGTCCCCGTCGCGCAACCGTAACAAAAAAGACTCTTGCCGCTCCGGGGCATTGGAAACTATTGGAAGTCGTTTCAAGAGAACGGCCATGGAGTCGAGTTGCATGAAGCCACGGAGAAGCCTCTGGTTCGCGGCCATTTCGACGAGCCTCTTTGGGGTCAGCGCGCTGGCGCATGCGGCCCTTTCGTCGCCGACAGACAAGCACGTGAGCTTCGTGGCGTCCGGGCCCGCGGGCATGAAGATCGAAGGATCCACCTCCGAGCTCGACCTCGCCGATCAAGGCGAGAACCTCGTCATTAGCGTTCCGCTCGCGAATCTGACGACCGGCATCGGTCTGCGCGACCGGCACATGAAAGAGAAATACCTTGAAGTGCAGAAGTATCCGGCGGCCACGCTCAGCGTGGCTCGAAGCGCGCTGAAGCTGCCCGCGGGCGGCGACAAGGTCGAGGTGGACGTGCCATCCACCGTAACCCTGCACGGCCAAGCGCGGCAGGTGACCGTTCATTACGAAGCGAAGCGCGACGGATCCACCGTCGTTCTCTCCCGCGGCACGTTTCGCGTCAACATGAACGACTTTGGAATCACCGTGCCGACGTACCTCGGCGTGACCGTCAAGCCCGACGTCGACGTGAGCGCCAACTTCCGCGTCGCCGGGAGCTGAGCCCACGGCGCGAGGCCCGAGGGCCGTCGCGCGTGAGATTGACCGAGCCGCTTCGATGAGATCACCGCGCGCGATCGTATGGACCGTCTCCGTCGCTCTCGGCTTGTTCTTGCCCCTTTTCTGCGCGTCGAGCGCCCACGCGTACACGTGGATGATTCGACACGGCTACGCGGGCTGCACGCCCTGCCACACCGATCCGTCCGGCGGCGGCCCCCTCACGCCCTATGGCCGCGCGCAGGGCGAGCTTCTTCTCCAGACGCGCTACGGCGACACCTCCGAGGAGGCGAGCGCCCTCGCGGGGCTGGCGTGGGGAACCGTGCACACCGACGATGCGCTTCGCCTCGGGGGCGACTTTCGCGAGGCATGGTTCAGCCTGCACCCCGACGGGGCGCCGTCGGACCAACGCTTCATCACGATGCAGGCCGACCTGTTCGGCGACTTCAAAATCGGCAGGTTTCGCGCGGAGGGTACGATCGGGTTTGCTCCCACCGGTGATCTCCCGGCGTCGCTCACTCGGTTTCCGGAAAATAACCTCATCTCGCGCGACCACTGGCTCGGCTACGAGCTCGACGAAGACGGCGCCTGGCTCGTGAGGGCCGGGCGTATGGCGCTGCCGTTCGGTATTCGCGCCATCGAGCACACGCTCTTCGCCCGCGCGCTAACCCGGACGGACGTCGATGCGACCCAGCAATACGGCGCCGCGTTGTCTCTGAGCAAAGACCGGATCCGCGCAGAGATCATGGGGATCATTGGCAACTTTCAGCTCCGCCCGGACGACTTCCGCGAGCGCGGCTACAGCGCCTATCTCGAATACGCGCCAAAAAATGCGCTCGCTCTCGGGGTCAGCAGTTTATTTACGCGCGCGACGCGTGACGTGGTTTACGGGGTGACCGACTATCGGTATGCGAACGGCGTCTTCGCGCGCTACTCCCCTGTCCACCAGCTCGTGCTCCTCGCGGAGATGGACTCCGTCTATCAATCGCTGACCTGGCACGGCCACCGCGGCGGATACGCGGGATTCCTCCAGGCGGACGTGGAGCCGGCGCAGGGGATTCACCTAATGGCCACCGCAGAGATCATGAACCATGGGAGCGTGGGCGAACCGCCTTCGTATAGTGGATGGTTCTCCGCCGTGTGGTTCTTCTGGTCGCACATGGACCTGCGCGTCGACAATGTCTTCGAAGTGATCGGTAGCCCGGCGGGCGACACGAACGTTCTCTCGCTGCTCTTGCAGTATCACGTGTATCTCTGAGGAGATGCGATGCGCCCCCGTCTTTTCGTACTGGCGATTGTCGCTGCGCTCGCGCTGACTTCGACGGCCTCCCGCGCCTCGACGGTCTTTCCGGGTCTCATCGATCAGGACTTGGGCGCGACCTGCGCGCAGCCGCCGGCATGCACCATCTGCCACCGCGACCTCAACGGCGGGCTTGGCACGGTGGTCACGCCGTTCGGGCGCACGATGATGGGCTTTGGATTGGTGGCCCTGAGCTCCGTGTCGCTCAAGAGCGCGCTCGATCAAGCGAAGGCCGGGCACACCGATAGCGACGGCGACGGAGACACGGACATCGACGCCCTCATCGCATGTCGAGACCCCAACCGAGCGTACGGGGCGGGGGCGGACGGAGGGAGCTCGGCGGATGGGTCATTTTCCGCCGGCTCCGGGCCCGGCTTCACCGATCCGACGCCGGAGTACGGATGTGCGATGGGGCGAACGCGCCACGGCCATGGCGCCGCCGGGGGGGTCATCCTGGGGGTGCTTCTGGCGCTGGCGCTGCGTCGTCGCCCGGCGAAGGCCCTGCCCGGTTTCCGGGCCGCGAGCCGGTCGGTTGGCGCCTTTGGCGGACTGTCCGCCGCCACGCTACGCAAACGCATATGCGCGCGTTCGTCGTTGCGTCGGTCGTTGCGGTTGGGTTCGCGCACTCCCATCGAGCGGGCGCGACCGAAGCGCAGACCGGACACGAGCGCGTGATCGACTCCGCCCAATGGCGGGTCGTCGCGCGTGAATCTGGCCCCGACGACTATTACGCGGTCGTCCACGATCCGGGTATCTCGTTCATCCGCGGCCGGTACCGGCCCCCCCAGAAGACCACCGTACTTGGCTACCAGCTTCCCGACGGGGAACGGTCGCAGGTCCGCACGCTGCGCTGGAAGTGGCGAGCCGTGACCCTGCCGCGCGACGGCAACGAATGCGTCGACGGGAAGCAAGACTCGGCCGCGGTGGTCTACGTCACCTACAAGCGCGGCTGGCGCTGGTACACGCTGAAGTACGTGTGGAGCTCGGTCGGACCCAAAGGGGCCACGTGCGATCGCAAGCGCAACCCGTTTTCCGCCCAGGACACCGTCATCCTCGAATCGGGTGACTCCGCAAACGCCTGGAAGAGCGAAGAGATCGATCTTCAGGCGCAGTTCCGGGCGCACTTCGGGGACGGGCGAGCCGACGCCGCCGTACCTCCGGTCGTGGGCGTCGGTCTGATGAGCGACGGCGACGCGACCAGGAGCGAGAGCGCCGCGGACTACGCCGACTTCGTTTGGTCCTGGTAGCTACTGGAGGACCCGTAGTGGCACCGGCGCGTAGAGCGACACGCCGCGCACGTTCTCGTCGACCTGGAGCGGGTGTCGAATCGACGGAAAGGCGCGCTGCTCGCAGTCGGTGCGCTCGCAGATGCGGCAGGTGACCCCGACCGGCGTCGCCATCTTCGGGCTGTCGAGGTCCATGCCGTCGGAGTAGACCATCTCGCGAGCGTGCTCGAGGCGGCAGCCGAGGCCCAGGGCCTGGACCGGTTGCTGCGAATGGTAGCCGCCGGAGTCTTTGAGGATCGTGCGCGCGATGCAGAAGTACGCCGAACCGTCGGGGAAGCGGGATACTTGAATTCGGATCATGCCGGGGGTCATGAATGCCGCGAACACGCCCCATCGAGGGCACGCCCCGCTGAAGCGCGCGAATCGAATGCCGCTGGCGCTGAAGCGCTTGCTGATGTTCCCGGCCACGTCGATCCGGATCATGTGAAAAGGCACGCCCTCGGCGCCGGGCCGCCGTAGGGTCGTGAACCGGTGGCATGCCTGCTCGAATCCGACGCGGAAGCGGCGGCCGACGACCTCGACGTCGTAGCGCTCGTGGCGGCATGCCTCGAGAAACGGGGCGTACGGCATCAGCACCGCGCCGGCGAAATAGTTTGCGAGCGCAACCCGTGCGATCGCCCGGGACTCGTCGGTGGTCAGGCGACTGTCGGCGACGATGCGGTCGATCACCTGGCGCTGCGTCAAGAGCGCCAGCTGGTGCGCCAGCTGGAACGTTCGCGAGCGGGTTGGAAGGAGCTCGCTCAACGTGAGGATCTTCTTCTCCACGTCGAACCGCCGGAGAACGCCGCGCTCTGCGCCGCCGCGCGCGAGTCGCACGTGGACGCCGTGCTCCTTGTCGAGCCACCGGATGAGCCCCGGATAAAGCTCCTCCGCGTCGAGCCGGGCTCTCTTCCAGAGCTCTTCCGCCGCCTCTTCGAGCTCGGGAAAGTAGTTCATCTGCATCTGAACGAGGTCACCGACCTCTTCGGAGGGCAGGCGTGATCGGTCCAAGCCGGCCCCCTCTCCGCCCTCCAGGCGAGTGGCGAGCTCTTGGCTCGAGTCGCGCTGCGCCTTGTAGGAGCTGTAGAGGGCGATGACAGCCCGGGCGACCAGCGGGCTGTGTAGGGCGAGCTCGCGCAGGTCCGCCGAGGTGAGCCGATACGCGTCGAAGAGCGCGTCGGAGAACGCCTCCATCAGGTCGCTGACCAGTCGTGCCTCGTCGTCGTCGCCGAAAGCGTGCAGGTCGACGCCGAACATTTGGGCGAGCTTGATCAGCAACGCGGCCGGCAGAGGCCGGCGATTCGATTCGATGAGGTTCAGATAGCTCGCCGAGACGCCGAGTCGCTCCGCCAGCTGCACTTGGCTCAATCCCTCGCGGCGGCGCAACGCACGCACTTTGGCTCCGAGCCGCGGAAGCTCACGATTGGGCTGGCTCATGGCGGCTGGGCTCCCTCATTTTCCAAGATCAACTGGTTTACACATTGTCATTGACAGTTCTCAACGTGGCCTACTTGCGTCCGCTTTTCGATGACTTGATAGTTTTGACGCGCTGCCCAATTGTAAACCGTGATGCACAAAGACTCGACGTTTTCGACGCCCAGCGGCGTGAGCGGTACGGGCCCGATGCTCCCGGGGTACGAGCGCATACTCAGCGCCGAGGCGCTGGCGTTCGTTGCCGACCTGGTCCGAACGTTTGGATCGCGCGTGGATGAGCTCCTGGCGCGCCGCCGCGAGCGACAGGCCCTTCTGGATGCGGGGGAGCCCCTGGACTTCATCGACGAGACCTCCGGGGTTCGCGCCGCGGATTGGACCGTCGCACCGCTGCCGCCTGATCTGATCGATCGGCGCGTGGAGATCACGGGGCCGACCGACCGCAAGATGGTCATCAACGCCCTCAACTCGGGCGCAAACGTCTTCATGGCCGACTTCGAGGATGCCAACAGCCCCACCTGGAGCAATCTGGTCGACGGGCAGCTCAACCTGTTCGACGCGGTACGCCGTTCGATCTCGATGGTCGTCCCGGAGACCGGGAAGCGGTACGCGCTGAAGGAGCGCGTGGCGGTCTTGTTCGTGCGGCCTCGCGGCTGGCACCTCGTCGAGCGTCACCTGACCGTCGACGGCCGCCCCGCGCCCGGCGCGCTCTTCGACTTCGGCCTCTTCTTTTTTCACAACGCGAAGGAGCAAGTGGCTCGCGGTACGGGCCCCTACTTCTATCTGCCGAAGATGGAGAGCTACCTCGAAGCGCGGCTGTGGAACGACGTGTTCGTTCACGCCCAGGCGGCCGTGGGGCTCCCGAGGGGGACCATCAAGGCCACCTGTCTCATCGAGACGCTGCCGGCGGCCTTCGAAATGGACGAGTTTCTGTGGGAGCTTCGCGACCACTCCGCCGGCCTCAACTGCGGACGTTGGGACTATATATTCTCGTTTATCAAGAAGCGCGCGACCGATCCATCGGCTGTATTGCCGGACCGGTCCCAAGTGACCATGGACAAGGGATTTCTCGCCGCCTACGTGAGGCTGCTCATCCGGACGTGCCACCGTCGCAGAGTGCATGCCATGGGGGGCATGGCCGCGCAGATTCCAATCAAAGAAGATTCGGCGGCGAACGAAGTGGCGCTCGACCGGGTGCGAGCGGACAAGCAGCGGGAGGTGAAGGCGGGCCACGACGGGACGTGGGTGGCGCACCCCGGCCTCGTCCCGGTCGCTAAAGCCGTCTTCGACGCGCACATGCCGGGCCCGAACCAGATCGACGTCAAGCGCGAGTACGTCGAGGTGGCGCGCGCCGACCTTCTCGCCGTGCCCGAAGGGACGCGCACGGAACAAGGCCTGCGGCACAACGTTCGCGTTGGGGTGCAGTACATCGAAGCCTGGCTGCGCGGGAACGGGTGCGTGCCGCTCTATTCGCTCATGGAAGACGCGGCGACCGCCGAGATATCGCGCGCGCAGGTGTGGCAGTGGCTGCACCACGGAGTGACCGTCGGAGGAGAGCCGCTGACTTCGGAGCGCTTTGAGCGCGTCGTCGACGAAGAGATGCAGCGTGTACGACGCGAGGTCGGCGACGCCCGCTTCCAGGCGGGGCGTTTTCTCGAGGCCCGCGAGCTCTTCGTGCGCATGTGCACTTCGGCGCGGTTCGAGGAATTTCTGACTCTGCCTGCTTACGACCTCTTGCAGAACAAATAGGGAGGAGGAAGCCAACATGTCTACCGCTGCCGCAATCAAGCTCGACAACCTCGGTGACGAACGTCTGCACGCGCGCCGATACGAGGGGGTCATTCGCCCCTATGCGAAGGCCGACGTCGACCGGCTCCGCGGGTCGATTCATATCGAGCACACGCTCGCGTCGATGGGCGCCAGGCGCCTCTGGGAGCTTCTGCACACGGAGCCGTTCGTCGGCGCGCTCGGTGCTCTGACGGGCAACCAGGCGGTTCAAATGGTCCGGGCGGGCCTCAAGGCCGTCTACGTCTCTGGCTGGCAGGTGGCGGCGGACGCGAACACGTCTGGTCAAATGTACCCGGACCAGTCGCTCTATCCGGTCAACAGCGTCCCGACCGTCGTCGGCAAGATCAACGCCGCGCTCCAGCGCGCCGATCAAATCGAGCACGCCGAGGGGAAGGGTGGAGCGCACTGGTTCGCTCCTATCCTCGCCGACGCGGAGGCCGGCTTCGGTGGCCCTCTGAACGCCTACGAGCTCATGAAGTCGATGATCGAAGCGGGCGCCGCCGGAGTGCACTTCGAGGATCAGCTCGCAAGCGAAAAGAAGTGCGGCCACATGGGCGGCAAGGTGCTCGTGCCGACGAGTCAATTCATCCGTACTCTCGTGGCCGCGCGTCTCGCCGCCGACGTGTGCGGGGTGCCGACGATCGTCGTTGCCCGTACGGACGCGGACAGCGCTAAGCTCATCACGAGCGACGTCGACGATCGCGACCGCCCGTTTCTCATCGACGAGAAGCGGACAACGGAGGGCTTCTTCCGAATCAAGAGCGGCGTGGACGCGGCGATCGCGCGCGCGGTGCATTACGCGCCCTACGCGGACATGCTCTGGTGCGAGACGAGCACGCCCGACCTCGGGGAAGCCCGGAAGTTCGCCGAAGGCGTGCACGCGAAGTATCCGGGGAAGCTCCTCGCGTACAATTGCTCGCCGAGCTTCAACTGGAAGAAGCACCTCGACGACGCCACGATCGCCCGGTTTCAACGGGAGCTCGCGGCGATGGGGTACAAATTCCAGTTCGTCACCCTCGCGGGCTTTCACTCGCTCAACCTGACGATGTTCGAGCTAGCCCGGAAGTATCGAGACCGAGGCATGGCCGCGTACAGCGAGCTGCAGCAAGCGGAGTTCGCGGCCGAGGCGCACGGGTACTCGGCCACCCGGCATCAGCGCGAAGTGGGCACGGGGTACTTCGACCAAATCACCGAAGTGATTTCCGGCGGCCGGGCCTCGACGCTCGCGCTGGAGGGCTCGACAGAATCCAAGCAGTTCTGAGTCAGGCCAAGGGGCCTCTTCGGTGAGCCGGTGCGGCGCGGGTGTCCCAGCGAGCCCGACCGCGCCGGCTCTTAATCATCGAGGCGTGCGGACCGTTCGCCTCGTGAGCACGTTATATGAAGGCAGCCGTGCTCCCGACCCGCTCGCCGTCCCCCGTTCACCCTCGCGACACGACACGCCTGAGGCGGGCGGAACGGGCGCTGCGACTGATGGCGGACGCGACCGTGATCCTTTCAGAGTCGCTCGACTGCCGTGAGACCCTCGCGCACCTCGGGCAGGCTCTGGTCCCGAGCCTCGGCGACGCGTGCGCGATCCAGCTCCTCGACGGCGGCGAGCTGCGGACGGTGGCTGCCGCCGGCCCCGCTCTCGAGAGGCAGGCGCCTGCGCGCGAGACCCGCGGCCCGTCCCCTACGGGGAGCGTCGGGATCCAGGCGCGGGTCGCTCGCACGGGCCTGAGCGAGACGCTCGCGGACGACGAGACGCTTGCCTGGGGTGCCCGCGAAGCGCAAGACGCGGAGCTTTTGCGTGCGCTCGGCGCGCGCTACCTGTTCGTCGCGCCGCTTAAAGTGCGCGAACAGACTCTCGGGGTCATCGCCCTGGGGTGGTCCCAGCGCGCACCGGATGAATGGGACCGCGAGATCGTCGAATCGATCGCCTCACGCGCCGCGCTGGCTGTGGAGCACGCGCACTTGTACCGCGACGCCGATGCGCAGCGCAGGCGCCTACGCATCATCGCCGACACGTCGCGCGCGCTCGCCGCAGAGCTCGACGTCGAGGGCGTGGCACGATCGATCGCGCGCGTCATGCGGTGCGGCATTCTCGTCGCGCTCACGGACGCGGAAGGCTCGTTCGTGGTCCGCGCGTGCGCGTCCATCGACGACAACGTCGAGCGGCGCCTGCAGCCCCTCATCGGTCGCCCGCTCGGACTCCAGCCGGGAACGATCTCGGAAGAAGTGTTGCGTCGCCGCGAGCCGCAAGTGCTGGGCGCGTCGGCCGTAGAGCGGCTTCGGCCTCCGTTCTCCACGTTCGCCGACGAGCTCGGACTCGGGAGCTTGATCGTGGCACCCCTCCTCGTCCAGGGCCGCGCGATCGGCATCATGAGCGCGTTTCGCGCCGTGGACTTCGAAGCTCTGGGGGTCGACGAGCTGAGCCTCGTGAGCGAGATCGCCGATCGCGCCGCGGTGGCGTTCGAGAGAGCCCGGCTGTTCGAAGGGCAGCTGCGCGCGACCGAGCGCCTCCGCCTGCTCGCCGACGCGGGCACGCTGCTCGCCCAATCGCTCGAGGTGGGCCCCACGCTGACGACCCTGGCACGCCTCGCGGTGCAGTGGTTCTCCCATGTCTGCGCGGTGGACTTGCTCGAGGACGGGCGCGTTGTGTCCATCGCAGTGGCGGCGGCCGATGCGCCCCTCGAGGCGGCGAGTCGCGGAGCCATCGAGCCGTACCGCGACGCGGCCTGCCCCCCGCCCGCGCTGCGCGGCCCGTTCGAATCGGGGTCGTCGGTCCTCATCCGGACCGTGACCCCCGAGGCGCTGCGCGAATTTGCTGTCAGCGACGGGCACTTCGAGGCGCTCACGCGACTGGGGCTGCGGTCGATCATCATCGCGCCTCTGATCACGCGGGGGGGCACGGTCGGAGTTCTGTCGCTGGCGCGTACGCGGGGTCCGGCGTACGACGGTGACGACCTCGCGATGGCGGAGGAGCTGGCGCGTCGCGCCGCTCTGGCGGTCGACAACGCGCGTCTATTCAAGCGCGCCACCGAGGCCGTCGCCGTGCGCGACGAGTTTCTCGCGATCGCGAGCCACGAGCTCAACACCCCGCTCACGCCGCTCAAGATGCAGCTCGACAGTCTGCGTCGCGGTCAGTTCTCCGCGAGGCGGATGGGCGAGAAGCTTGAGGTGGCGTCTCGTCAGGTGACGCGGCTGGCCAAGCTGGTGAGCGAGCTCCTCGACGTCTCTCGAATCAGCGGCGGCCGACTGCACATCGAGCCGGAACGGTTCGACTTGGCCAAGCTGGCCGACGAAACGATCGAGCGCATGTCGGATGAGGCACGGCGCGCCGGCAGCCGCATCTCGTTTCGCGCCGAGCGCCCTTCCTTCGGTTCGTGGGACCGAATGCGCATGGACCAGGTGCTGACGAACCTGCTCACAAATGCCATCAAGTACGGCTCGGGCAATCCGATCGAGGTGGAGCTGGCGAGCTACGGCGCAAGCGCGCGCCTGATCGTGCGCGATCATGGGATCGGAATCGCGCCCGAGCATCAACGGCGCATCTTCGAGCGCTTCGAGCGCGCCGCTTCCGCCCGTCACTACGGCGGCTTCGGGCTCGGACTCTGGATCGCACGTCAGATCGTGCAAGCGTCGGGCGGAGCGATCGCGGTCGAGAGCACCCCCGGAGTCGGGTCGACGTTCATCGTGGATCTGCCGAGGGGAGAGCAACGGGAGCCACCCGGTTCGGTGCTCTAGGGTTCACCAGTCATCCGCCGATCTCGACGACCGAGTAAAGGTCGGTGACGCCGAAGGCGATCCCTTCGAGCTCCACGAGCTCGCCCGCCCGCACTTCCCTCTCCGACCAACTTGGTCCATTCCGGCTCACGACCGTCACCTGCCGGCGGCGGTGAGAGATCAGCAGGACCGCCTCGACCGATCGAAGCTGTTTGTATTGGCTTACCTTGTCGCCTCGGTCGTACTCCTCGGTCGACGGGCTCGTCACCTCTATCAGGAAGCGAGGATTGATCACGGCGTTGGCATCGTCGATCGCGCGTTCGGTCGGGCCGCAAACGATCGAAATGTCCGGGTAGGTTGCAAGGTCCGTTGCGGCGACGCGGATCTTGACGTCGGACGAATAGACCGTGCACTCCCTGGGCAGCGAGGTCGAAACGAGGCGCACGAACTGCATCGCCAGCGCACCATGCTCCGGCGTGCCTCCCGCCATGGCGAAAATCTCCCCGTCCGAATACTCCAGCTTCAGGGGCGATGCCTTCTCCAGCTGGAGGTATTCGCCGTAGGTGTGCCGGTATCGGCGAGCAGTCGACATAGAAGAACCTTAGTGCAGTGCCCCATTGAATGGTACCGAGCTCCGCTGGGCACGCCTGCCTCGCAGGACTTGGCCCCTTCGGCGGGCGAACGAGCCTACGGTACGGGTGCCCCATCGGGCGTGACCGCGAACGAGAAGCTCGTGTCGGGCTTCATCGTCTCGTAATCCAATACGTCAACCTGGACGTTGCCGTCGGCTCGCTGCTGCACGAGACCAAATCCGTAGTTGGCGCGACTCGACGTGAGAGGCGCGCCCCCGTTTCCGATAACCACCTCCCTCGGGCCGGTCTTCTCGACCGTGTGAGAGTGGCCGACGATCGACAGCGTGTAGGGGTGTTGCGATTGGATCCGCTCGGCCGGCGTGACTCCCGGTGCGGCTGTGGCCGACGCCGGCTCGTGGCGCACGATGAACGTGTACGTCGTCGCTCGAGCCAGCGTCGCTTCGAGCCAGCGCGCCTGGACGTCGTCCCACGCGTTTGCGGCCACAATGACGAACTTGGCCGTCCACGCGCCGGTCGACGCATCGACGTCGAACGAATAGTAGGGACGCGGTTGCCCGAGCGGCTGCACCATCTTGGCGAGAAACTGAGCGTAGTTGTCGGTGATGCCGTCGGCGTTTCCGGAGCCGCAATTGGACGCGGTCGCCCCCGTGCACTCGTGATTGCCCATCGCGGGGAACATGGTGCCGGAGAAGGCGGCTCGCGCATGCAGATAGAGCGCGAGCTGCGCGGCGGCCTGGCCGCCGCCGGGCGATGCAAACATGTAGTCGCCGGTGGACACTCCGAAGGGTGGTGCCGGGCGGAGTGACTGAATGTCTTCGAAGATCTTCGTAATGATGGCGAGCGGGTAGCCGCCGGTGTCGTCGACAGTGGCCGGGCGCGTGTCGCCGACGACCGCGAAGGAGAGTGTCGACACGTGGAACCATCGGGCGCTAGCGTCGACGCCAACACCCCCTGCGCTCGCGCTCCCGCTGGCCGTTCCGGAATCGCGCTCCCGCCCCGGCTCGTTTGTTACGGCGCACGCGGAAGCAACGACCGCGACTACCAAGAGCGCGATGGCGGGGGAGATGGGGCAGGGCGCTTCCATGGTGCGAAGGCCGAGCCATCACGGTCCATGCCGCGGTGTCGTGCGAGTCATTTCGATGGTTTGCCGGGGGGCGTATCCCGACACGGGCCAGCCGGCGGCCGTCGCGCGACAGGGAGGTACACGAGAGGCCGTGTGGGCCATTGCGCCACTGGGCTCGTCGCGATCCGGCGAGGCCGGCGCGTCGCCGTCCGTGTACCCTTTGGATTGTGCGGCCCCGCACCATCCTCGTCGTTGACGACGACCCCGATATCCGGCGAATCACGGCGCTGTCGCTCGAGCGCATTGGCGGATTTCGCGTGTCTCTTGCTGCCAGCGCAGAAGGGGCTCTCGAGCTGGCGAAGCGAGCCCCTCCGGATCTGTTGCTCCTCGACGTCTCGATGCCCGGAACCGACGGGCCGGCGATGCTCGCGGCGCTGCGCGCCGACCCGGACACCGAGCGCGTTCCGGTCGTCTTTCTGACGGCGATGTCGAGCGATGACCAAATCGCGCGCCTCTTCGCCCTCGGCGTGGCCGACGTCATTTCCAAGCCGTTCGACTTGGTCGCTCTCCCGGCGCGCATCCGCGATATCTTCTGCCGAGCGGAGTTGCACGGAGTGGGGCGATGACTCGGGCAAGCGATCCCGCGGTCGAGGCACTCATCGCGGCCGCGCGAGCCGACTTCGCGGGAACACTCGTCTCCAAGGCGGTCGCGCTGGAGGCCCTGGTGAGTTGCGGCGCGTGGGAGGACGCGCGACGCGCGGCCCACAAGCTCCGCGGATCGGCCGGCGTGTACGGATTCGCCGAGCTCGGGGCCGCTGCGGCCGAATTGGACGACGTTCTCTCTCGTGTCGAGGAGACGCCCGATGCGGCGCAGCAGGCGCTCGTCCGCGAGAAGCTTCGCGAGCTCTGCGCCCTGGCCGAGCATGCGTCTCGAGCGGGCCGATGACCCAATGGTTCGAGCCCGGGGAGATCGTGGCCGATATCTACGAGGTCCGAGCGCTCTTGGGCGCCGGTGCCATGGGAGAGGTGTACGACGCGCACGATCGCGCGCTCAACCGGCGGGTCGCGCTCAAGGTGGCACGCCCCGGCATCGCGCCCGATTACCTCGTACGGGAGGGACGGGCGCTCGCCGCGATCCGCCACCCCGGTGTCGTCACGGTCCACACGATCGGAAAGCATCGCGGGCTCGCATTCCTCGTGCTCGAACGCGTGTACGGCCTTAGCCTCGAGCGGATGATCGATGAGCGCCGCGGGCGCGGCGAGCGGTTCGCGGTGGGTGAAGCGCTGGACCTTCTCGTGGCGATCGCCGACGCGCTGAGCGTCGTGCACGGCGCGGGGCTCGTGCACCGCGACGTCAAGCCGGGCAACGTCATGCTCGCGCCGGGCGGGCGGGTCGTCCTCATGGACTTCGGCCTCGTTCTCCCCCACGCCGATCGCGCCGGCCACCGTACCGCCGCTGGTTCGCTGCAATACATGGGTCCGGAGGCGCTGAGCGGCGACATCGTCGAGGGGGCGGCGGCGCTGCTCGACGTCTACGCGGTGGGCGTCCTGGCGTACGAGCTTCTCTGCGGCATCGCGCCCTTCGACGGCGGAGACAGCCGCGAGGTTTACCGTTCGAAAGTCCGCAAGCCCCTCCCGCCGGTGTCGAGGCTCAGGCCCGATGTTCCCGCGGCGCTCGGCGACTTGGTGGCACAGCTGATGGCGCCCGACCCCCAGGAACGGCCGCAGGGAGCCGAGGCCGTTCTCTGGCAGCTGCGCGCGCTCCGGTCCAGGGTCGGCGCGGGCCCCGAGGCGCGGCCCTTCTCGGTGCTCATCGTGGACGACGACGGGGATATGCGTCGGGCGCTCGCGCTCTACGTGCGCGCAGCGGCTCCGGGCGCCGAAATCGAAACCATCGGGGACGGCCGAACCGCCATCCGTGCAGTGCGCCGCCGCGTTCCCGACTTGCTGCTGGTCGACTTGGATCTGCCGGACATCAACGGCATCGAAGTGTGCATGCTGCTCCGAGGGATGCGGCTGGGCGACGCGTGTCTCATCGTGTCGATCAGCAGTCGCGCGACGCGGGCCGACGTCGAGCTCTTGCAACAGCTCGGGGTGCGTTCGCTGGAGAAGGGGCCGGCCCTCGTGACCCAGTTGGCGGAGATCATCGAGCGCATGCGTCCGAATCATTGACCCGCTCGCGTGCGGGGGCGCTCCGAAGGTCGATCCACGGACACTACGCTGTTACTGGATTTCGGCGGAGGCGGAGCCGACAGGGCCCATCGGTTTTGGCTCACGCCGCGCCGGAATGCGCGCTCCGCGGATTCGAGTCTGTGGCATGGTACGAAAATGGCGACGCGCCACTCTCCTTCGGCGGACACGGAACGACCAGCGCCGAGAGCCGATGCCGAGGGAGCGCTCACGAACGAGCGCTTTGCGCTGCGCGCGCCGCGACCGATGTCGTGGCCATCGCCTGTGCCCGTCCACCGCTTGCCGATTCCTTCTCCCCCGAGGGCCTCGTGGCCTCCGACCGCGCCTGCGGCCCCGGTCTTCGAACGAGCATCCGTCCCGCCCCTACCAGTCCGGAACCTTTCGCTGCCTCCGCTCGGCTCCCCTCGCGTTCTCTGGGGCGCCGCCGCCGTGGCCACGCTGATCGCCGGCATCCTCGCGGCGAGCTGGGTGCGGTCGGGGAGCTCGTCGCACGCGCGCGCCGTCGTAGGCGGCCCCGACGACGTGTGTTCGTCGATCGTGGCCCGCGCGCTCGCCAGCGCGTCGCCGGTCTCGTCGTCCGCGGGGCATGTGACGTCCAGCACGGGCGCATGCTGGGCGTCGGCGTCCGAGCCGCCGGTCGTGTCCGTTTGGGAGCTGCCGGCCGTGCACACTCGCCCCGCCCTGTCTCGCAAACCCGCTTTCGCCGTTCCTTCCACTGCGGCGCCCGCACACGCGATCGCCGGGCCCAGCACGCGATAACGCGACAAGATAACGCGACAAGGGGAGCGGCAAGCGCGGGGTCGAAGGCGCCGCGAGCGCGGTGCGCGGGGCGACGCGGCAGAGCCAGCGCGTTCCGGTGGCGCGTTCGATGCAAAATGCGAAGCTAGGGTTGGGTGACGATGCCGAACGCCATTGCGCCGACCGCGACCGCGATTGTTGCTATCGTCGCCGCGCTTCTCACGACGATTGTACCGACGTGCTTGTACGCGTACGTCGAGCCACGCGGTCGCCTCAGCTGGGGCACCGCGGGAGATTCGCCCCGATCCCGCCGCGCCCCTGCGCTCGTTCGGATCACCGCCTGGTTGAGCTTCGCGGTTGGGCAGATCGCGGTCCTTTGGGTGCTTGTTCCGGCCGCGTGTGCGTTCTTGCTCTATCTGCAAGTCACGCTCGGCGCCGGTCGTCCGCTGGGTGCCGCGGCCACCGTCGCGGTGGGGACGATGGCCCTCGCGCAGTCCGCGCTGGCCGTTCGACTGCTCCCGTTGGGCGTTCGCCTTCTTGCGCGCGACAAGCACCTTTCGCAGCGGGTCGGGCGGCTCGCGAAATGGAACGCGCTGGCCAGCTCCATCCTGCTCAGCCTGGGCGCGCTCCTGGCGTGGGCGATGGCTGCCGCCCCGTCGCTCGTTCATCCCTGGCTACGCGTCGCCCTGGAGTGGACGGCGCTGCGCCCGATCCTCGCGTTTGCCTGCGTCTGCTTGGTCCACGCGCTGCTTCTGGGCCAATGCGCGCGTCTTCTCGTCGGTGCCCCAAGCCGCTCCAGGTGACCCCATGCGAATCCCCTTCGTCGTTCCCCTCGCGGTCGGCTCGATCGCTGCGATCGCGCTCCTGTCTCGCCCGGCCCCGGCCGTCGACCGGACGATCTCCGGAGCGCAGGCCGCCACATGGGCGGCCGACCTCGACGAAGGTGCGCCGACGTTCTCGGACGAGGCCGGCGAAGGAGACACGATCCCCGGCGAGATTGCCGTCGACGTGCGCGACGACGCGACCGCCTCGGACCTCGCCGACATCGGGATCAAGTATGGCATCGCCATGCGCCCGAACAGCGGGTGGAGCGCCGGGAACGACAAGATCGAAGTAGCGGAGGTCGCAGCATCCGGCGAAGCCGCGATCATCGACGCGCTCGCGCGCGATCCGCGCATCGAGCACGCCGAGCCCATGGCGGTTTATCGCGCGAGCTACGTGCCAAACGATCCGCTGTATACGAGCAAGCAGTGGCACCTGCAACGCGTGGGCGCGGAGGCCGCGTGGCACTACAGCTGCGGCCGCGGCGTGACGGTCGCCGTGATCGACACGGGCATCGCCTGCTTCGACAAGGGGCCATTCTCGCGCGGCAGCGATCTCGCGGGAACCCGGTGCGAAGGCGGCTGGAACTTCGTCGATGATTCGAACGAGGCCTACGACGACCACGGTCACGGGACGCACGTCGCCGGCACGATCGCGCAAACGACCAACAACGGGGTGGGGACGGCCGGGCTCGCGTTCTGCGCGACGCTCATGCCGATCAAAGTCCTCAGCAAGCAGGGCTTCGGAACCGTCGCGAACGTCGCCGAGGGAATCCGGTACGCGGCCGACGCGGGCGCGCAAGTGATCAACCTGTCGCTCGGAGGGCCGATCAAGAGCGGAATCCTCGAGGACGCGGTCAAACACGCGCTCGCCAAGGGCGTCGTGATCGTCGCGGCCGCGGGCAACAGCGGCCGGAGCGTCGGCTGGCCGGCGGCATATCCGGGGGTCGTGGCGGTGAGCGCGACCGACTCGAACGACAAGATCGCCTGGTTTTCGTCGCGAGGCCCGGAGCTTTCGATCGCGGCCCCCGGGGTCGGTGTGACGCAGCAGACCGTGTGCAACGGCGGCCGGGACAAGTGTGAGGTCTTTGGCACGTTCAACGGCACGAGCATGGCGTCGCCCCACGTGGCCGGCGCCGCGGCGATGCTGGAATCGCTCGGCGTGACCGACGGCGCTTCCGTGCGGCGGGCGCTCGAGTCGACCGCTCGCCATCCGACCGGCTCGGCGAACGCCGACGATGAGGAGCTCCTCGGAGCGGGGATCGTCGACGCGGCCGCGGCGGCGTTTCACGTCTATTGGGCGCACGTTGCGCTTCGTGCGGTCGTTCTGCTAGGGCTCGCGTGGGCGGTCGCGCGCCGCATCCGCAGGCGCGGCGGGCGGGTGACCCGCACCCCTGGGGCGGTCCTCGGGGCGCTCGCGACGAGCGTGGGTCTGTTCCCGCTATCCCCTCTTCTGGGGTTGATGTCTCATGCGGGGAGCGCGGTCTCGTTCGTCGAGCTGGCGGCTCGGCCGGTCGGTGAATGGGACCTGATACTCGTGGGTGCGGGGCTGCACAGGTGGTTGCTTCTGGCCAGCGCTCTACCGGCTCTGCTGCTCACCGTCCTCGGGTTTGCGAGCCGGCGCGTTCGGCCGCTCATCGGCGGCATCGCGCTCGGAACAGCCGCTCTGCTCGTGCAGATGGCGTGGGCCGGTGACGTGGCGTTCGTCGGCGGCCCCTTGCTCCTCCGCGTCTGGGCCGTGACCAATGCGCTCGCGTGTCTCTGGCTGGCACGCACGGCGCTCGAGGCAAGGGGGGGGGGAACGCGCTAGACTGCAGTCGATGTCGCTCAAGATCGACCAGGACCACTCCCGCTTCCGAGCGATCGTTCGCGGCAAGATCCGTCAGAACCTGCGAAAGTACATTTCGCAGGGGGAGCTCATCGGTAGGAAGGGCAAGGACCTGGTCTCCATCCCCATCCCCCAGATCGACATTCCCCATTTTTCCTTCGGCGACCGACAGCGTGGCGGCGCGGGGCAAGGGGACGGCGATCCGGGTGATCCGGTCGGGGGAGACCAGGACACGCAGGAACCGGGCGACGGGCACCAGGCGGGTTCGGGCGCGGGCGAGCACGTCCTCGAAGTGGACGTCACGCTCGACGAGCTCGCGGCGATTCTGGGCGAGGAGCTCGAGCTTCCCGATATTCAGGACAAGGGCAAGAGCAAGATCATCAACGCGAAGGATCGCTATACGAGCATTCGTCGCGTCGGCCCGGAGTCGCTGCGCAACTTCAGGCGGACTTATCGCGAGGCGCTCAAGCGGCAGATCGCGATGGGAACCTACGTACCCGGCAACCCGGCGGTCGTGCCGATTCCGTCCGACAAGCGATACCGGAGCTGGAAGACCGAGGCCGAGCCCGTCGCCAACGCGGTCATCGTCTACATGATGGATGTTTCGGGCTCGATGGGCGACGAACAGAAAGAGATCGTCCGCATCGAGAGCTTCTGGATCGACGCCTGGCTCACGCGCCAGTACAAAGGCCTCGAGAGCCGCTACATCATCCACGATGCCGTCGCGCGCGAGGTCGATCGCGAAACGTTCTTTCACACGAGGGAGAGCGGCGGAACGATGATCTCGAGCGCGTACAAGCTCTGCTCGCAGCTCATCGACGACCACTACCCGCCCTCGGAGTGGAACATCTACCCGTTCCATTTTTCCGACGGAGACAACTGGTCGATGGACGACACGCTGCTCTGCGTCGAAGTGCTCAAGCAAAAGATCTTGCCGCGCGCGAACATGTTTGCATATGGCCAGGTCGAAAGCCCGTACGGCTCGGGGCAGTTCATCAAGGACTTGCGAGAGCACTTCGGCAAAGACGAGCGTGTCATCACGAGCGAGATCCGCGACAAGGACGCGATCGTTGGTTCGATCAAAGAGTTTCTCGGCAAGGGGGCGTGATGGGTGACCAGACAAAGTCGGAGGGCGAGGGAAAATGAGTGAGTTCGCGCTGAAAACGGCGCTTCCCGCGTATCTGCGCGAGCAGCAGAACAAGATTGAAAGGCTCGCGGCCGAGGCGGGGCTCGACTTCTTCCCAACGGTCTTCGAGATCTTGACGTACGACCAAATGAACGAGATCGCCGCGTACGGCGGGTTCCCGAACCGCTACCCGCACTGGCGGTTCGGCATGGAGTACGAACGCCTCGCCAAGGGATACGAGTACGGCCTCTCGAAGATTTACGAGATGGTCATCAACAACAACCCCTCGTACGGATACCTGCTCGAAGGAAACTCTCTGGTCGATCAGAAGCTCGTGATGGCGCACGTGTACGCGCACGTCGACTTCTTCAAGAACAACTACTGCTACCGTTCGACCGACCTCGACACCGGCGGTAGAACGGTCGACCCGGTCAAGCGGCCGAGCGCCTACGACCCGAACCGCCGCTGGATCGATAAGATGGCCAATCACGGCGCCAGGCTGCGGCGCGTCGTGGCGCGTCAGGGGATCAACAAGGTCGAGGAGTTCATCGACCATTGTCTCAGCCTCGAAAACCTCGTGGACCTGCATTCGCCGTTCAGCGGCCGTCGCCCGAAGCGCCCCACCGAAGACGAAGAGCCGAAGGCGACCGAGATCCCGCGCCTGCGCGCGAAAGAGTACATGGAGAGCTTCATCAACCCGGAGGAGTACCTCGAGCGACAGAAGAAGAAGATCGAGGCCGAACGAGAGAAGGCCAAGAAGTTTCCGGAGCACTCCGAGCGCGACATTCTCGTCTTCCTGCTCGAGCACGCGCCCCTCGATCGCTGGGAGCACGACGTCCTCGAGGTGATCCGCGAGGAGGCCTACTACTTCGCGCCGCAGTGGCAGACGAAGATCATGAACGAGGGCTGGGCGACGTACTGGCATTCGAAGCTACTGACGGAGAAGATCCTCGATGCGAGCGAGATCATCGACTACGCGGATCACGCCGCAGGGGTCCTCGCGACCAGCGGCGGCCGGCTCAATCCCTACAAGCTCGGTGTGGAGCTCTTTCGCCACATCGAAGAGCGCTGGAACAAGGGGCAGTTCGGCAAGGAGTGGGAGGACTGCGACGATCTCGAAGCGAAGAAGAACTGGAACCTTCGCCTGGGCCTGGGAAAAAAGAAGATCTTCGAGGTGCGCGCGCTCTACAACGACGTAACGTTCATCGACGAGTTCTTGACGCCCGAGTTCGTGCGCGAGCAGAAGCTCTTCAGCTTCGGTTGGTCGAACCGCAACGAGCGCTTCGAGGTCGAGTCGCGGGAGTTCAAGTCCGTGAAGGACAAGCTCCTCTTTCAGCTCACGAACGGCGGCAACCCGTTCATCTACGTCGAAGATGCGAACTTCGAGAACCGGGGCGAGCTGCTCGTTCGCCACGACCACCAGGGGCTGGACTTGAGACAGGACTACGCGAGGGAAGTGATGCGAAGCCTCCTTCGTATCTGGAAGCGTCCGGTCAACGTGACGACGATCGCGGAGGGCAAGCCGGCGATGCTCCGTTACGACGGGAAGGAGCACGCGACACGGCACCTGCGCTCGTGAGACCGCGGGGGAGCCATGGGCGAGTTCGTTCGCGATCCCAACGATTGGCTTCGAAGGCTATCGCCGGCCGAATGGATTCGGGCTGCGCTCGGTGAGCTGAGGCGCGCGGCTGCGTCCTACGAGCGCGGCGATGCGCGGGGAGGCGCCGTGGGCGTCAAGCGGGCGGCCGGCATGGCGCTCAACGCGGCGTTGCTCGTCGAGCCGAACGAGGCGTGGGGGCGGTCGTACGTCGAGCACGTGGAGGCCTTGGCGGACGACCCCGGCGTTCCCGAGGCGGTGCGCGCGGCGAGTCGATCTGTGCTCGACGCGAAGCCTCCCTCGTCGGGGGTCGTGAGCCTGCGCACCCCCCGGACGCAGGAGCGGACGCTCGACGCCGCGCGCGACGTCATCGCGCACGCGTGGGCCGTGGTGAAGCGGCATGAGTAGGCCGGCGCTCGCCGCGGCCGTGGCGCTTTCGTTGGCCGCGTGCGGTGGCGGTGCCGCTCCGCGTCCCGCTGCCACGGTGACTTCCGCGGGATCGGCGCAGCCCTCAGCCGCGGCGCCTGCCATCGCCGCGCGGGAACCGGCTCCGATGGCCATGCCGGTGACGCCCTCCGCCCCGGCGCCGTTGGCGGCCCCGCCCGCGGCTCCTGTCTCGGCGGGTTCCTCCTTTCCGCCTCCGCTGCCGACGACCATTTCGCTGTCGTCTGGCAACCGAGCGCCGGGCGACGCCGACCTCGCGGCGGGGGACGACGCTTTCACCCAGGGCGATCTGACGCTTGCACGGAAGCACTACGAGGCGGCCCGCGCTGCAGCGCCGCGCAACGTGGCGCCGGCGGTGGGCCTCGCGCGGGTGCGGGTCGCGCGGGTCGAGGTCCCCCTCGATTACGCGGCGGGGAGGGGAAACCCGGAAATCATGGTGGCCGCGAAGGATTTGGCCGTCCTGACCAGGGCCGCGCCGTCGTTCGGGCCCGGCTTCGTCGAGCTCGGGAGAGCCCTGCTGCTGCTCGGTGACGCCAGCGCCGCCGTTGGAGCGCTCCGTAAGGGCACGCAGCTCTTGCCGGCCGATGCGGAAGCGCACTCCCAGCTCGGCATCGCGCTGCTCGCCACCGGGCACGCGGGCGAAGCCGTGACCGAGCTGGCGCGGGCGGTGGAGTTGGACCCGGGGAGCGCCGCGAGGCATGGCAACCTCGGAACTGCGCTGATGATGGCCGGCCGAACGAAAGAGGCGATCGCCGAGTACGAGGCGCGGGTGCGCATCGACGATAACGACGCGCGCGCGCACTCCGATCTCGGCACAGCGCTGCTCGGGACGCAGGACCTGCCGCGCGCGCTCTCGGAGCTTCAGCGCGCCGTTCGAGCCGACCCAGGGCGCGCGAGCTTGCACTCCAATCTGGGCTACGCGCAGCAACAGGCCGGCCGAGTGGACCAGGCGATCGCGGAATACCGCGAGGCGCTGCGGATCGATCCCAAGCTGGTGAGCGCGTGGATCAACCTGGCCACAGCCCTGGCCATCGATCCGAGCGAGCGCGCCGATGCCCGAGCCGCGCTCGAGAAGGCGCGCGCGCTGTCACCCGACGACCCGCGGGTGAAGGCCAACATCGAGGAGCTGGACGCATTGCCGCTCGGGCCGCGCGGTCACCCCAAACCGTAGATTGGAACCTCCTGTCAATCTCGAACTGCGCGCCCCGCGATCCGACCTTGACCTCCGCGAACGCCATCCCCTAGCGTACGGCGGAGTTGGTTGGTGCCTAGCGGCAGCGCCGAGCAGAAGAAAACGGAGGCATTCCGATGGCAGTGGGACGCGTCAAGTGGTTCAACGACGAGAAGGGTTGGGGGTTCATCAAGCAGGACGCCGGCCCTGACGTCTTCGTGCACTATTCGCAGATCCAGGGCGATGGCCGCAGGCGCCTCTTCGAGGACGAGGTCGTGGAGTTCGAGATCAAAGAGGGTCCCAAGGGGCTCCAGGCGATCAACGTCACACGCCAGAACGGCGAAGCGCTGGCCGTGGGCTAGGCTGGCGATTTTCCAAGAAGGGACTTCGAACGACGCGCCAAGCGCGTCCGGTCTCACACGTGCTTCGGCACGCTCTCGGGGCGAAACACCCCCGCCTCCGGCGAGTAAACGTACGCCCGTACGCGTTCGACGCCGGCCTCTCCGAGCTCGTAGACATTGAACCCCGCCATGCGGTCCGCCGCATCGTGATGAAGCGATGCGCTCGTCGCCCCCACCTGGTTGACGCGACCGGCGCCCGTCGGAACCTCGCGCTGGATGCGCCGGTGCAGATGACCATGCAGCAGAAGGCCGCCCGTCAGTGGACGAAGCTGGGCGATGAGCGCGGGCGCGTCGCGCAAGCCTTCCAGATACATCTTGAGGCGCGAGCGGCGGTACACGGCGGGATGGTGCATCGCGATGACCGCGGTGCGCCGAGCGACCTCCGGGTGCTCGAGAATGCGCCCCAGCGCCGCGATCTGCGCGCTTCCGAGCTCTCCCGCGGCGACGAACGGCAGGCGGGGAACTGCGCTCGATAGCGCGATGATCGCCGCGCTCCCTCGAAGCTTCACGATCGGGAACCGCCCGCCGTTCGCCTCGGCCGCGAGCTCTGGTAGGTCGCTGCGCAACCAGGGTGCGAAGTAGTGCTCGAAGCGCCGCGACACCAGCGAACCGCGCGTGTAGACGTCGTGGTTGCCGGGCACCACGGTAACTTGCGACGGGTCGAGCCCCAGCTCGCGTTCGAGCAAGTCGCGTGCGAGCTCGTACTCCGCCTCGAGGGCGAGGTTGGTCATGTCGCCCGTGACGACCACGTGCTCCACGCCGAGCCGCGCAATCTCTCGCGCGATCGCGGCGACGTATCCGGCTCGGTGGATGTCGCCGCGCCTGGCGCGAAGGTTGACCCAGCCCGTAAAGCGCTTGTTCAGGAACCGCCACGCCGGGGTGTCGCCACGCGCGTAGAGGTGCAAGTCGGAAAAATGCGCGATCCTCATCGAACGTCGGCCGCACAGCGGAAGCCGACCCAGGGTGAATGCGGCGCGGACGTGGTGTCGCGCGCGGCGCCGCGGAGCCACATCGCGCCGTCGACGTACGAACCACCGCGCACGACGTGCAATCCCCCGTCACCCGACTTCGGCCGCGGGTCGACCTCCGTCGCGTCCGGGTAGGGCAGGGGCAGCCCCATCGGGTCGAACTCGAGGATGTCTGCAACCCACTCGGCGACGTTGCCGGCCATGTCGAATAGGCCCAGGGGGGTGGCGCCGTCGGGGAACGAGCCAACGGGGGCCAGGCCGAAGAAGCCGTCGGTCCCGTCGGTCCAATCGTCCGCGGCCGATCCGTGGTTGGCGAGGTGGGCGTTGTACACGGCTCCCCAGGGGAACTCGCGTCCCTCCGAACCTCGCGCCGCGTACTCCCACTCCGCTTCGGTCGGCAGACGGCCGCCTGCCCAGTGGCAGAAGGCGTTCGCATCGTCCCAGCGAACGTGGGTCACGGGAAGATCCGGGCGGGCGAAGCGATCGTCGTCGGGCGAGATCTCGGCGGGGGAGCACGAACCGGCCGACACGCACCGGGCATAGCTCGAGACCGTCACTTCCGTCCGGTCGAGCTCGAAGCTCGAGAGGGTCACAGAGTGGGCGACCCCTTCCGCGCGCACCAGACCAAGGATGCCGTCATCGTGGCACACCGAGGCTTGTACCTCGCGCTGGCAGAGCTCGAGAGCGCGCGCCATCGCGGCGGGCAACGACCCCATCGAGAACGTGCCACCGGGGATACGGACGCGGCCGCGCGGCATCGCGCGAAGCATTCGCAAGCCCTCCGCCGGTGCGCTCGTCGCCGCCTGGTCCAGCCCGATCCACCACGCCTCCGGCCGCTGCGGTCGGTGGGCTCGTGCGTCCAGCGGAGCGACGAGCGCGCCGAATGCGATGGGCGCGAGCACCGCCAGCGGCGAAGATCGCGTCACGCGCTCACCCGGTGAGCACCCGGAGCGGGCGCTCGATGAGGCGGCGCAGCTCGGCGAGAAACGCCGCGCCGACGGCGCCGTCGACCACACGGTGATCGCAGGAGAGCGTCAGAGCAATGCGCTTGCCGGGCACGACGGCCCCATCGGCGACCACCGGGACGTCGCGCACCTGGCCGACGGCGAGGATCGCCCCCTCCGGGGGGTTGATGACGGCCGCGAACTCGTCGATGCCGAACATGCCGAGGTTCGAAATCGAAAACGTCCCGTTTTGCATCTCTTCGGGCTTCAGCTTGCGCGCCCGAGCCCGCGCGGCGAGCTCGCGCACTTCGATCGCGATCGCGACGACACTCTTCTGATCGGCGTGCCGCAAGACGGGCGTGACGAGTCCGTCGGCGATGGCCACCGCGACGGAGATGTCGACGCGTTTGTGGAAAACGAGCGCCTCGGGGGTGAAGCTCGCATTGCACTCCGGTACGTGGACGAGCGCGACGGCGCACGCCTTGATGATCAGGTCATTGAGCGAGACCTTCAGCGGCGCGGCCGCGCCGTTGTCTTTTCCACCCGCGGCCGCTGCGAGCTCCGCGTTGATCTGTTCTCGGATCTTCACGAGGCCGGCCGCGTCGGCGTCGATCGACAAATAGAAGTGCGGCACCGTCGCTTTGGACTCGGTGAGCCGCCGGGCGATCGTCTTTCGCATCGGCGAAAGGGGGCGAATCTCGGGCTCGTCGCCCGCCGGAACGGGCACGACCGGCGCTTGCGCCGGCGGTACTCTGGCGAGTGCAGTCGCCCCACGCGCCGCCTGCGCGGGCATCGATTCGAGATCCGACGCCACGACGCGCCCGCCCGTTCCCGTTCCGAGCACGCCGTGGAGGTCGATCCCCTTTTCGCGCGCCACTTTTCGCACGTACGGCGACGCGAGCACCCGCCCTCCGTCGGACACTCCCCCATTGCCCACCGGTGCCTCCGCGGCATACGAAGTTCGATCGAGCACGCTGACCACCGACGGCTTGCGCTGCGGTGCTGGCGCCGGGGCGGCCGCGGGCCTCGCCTCGGCGGCCGGCGCCGCCGGGGCTGGTTCTCCTTTTGGCGGAGCCGGGGAGCCCGTCGCCGCGGAAAGCGACGCGAACGCCGACAAATCGTCCGTCGGCGCTCCCACGATCGCGACTGGCTGGCCGAGCTTCACCTGCGATCCCGGCGCCACGAGGATCTTGAGGAGCGTGCCTTTGTCGAAGGCGCGAAACTCCATCGTTGCCTTGTCCGTCTCGACCTCGGCGAGCAGATCGTCCACCCCGATGTCGTCGCCTTCCTTCTTGTGCCACGTCGAGAGGACCCCCTCCTCCATCGTCGGCGACAGCTTTGGCATCTCCAGAATCTTGGCCATCACGCCCTCCCGCGCGCGAGCAGTCGACGGACGGTGGCGACGACACGGTCCGCCTGCGGCATGCAGGCTTGCTCGAGCTTCTTGTTGTACGGCATCGGAACGTCGAGGCTGGTCACCCGCAAGATGGGCGCGTCGAGCGCGTCGAAGGCGAGGCGCTGCACGCGATCGGCGATCTCGGCCCCCACGCCGCCGTAGGGCCATCCTTCGTGCACGACGACGAGGCGGTGCGTGCGCTCGACGCTGGCGACAATCGTGTCTTCGTCGAGCGGCCGCAGGCTGCGGAGATCGATCACCTCGGCGGATACGCCTTCCTTTTCGAGGGCCGCGGCTGCGTCGAGCGCCACGTGGGTCATGCGCGAGTACGCCACGATGGTCACGTCCTTCCCCGGGCGCGCGATCTGCGCCTTGCCCATCGGGACTACGTTCTCGCCGTCGGGCACTTCGCCGCGTACGCCGTAGAGCGTCTCGGACTCCATCACCAGCACCGGGTTGTCGTCGCGGATGGCCGCTTTGAGCAGCCCCTTCGCGTCCGCCGGGAAGGCGGGGGCGACCACCTTCAGTCCAGGGATGGTTGCGTAAAAGTGTTCCATCGCGTGGCTGTGCTGGCTGCCGACCTGGGCGGCGCTTGCGTTCGGCCCGCGAAAGACGATCGGGCACTCGAATTGCCCCCCCGACATCTGCCGCAGCTTCGCCGCGTTGTTCAGGATCTGATCGAACGCGACCGCACTGAAGTTCCAGGTCATAAACTCGATGATCGGGCGGAGGCCCACCATCGCCGCGCCCACCCCGATGCCGGCGAAGCCCGCCTCGGCGATCGGCGTGTCGACCACCCGCTTCGGCCCGAACTTGTCGAGCATCCCTTCGCTGACCTTGTAGGCGCCCTGGTAGTAGCCGACCTCTTCGCCCATCAGAAACACGCGGTCGTCGCGGTCCATCTCCTCGACCATCGCCTCGCGCAGCGCTTCTCGGAATCTCAGCGTTCTTGTCATGGATGTGCCGGGGGTCAGGGACTAGTAGGCGAACGGGCCCTTGTACGTGGCCGCCTCGAGATCGCCGAGATCCGGGTCGGGACTCTCGGCGGCGAACTGGAGCGCGTCGGCGAGCTCGACCTCGACCGCTTTTTCGATTCCTTCGAGCCTCGTTTCGGGGGCCCCTTGCTCGATCAGACTCGCTCGGGCCCGGAGCAGCGGGTCACGCCTCTTGTGCTCGTCGAGCTCGGCTTGGGTTCGGTACTTGGCGGGGTCGCTCATCGAGTGACCGCGGAACCGGTAGGTCCGCACTTCGACCAGCGTGGGCAAGCTCTCTTCCCGAGCACGCTTGACCGCCTCCCCGATGCGGCGCTCGACTTCGAGGACGTCGTCGGCGAAGAACCGGTCGCGGTCCATCCCGTAGCCCAGCGCCTTGAGCGACACGTCTTCGACCGACATCGACCGCGAGAGCGGCGTTCCCATCGAGTATTCGTTGTTTTCGCAAATGAAGACGATGGGCAGGCGCCAGAGGGCCGCCAGGCTGATCCCCTCGTGGAACCCGCCGATGCTCACCGCCCCTTCGCCGAAGAAGCAGAGGGTGACGCGCCCGTCCTGGCGGTACTTGCTCGCGAAAGCGACGCCGGCGGCCAGCGGGATGTGCCCGCCGACGATGCCGTATCCCCCGAGCATGTGATGCTCCTTGTCGAACATGTGCATCGACCCGCCCAATCCCTTGGAGCAGCCCGTCACCTTGCCGAAGAGCTCTGCAAAAAGGGCGCGAGCGCTCATGCCTTTGGCCAGGGCAATGCCGTGGTCGCGGTAGGTCGTGACCACGTAGTCGTCGGGGCGAAGAGCGGCGAGCGCGCCGACGCCGACCGCTTCTTGCCCGATATAGAGGTGCAAGAAGCCACCGATTTTTCCTTCGGCGTAGCCGCGGGCGCTTTCTTCTTCGACGCGGCGGATGAGCAGCATCTCGCGGTAAAGATGCGCAAGGTGGTCCAGCGTCGGCTGCCCACCGCTCGTCAACGGGCTCGTTTTTGCCATCATGCTCTGCGTGTGCGGCTCGGCGTTCATGGGCGCGGAATGGTCGGACATCGTGGCGGTTGGCAGTCTAGTTCGGCGCGGTGGCGCCCCGCTAGGGGTCGACGGACGGAGCGCGTCAATTGTCGGCGGACCCCACGTCGCGCGGGGCCAAACGGACACCTGACGGAAACGTCGGCGCCGCAGGTAATTCCGAGCTGCCAGCAGGTGGAGAGGGCGCGGAGGAAGGGGCGGGGCGTGTGGAACCGGTGGCCTCCCGCGGCGGTACGACGCGGTGCATCGGAGCCGCCGGCTTGTCGGGCGCGCTTGCGACGCTCTTCGGCGGCGCGCTCGTCCCGCCGCCGGGCTGCCGTAGCCTTCCGACCAGCGCAAGGGCAACGATCACCGCCACGGCGACGAGCGCCACCCCGTTTTGCCAGCGTCGTGTCGCGCGGGTGATGCTCGTGCGCAGAGGCCCCGGCGTCGCCAAGAACGTCACGCGCGGCCCTTGCAGCGATCCCGCGAGGGCGGACGCGAACGCGTCGCACGACGGAAAGCGCCTGCGCGGGTCTTTGGCGAGAGCGCGGCCGAAGATCGCGTCCAATTGCAGGAAGCCGCGCAACGCCGGGAGCACCGACCTAGGCGAGGCATGTTTTCCGGACTCGATGGTCGCGGCGACAGCCGTTGGGTCGTCGCCCGGGAACGCGCGCCGGCCAGTGAGCGCCTCGTACATCGAGGCGGCCAGCGCGAACTCGTCGGACGGCGGCCCGAACGCGCTCGACGCGAGCACTTCGGGCGCGCTGTACGCGGGAGGACGGGCATCGCGCAGGCAAAGCCCGAAGTCCGTCAGCTTCGGACCGGTGGCCGTGAGCATGATGTTCTCCGGCTTTACGCCGCCGTGGACCAGGCCGGCCGCGTGCGCGTAGGCCAGCGCAGGCCCGAGCGCGAGGGCGAGGCGCGCGACGTCTTCGGCGGGCAGAGGCCCGTCGTGCAAGCGCTCGCGAAGGCTGGGGCCGCGCACCAGCTCGAAGACGAGATACAGCCCGACCCGCTCGTCGTCCCCCATGTCGTGCAGGGCCACCATCACCGGATGCGCGAGCGTGGCAGCCGCGCACGCTTGCTGGCGCATCCGCTCGGTGAGCTCGTGGCGCGCTTCGGGCGAGAGGGCGAGGTCGTCGCGCAGGATCTTGATCGCCACCTGCCGCCGGAGGATCGGGTCGCGGGCGAGGAGCACCCGTCCCGTCCCTCCTTCGCCGAGCAGAAGCTCGACCTCGTATCGGCCGATGCGCGCGGGGAGACCCACGCGACGTGTGTAGCATGGAGGGCTATTCGTACGGATTCCAGCACGCGAGCTTGTGGCCGTCGCCCGCCACCGCCTCGGCGAGCGGCGGCGTCTCGCGGTCGCACGTGCCGCGGATCGCTCGCGGGCATCGCGGATGGAACGCACACCCGCTCGGTGGGTCGATCGGCGAAGGAACGTCCCCCTCGAGCACGAGGCGCACGCGCTTGTGCTCCGGATCGGGCCGCGGCGCGGCCGCGAGCAGGGCGTGGGTGTACGGATGGCGCGGCCCCGCGTAGAGCGTTTCGGCCTCGGCCTGCTCGACGATCCGCCCGAGGTACATGACCGAAACGCGATGGCTCACGTGCTGCACCACGGCCAGATCGTGGGAGACGAAGAGGTACGAGAGCCCCATCGTCTCTTGAAGCTCGACCAGCAAGTTGACGATCTGGGCCTGGATCGACACGTCGAGCGAGGCGGTCGGCTCGTCGCACACGATGAACCGGGGCTCGACCGCGAGCGCGCGGGCGATACCGATGCGCTGGCGCTGGCCGCCGGAGAACTCGTGCGGATAGCGATTCAGCGCATCGCCGCGCAACCCCACTTTCTCCAGGAGGTCGACGACGCGGGCCTCTTCGTCGTCGCGGGTCTTCGCGAGCTTGTGGATGCGGATCGCCTCGCCGACGATCTCGCGCACGGTCATCCTCGGGTTGAGGCTGGAGTAGGGGTCCTGAAAGATAATCTGCATCCGTCGGCGGAGCGGCCGCAGCTCGCGCTGGGAGAGCTGGGTGATGTCGCGGCCTTCGAAGACGACGCGTCCGAAGGTCGGGTCGAGCAATCGCAGCATCAGGCGCCCGAGCGTGCTCTTTCCGCAGCCGCTCTCGCCGACGAGCCCCATCGTCTGCCCTTCTCGCACGCGGAGCGATACGCCGTCGACCGCGCGGACGAACCGGGCCGACGTCTCGAAGAACCCCGAGCGAAGCGGGAAGTACTTCGCGAGGCTGTCGGTGACGATGAGCGTGCGCGGTCGAGCGGTCGGTGGGGCGCCCTCCGGCCCGGCCGGGGGCGGCTTGGTCGAGGGGTAGGCGGTGACATTGGCGTCGGTCATGGGGGGCAGGGCATGGTATGCGCCGGAAGGGCGAGCGCCCAAGTGTGCGAGCTATCGAATCTCCTCCATCGAGAAGTCGGCCACCCGCCACACCATCGTCCGCGGGTCGCCGGGAGCGTCCGCGGGTCGCCCGTCGCAGTCGAATCGGACGATGTATTCCCCCGGGGGCACGTCGATTTCGCGATCGAGAGGAGCAGCGCCGGTGAGGTCGAGCTGGCCGGACAGGAGCCCGTCGAGCCTCAGCCGGGCTGGAGCTCGCGCCGCGTAGAACTTCATGTGGATGGAAGCCTTTCGTTGAAACGACGCATCGTTGCGAATGCGGAGCTCACCGGTCTTCCGGCACCACCGGAATGGTTTCTTCGTTTCGTTGTACTCGACCCCGTAGCAGCCGCCGTCCCACAGGATGGATAGCGGGTGGGCGGCGATCTCCCGGTCGCTGGCGAGCTCCTCGGGAGACATACTCGCGTGACGTCGTCGAGCGTAGTCCGTGACGTCGAAGAAGGTCAGACGACCGTCCTCGCTGACCAGCGGCGCGACGCCGAGCTCGTCGTGAAACGCGGCTTCGATGCCAGCCCCACGATCGGCGTATCCGTCGCGATCGACCAGGACCCCTCCGAAGCCGAGGTCCGCGAGCGACCGTAGCGTTCGGCCAGGCCCGCCGTTCGTCAGGTCTTGTGCCAACCGATCGCCTTCGCGATTGCGCATGGTCGGAAAGCTCCAGCGCAGCGTATGCGAGTGCAGGTAAGGCCGGATTGGATCGTACGTGTCCATGTTTTGGATACTGGGCATCTCCGGAAAACGCATGTACGGAAGCTCGAAGACCATCGCCCCCGCGGGCAGCGCGGCTTCGACGCGGCGTACGAGGCCGGCGTCGCTCGCGTACTCCTTCTTCGTCGAGGCGTAGGCAGGAACCGCATACCACGTGGACTGATCGAGCAGCCCCAGCCCGAGAACGACGGGGAACGCGAAGCGCCCCAGGACCGGCAGGCGTCGCTCGAGCCGCTGCAGAACCAGCGCGACCGCGAACAGGGCAAAAAACCCGATGTAGACGCTGATGCGCAAGTAGCCACGAACTTGCGGGTGGACCAGGAGCGCGAAGAGCGATCCGAGCCCGCCGACGGTTCCCAGGAGGATCGCCATCAGATTGAGTACCGCAAGCGGCCGCAAGACGTGCTCCTCCGGGCGCGCGGAGTGTCTCCCGGACAGAGCGACGCCGAGCAGGAGAATGAACCCGGCGCTTCCGACGAGCCCGAGCGACGTCGAGTGCCCCTCGTCCGCCTGCGGAGCCCGGTTGTAGCGCCGCTTGAGATCCAAGAAAGCCTGGAGCCGGTGGCCATCGGCGGGAACGAGCAACTGGGTGATCCGCAGACCGTAGATCTCTGCCTCATAGGCGACACGCTCTGCGAGCGCGTTCGGCCCGTGGCGCGCGTGGTACGCGACGCTCGGAAGGACGCCGCCGGCCAGCCCAACGAGGATGGCGCACGTGAGCGCTGCGCCGGAAAGCGCGTTGCGTATGGAATGCCTCTGGGCGGAGCTCCAGATTCCGCCTGCGACGAGAAGGAATCCGGCGAACGCTGCGTAGTAGAACGACGTCGTCGCCAGGAGCGCGCAGATGACGAGCGACCCCCAGGAGCGCGCGCGGCGCAGCTCGATGCGCGGCCAGCGGCTTCCGACGCGGTCGCGAAAGAGCGGAGGCTCGTCGCTGCAAACCCAGAGCAGTACCAGTATCGCCAGCGGCACTTCGAAGAACACGTCGAGAAACAGGTGCCCTTCGCCTTTGAGAAGACGGCTCGGCAGAAACGAATAAAGAACGCTCGCGACGATCGCCGGGCCGTATCCGACACGGAAATGGCGGAGCACCGCCATGGACGTCAGGGTGATGAGGGGGAATCCGAGCAAGAAATAGAGGTTGAAAAGGAGTGCCCAGTCGCTGCTGAAGGCCGACATCGCCTTGATCAGGAGCAAGTGGACGGTGTCGTGCGCGGCAAAGGGAAAATCGTACAAGTCGAGACTGCCCGGGGCACCGACGCTCGGATTGGTCCACCACCAGCCGTGATCCAGCGTGGACTTGACAGCCAGTGCGTACGCGAGGGCATCTCCCCGGTAGGCGAAAGGAACGTGAAAATCCGCCTTCCGGAGGTTGAGGAGCATGAACGCAGCTGCGATCGATATCCCCGCGGCCCCGGCGTACGCGGCGAGGGCGTCGGCCGTCTTGCGCGGTGATGCAGGGCGCTTTCCGAGGGAATGCTCGTCAGCGGGCTCCCGCCGCGGCGGCCTCTCCACGGCCACCCCGCCCGCGGGTTGATCTACGCCTTGCATGACCGGTTCTGTTATATCGAAGCCGCGCCATCGGCGAGCGAATGTGAGACCGAGCCATGGGTCCGCGTTCGGTGCCTCGACTCGAGGTTTGCAGAGCCCATGAACCCCCGGCGAAATCCCGTGCAAGCGCTGACTCGACGACCGACGAGCTTCGACGCCGGCATCTTGCTCATCAGCTTCGCGGTGCTCCTCGTCGAGCTTCTGCTGACGCGAATTTTTTCGGTGACGATGTTCTATCACCTCTCGTTCATGGTCGTCTCGCTGGCCATGCTCGGGTTCGGCGTGAGCGGCTTGCTCGTCAACCTCCTGCCGGACCGATTCTCCGAAGAGCGCCTGCGGCCGCAGCTCGTGGGGTGCGCCATTCTCTTCGCCCTCACCGCCGTCGTCGCGGTCGGCGTTGCGTTTCGTCTCCCGATTTCGCTCGATACATCGGCGCGCAATTGGCTGCGGATCGCGGCGGTATACGTCCTGTGCGCCGTGCCCTTTTTGTGCGGCGGCCTCGTCGTCTCGCTCATCCTCACCCATCGCGCGGCGCAGGCCAATCGGCTCTACTTTTGCGACCTTCTCGGGGCGGCGGCCGCGTGCCTGGTCTTCATCCCGGCGACCAATCTCTTCGGCGCGCCCACCGCGGTGCTCTTTGCCTCGGTCATCGCTTGCGTCGCCGGCGCGGTGCTCGCGGGCGGCGCCGCGCGGTTCGGGCGGGACGCCGCCATCGCGCTCGCGCTCGCCCTCTCCGTCCTCGGGATCGCGAACACGCGCCTTCGATTTTATGATTTGCGATTCATCAAGGGACAGCGCCAGCCGCCGACATTGGCGATGAAGTGGAACTCGTTTTCGCGCGTCGACGTCGCGGGCACTCCGCTCGAGCTCTGGACTCCGCGGCCACCGGTGTTTGCCGGATACAGCACCGCGC